>JBLMZA010000028.1:0-10155 GCA_050258555.1 Acidobacteriota bacterium | reverse complement strand
AAAGCCGCCGAAATGGCCGATGTCATGGGGCAGGGTGTGAAGGCGCGCACCTGGCGCGACGCCTCGGCGCTCATGAAAAAGTCGTTCCTTTCGCATCCCACATATTCGCTTGTGCACGAACGCCGGTTCATCAAGCGCCGGAATGCCGACGGCACGCCGCAGTTCACATTCGAGCCGAAAAACAGAAAAAGCATGCCCCCGGGCATGCCGCTGAATGTTGAAAAAGTCTCGTACTGCGATCCGGATTCTTCGAATGTCCTCCCGATCGTCTTCGGGCTCGTCGATGCAAAAAGCGATCTCGCAGCGAACACGCTGCGGTCGGTGGAAGCGCTGTGGAATCAGCGCTGGACCACGGGCGGGTACGCCCGCTATGATGTGACATCCGAACCCGATTCTCCGGGCCCATGGCCGTTTGCGACCATGTTTATCACGCGCGCGGCGCTCGAAGCCGGAGACGACGACAAGGTGGTGCGTTCGCTCCAGTGGCTCCGCTCGGTCAAGGGCGGCACGGCCGGCACGTGGCTCGAGTTCTACGGCGAGCGCCCGGTGCCTCCGCTTCCTCCGGTGGGCATCGTCGTATGGAACTGGGCCGAAGTGATCATGTTCTTCATGCATCATGTGCTCGGCGTCAGGCCCGAGCCGGATGCCCTCGTGCTGCGTCCCCGGCTCTTCAAGGGACTCGACACGATCGATGCGCGCGTGCCGGTGCACGGCGGCGTGATCGACCTGAAGGTGCGGCGCTCGAAAGGCGCAGGCTATGCGATGGTGGACGGCAAGCGGCGCGAATTGACGAACGGCGCGCTTCGCATTCCCTATGCGGCCGCATCGGGATCGATCGAACTTTACCTCCAGAGTTGAAATCATTAACGATCATTCTTTATGCCGGATAAATACTTTCATTACAAGTCCCTTGACGATCTTCGGGCGGATGCAACGAAACTGGGACTCGATATCACATTTGAAGAACACCTTGAAGCAATCGCCCGGCCGGTAAAGATCGGCGCGCGGACAATCGGCAACGCCCTCGGCATTCATCCGATGGAAGGATGCGACGGCACGCTCGACGGCAAGCCCGATGAGCTGACCTATCGGCGCTGGCAGCGCTTCGGCGACGGCGGAGCGAAATTGATCTGGGGCGAGGCGACGGCCGTCGTTCCCGAGGGACTGGCCAATTCCCGGCAGCTGCTGCTGAATGATGCGAACCTCCCCGATTTTGAAAAGCTCGTCTCCGTGACGCGCACGGCGCACCGCGCGCGTTTCGGCACTGATTCCGATCTCATGATCGGCCTCCAGCTGACGCATTCGGGACGCTGGAGCTATCGCGCTCCCGTGATCGCCTATCATCATCCCCAGGCCGACAAGGTCACATTCGCCGACAAGAAAAAAGGCATCCGCATCGATGCATCCTATCCTCTTATCACCGATGACGAGCTTGAACGCCTGGAAGACGCCTATGTGAAAGCGGCGAAGCTTGCCTTGAAGGCTGGATTCGATTTCGTGGATATCAAGCAGTGCCACACGTATCTTCTGAACGAGCTCCTGGGCGCGCGCACGCGCGAAGGCCGCTACGGCGGATCGTTCGAAAACCGCACGCGAATGATCCGCAACATCCTTTCGAAGATCCGCTCCGAAGTCGGTTCGAAACTCACACTCGCCACGCGCCTCAATGTGTACGACGGCGTTCCCTTTGAAATCGATCCTGCGACCGGCGCCGGCCGCCCGATCGCCTTTGAAACGCCGTATCCGTACAGCTTCGGCGTCAAGGCCGAAAATCCGCTCGAGCAGGATCTCACCGAACCCATCGCGCTCATCCGCATGATGCGCGAATACGGCGTCGATCTCGTGAATGTGTCGATGGGCAGTCCCTATTACAACATGCACTACGGGCGTCCGTTCGAGAAGAAGCCGTTCGACGGCTACGAAACGCCCGAGCATCCGCTTGCCGGAGTGGCGCGGCACTTCGAAGCGACCGAGAAGATACAGACCGAATTTCCGGACCTTGCCGTCGTCGGCACCGGCTACAGCTGGCTGCAGAAATATCTCATTCAGGCAGGCGAATCGAACCTGCGCCGCAAGCGCGTCTCGATCGTCGCGGTGGGACGCGGCGCGATCGCGTATCCCGACTTCGCCGCCGATGCGCTCGCCAACGGCGCATTGAAGCAGTCCCACGTCTGCATTGCCATCAGCTACTGCACGAATCTCATGCGCTCGAAGAATAACGAGCTCGGGCAGTATCCGGCCGGATGCGTTCCGCGCGATGCGATCTACGCTCCCATTTACAAGGAAGTGCTGGCAAAGCGCAAGGCCGAAGGCAAACAATAATTTTCCTGTTTCAATTACCATACGACACACATGTCAACACAGGCAGCGACAGGCATAGGTATCGCGGGCGTGGCCAATCACGGCCGCACCATCTTCAACGCGATACGGAACTCGGGCACGCTCAGACTCACGGCGTGTTTCGACATCAATACGGAAGCGAATCTCGCCGCGGCGAATGAAGCCGGCGCGCGCGCCGCTTCGTCCTTCGACGATCTCGTCAACGATCCGGCGGTCGAGGCCGTCGCGCTCGTGACGCCGAACTATTTTCATCTCGCGCAGATCAAGCAGGCGCTCTCGCTCGGCAAGCATGTCTTCGTCGAAAAGCCCGTTACGAACACGGTTGCGGAAGCCGAAGAGATCCGCGCATTGGCCGCGGAAACCGGGCGCGTGATCATGGTGGGGCACAACACGCGGCGGCGCAACATTTTCCGCTCAGCCAAGCGCATCATCGACGAAGGCAAGCTCGGACAGGTCGTGGCCGTCGAGGCGAATCTTTCGCGTTCGGTGGGACTCACCAGCGAGATGCCGACCTGGAAATCGGATCCGTCGAAATGTCCGCTTGTGCCCATGACGCAGCTCGGCATTCATTTCGTGGACACGGTGCGGTATCTGTTCTCGCCGGTCACATCGGTGATTGCCATGGCGTCGAATATGGCGATGAAAAACGGCGCGCTCGATGTTTCGGCCGCGATTATGCGCACGGCCGGGAATTTCCCGATCACGCTCACGTCCTATTACATCACGCCCGACACGTATTTCTTCCGCATCTACGGAACGAAGGCGGTGCTGCATTGCCATTCGCTTTCCTATGAAATTGAATCGATCGAACACGGCAGGCAGGAGATCGTCGAGTCGCAGAGTTTTCCGAACGAGGGCGCCCAGAGCTACATCGAACAGATGAAGGAATTCGGCACATGCATACAGACCGGCGCGCGCCCCGAAACCGGACTCGAGGAAGGCATACACGCGCTTGCGGTGATCGAAGCGATGACAAAATCGGTGCAGACCGGCACGGAAGTCAGACTGTGATGAAAACAACCCTTCTCATCGCGGCGGCTTTCCTCGTCTGCACGCTTGCACCGGCACAGAGCAATCGGGGACCGGCACTCGCCAAAGGGCAAAAGCTGTTTGTGTCCGTGCTCTCGGGATCGGTCAATAACAGCGTCGGACTCAACCGCCGCGTCGGCGTCTTCGTGCGCGCACAAGGCGACAGCGGCTGGCGCGTGGTGCCGAACACCAACACGCTGGCATTCGGCTCGGGATATTCCGGTTCCGGCGATTCTGTCCGCTATTATGCCTGCGGAGGAAACGGACTCTTCCGTTCGGAGGATGCCGGCGCATCGTGGCGCATGCTTACCGGATGGAATACGATGGAAGTGCTCGATGTCGCGGTCGATCCGCAGGATCGGACGAATATCTATATCGCCACGCCCTTCGGCGTCTTCCGCTCGACCGACGACGGCGCAACGTGGCGCGAATCGATCCGCGGCATGAAAAAATGGTATGTGCAGGATGTGATGTTCGATCGCGCTGATCCGAATGTGCTCTATGCCGTGTCGGAAGACGACATGTATCGCTCGAAGAATAAAGGCGCCGTGTGGAGCGCGCTCCATGCGGGCTTCACGACGGAAGTCCGCGCCATGCTCCAGCATCCCGCCGATCGGAATATTCTCCTGGCGGGATCGGAAGACAAGGGCATCCGCGTAACACACGACGGCGGTTCAAAGTGGATGACGGGCAAGGGAAGCGAGGGACAGACGATCCTCGCATTTGCATCGTCCGGGGATGGCGCCGCGCTCTATGCAGCCGGATTCAAAACCGGTGTGCTGAAAAGCACCGATCGCGGCCGCACGTGGAACAAAGTGTCGGATAGCTCGCTTGCGTGCGAGGCGGTCTATGCGATGCTCGTCGATCCCCGCGATTCCTCGCATCTGTTGCTGGGAGGAAACGGATCGGGCCTCTGGGAGTCCAACGATGGCGGAGCCACATGGCGCCAGACCGAGCTTCCCGGAACGCACATCATGCATCTTGGTATTTATCGATAACAAGCATCCATCTTTTAAAACATTATGAGCCCTCGACACACGCTGCTGCTTGCCGTTTCTCTTCTCCTGACAGCGCACACGCTGCGCGCACAGGAATCTATCGCCTACACGACGATCGTTAAATCCGGCGTCTTCATCGTCGGATCGAACAATGCGCCCTCGGGCATGTACTATCAGCACCCGTCCGATGATACCATCTGGACGCACAAGGGACCGCGCTACACGCGCGGATTTTCAAGCTGGTGGCCGAAGCCGCTTCACGGCGACGTCCAGTATGTGGCCGGCGGCAACGGACTCTTCAAAGTCGAGAAGGACGGATCGTTCCGCGTGACGACAGACTGGCGCATCACCGAAGTGCTCGATGTCGTCGCTCCGGCGTCCGACCCGAAGACCGTCTATATCGCCACGGCCTACGGTGTGTGGCGGTCGAACGACGGCGCCGAATCCTGGCAGGATGCCGCTCAGGCAACGGGCAAGCCCGGATACACCTCGAAGCTCATCATCGATCATTCGAACGAGCAGCGGCTCTACAGCGCGTCGTACGAAGGCGCGTTTGTGAGCGATGACGGCGCCAGGACGTGGAAGCGCATGGAAGGCCTCACGATGAAGGGCATTCTCGTCATCCGCCAGCATCCCAAGAATCCGAAGATCCTCATTGCGGGAACCGAAGACAACGGCCTCTATCTGTCGACCGACGCCGGAACGACATGGAAGAAATGCGAGGCGGGCATCGATCATTCGACATTCTATGCGATCGCCTTCGATCCGCAGCAGCCCGACGTGATCTATGCCGGAGGATATGTGACCGGCGTCTACCGCTCGACGGACGGCGGAGCCTCGTGGCACCGCATCAACGAGGGCCTGAAGGATCTGAATATCCATGCCATCGCCGTCGATCCGCACAACAGCCGCTGCGTCTATGCCGCGACGCTCGGCGACGGGCTTTACCGCACGGACGATGGAGGAGTGCAGTGGCGCAAGGCCGGACTTACCGGCGCGCAGGTATGGGATGTGAAATTCTTCGATCGCTGAGATTCTTTTTTTCATCACTCAATCATAATTTCTGAATATGAAATCGATCACTACCATTTTCTCTGCGGCGCTTCTTGCGGCAAGCCTCATCCTGCCGGCCGCCGCCTCTGCCGCGGACGATACCGAAGCCGCCTTTCAGTCCCGCGTGCAGTACATGACGAGCTATCTCGATACGGCGTCGAACCCGGGCATCTACGGCGCGGCGTACCGCTACGCGCTGAAGAAGGACCTGAAGAAAGCCGACAGCATCTTTTTGAACTGCGACCAGATCAAAAAGCCATCGGGCGACATGTTCTGGATGTTCCCCGTGATCGGCACGTATCTTTACGGCAAGGATGTCATGTCGCCCGAGGTGAAGGCCGCCGTGCGCAATGCATGGAAGACATACGCGCCCTACCGCGGCGATACGGAAAACCACTGGGCGATGTACTACACGTCGCTCTTCCTTGCGGCCGAATCGTGGCGCGGACTTCCGCGCTCGGAATGGTTCAACGGCAAATCGTCCGATGAGAACCTGAAGGAAGCCAAGGAATATCTCATTAACTGGATGCGTATCACCACGACGATCGGCCAGGGAGAATTCGACTCGCCCGATTATTTCCCCGAGTATGGAATCTCGATGAGCCTGCTTGCGGAATTCGCGCAGGATCCCGAAATGAAAAAGCGCGGATCGATGATGATGGAATACATCTATACCGATTTCGCGGTCGATCATCTGGACGGCCAGTATATCGGCGGATACAGCCGCATCTACCAGCCGGCGGTCTATAAGCCGCTCAATTCCGGCGCATCACAGTTCGCTTATCTCTATTTCGGAAGCGGCGATCCCGTGCGCGGCGGCTGGGCCATCCTCTCGGCGCTCTCGCACTATCGTCTGCCGAAGATCATCTACTCGATCGCCAACGACCGTTCGGTCTCGTACATCAACAAGGAACGCAAGCGCGTGCGCAACGTGATCCGCTACGGCACCGAAAAAAATCCGCCGGTCTTCAAGTATTCCTATGTCACGAAGGACTACGGCATCGGCTCGCTCGACGGCGGACTCCAGCAGCCGATCCAGATACACACCTGGGGCGTGCGCTTCACATCGGGCAAGCCCTACACGACGATCTTCGGACTGCATCCCTACTGGTCCGGCAAGGAGCTGGCGATGTTCTTCCCCGAAGAGGAGAAGACGATGATCGCCGATGTGACCGGATCGAAGACGACATACAACAATGAAAACAAGTGGACCGGCGGCTCGCCCTATGAGCGCACGTTCCAGCAGAAGAACACGCTCATCGTGCTCTATGACATACAGCCGGGAACGACGACCGAGCACATCGACGGATTTTTCCCGAAGACGCTCGATGAACGCATCGTCGACAAGTCCGGGTGGATCATGTGCCGGGCCGGCGACACGTATGTCGGCTGGTATCCCTTCCAGCCCTATGACTGGTCGCAGTCGAAGGAGGATGAGGACAACTGGCGGCTCCGCAGCCACAAGCTGCAGAACGGCTACGTGATCGAAGTGCGCTCGAAGCAGGAAGCCGGCTCGTTCGAAAAGTTCTGCGCGGGACTCCGCGCCACGACGCCGCGCGTGACGCTCGAACCCGGCAAGGTGTCGGCTGAATACAAATCGATGGGCAACGGCACGATGTACTTCGCCTATCCTTCCACGCGCAAGCTCAACGGCAAGACCGTCGATGTGACGAAGCAGAAGCTCTTCGAGAGCCCCTTCACGCAGGCGGAAGTGGGAAGCCAGATGCTGACGATTTCGTACAAGAACCAGAAGCGCATCCTTGATTTCAAGAACGTCACCGTCACGGAAAAATAAACAGGAAGCGTATCCTATGCTGCCGACATACCACATCATTTCGCATTCGCACTGGGACAGGGAGTGGTACAGGTCGTTCGAGTATTTCCGCTCCATGCTCGTGCGCATGGTCGACGACCTGCTCGATATTCTGGCCCGCGATCCCGCATACAAGTGCTTCACGCTCGACGGCCAGACCTCGGTCACCGAAGATTATCTTGCCGTGCGTCCCGAACGCGAGGAGGAGCTCCGGCGCTATGTGAAGGAAGGCCGGCTCTTCATCGGTCCGTGGTATGTGCTGCCCGATGAATTCCTGGTGAGCGGCGAATCCACGATCCGCAACCTCATGATGGGGCGGCGCGTGGCCAAGCGCTTCGGCATGGAAATGAAAGTGGGATACATCCCCGATTCGTTCGGACACATCGCCTCGATGCCCATGATCCTGAAGGGCTTCGACATAGACAATGTGCTGCTCTACCGCGGATTCGGAGGCGAGCCGGGACAGGATACCTCCGAGTACTGGTGGCATGCGCCGGACGGCACGCAGGCGCTTCTGATTCATTTTTACAAGGACGGATACAGCGGCGGTTATTTCCACCAGTCGACGCCCGAGGAGATGCTCGAGCGCTTCGCCGTCGTGAAAAAGGAACTCGACGCGCGCGCCACGACCTCGCACCGCCTGCTCATGAACGGCGGTGACCATCACTGGCCGGACGAGAAACTGCCGACGGAGCTGGAGCTGCTTGCAGAAAATTTTGAAGGCATATTCGTCCACAGCAATCTTCCCGCATTCGTCAATGCCGTGAAATCGGAAGCATCGGGCAAGGCGCCCGATCTCTTCGGCGAACTGCGCTTCGGCTACCGCTACGCGTTCGTCGTCCTGGGCGGCGTCTATTCAAGCCGCATCTACATCAAGCAGCAGAACTGGAAATGCGAAACGCTCATGGAGCGCTACGTCGAGCCTTTGAATGCGATTGCCGTGGCATCGGGCGCACGCTCCTCGCTGCCGCTCATCCGTCAGGCATGGAGGAATCTGCTGCAGAACCATCCGCACGATTCGATCTGCGGATGCTCGATCGACACGGTGCATACGGAGATGATGACGCGCTTTGCCGCCGTCTCCGAAATCGGCAGCGCGGTGATCGATGAGTCGCTCAAGGCATTGATCCCGTACGACGATCAGGCCTCGCACGACGATACGCATCTGTTCTTCTTCAATCCGTCCCCGTTTGCGCGCACAAGCACGGCGCAGGCCGAGGTGCGCTTCTATCTGCAGGACATCGTCGTCGGATTGAATCCCGATGTGAAGATCGCCCCGAAGCTGCCGCCGGTGAAAGGCTTCGCGCTCATCGACGGCGCCGGCAACGAGGTGCCGTATCAGATCGTGTCGCGGCATGAAGGCTACGATATCACATACAGCGACCACAATTACCCGAAGCAGACCTATGCCGACATCTTCACCATCCTTGTGGATGCGAAGAATGTTCCGGCGCTCGGCGTGAAGGGACTGAAGATCGAGCGGAGGAATGCCTTCCCGGCGTATGCGTCAGGCGTGCGCGTGAAGAAAAATGCGCTCGAAAACGAGTTCGTGAAAGCGGACGTGAACCGGTGGGGAGAAGTGACCGTCACCGAGAAGGCAACGGGCCGGAGTTTTTCGAAACTCGGCGTCTTTGAAGACGGCGGGGATGTGGGGGACGAATACAACTATTCGTATCCGAAAAAGGACACGCTCGTCTATTCGAATACGAAGATGGCGAAAGTGTCCATCGTAGAGAAGGGCCCCTTGCGCGGCGCGCTGAAGATCGTCACAGTGATGCATCTGCCGGTTGCTGCGTCTTCTGACCGCAAGTCGCGCAGCGCCGAAACGACGAAGGTCGAGCTCTCGACGATCGTGTCGCTCGATGCGCATGCGCATCATGTGGAATTTGTGACGACGGTCAACAATACGGTGAAGGATCACCGGCTCCGCGTGCTCTTTCCGACCGGGATCAGGACGAATGTGTGCACCGCCGATTCGCCGTTCTACATCGCCGAGCGCGAGCAGAAGAAATACGATCTCAAGCAGTTCACAATCGAGCATCCGGCGCAGGTCGCCCCCATGCAGCGCTTCGTGAACGTGGAGGATGGTGCAAAAACGAAAAACGGCACCGGTGCGGCGATCCTGGCTTCGGGACTGCCCGAGTACGAGCTCAAGTACAACAGCAAAGGAACGATCGCGCTCACATTGCTGCGCTGCGTGGGACTGCTTGCCGGTGAAGATCTCATCACGCGTCCGGGCGGCAAGGGCGGCTGGCACAACGAGACGCCCGATGCCCAGTGTCCGGGAGAGCACACGTTCCGCTATGCGTTCTATCCGCATCGTTCGGGAAGCGGGGAAGAGACCGGCAATGTGAACGAGGTGTCGGAGCAATTCCATCTGCCGATGCTTCCTGTGCGAAGGAAGAATCGGGAAGCAATGACGATGGAGTCGTCGTTCCTCTCGCTTTCGTCGAAAGAGGCGGTGCTCAGCGCCGTGAAGGAAGCCGAAGAGCAGGACGGCATGATCGTGCGCTGGTGGAATCCGACCGGTGAGACGCTCACGGTGGATGTCGCCATGAATAAACCTGTCGGCGAAGTGCTGCATGCGAAGCTGAATGAGGAGACGCTCATGCCCTGCGAGCTTGCAGGCGTGGCGACGAAGCCCCATGCCATCACAACCCTGAAACTTGTCTTGTAGATAGTGTAGGGCGAAATGCCATTTCGCCCTTTCTTTTGTTTTTCATGTGGGGCGAAGCGCCGCTTCGCCCCTTGCTTCACCTTTCTTTTGTTTTTCATGTGGGGCGAAGCGCCGCTTCGCCCCTTGCTTCACCTTTCTTTTGTTTTTTGTAGCGTTCATGAATGTGGGATTCACCACCCCACATGAAAATATCTGTTCTTTATGGTACATTGCTTTCAGTACCACACGTGTGTTTCAAGTCGATC
>JBLMZA010000027.1:0-4247 GCA_050258555.1 Acidobacteriota bacterium | reverse complement strand
CCTGGGTAATCGCCTGATCCGAAAACTCAAATCATTAGGCTTTTCGGTCATGGTTCAAGACCCTGTTATGACAACATAAAAAAACACAACAACATATTATTTTCATAGCAGGGCGAAATGCTATTTCGCCCACTGCTGTATCTTTTTTTTGCTCGGAGGCTCTCCCCATGATTCTCGGTCTCGACATCGGCGGCACAAAAACGGCGGTCCTTCTGGGCACCGAAGACGGCCGCGTGCTCTGGCGCAAGCAGTTCGTCACCGCGCCGAAACGCGGATTCAAGCCCGTCTTTCAGGAGATTGTTGCGACGGCGGAAGAGGCCCTGCGCGCCGCGCCGGATGCCGCATACGAGCCGGTCGAGTGCATCGGCGTCTCGATCGGCGGTCCCATGGATTCGGTGACCGGCGTGATTAAATCGCCGCCGAATCTTCCGCACTGGGACAACATCCCCTTGAAGCAGATGCTGTCCGAAAAATTTTCGCTTCCGGTCTATGTGGAGCATGACGGAAACGCCGGCGCGCTGGCCGAATGGCTCTTCGGCGCGGGCAAAGGATACAAAAATCTCGCATTCATCACCATGGGAACCGGATTCGGCGCCGGACTGATCCTGGACGGAAGGCTCTTCCGCGGTCCGGGCAACACGGCCGGCGAAGTCGGACATATCCGTATCGCCGAGGACGGTCCGCGCTGTTTCGGCAAGGCGGGTTCGCTCGAGGGATACGGAAGCGGCACGGGCATGGCGCTTCTTGCGCGCAGCATGTTCCCGAAGCGCTACAACGAATATACGACAGTGCAGGAAGTCTATCGGGATTTCAAGAAAGATGTGCCCGAGGCGGCCGAGGTGTTTCAGCTTGCAGGAAAGTATGTCGGGCGGGGACTGGCGATCATGGCCGACATGATCAATCCCGAGTGCATCATTCTCGGCGGACTCGGCATGCGCATCGGCGACGCGATCAACGGTCCCATGCTGGAAGCCTTCAATGCGGAGGCCCTGAAGGAAGCGGCCGATGTCTGCAGCATCGTGCCGGCGAAGCTCGGCGAATCGATCGGCGACATTGCGACCATCGCCGCCGCGCTGTATCAGCGGAAGCACGATTCGTAGTCGTCATTGTGGACCGAAGCGTCATGTGGGGCGAAGCGTCCATGTGGGGCGAAGCCGGAAATGATCGACCATTGATAATGGTCGATGTGGGTTGCTTCGCCCATAAAATTACCATTTTTTCTGATAACGCTATCATTAATTCATCATTTAATTAAATTGGATTTACGATGATCACACTGTTTGAATATCTGTCACAGGTTAAAAAAATCGTGTATGCTCCCGTGCACCGTGTGGAGCGCACCGTTGCCGAGGAGCTGCAGCAGCGCTGCGCGCCCGGCGCCGCAGTCGTCCGTTCCGCCAAGGTTCCCGCGACGCCGGTCACCCGCATCGCCGTCGTTTCGGATGCCAAGACATGGAAGCAGATCAACCCGGAGTTCGCCGAAGGCCGGGACTGGGCGATGGTTCGTCTGACCGACGGCGGTGCCGAGATCCTTTCATCGGCTCCCCATCTGCTCTATCAGATCTTCACATTCGCGATGGAAGACTGGAAGAATCTTCCGGCCGAAGACTTCCGCTCGGGCAAAGTGATCTATCCGACATTCCGCAGCCTGCGTCCGACGTATGACAGCTTCCTGACGATGCACAACCGCACGGTCGAGAATTTCGACCGCGAGGAATACATCTGCACGCTGGCGCGCATGGGCTGCACGCATGCCGAAGTGAACGGACTCGCCTTTGCCGTGCCGATCGAGCAGGGACCGGCCGGCGAGAACCTGCACCGCTTCTACACATATTGTCCCGCGCTCGATCAGTTCGTTTCGAGCTTCCTCAACCGCGGCATCTATGACGATGATTACCTCCAGGCGAACCTGAACTATCTGCGGACGAATGCGGAACTGGCCGAGAAATACGGACTCCGTGCCGGCATCACCTGCTTCGAGCCCCGTTCGGTTCCCGACCGTCTGCTCGAGCGCTATCCCATGCTCCGCGGCGCGCGCGTCGATCATCCGATCCGCAGTCTGCATCCGCGCTACAATCTTTCGATTGCGCATCCGATCGTCCAGCGCCACTATGCCGAACTCATGGAGAATCTGCTGCGCGCCGTGCCGCAGATCGATTACATGGCCGTATGGTCCAACGACAGCGGCGCGGGCTTCGAGTACACAAGTTCGCTCTATGTGGGACGCAACGGAGGCGGCTATGTGATCCGCGAGTGGAAAGGCGGCACCGAAATCGCCGAGGCGGCCGCGAACAATCTCATCCGCTTCCATCGCATTCTGCGCGATGCGGGCCGCAAAGTGAATCCGAAATTCCGCACGATGCTCCGCCTCGAAGCCTTCGCCGTGGAACAGCAGTATATCTGGTCGCAGTTGGAAGACGGCATCGACGTCGAAGCCTCGTCGCTCGTGTCGAAGGGATGGGATGTGAACTACACGCACCCGAAATATCCCGAGCGCCGTTCGGTGGCGGGCACCGCGCTCTTCAACGCGTTCGCTCCCGAGGAAAAGAAGGTGATCGGGGAATTGCGTTCGAAGGGAAGCGAAGCCGATGTGTATTTCTGGCCCTCGACCGTATGGAACCATGAGCCGCTGCTCGGCATTCCGTATCCCCATCTGGTGTTCGACAAGCTCAAGGCCATGTCCGCCCAGGATGTGTCGAATGCCGCGATGAGCGGCGGAGTGACCCCGACATCGTTCGTTCCCTACAACATCAACGAAGAGCTGCTCAGAGCCTTCCAGGCAGACAATACGCTTTCGCTCGATGCGTTCATGAAGCAGAAGGCGGACGCCTGGATCGGTCCGAATCTCGCCGATGATCTCGTGAAGCTCTGGAACCTGTCCGATGAAGCCTACCGCGGCTTCCCCGTGCCCGTGCAGATTTATTCGGGATGGGGTGTGTGGTACCGCGTCTTCACGCGTCCCATTGTTCCGAACATCGAAAAGATCTCGGAAGAAGACCGCCGCTATTACGAGCAGTTCATGCTCGCCACGACGCACAACCGCTGCCGCGTGGACTTCCGGTACGATGTGGGATTCGAGCTCTCGACGCCGGAAGATGCAAAGCGCTGCCTCGAGCTGATCAATGGGAACGTGCTGCCGGTGATCGACAAGGCCGTTTCGCTTGCCGCCTCGATGAAGAAACGCGCCGTGTCGGAGAAGGAAGTCAAGGTTGCGGAAGACGCCTATGACCGCTTCTTCGCGCTCAAATGCTGGTACAGGAATCAGCGCAACGTTACGGCGTGGATTGCCGGCGTGCACGGGTATCTCGAGACGAAGGATGCGAAGGAGAAGCAGTGGTGCCGCAAGGTGCTGCGCGACATGGTGCTCGACGAAATCGACAACACGAAGGCGCTATTGAACCATTGGGAGACGGCGAAGACGAAGTGGATGATCGTCTCGGAAGTCGGCGAGACCACGTTCATCTATTACAAGAACTTCGGCGAGCATCTGAAGCTGAAGCTGAAGCTCATGAAGGGACGCGAGAACGACACGCCGTACGTCGATCCCGATTTCCAGTGGCGCGTTCCCGGCCTCGAGCTCCCGAAGAAGTAACGCTTTAATTTATCTTCTTTTGTTTTTTGTGGGGCGAAGTGCCCATGTGGGGCGAAGCGCCGCTTCGCCCTGCTTCATCTTTCTTTTGCTTTTGCTTTTTCTTTCTTTTGCTTTTTCATTATAAAAAGAATTGCTCCATGTCCACCCCCGTCATTCTCATCACCGGCGCAAGCCGCGGCCTCGGCCGCGGCATCGCCCTTCGCTGCGCGTCGGCGGGTTATTCCGTCGCAATCAACTACGCCGGCAACCGCCAGGCGGCCGAGGAAGCCGCTGCGCTCTGCGATGCCGCAAAAGTGACAGGGGACCAGCGTTTCATTCCGGTGCAGGCGGACATCACCCGTGCAGAGGACCGGCAAAAGCTGCTCGATGAGACGCTCTCCGCCTTCGGCCGCATCGATGCGCTCGTCAACAATGCGGGCATCGGCGCCATAGTCCGCGCCGACCTCACGGAGACCGCCGAGGCGAATTTCGACACCGTCATACGCACCAATCTCAACGGTCCGCATTTCCTGACGCAGCTCGTGGCCAATCACTGGCTCAAGCAAAAACCGGCGCCGCTGCTGCCTGCGGGACATGCGGTGATCTTCGTGACATCGATCTCGTCCGATACCGCATCGATCAACCGCGGCGAATACTGCATTTCGAAAGCCGCGCT
>JBLMZA010000026.1:0-26366 GCA_050258555.1 Acidobacteriota bacterium | reverse complement strand
CGCACTTGCGCCCGATTTTCGCTCCCGACTGCACATGCGAAAAATGCCAGATCTTCGTCCCCTCTCCGATTTCCACATTGTCGTCCACGACGGCATACTGGTTGACATGATATTTTTTTTCACCGGATTGATCAGCCATTGCGTAATCTCCTTTGGGCTTGTTCTAAGATTTCAAGAACCGAAAGGGCGTGCGCCCCGTCGGTCAACGGATTAGTGCCGGAAAGAACTGATTCATAAAAATGGCGGTGCTCTTCGGCCAGGGGCTGCGCCGTGTCGAACGGAATGACCTCGTAATCGCCCTCGAACTTCTGAAGCGTTCCCTCGATGCGCTGAAAGCCTTTCGGATAGAACTTCAACTTTTCATCTTTCGCGCTGTCTTCGAATACGATCATGCCCTTGTCCCCGATCACCACCAGGCGCTGCTCCTTGAAGGGATGCAGCCAGCTGACATAGATGTGCGCGTGGATGTTGCCCGGATATTCGAGCACGGTGAGCGTCGTATCCTCGATGTTGTTCTGAAGGAATGCCGCACCCGTGGCTTCGACGAGCACCGGATCCTTCTCGGTCAGATGCTGTATCACCGAAATGTCATGGGGCGCGAAGCTCCAGAGAATGTTTTCCTCGCTGCGGATCGTTCCGAGGTTCAGCCGGTTGCTGTAGATGTACTGAAGCCGGCCGATCACGCCGTCGCGCACCATCGCCTTCAGCTTGACGACGGCGGGATGGAAGAGCAGCACATGTCCGACCATGAGCCGGCAATTGTTGCGTGCGGCGATTTCGATCAGGTCCTTCGCCTCACCGGTCACGAGCGTGATCGGTTTTTCCACGAGCACATGCTTTCCGCGCTCGAGACACTTCTTCGCCACGGCGTAATGCGTTTCCGCAGGCGTCGCCACGATGACCGCACGCACGTTTGCATCGGCCAGGAGCTGCTCGATGTCGGTTGTGAAGCGGATGACGGGCGAGACGGCCGCCACTTTCGAACGCGCCGTTTCGCTCGCGTCACAGACGATCACGTGCTCGCTGCCCAGAATCTGATGCGCGGTCCGGACGTGGTTGATGCCCCACCGTCCCGATCCGATCACGGCAATTGTGAGATTTGAATAATCCATCATTGTTTTTTCTTCAGATAAGTTTTCCCGAACAGGAAGCCCAGGGCGCCGAGCACCAGAATGTTGATGCCGAGGCTCAGGTTCCTGCCGAGAGAAAATCCGCGCGGCTCGAATTTCATCACAACCGTGTGCGTGCCCGAAGGAACGACAACGGCGCGGAAGAGATAGTTCGCGCGGTAGATCGGTGTTTCCTTTCCGTCGATGAATGCCTTCCATCCGTTCGGATAAAACGCCTCGCTCACAAACAGAAGATTGTCGCCCGTGGCCGTCGCCTCGATTTCCAGGTCGTTGATGCCGAACTTCGTATACTTCGCCGAGGCGCCCGGACCGGCCGGAGCGACATTCACGTTCGGCTTGTCCATCAGATACATGACATCGGTCGGATTGAAATTCATGGCGGCGATCTTTTTGAGGATTTCGATGCCCGATGCGACCTCGTAGCGGTTGACGAAGAATGCGCGCGGCAGCGTCATCTTGTTTTCCATCACGGCGCGCTCCTGTCCGACGAAGACCGGCGTGAGCACCTGGTTCGAATCCACGCGGTCCTCGAGAATGTACTTCACGTTCATGAGTCCCCACACCAGCGGATTGCCGATATTGGCGACATCGACCATATCCTGCCACGCCCGCATCTTGGCGCCCTGATAGCCGTAGGCGCTCTGTATGCGCCAGTATGCAAGCCGGTTGTCATACGGCGGAGCGCCGCCCACGAATTCGAGCGTGCGGAACATCGACTTGTCCTGCTGCAGGAATTTCACATAATCGGGCGCCGAGGCAAACTGCGCGTCCACCGCGCCGCGCTCATGCAGTTCCATCGGCTTTGCGGCGACATGCCAGAGATCGCCCGTCACGATCACGATCATGATCGCCGAGAAGACGACAGCGGAGATTTTTTTCTGGCGATAGAACGTGACGGCAGCGATCGATGCGGCAATCAGCAGAAAGGCGATGGTGAAATCGGATGAAACCATCGAGAGCACGTACTTATAGAGCTCATCGATGATCTCCTGGCGTCCTCCGGCCATGCGACCGAACGATGCCACGGCTTCCGACTTCGGAACGAATATCTGATAGATTCCCAGAAAGAGATCCTTGGCGACGACCGAGAGGATCGCCAGTACAACGAAGACCGCCGCGGCGATATTCCACTTCTTCGCCGATGCCGGTGCGAGTCCTTCAGTGGTCAGGGCAACGATGCCATAGCCTGCCAGAAGCGGCACAGCCAGCTGGACCAGTACGAGGATCATCGAGGGGATGCGGAACTTATTGAAGATCGGGAAATACTTGAACATCAGATCATACACGAGCGAGAATTCTCGTCCGAATGAAATGAGAAGCGAGATGACGACCAGCGCCGCAAGATACTGCACGAACGGATCCCTGCGTTTCAGAATGACGCCCGCCACGGCCAGAAGCAGGATCACCAGTCCCATGTACTGCGGCCCGTCCGTGAAATCCTGCGGGCCGAAATAGGTATTGATATGCACCGCACGGTTCTGCGTGAGCACGCCCTGATATTCCGATCCGCCGAAGCCATAGGCCGAAGGAATGAAGAACGTCAGCATTTCGCCGGGAGAGAACGACCAGCGCGTGGCATAATCGTAGTCGAGTCCGCCCGATTTCGGCGCTTCCGTCTGTTCTCCTGCGGTGGTCTGCTGCACAATCGGACTCGATCCGCGGATGGAATACGGATTGTATTCGAGCGTCGAAAGATACTGATCGGCGTTCATCGCAAAGGCCAGGCCCGTCGCCGCCGCAAGCACGCAGCCGGCCAGGATGAGGTTCTTCACCGGTTCCTTCACGACGAGCGAACGGATGAGGAAGAAGAGGAAATACAGTCCGAGCGCGAAATACACATAGAAGAGCATCTGCATGTGCGAGGGACCGAATGCCAGATGGAGCACCACCGTCAGCAGCAGCGCGCGTCTGAGATCGAAGCGCTCGCGCAGCTGTTCAACGATCAGGAAAATGTACGGCACCCAGGAAATGACGCCGATCTTCGTCACATGTCCGACCATCACCCAGATGATGATGAACATCGAGAATGTGGCGCCGAGCGCGACCAGAAGCGAGGCGAGCCAGTGTTTCAGCTTCGCGTAGGCGAAGAGATACATGCCGACGCTGAAGAGCAGATAATAAAAGAGCGTGGCGCCCATTTCGGCATTCAGGAAGAGGAATTTCGTGATGTCGCGCGATTTCTGCCAGAGAAAATCGGAGATGTCGAACATGCGTTCGGCCGAAATCGAAAGGCTCGCATAGGCCGGCATGCCGCAGAAGATATAGGGATTCCAGAGCGGGAAGGTGCCCTGTTCGTGCGCATCGTTGACGTATGTTTCGAGGCTGTGCGAGGCGACGGTGTCGCCCGATGTGAAGACTTTTCCGTCGAACACGGCTCCGTGGAAAAAGACCAGGAGCGCCACAAAGAGAATGCCGGAGGCGATCGCATGCTGCACCGGCAGCGAGAGGTTCTGAAGTCCCGGACCGGGGGCGGCGGGCTTTTTTTCTTTACGGGTTGTTGCCATAGCACCTGTCGATAAAGGAGAAATGAAGGAACACAGTCATTCAAAGTATCACAAAATAGGATTATTTTGCTTGAGTATCAATAATATTCCGGAGCGCACAGGGTTTGATTCTGCCGGAGGCGAATCGTATATTGGATAAAATTGACTGTCTCCTGATCATGAAAAAAGCAAAATACTCCGTCATCCTTTTTTCGTTCATTTTCGCGTTCTTCCTCTGGTTGTCGATCAACCTTTCCAACGATTTTCAGGTCAATCTGTCCGTCCCCCTCCGTATCGAGAACCTCGACAGCACGAAGGCCATCGCCAACCGGATTCCCCAGGCGCTCACCGTGCGCGTCCGCGGAACGGGATGGAAGATCCTGAACACGCTCCTGACGCCGTCTCTGGCCTATACGCTCGATGTGGGCTCGGTGCACTCGCGCATCGACATCCCCGCCATGGAGGATGCCGGCGAACACATGACGCTGCCCCAGGGCATGAGCGTGACGGAGATTGTACCCGATACGATCACGGTCACCATCGATGAGAAGGTGAGGAAGCGCGTGGCGCTCGCGCCCGTGGTCGATGCGGTCTTCCATGAAGGATTCGGGCGCGTCGGAGCCATGACGCTCTCGCCCGACAGCGCAACGGTGATCGGCGCCCGATCGCTTCTTGCCATGATCGATCACTGGCCGGCGCAGCCGCTGACGGTGCGCGAGGTGAAATCGGCGGTGAACGAGTCGGTGCAACTGGCCGATCCGGAAATGCCGTCGATCGGAATCGCTCCCTCTTCGGCCTTGCTGCATTTCGATGTGCAGCCGATCGCCGAAAAAACGATCACGAAGATTCCGGTCACGGTCAATCAGCTTCCGGCCAAACGCCATGTCGTGCTCATCCCGCCGACCATCAACATCGTCGTGCGCTCGGGAGCGCAGTATGTGGCGAGCCTGGATGAAAAGGATATCTCCGCCTACGTCGAATACCGTTCGGTGCTTCTGGATACGACGGGCACGATCGAGCCCACGATCGTGTGCCCCGAACATATCGCGGTCGTCCGGACCATCCCCGCCCGGCTTCAGTATGTGATGAGGAAATAAAAAAAAGGCGCACCGTGTGTCTGTGCGCCTTTTCGTTTTCTTGTGGGGAGAAGCCGGAAATGATACGCGCGTTAAGCGCGGTTGTGGGGTGCTTCACCTTTCTTTTCCCTCTTTTCTTCTTTCTTACTGCGGCATCGGCTTCCTCGGCAGTTTCTGATCCCTCATCGCCGCATTATAGATGAACGTGGCCATCACGGTCGCCGCCTGGCTGGCATCTTCGGGCACCACGCGCTCATACGTATCCATGTTCGAATGATATGTCCTTCCGTATTCGATCGGATCGGTGATGAACTGGAATCCGGGCAGGCCGATGTTGTCGAAGGCGATATGGTCCGTGCTTCCGGCGTTGATGGGCGTGAGCGTCTCGACGCCGATATCGCGCAGCGGCTCCATCCATGCACGGAAGATCGGGCGCAAGGCTTCATTGCCCTGCATGTAGATGCCGCGGAGCTTTCCGGAGCCGTAGTCGTTGTTGAAGTATGCGCAGAACTTTTCATACTCTCCCTTCTTCACGACCGGTCCCTTGGGATTGCGGAAGTCGCCTTCGCGCGTGCCGAAGTGCTCGGCAACGTACGCCTTCGATCCGAGCAGTCCCTGTTCTTCTCCTCCCCACAAGCCGATGCGGATTGTCCGTCGCGGCTTCAGATCGAGCGCGGAAATGATTCTCATCGCCTCCATGGCTGCCACGGCGCCCGAGCCGTTATCGGCCGCGCCGCTTCCCGAATGCCAGGAGTCGAAATGGCCGCCGATCATCACGATCTCGTCCTTCAGGTCCGTGCCCGGTATCTCGCCGATCACATTCCATCCGTCCTGCGACGGCGCGACGGCCGCCTCAAGATTCATCTCGAGCGTCACGGGGATGCCTTTGAGAAGAATGCGCTGTATGCGGTTGAAATGCTCGACCGTCATGGCCACCTGAGGCAGCGCGGCCGGCGCGCGGTCATCCCAGGGATTGACGCGCTTTGCGCCATCGGCCGGATCGGGCTGCGGGACGCTCGCCGACATGACGAAGACCGTGCCTCCGTCGCCGTGCGCACAATCCAGAAGCGCGAGCGCGCCTTCCTTCCGGCAGAACTCGAGCTTCGCCGTCTGCAGCCGGACGCCGTTACGCATGTCTTCCATCATCACAGAATCGGCATGCGTCACCACGCGGGGCTTTGCCGGCGCGGCGGCCGGCACGCCGGCATTGGCGATGCGAAGCAGATACTCTTCCGTATGGCGCGAGGCGTTCGGCTTGAAGTTCGGCGGAAGCTGGCGGATCGTATCGAGCAGCACGAATTTTCCCTTGAGCGTTCCCTTATACGCATCGAGCTCGGCGATCGAGTTGGCATGCAGGTACACCGCCTCGCCCCTGATCACGCCCTTGGTCGATGCCGACCATGCCTTCGGATAGGCAATGAGCGGCACGCTCTTCGGATCGGTCATCGTAAGCGAAAAATGCTTCAGCGTCCATCCTTTTCCGAAGGGTCCCCACGCTTCCATCCGGACATTTTTCAGGCCCATCCCGTCCAGCGTCTTCTTCGCCCACTCGGCCGCGGCCTTGTGCTCGGGCGAGCCTGTGAGGCGCGCGCCGTAGACGTTCGTGAGCCAGTCGAGCATTTCCATCGAGTGGGAATGCTGCAGGCCTTCATACTTGATTTTTGAGATCGCTGCGGTATCCACTTTTTCGACATCCGTCTGCGCAACCAGGCATTGCACCGCAATGAGAAGAGCACCACTACAACCAGCCAGCCATTTCATGAGAGCGATCGATCCTTTCCAACCGATAAGAGTCATTTTTACACGATAAACGCAATTTCACTTATTAATAAAGAATACGACCGAAGAATTCGGAATGCAAGTGTTATTTGACGAGCAGCATTTTTTTTATATCCGAAAATGCACTGCCGGAACTGCCGTCGGCGGTCGTCACCTGCAGCCGGCAGAAATAGATGCCGCCCGGAGCCCGGTCGGCATTCCATACGGCCTCGTGCACTCCGGCACTCTGCATGCCCGAAGCAAGCACGGCGCACTCACGGCCCAATACATCGACGACCGACAGCGTGATGCGCGATGCCGCAGGCAGCGCATACGTGATCGTCGTCGAAGGATTGAAGGGATTGGGATAATTCTGCCTGAGCTCGTATCCCGATGGAGCGGCATCCTCGCGCCTCACGCCGGTCACCTCTTCCCCTTTATACTTCCAGAGGATCGCATCGAAGATCAGCGCTTCATTCTTGATGCCGGAAGCATCGCCAAGCTGCACATACCCGCTCTTCCCTTTTTCAAATACGAATGTGCCGAGCGAAACAAGCGTGTCGGCAGTCGCGGACTTGCTTGCATTCTGATTGAGCCTGACCGTGTGCAGACCGTCCTTGGCATAGATCTTATATTTTGCGACCGACGCGAAGGCCGCATTGTAGCGCGGCAGGCTCACAAGCAGCTCGTAGCGTCCGCTCTTATCGAGCGTCGGACGCCATTGGGCGTAGCACGAATCGACAGAGTCGGAATACGTCGTGAAGGCATACCAGAAATGTCCGTTGTATCCGACCGGCTTTTCCTTCCACAGCGACATCGGCAGTCCCGGCTTCACGAACAGCGAAAATCCGTGGTAGAGCGATGCATCGTCGACGATCGAATCGGCGTCGGCAGGAGCGGTATAGTGAACGGTCGAGGCCCAATAGACGGTGTTCAGATTCTGATTGCCGTTATTGTACCCGGGCCAGTCATACTTGGCGTCCTTCCCGAAATTGTTCGGATACCCGGGCTTGTTTTTGTTGCCATAGGGGTCGTTCACGATCACCGTGTGCGATTCTGAAGCGTCGATGCCGTGCGCCTGAATGAGATGGCCGGCCGTCGTGAGTCCGTTGCAGATCGAATAAAGATTGCCGGCCAGAATTTCTCCGGCCGCGCTCGCATGCGACGGCGCATCGAATGTTTCGGACTGTATGCCGTGATATTTATAGAAACCGCTCATGCGCGAATAGGGACTGCCGGCGCCCCACATGTGTCCGAAGGCGCCCTGCGCAAGGCGCCCGTTGGGATCCTTCGCCGAAAGATTGAACATCATGCCGTTGTACCAATAGGATTCCGAAATGTACATTCCCCAGTTGCTCGTATGGGGCGAAGGCCATGTGCAGGTGACAGGCCAGGCGGGAAGGATCTTAAAGTACGCAAGCGCCATCATCGCTGTCGTCGGACCGCATGCCGAATGTCCGTTGAACCAGTCGGGCGTGTCATAGACCTGATTGATATACGGCACATCGAGCGATGCGGCCGAGCGTGAAGGAACCGATGCGAAATGCGGCGCCACAGAAACCGGCAGCATCACAGGGATCGATTGTGTGACAGGCGCGCCCGACTGCGCCGGCGAGACTACGGCCTGCCCGATCTTGTTCTGCGTATATGTCTGGAAAAGCATCGAAGGCGTTCCCGGAACAAACGAGGGATCCATTTCACATTCATTCGGCGTCGCCGTCAGGCGCCTGGTCTGCAATCCGTCTGCGGATGCGAGATACAGGTCCGTATTCACGAGCACTCCGTCTGCGACCTCCTTCCGGTAGAAGGCGATCGATTGCCCGTCATCGGACCATGCGGGCGCGTAGCCTTCGCCCAGTTCCGTCGTAGCCCCCGATGTGCGGTCATACAGGAAGAGATGCCCATTGAGACTGCTGTAGAGCAGATGCGCATCATCCGGCGACCACTGGGGCTGAAAATATCCGAGCGGTCCCGCTGTAATCTGTTTTATCGCGCCGGTAGCAAGATCGACCACCATGATCTGATCGGTCTCCGTATTGAATGCCGCCAGTGTTCCATCCGGAGAGATGGGGGCGATATTCGCATACGAGCCGAGTTCGATCTCTTTCCGTGACGCATTTCCTTCCACAATCAGACGTGTGCCGAGCGTGTAGGCAATCCGTCCGTCCCGCGCAAAGCTCACCTGTCCCGCATGTCTGGAAGGCGGAGCAAGCAGACGCATGGCGCCCGAGGCGGCATCGATCACCGCCGGAGCCTGAAGTCCGCCGGCGCCGATGTATTTCATTCCGATCGATGCGCGGTCGAACGACAGCGTATAATAGAGGCCCGATCCGGGAGAGGAAGCCAGTTCCTTCTCGGTGCCGTCGGGCAGGCGCAGATACAGCGCCGATGCATAATTATCCGTAAAGACGATGGCGCCGCCCAGTGCGGCGCGCGGAGAGCAGGCGTAGGGACGAATCTCTTCAGACGGCGACGCGGCGAAAAGCTTCGAGATACACACAACGGAAAGCAGCAGTCCAGCAAACGATTTCATTGGTACTATTTTATGATGAATGTTAACGCACAAGTCCCTTTACGGCGTCCTTATGCACGAGATAGGCAAGCACTTTCATTTTCACGAACGATTCATGCATCAGGATGTATCCCTTGAGCGGACCCTGATGGGCCGTGCGCCACGAGTCCTTCACCATGAACCAGTCGTCGTTTCCGTTCTTCACATATCCGACGATGTGCATCAGATGGTCGTCGGTCGTCGATCCGTTCTGGAACCGGAACTCGCGCGCTTCGGGCGTGACCGCTCCCGAGGGCAGATCGAAATCCGGAATGAAGGCGAATTCCTTCGTGAGGCGGTATGAAGGCTCCGAAATATCGGCATCGAATGCAACGGAGTATCCTGCCTTCACGGCCTTTGCAAGCGATGCGGAGAATTCATCGAGCGGCACGTTGTAGAAATCGGCGCGGTGCTTCCAGTTGTCCGGCACCTTGAGCTCCGTCTTCTGATGGAAGGGCGCATACAGAAACGAGGTCACAAGCACATACTCGTCCCACGGCAGCGCGACCACCTTGTCGCGGAATGTCTCGGGCGTGTAGGATGCGCCTTCATAGATGAACGCTGCGGGCGGGCGGCCAAGATACTTGTCCAGGATCGGCGTCACAACGGCAAGCGCCTCGGCTTCGTTCCAGACCGAGTCCCGTTTGATCTTTGCGATCGACGCCTCGAGCTCTTTCATAAGCGGCTCGTTATTGTACGTGGGACACTGCCGCGTCTGTCCGGGATAGGCCGAAAGCGGAATGATGCCGTAGGCTTTCACCGTCGATAAGACACCGCTGAAGAGATCGCCTTCCGAGAAGCGCGAGACGCCTTTGGTGCGAACGATCTCCTTCGTCTTTTCGATGAAGGCGTAGTAGGCAAAATACATCGGCGATAGCGCGACGGATTTTCCACCCACGCGCTGCATTTCGGTTTCCAGAAACGAGCAGGTGGCGAAGCTCCAGCAGCAGTTGGTCGTATCCTGGTTGCGGGGCGGGAAATGGAAGACGGGCGAGAACTCACCGATGTCCGAGGGATGGCCGATTCTTTCGAGCGAGGCTTCAAGCGACGGGCGCAGCAGTTCCGGCTGCGCATGCAGCGATAGAGCGATCGAAGAAAGGATCAGCGCGAGAGCGAACAGGCGCTGCTTCATAAGTGTCACGTATATGGTGATGGGGAATGTGTGGCGCTGTAAGGCAGTAAAATAAGAAGGGATTTTGTGATGTGCAATAAGGATTTCTGTTATCCTGGGAAAGAGAGCGAGATTCTTCGGTCGCTAACGCTCCCTCAGAATGACAGGGACGGCTTGTCATCCTGAGCGAAAGCGAAGGATCTCAATGTGGAGTCCGAGGAAGCCTCTGAAGTTATTTCTCCTTGTATGTCTTCATGATGTAGGCCGCGATCGAATCGGCTTCGGCCGGCTTCAGGCCCTGGTTCGGCATGGGCGGATAGGCGGGATTCATCTTCCGCGGATTGAGGATGAACGCCACGAGCTCATCGCGCTTGCCTTCGTACTTGGGCAGCGTTTCCTTATACGGCGGACCCACTTTCTTCTCGGTGAATGTATGGCAGGCCGAACACTTACCCGTGAAGATCTCCTCTCCCGTCACGGCCTTCGCGCCGATGCCGAGCCGGGCCATCAGATCTTCCTGTTCCTTCGTATAGCGCTCATCGAGCCTCACCGCCTCATGGCGCGTCGCTGCGGCGAAGGCGATCTGATCCTTGATGACGGCGAGATCGAGCGCAATCACCAGCAGGAAGAATGCATTCGCCGCCAGGCGCGGCGAAAAATTCCTGAGCATCGCATAGAAGAGATGTCCCGCTGCAAAGATCATCACGAGCACGAGCGCCGTCACGCCGAAGACCGAATTCGTGAGTCCCGTGGCCGGCAGCGCCGCCAGCACAAAGAGCATGAACAGCGGCACAATGAGCGCCGAGATGAACGAAAGCCTGATCGCAAACTGCCGCACAAAGCGCGTATAGTCCGATTCCCCGCTCTTTCTTCCCACAAAGAAGAGATAGAGAATCGCCGCTCCGGTCACCACGCCGGCGAACGACAACGCCTGCCCCATGCGCACATAGGCTTCGGCCGAGAAGACGGCTTCCCAGAATGTTGTGACTTTCGAGGGCGAGGTGGAAGCCGCCGCTCCGAGCTCGAAGATGAATTGCGAACAGGTGAAGAGCACGATGCCCCACAGTCCGGAACGCGCATGCAGACGAAGATTTTCCCGCGCATACGCATCGATCTCTTCATTCTCCCCCGCTTCCGATGCGATCGTCAAAATCTCGCCGAGGCGGAATGTGTACCGGTATGTATAGAGGCTGAAGGCCGCGCCGATAAAGAAAAGGAACGAGAAGAAAAACAGCGCAACGGCCACCGTGTCGGTATTCTGCAGGAGCTGGGCATAGGCCAGGAACACCGCCAGAAACGGCAGAATGCCGAAGAGCAGTATGGTGTTTTTCGTGGGGATGACGGATTCTGTCAGCTCGCGCGCAAAGCGGGCATAGTGTCCGTTTCCGGTGCGCATGCCGGCGCGCTCGTAGGCATAGGCGATGATCGCCGCCAGAAAGAGCACGCTCGTATACGGAACAAAGAGCGCATAGACGATATTGAGCGTCAGATGGATGAGGCCCTGATGATCGAGCGACTGAGGGAATGCAATGTGTTTGAGGAAATCCATAGCCTGTGTCCGTTCGATTGGGAAATGTCCGTTAGAAGGCCGCCGTCCGCGTCGATGCCGTATCGCGCGAAGCGACCGCGCCCGGCGCCGATTGTGTCGTATCGCGCGCCGTGGCCTTGCCCGCCTTGCGCGACGCCTGGGCATACCACCGATCGTAATCCTTCTGCTCCATCACATAAATCTTCGAATACATATAGGAATGCTTCAATCCGCAGTATTCGGCGCAGGCGATATCGTAGACGCCCGTCTTTTCGGGACGGAACCAGACGTTGTTCGCCCTGTTCGGCAGCGCGTCGCGCTTCACGCGGAACGCCGGAATGTAAAAGGAATGGTTCACGTCGACGGATTTCAGGTCGCCGCGGATGGCCTTCCCTACCGGCACATAGAGCGTGTCGGTCTGCAGTCCGTTCGGATATTCGAAGCCCCACTGCCACATCCGCGCGGTGATCTTGATCACCATCGCATCCTTCGGAATATTGCGCATGTCGCGGTAGCCCTCCCATCCGAAGTAGAACATGCTCATGAAGAGCACCAGCGGCACGAGCGTCCATGTGACTTCAAGCGCCGTGTTGCCTTCGATGTTCTTCGGAACGGGATTCTTCTTCCGCCCGTACTTCACGATGAAATAGATCATCGCGATCACGATGCCGATAAAAACGATCGCCGCGAGTCCCGTAATATAGAGGAATGCCGCGTCGACCGAGTTCGAAAAACTTGATGAATTCGTAAACATGTGTGTCACCATTTCGATGTGATAAAGTCGCTCATCGTTCCTCCCAGGAAAATCAGGAGGATGATGAACGCCACCGCCGTAAATATTTTGAACAGCTTGTCTTCAAACTTCAGATGCATGAACACGTTCATCACCATGAGGCCCTTGATCGAGGCGATCGCAAGCGCCACAAGCACGGTCCAGTCGCCGAGGTTGACGCCGGCTGCGATGACCGTGATGCCCGTGAACGTGATGAGCGCGAGCCAGATGTATGCATACGTCCGGTATTCGACAATATGTTCTGTTTTCGGATGTTCTTCGTGCATAGTCGTTTCTTTAATGAAGGAGATAAAAAAGCGGGAACAGGAAGATCCAGATGAGATCGACCAGATGCCAATACAGTCCCGCCGTTTCCAGTTTCACATTGCTCTGCGCCGTGACGATGTTGCGCTTCAAAAACCCGAGGTTCACCGCAAGAATCCCCATGCCGATGATCACATGGAGCGCATGGAGGCCCGTCATCACGAAATAGAGCCCGAAATAGAGCACCTCGCCCGGGGGCAGATTCATCATCTCCTTCGATCCCGGAATGAGGCCGTGCTCGAACTTCACGCTCCATTCGAAAAACTTGTTCACCAGGAACGCGAAGGCCAGAATGAGCGTCACGCTCAGAAGCGCCATCGACAGGAGCTTGTTGTCCTTCTGAATGGCGGTGATCGACATGGCCATCGTCATGCTGCTGGTCAGAAGGATGATCGTGTTGATGAGTCCGATCGAGGTGTTGAGCTCCTGCGCCGCCAGATGAAATTCGGCCTGGTGCGAAAAGCGGTAGACCGAATAGATGATGAACATGCCTCCGAAGAGGATCAGTTCCGTAAAAAGAAAGAGCCACATGCCCATGCGCGATCCTTCATCGTCGCGATGCATGGCATGCGTCGCCGCCTGGATTTCCGCCTGTCCGTTCACTGAAGGACCTCCTCTTTGTTCACTGCCGGCTTTTCATACTTCGAATAGTCATAGGCCCCCGTCGTGACGACGGGAATATCATGGAAGTTCTCCACCGGAGGCGGCGTCGGCACCGTCCATTCGAGCGTCGTTCCGCCCCAGGGATCGGGACCGATCTTCGGGCCGCTGCGCATGCCGCGGATCAAATTCACGATCATCATGATGAGTCCGGCCACCATGATCCATGAGCCGACGGTCGAGACGACATGATACGGCGTGAACTGCGGCAGATAATCGTAATACCGGCGCGGCATGCCGAGATATCCCATGATGAACATGGGGAAATACGTGAGATTGAATCCCACGACGATATGCACCCAGGCCACGATGGCCGATTTCTTGTTGTACATGCGCCCGAACATTTTCGGGAACCAGTAGTGCATCGCGGCGAAGATGCCGAAGCCCGTTCCGCCGAACATCACGTAATGGAAGTGCCCGACAATGAAGGCCGTATCCTGCACGTGTATGTCGATCGAGAGCGCGCCGATCATCAGCCCCGTGAAGCCTCCGATCGAGAACTGCAGCACGAAGGCCAGCGCATAGAGCAGCGGCACATCGAGCGAGATCGATCCCTTATAGAGCGTCGCCGTCCAGTTGAACACCTTGATCGCGCTCGGAATCGAGACAAGAAACGACAGGAACGAGAAAATGAACATCGACGAATCGCTCATGCCGGCGGTGAACATGTGATGCCCCCACACGAGCGAGCCGAAGAAGGCGATCGCGACGCTCGAATAGGCGATGAACTTGTAGCCGAAGATCGTGCGCCGGGCGAACACCGGGATCACTTCCGAAATCACGCCCATGGCCGGAAGCAGGATGATGTAGACGGCCGGATGCGAATACGTCCAGAACAGATGCTGATAGAGGATCGGATCGCCGCCGAGCGCGGGATCGAAGATGCCGACCTTGAAGATGCGCTCGATGCCCACGAGAAACAACGTGATGCCGATAATGGGCGTGGCCAGCACCTGCACCCAGGCCGTCGCATAGAGCGACCAGGGAAAGAGCGGCATGCGGAACCACGTCATGCCCGGAGCGCGCATCCGGTGGATGGTCGTGATGAAATTCACGCCCGTCAGGATCGACGAGAATCCGAGAATGAAGACGCCGAAAATCGCCGGCACGACGTTCGTCGTCGTGCGCACGCTGTAGGGAATGTAAAACGTCCAGCCCGTATCGACCGGACCGCCCGGCAGGAAGAGCGAAATCAGCGCCAGCGTTCCTCCGATGATATAGAGATACCACGAGAGCAGATTCAAGCGCGGAAAAAACACGTCCTTCGCCCCGATCATAATCGGCAGGAAGAAGTTGCCGAAGATGGAGGGCACCGCCGGAATCACAAACAGAAAGATCATGATCACGCCGTGGAGCGTGAAGAATGAATTATAGGTCTGCGGTTCGATCACCGTTTTTCCCGGCGTCAGCAGTTCGAGACGGATCATGAACCCGAAGAACACGCCCGCAAAGAAAAACGTCAGAATCGAATAGAGATACAAAAGCCCGATGCGCTTATGATCGGTCGTCAGGAGCCATGCCCAGATGCCCTTGTGCTTCGACGGCGCATGCAGATAGTCGGGCTCATGCACGACAGCAGTTTCGAAAGCCATGATGGAATTCCTTTTCCTGTTGATGCTTCAATAAACGGAAGAATGTTCTTTGTTCGCTATCGTTTCTTCGGCTTGACGGTCAGAAAGACGACGAAGCCCGCCACCAGCACGAGCATGCCCGCTCCGGCAATGCGGGTCACATTCATCACGTACTTGCGCCCTTCGGGATTGTAGCTGTAACAGTAGCGCAGGAGCTTGTTCACTGTCGGACCGGTCTTTCCCTCGCCTGCTTCCACCAGCGCCATCTTCACATCGAACGGCAGATACTGCGTGCCGTAGAGATAGCGCGCGATCTTGCCTTCGGGCGACACGGCGATGATCGCCCCGGCGTGGAGAAAATCCTTCCCCTGGCGCGTGAAATAGAATCCCGC
Organism: Acidobacteriota bacterium; assembly: GCA_050258555.1. Classification (GTDB taxonomy): domain Bacteria; phylum Bacteroidota; class Ignavibacteria; order UBA10030; family UBA8401; genus CAISDA01. The sequence continues at coordinate 11,010 of JBLMZA010000026.1, read as the reverse complement.
GGCATCGGTCACCGAGCGGATCGAGGCGCTGTCGCCGGTCAGAAATTTCCACGCGCCTTTCGGGATTTCATGGTTGATGAGCGCCATGTAGTTTTCGTGCTTCGATTCGGCAAGATCCGGTTTTTCGGTCTCATCGAAACTGATCGTGACGATCTGATAGTCCTTTCCGATCTCCATATCCATCTTGTTGACGACCGTCGTGAGCTCGGTCAGGATCGGACTGCAGATGCCGGGACATTTGAAATAGACAAAATTCAGAATCGTGGGTTTCGTGATCACGTCTTTGAGCGTGACAAGATATCCATGCTCGTCATAGAAACGGGCATCGAGGGGGATATAGTTTCCGATCTTATCGTCGATGCCCACTTCCGGCTTTTTGACTCCGGGATCGGCGCTTGCGGCCGACACAGACAGCAAGAGCAGGGCTGCAACAGCAATGATACTTCTTTTCATGACATTACCCGATTTGAACAGCGTGAAAAAAACAACGGATACATCCTGCACAGTTACTCTTTGATTGCGGCGGCAACGGCATTCCATTCCTCCGCACTCAATGCCGAGGCGAGGGCCGTGACGCCGAACGAGGCCGGGTCCGAAGCGACTGCCCGGGCCATTTCCTCGCTGCTTTTCCCTTTCAGAAGCGTGAGTCCGACGGCGGCGCGCTTCTCGTTCACCACGATGCGGCGAAGGATCTCGGCTCCGCGCGTTTCGCCCTGCAGCGCCTTCGTGAAGCGGCCAAGCGCCGATGCGGTATCGCTTCGATGTTCGCCCGCGATCTTCTCGATGGCCACGCGGACCGGAATCTGGGCCGGCGTCACGCTTCCCTTAGAGAGGCCGTAGATCCGGTCGATTTCCGCGAGTTCAGCCGGCGTATCAACGGGGAAATCGGATGCGAAGGTGCGCACATAATGAATGAGCGCGAAGCGGTCCTCGGCCGGCATGTAGCTGTATGAGGCCATGGCGCTTTTCTGTATGCCGTCCTGAAGCGTCTTGTACATCTGCGAGATTTTCCGTCCGTTTTTCCATCCTTCGGCCGAATGGAAATTCCTCGGCTTCGGATCGAGCGTCGGCGCGGTCGGTCCGTCACCCTGGCCGTTTTCGCCATGGCATGAAACGCAATTGGCCTTGAAGAGCGACTGCCCCTTCGCGATGAGTTCCTTCGTCGGCTGGCTCACCTTCATCACATCGACCGGCGGAATGACCGCGCTGCGCACCATCGGGATGTCCATTCCCGTCGAGGCCGAATCGGACTGCACGACCGGCATGATCGTATTGCGCGTCACATTACCGAGGTTCAGCACGTAGTAGGCGCCGATGAGAAAACCGATGGTGAGGAAATACACGTATGAAAGTCCGAACAGCCGCTTCGGATCCTTCAGCAGGTCTTTGAATTCTATTTCGTCTTTTGGCTGTTTATCCATGTGTGCTCTGCTGTATTGTATTCTCTGTCCTGGAAACGCTAGATGCGGAAATTGATGCCGCGCTGCAGCTTCGGATCGCCGATGGGGACAAGATTTTCCCTTTTAGATTTGAACACAAAAACGAGCGCAATAACTCCGGCCACGAGAATGGGAAATCCCAATTCCTGCCATCCGAATATCACGCTTCTGCTGAAGCTCGGCATCACAATCCAGTACATATCGATGATATGCGCCGCAAAGATCCAGATGCCCATGATCTTGAGCTTGCGCGCGTCCATCTTCGAGGGCTGGGAAAGCAGCACGAAGTACGGCACGATGAAGCGCGCCAGGATCAGCACGAACGAAACATACTGCCACCCGTTTCTCCAGCGCGACAGGTACCAGAACGTCTCCTCCGGGACATTCGCGTACCAGATGAGCATGAACTGGCTGAAGGCGATGTACGCCCAGAAGTTCGTGAAGACGAAGAGCAGCGTGCCGAGGCTGTAATAATGATCCTTCCGCAATCCCGCCACGAAATATCCGCGCTCATTGAGCGAGACGATGATGTATGTGGCCACGGCAAGCGCCGCAAGCACGGTGCCCGAAAAATAATACACGCCGAAAATCGTCGAAAACCAGTGCGGCTCGAGGCTCATCATCCAGTCGATGGCGAAAAACGTGATCGTGATCGCGAAGACGGGCATGAACGCGGTCGAGAAGCGGATGTTCGAGCGCGTGAGCGCCTGGTCCCCCGTCGCATCCTGACGGCGGGAGTTGCGCGCAAGCACCCAGTAGAATCCGATCCAGAGGATCATGAAGACCGCGCTGCGGATGAAGAAGAACTGTATGTTCAGATAGGGCGACTTGCCTTCGAGCACCGGATCTTTCGCCAGCGCCTCGGCATGCGTCCAGTGGAAGATTTCATGCATGTTCATCGAAAGCGGAATGGCCAGAATCACCACGCCGATCACCGAGGCGGCCAGGAATTCCATCACGCGGCGGAAGGGCGTGCTCCAGACGGCTCCGGCCAGATATTCGAGCGCCACGTAAAAGATCGCCCCGACGCTGATGCTGGCGATCGTGGCCAGCCCGATGATGTTGTTGAAGAGTCCGCGCGAATGATCCATCCAGTATGTGAGCCCCACCAGAAGCAGTCCCGCGGCCGTGGCCGCGGCGCCGAAGAGGGTCACCGATCGTGGAAGCTCTTTTTTCTGATATGTCACGGTCGTTTCAGTCATTGCTGGTCTGACTCCTTTGCATTGAATGCGCGCTGCAGCGCGCGCACGTAGTGGACAATCGCCCAGCGCTCCTCGCGCGCGATCTGTCCGGCATACGACGGCATGATGTTCTGCCCTTCGGTGATCACATGATAGATGTTGCCGTCAGGCCAGTTGCGCACCTTGTCCGAATGCAGCGTCGGCGGATTGGGGAACTGTCCGCGCAGACGGCTGTCGCCCTTGGCGAAGTTCCCGTGGCAGGGCGAGCAGAAAGTGAGAAACTTCCTCTTGCCGAGTTCGATCACCTCTTTCGACGCCGGAAGCGGATTGACGAGATTCCTTCCTGCCGCATCAGGATTGCCCTTGAAGGGATACGGCATGAATCCGCGCGCCACCGTGCCTTCCACCGGCAGGCGCATCATGCGCGTGTCGGAATACTGATCGGTCGTCGACTGGGGCTTGAACTTGTTCTGCATGCTCATCCAGTCGAAGGGCGGCAGATACAGGAGGATGTTCATCGTGAGATAGGTGGCGCCGGAGACCAGGATGGCCACGCCGGCAAGCGCAAGCAGAAACCGCTTGTCGAACGTCTTCCATGTCGTCTTCAATTCCTCTTCATCGAAATACACGGGCGCGACCGATGCGCCGGGTAGCGCCTCGAGAAACTTCGTGACCGCCTCTTCATCGAAGATCGGATCGTCGGCCTGTATGCTGATGCCGAAGCGGTCGCTCGAAACTGCCTTCATGTACGGCGTGTCGTGCAGCGGGTGGCTGTTGTTCGGGAATTTGAAGAAGAAGGCGATCAGCGCGCCGACGGTCACGAGCACGGCCGCGAGCACCGTGATCTCGAATGTGATGGGAATGAACGCCGGCCATGAGAACGGTTCCTTGCCTCCGATCACGTTCGGATAGCCCTGAATGAAGACCCACGAGACAAATCCGAAGATGCCCGCGCCTCCCAGAAGCCCCGCCGCAAGCGTGATGTACCCGAGCTTCGAATCCTTCATGCCCATGGCATCGTTCATGCCGTGAACGGGATACGGCGTATTCACATCGTATTTCGTGTATCCGGCGCGCTGCGCTTCCCCGGCCGCATGGATGATGCCGTCGGGAGTGTCGAAGAGCGCCGTGATCGAGTAGAGCATTTTATTGTCCATGGACGAGATCGGAAAAATTGTTGTGTATCCCGCATTATGAATGATGGCTCGGCTGGCCGCCGGCAAGCGTCGCCTTCACCTCCGAGATCGAGACCACCGGCAGCGCGCGCACGAATAAGAGCACAAGCGTGACGAACAGTCCGAAGCTTCCGATGAGCACCCCGACATCGTTCAGCGTGGGGGCGTAATAGCGCCAGCTCGAGGGAAGAAAATCGCGCGAGAGCGAGGTCACCACGATCACGAACCGCTCGAACCACATGCCGATATTGACCGTGATGCCCAGGATGAACATCACGAGAATATTGCGGCGGATTTTCCTCGACCAGAACAGCTGCGGCAGAACGACGTTGCATGTCACCATCGTCCAGTATGCCCAGGCATAGGGTCCCAACGCGCGGTTCAGGAAGACGAACGACTCGAGCGGATTGCCGCCGTACCATGCGATGAAGAATTCCATCGCATAGGCATATCCGACCATGCTGCCCGTGAGCAGGATGACCTTGTTCATGTTCTCGAGATGATTGACCGTGATGATGTGCTCGAGCTTGAAGAAGTGCCGCGTCACCACGAGCACGTTCTGCACCATCGCAAAGCCGGAGAAGACCGCGCCTGCCACGAAATACGGCGGGAAGATCGTCGTATGCCATCCCGGTATGACCGACACGGCAAAGTCGAAGCTCACGATCGTGTGGACCGAAAGCACCAGCGGCGTCGAGAAGCCGGCCAGGATCAGATACGCTTTTTCGTAATGCTGCCAGTGCCGGTTCGAATGGCGCCAGCCGAGGCTGAAGACCGAATAGATCGTCTTCTTGAGCTTCGATGTGGCCCGGTCGCGCAGCGTTGCGAAATCGGGAATGAGGCCGATATACCAGAAGACGAAGGAAACGGTGAAATACGTCGAGACGGCAAACACGTCCCACAGCAGCGGAGAGGTGAAATTCACCCAGATGCCGTGCTGATTCGGATACGGCAGCAGATACACGGCCGCGAGCCAGGGCCGGCCGGTATGGATGAGCGGAAACATGAGCGCGCAGATGACGGCGAAGATCGTCATGGCTTCGGCAAAGCGCGCGATGCCGTTACGCCAGCGCTGCCGCAGAAGGAACAGAATGGCCGAGATGAGCGTGCCGGCATGCCCGATGCCGACCCAGAAGACGAAGTTCACGATCGCAAAGCCCCATCCCACCGGCTGATTCACGCCCCAGACCCCGACGCCGCTCCAGAAGAGCCACCCGACGGAATACGCGCCGATGCCGAGCATCGTGAGCGTGATGCCGATGCCGATCCACCAGCTGCGGTCCGGCTTGCGGTCCAAGGGCGCCGAGACCACCTCGTCAATTGAAAGAGCCGAAGGCGAGCCTTCCACGATCGAAGGCTCGATCCTATAATCCATGTCAGTTGTCGCCACGCGTTTTTCTCTCCGATGAAGTATTGATATACACTCGCTTACGCATTCTTCAGCCGAGCGATATACGTCACGTTCGGCCGCGTATTCAGATCCTCCAGCACCTTGTATCCCACGTCGTTCTTCGCCGTATGCGCGATCATCGAATCGGGATTGTTGATGTCTCCGAAGACGATCGCCTGCGCCGGACAGGCCTGCTGGCATGCCGTCACGACCTCGTCGCCGCCGAGCTTCCGGTTCTCCGCGATCGCGTTCTGGCGGCCCTCCATGATGCGCTGTATGCAGAATGTGCATTTTTCCATGACGCCGCGCGAACGCACCGTCACCTCCGGATTGTAGACCATGTTGAGCGGAGGCTGCTGCTGTATGCCGTCGTCGAATTCGTCGCGGAAATTATAGAAATTGAAGCGCCGCACCTTGTACGGACAGTTGTTCGAGCAGTAACGCGTGCCCACGCAGCGGTTGTAGGCCATCTGATTGAGTCCGTCGGGACTGTGCGTCGTTGCGACGACGGGACAGACGTTTTCGCACGGCGCATTGTCGCAGTGCTGGCAGAGCATCGGCTGCACGCTCACCGTCGGCGAGTCGGGCGTGCCCGAAAAATACCGGTCGATGCGTATCCACGCCATATCGCGTCCGCGCCGTACCTGATCCTTTCCCACGACAGGGATGTTGTTCTCGACGTAGCATGCCGCCGTGCACGCTCCGCAGCCCGTGCATTTGTTGAGATCGATCGACATCGCCCATTTCATATCGCCGTATTCGATCGGCTTGTTGATGCTGATGGGTTCATGCCGCTCCTTTTTGATGAATTCGGGATCCTCGGCATATCCCGATACCGTGCCCTCGCGGATCACCTCGCGCTTGTAATGAAGATCCTTCAGCCTTCCCTCATCGAGCGCGTGATACTCCTGGGTCGAGACCAGCTCGTGCGTTCCGCCGCCTTTCGATGCGGTGAATGTCGTATAGATCCATGGTGATACCTCTCCCGCTTTCGACATCATCTTCTGCACGTCGATGCCGACATTGCTGCCCACGGTGCCGGCCGCCGTGCGGCCGTATCCGAGCGCGATGGCCGCGGTATCGTCGGCCATGCCGGGCTGTATGAACACGGGAAAGGTCATGCGGAAGTTGCCGCGCGTAAGATCGATCACGTCGTTATTCTTCACGCCGAGCGCCTGCGCGGTCGACGGCGAAAGTGCCGCGTAATTATCCCAGACGATTTTCGTGACCGGATCGGGCATTTCCTGCAGCCAGCCGTTGTTGGCGAAGCGGCCGTCGGCGATGTATTCGCTTTCATAGAACTGAACGACAAACGGCGCGGAGGCCTCCGGCGCTTTGATGTCCGTTATTGCATCGGCACGGGCCGGCGCAGGCTGCACGGAGGGTTCATCGAATGTCACGACGCCGTCGTGGAGCGAGGCATACCAGAATGTCGTGAAATCCGATGCGGGTTTGCGCTCCGGCGCGACTTCACGCTCCCAGCGGGCCTTCAGGTATTCATGATAGAGCGTTTCTTTGTAGGCATCCGCATTGCCGGCCATCCACACCAAAAGCGCCGCTTCCTTCTGGCGCGACTGATACAGCGGATTGATCACCGGCTGCTGAAGGCTGACCAGTCCGGTGCGCGTCTGATGATCGTTCCAGGACTCGAGCGCATGATGGATCGGCAGCGCATACGTCGACGCGTTTGCCGTCTCATTCTGCCCTTCCACCAGCGCCACGCTCACGGGCACCTTCTGCAGCGCATCGGCATATCCGTAATCGGGCGGCAGATGAAAGACGGGATTCGCATCGAAATGAATCACCGCGGCAACAGTTCCCTGCTTCATCCGCTCAACGAGTCCCTCCCACTCCTCGCGCGCGGCATAGGTCATCTGCACCACTGCCGACTGGTCTTTTCGATAGAGCGCCGAAGCGCCCAGCGCTTCATTGAGCAGATTCACGAGCACATGCACATGCTCGGGCAGGCGGTTTCCGGCATGGACGATCGCTTCACCGCGGTGCGCAATCAGGTCCTTCACGAGCCTGTTGAGCTCCTCTTCCGGAAGACGATGCTTCTGCGCGAATGAGGACAAGGTCTGCGGGGCAAGCGCCGCTAGCTGGGAAGATCCGGCAAAGGCCGAGACCTTGTTCCGGACGATGATCTCGTTGATGAGCGCGAGCACGAATTCCGCCTGGAGATCGGGCCTGATGCGGAACCGGAGATCGGCGTTCATGCCCGTGAGCGACATGCGGCCCTCGGCCGCGTAGAGCCGCACGAAGCGCTTGAGATCGGAAACGTCACGGTTCTGCGCATACAGAAGCGTATTTTCCACCGTATGGCCCTCGGCGCCCAGGAAATCCGATTCGAGCGCAAGAATCACGCGCGCCTTCTCCCAGGCGATGAGCGGAAAGGCATCGCCGCCGGCAGATTTCTTCCATGCGGATTGCCGAGCCGCATCCGAAACGAGTTCGTATGCATAGACTTTCGTCGTGGGATATTTCGCCGCAAAGTCCCGCAGCACGCCCTTCGTTGTCGGAGAGGTGACGGTATGCGTGACGATGGCGATTTCTTTGCCGCCCTGCGAGGCGGAAGCGAGCGCGCCGATCACCGCGTCATCGGCGCTCTTCCACGTCGTCTTGCCGAAGCCCATGCCGGCGAACTTCTGCATCGGCTCCCTCAAGCGCTCGGGATCGTACAGGTTCATGATCGAAGCCTGGCCGCGCGCGCACGTCTTGCCGCGGCTCACGGGATGCTCGGGATTTCCGTCGATCTTGATCGGGCGTCCCTCGCGCGTCTTCACCAGAATGCCGCAGGCGTGGCTGCAGGCGGTGCAGGTGGACGCATAAAAATTCGCGCGGCCGAGCGTGATCTCCTCGGGCTTTCTGTTGTACGGCACGATCTCGCCCTTGTCGCGGTAGTTCGTGCAGCCCGCCGCGGCGAACGCCGCCGATGCCGAAAGCAGCGCAAGAAACTGCTTGCGCGACATGCCCGAGAGCTCATCGGGCGTGAAGTCGTCCGTCACGCCCTGCATGAACTCGTGCGCCTTCGCGTCGTCGGACTTGCCGCTCGTGTAATACTCTTTGAGGCTTCTCCAGTAGCGCGAGCCGTTCGCGCCGTTGTCGTTTGCAGTCTTATCCATTGTGCGCAGCACCTTTGTGTGTTCGTTCAACCGCCATCGGATGCGGAGTGATAGTGACAGCGGATTTCGCATCCGCAGGCCGGCCGCCTGCCGGCAGCCGGAAAAGAGAAAGCGGATGTTTTGCAGCGCCGGCAATGGCGGCAAGGCCGAGGCCGAGCGCGCCAAAAAATTTCCTGCGGCCGCGCGATGTTCCTTCTGATCGGATCATACGTAACGCCTGCGTCGTAAATGAATGAAGTGTGTCGAAAAAAAATTCAGCGAGGGATCGGCATCTCAGCGATGGCAAGCGAAGCAATTGTCCGGCCCTTTTTTGATATGGGGCACACTCGCAAGCATCGTGGGTGCATTGCGGTGACAATCCAGACAGGCGGCCATCGTAAACGAATTCGTCTGACGGACGACGTCCATCTCCTGCACGCTGCCATGGCAGGTCTGGCATTCAATATTCTTATTCACATGCACGCTGTGATTGAAGTACGCAAAATCGGGCACGCGGTGGATTCTCTTCCACGGCAGAGCCTTGCCTTCGTTGTAATATTGAGTGAGCTTGATGATTTCGGGTCTGTTCTTGCGGGCAACGCTGTGGCAGTTCATGCATGTGGCAACGGGAGGCACCATGGCATGGCGGGTTTTCGATGCGCCTGTGTGGCAGTACTGGCAGTCGATGCCCATCGTGCCGGCATGAAGCTTATGGGAAAAATTGATCGGCTGTTCGGGCTCATATCCTATTCCGTCCCGCTCAGGGCGCGAAACGAAATATGTCAGCGTGAATGCGGCCAATGCAGTGAACAGAACGATCGGCAGGCGGATCTTCAGGACGTAATCGAGAAAAGATTTCTTCATTCAGGACCCTGCGCTAGGATTAAAGGAAAATCTTGACCGGAATTACAGTATTGTCCGAAGCATGAACTCTTTGAAAGAAGACAACAGCGCTTCGCAATAATAACGAGAATACCAATTGAAAGCAACCGAAATACGACGGAGCAGCGCACAGAAGGCATTCGGCATTGAGACGGCGCCGCATCAGGAAAGAGGCGGCGCATATGGTTAAAAAAACAGGGTGCATGAAAAATAAGTTCCCATTTTGGCTCAATTTGGACACACAAATTTGTTATATTGAGGCATTCCGCATCCGCTCTGAAAATGCCGGAGGCGCCAACCGGGCGGCGCGGTGATTCGTCCACTATTATAGAGAACCGTTTCACATGATCTACCTTCTTGCCGCCTCGCTTATCTGGGCGTTTTCCTTCGGCCTGATCAAAGGCACGCTCACCGGCCTCGATTCCTCGTTCGTCTCCTTCGTGCGCATGGGCATCTCGTTCGTGCTGTTTGCCCCCATGATGCGCATCCGGCATGTGCCTCCGCGCCTGCTTCTGAAGCTTGCGGTGATGGGCGGCATCCAGTACGGATTGATGTACCTCTTTTATATTTATTCGTATCAGTTCCTGCCGGCATACCAGGTGGCGCTGTTTACCGTCTTCACGCCGCTCTTTGTGACGCTGATCGACGACGCATTCGAACGGACATTCAATCCGCTCTTTCTCGGCACGGCGCTTCTGGCCGTTGCCGGTGCGGGCATCATTTCCTGGCGCGAGGGCGCTCTTGAACCGGTGCTCGTCGGATTCCTGGCCGTGCAGGCATCGAACCTCTGTTTCGCATTCGGCCAGATTTACTACAAGCGCCTGCTGCGCTCGCAAGAGATACCCGAAGTGCGCCTGTTCGGCATCGTCTACGCCGGTGCATTTCTTGTCACGGCCGCCTTTGCCGGATCGACGGTGGATTTCACCGCGCTGCATCTGACGGCCGCACAGATGCTCACGCTCCTGTATCTCGGCGTGATCGCCTCGGGACTCGCCTTCTTCCTCTGGAATGTCGGCGCGCGCAAGACCGACAGCGGCGCACTGGCGGTCTTCAACAATCTGAAGATCCCGCTTGCCGTCGCCGTCTCGATGCTCTTTTTCGGCGAGCGCTCCGATCCCCTCCGGCTTGCCGCCGGCGGCCTGATCGTGGTTCTGGCGCTCGTGCTCAACGAGTTCCTGATGAAGCGGCGTCTGCGTTCCCGTCCCGGTACACCGGACCTATGACCGCCATCACACCAGATTTCGAAAATTTTCCGTATGTTTCAGCATCTCTTTCATCCGCCGTCCGGATCCGGGTGGTTTTTTTCTCAATTTCTCTTGTGGAGGCCGAATGAAAAAATCAGTACTTCTTGTTCTCTTGCTTCTTCTGCCTGCGATCGTGAAGGCAGGCAACCTGAGCGTCCAGCTCTATTCCCTTTCCGCGCTGCTCGGCGCCGCGCCAGGCGACAGCATCATCTACATGGTGTCGTATATGCATCAGGGCACGGATGCCGCATCGAACGTCGCGGTGAAGGTGTCTCTGCCGAAATCGGTCACCGTGCTGAGCGCCTATCCTTCGGCTTCCTCGACCTCCGATACGACATCCACATTCCAGATCGGATCATTGAGCGGCATCAAAAGCGGCTCGATCACAATCATCGGAAGGATCGCACAGAGCGCGCCCGTGGGGTCGAAGCTCTCGGCCACGGCCGTGATCAGCGGCACGACCACGAACGACCAGCAGGCCGACAACACATCGACGTTCGATGTGACGCTCTCGACCGGCGGACCCGACTTGTGGATCTTCAACTGGGGATTGATGGAGGAAATGGAAGCGGGCAACTTCATGACGGCCGAACAGAAC
>JBLMZA010000025.1:0-2926 GCA_050258555.1 Acidobacteriota bacterium | reverse complement strand
ACTTCGGTTCGAAGATGCAGCTCGACGGATCGGACCTCTCGTTCAACGCCATTCCCGGCGGACAGAAGAATACGGGACCGCAGAATGTCGACGCGCAGTTTACGACCGATTCGTACGACATTCCGCTCACGTTCCGCATCGGCCTTTCGATGGATGTCGTGAAGATGGATGCCATCCGGTTGACGGCTGCCGTCGATGCGACGCATCCGAACGACAACACGGAATACATGAACGGCGGCCTCGAGTTTGCGTACGATGAAATGATCTTCGGGCGCATCGGGTACAAGTCGCTCTTCATGCAGGATACGGAGCAGGGTCTCACCTGGGGTGCGGGCGTGAATCTGAACATCTCATCGAACACGTCGGTGAAAGTCGATTACGCCTTCGCCGATTACGGTCGCTTGAAGAACATCCAGTATCTGACGGTATCCGTGGGGTATTGATTGTGGGGCGAAGCGCTCATGTGGGGCGAAGCGCTGCTTCGCCCAAGCTTTTTCATCTGGGGCGAAGTCGGAAATGATACGCGCGTTAAGCGCGGTTATTGCCGCTTCGCCCCTTTTCTTTTTAAAACTTTAGAATAAATACTGCAGCTTCACAAACGGCATAAACGTCCTGTCATGCACCGTCGAGTTGCCGAATGCCTCGATGATAAAGTACCCGCCCAGATCGAGCGCGATATGCTCGCCATACCACCGAAGTCCGACCGATCCGGTGGGCAGAATGGCATCCGCCATGAACGCCAGATGTTCCGCCGGATCGACTTTGAAGCCGATGACAGCCGTGGGCTCGATATTGCCGGCATAGTCCACTGCCACGACCGGGCCGACACTGATATTGGTCCGGTCGCCGTAGGAGAACACCGCGCCACCGAACACATTCCGGTCCGTGGGAGAATCCAGAAGCAGCACCGCAGCCGATGTGCTCTGCCCCCTCCAGAGATTCTGCTTGATGCCGTACATGAAAAAGCTGTCGTTCCATCGTGTTGTCGGCAACGTACCATAGAGCGAAAATTGGGTGGTCGATCCGAGTCCGACATCGAGGTTGAACACCATCACATCGATGTTCGAGAGTGAAACGCCGCCAGCCGGAAGCGTCTGTGTCGAGGGAACGAGAAAATAGTTCTGGTCGGCGGTGCGGAATCCGCCTCCGGGAACGGGATCGGTTTCGGCAGACTGCGCCGCGGCGAGTGAAGCACAGCATGTAAGGACGAGGATCATCTGTGTGATGCGTTTCATGCAGCCTCCTTGCGGTGAATGAACAGTATCCGCTCTTCTTTTCCGCCCCTCCACGATACGATAATAGGGAAAGATGAGGAAGAAATCTGTAGGAAGAGGGAGAATATTTTCACGCTTTCAGGTTGGATTGCGCAGTGCGGGATGGAGTGGGCTTGCATTTTTATTGAAATTATTTTTGTACATTTGACTTCAGCACACCTGGCCGATCACAATGGATGGAATTCCGTCGTGTACTGTTTCACGAAAAACTGAAACACGGGAGGTGTATCATGAAACTCGCTCGTCTGCTTTTGCCTTTCCTGCTCATCTGTCAGTGCGCCTCGGCACTGCCTGAACTCGGTTCTTCAGCCTCTTCCGCTCCGTCATTCTACAAACAAAAAGCCCAATGGCGGCACATCATCGACTCCACGTGGGGAAAGGGTCCGCCGCTTGCCGAAAAGCTTGCCCTGTTTGATGCATTCACCGCCGAACTGACGCAGTCGTTCAGCTGCTTCCGCTCGCTGGGACTCGACTGGGATTCTTTGAAATCCGCCACGCGTTCGAAGATCGATTCCTCCACAAGCCGGGGACGCTTTGCCGCCATCATGGGCAGGCTCGCCTGGAATTTGCGCGATTTCCATACCTGGGCGATCGACACGCCCGTCATCCTTGCTCCGTTGCGTCCGGGCACGCCGGTGCTCAATCTGATTCCATTCTGCTCCGCTGAATCGTTCGGCGCCGTGCTCACGGTGCTGCCGGACAGCACCGCCGCGGTGCTGCGCGCGGTGCCCAATCACCCGCTCGGACTGAGTCCCGGCGATGTCATCCTCGGTTACGAGGGCGTGCCGTGGAAAACACTTGTGCGCGAGCTTCTCGATGCCGAAATTCCCATGGGCTCTCCCGGTTGCGGAGCGCGCTCGGCGCAGACGCATGCCCTCATGCGCGCCGTCGGAAGCAACTGGCACCTCTTCGATTCGATCGATGTCCTGAAATATTCCACAAGGCAGGTGCAGCATCTTCCCGTTGCGCCGCTTGCCGCACTGCCGTCCGAATTTCTCTTCGCAAACGAACAACAGCCGATTCCCGGCATCGCTTCGGCATACTGCGGCTTCAATCCGCGCAGCCTCTTCGATCCCACCATGCCGAGGAAGCCCGTCGCCTTTGGATGGCTTCCCGGTACGGAAATCGGTTATATCCAGGTTGTTGTCGAATGGCAGACACTGGCCGACGATCAGTTCCTGACAGCCTATACCGCTCTGAAGGATTCCAAGGGACTGATCATCGACATGCGGTGGAATGTCGGCGGATGGTCATTCTTCAATGCGACATTTGCGAAGATGTTCAGCAGGCGGACCGTGACGATCGAAGATGCCGTGCGCAGCGGCTCCGATCTCTTTACATTGGTTCCTTCAGGAAACAGCGACATCTATGCCATTCCAGGCAATGCCGGCGCGCTCTATGAACATCCGATTGCCGTATTGCTTGGACCCACCTGCGTGAGCATGGGTGATTTGACCGCCCAGAGACTGCGTTATCACCCGATGGTTCGGTTTTTCGGAAAGCCGCCCATTGCGTCCATTGGAAGCAGCCGTTCGTTTCCCGCTCCCGGAGACTGGGTGATTTCGTACACATATGCCGATGCCTTCCATGTGTCCCGGCCCGGCGAGTATCTGAACCGTTCGGAGTTTCCCATCGATGAACCCGTATGGTTC
>JBLMZA010000024.1:0-6746 GCA_050258555.1 Acidobacteriota bacterium | reverse complement strand
GTGCCCCAGTGCCGCGTGTTGAAATTCTGATAGAGCGTATCGCACATGATCTGATTCGGCATCTGGTAATACTGGCGCGATGTGAAATCGGGCGACACGCCCGCAGGCAGCGCGTTGAAGGCGAGTTTTTCCAGATGCTCGGCATAGTCGGCATCTCCCGTGATCTGAAGCAGCGTCTCGAGGCTGTACATCAGTTCGACCACCGTGCAAAGCTCGGTCCCCTGCATGGGATCGCGCCCGTGGAGCATCTCGTCGCCCGAGAACATGCCGTTGACCTGGCCGTGATATTTCATGAGATCGGCAAGCCCCTTTTTTGAGGCGCGCAGGAATCGCGCATCCTTCGAGCGCTCGTAATACACGCCGGGCGTCTTCACGGCCATGCCGGTATTGACGCCGTGCCAATCCTTCGGATCGCCCGATTCGAACATCCCTGTCCAGTCCTCTGTCTGCGCAAAGACCGTATCGGCCAGCTCGAGCAGCCAGCGGTCCCCCGTCCGGTTGTAGAGCCAGAGAATGCTCTGGAGATTTTCACCGCCTCTCGAGCGCGCCCAGTGACTCCAGTAGGATAGCGGCTTCTTCGGGAGCTCCCTCTTCTGGTAGGCGAAGTAGCGGCGCATGAAGTCGATCACACGGGCATCGCTGGTCGCATCGTAATACTGCGCAAAGACCTTCAGCATGATCATGTGCGGCCACCAGTCCTCCTTGCTTTTTTCCATCCACGCCTGCCAGCGCTCTTTGGGTGAAAATTTCCGCGTCGTGTCGCGCCGTGGACCGAAATAGCCGTCCTCGCGCTGCGTGCGGATGCTCCATTCGATCCACGGCTGCACCTTGTGGATGAGCATCGTGTCTTTCAGCGTATAGGCAAGCCCCACGAGTCCGTCGAGCCAGTACGGGCCCCGCTCCCAGGGATCACCCGCGCCGCCGAGCCATCCGTTTGTGCTGCCGACATCGGCCCAGACTTCATCCAGATGTCCGCTCATGCCGGATGCCGAACGCACGAGCTGCTCCCTGAGCCATCCGCGCGGGCTGACGGCGCCCAGGGGCAGTTCAAGATATGGATTTTCAGAAAGCGGCGCGCGATTTGAAATATAATTCGTATTGCCGGATGCCGGAAGCTCCGCCGGAGACAGGAGCGCACAGAGAAGCAGTATCGAATGCAATGGTTTCATGGCTTCGCCAGATCGATCAGGACAGTGGCCAGAATGGAATCCCAGATGTAATTCGAGGGACTCTCCTGGACGGGATAATCGGGACTGTAGGATTCCCAGAAATGATGGTTCTTTTCCAATTGCGTCTGCGCGGCACGCACCATTTTTTCTCCCACCTGGCGCGCGAGCGCATCGTATCCGTAATTGCGCAGCCCCTTCATCACCATATAATCCCACAGAAGCCAGACGGGACCGTTCCAGCGGCAGCAGCCGTCGACAAAGGGCGTGTAATTGGGATCATCGGCCGCGAGTGTGGGGATGCCGTACGGACGCCAGAATGCTTTCGGATTGGTGAGATGCTTCACGAGCGCGGAAGCCTGCTCCTTCGTGGCCGTATGGGACCAGAGGGGAAGAAAGCCGATCAATTCCTTGCGCTTCAGGCTCCTGCCTTCGAATGTGAAGGAATCATCCGTCATGTTAATATTATAATAGAAGCGGTCCGCTGGGTCCCACATCTTGGCGTTGATGAGATCCGAAACGCGGCGGAATTTCGCCTGCCACTCGCGCACACCCGCTGTGTCGCCGAGCTCTTTGGCCGAGAGCGCCAGGTAATGCATTTCATTGGCAACTTCGGCGGTGAGATCGAGCACGTCGAGCTCATGCGAAATGTCGCGCCCCTCATCCTCGCCTTCCGAAAAAAGCTGGAAAACGACATTCCATCCGTCCCGCACATTCTCGATGATGCCGTAGGGTCCCCACTCGAACATGCCGTCCTGGTCCTGGTCGCGCTCGCGCTCCAGATAGCGGATGAATCTCGCACCGGCGTCGTATGCATCCTTCAGGAATTTTATATCTTTCGTGACCGAATAGATTTCCCAGTTGGTCCAGGCAAAAAACGGCGCCGATGTGGTCGGCGTGCCTTCATGCGGATAAACCTGGGGTCCGCGCGGACCATGCCGGTAGGCGATCAGTCCGTCGTCGTACTGCTGTTCGATGTAGATGCGCTGCGAATTCTGCGCCGAAAGCCCGTCGACCCAGGCATAGGGAATCATCGAGATCGATTCATGCATCACCTGGTGGCCGTGCCCCCAGCCCCAGACGGGATTGCGCGAGAAGACGTAAAAATTCTGCGAGGCCTGTCCCGATGCCGGCAGCATGCACTGCCGCACGAGGTTGAAGGCGCCGAGCATCATCATGCGCTCTTTCACGCTCTTGAATGCGGGGCGCGGAATCTTTTGAAAGAGCCGGAGGTTGTCGTCGATGCAGCGCTGGAGATCGATGGCGAGCGCCGCGCGGCAGTCCGAGAGTAACTCCGATTCGGCATGCGAGCGGTCCTGAACGGAGCGCACAAAGCGCACGACGGCCTTTTCCCCGGGCTTCAAAAAAATATTCTTCTGCAATGCGGCGTAGGTGACGAAGCCTTCGGTCTTTTCGTTGAGCTTCTTCACATCCTCATGCGCCTTGCTCATCTTCTTGATCGTGAAATAGAGTTCCTCGATCGTGCAGAGGCTGTCAGCGCCGTAGCTGTCCGCTGTTTCGCGGCAGACAAGCGCGTTTCTGAACTCCGTGGGATAGCCCCGTTCCTTGTAGAGATTGCTGATGAAGCGCGCAAGCGGTTCTGCATGCGTGAAGATGTATCCGTGCAGCGTGCTGTCGTAGCGCACGATCCGCATCGAATCGGCCGGACGCGAGAGGATGGGATAGAGCCGGATGGAATAGGAAACATCACCTGCATTTTCCATGGCATATTCGATCACGGCCGAGCCCGATGAGTAGACGAGAAACGTCTCCTGCACCTTCAATTTTTCCATGGGCTCATACTCGAGCACGGCCATATCGGGAAAGGACGCCGAGACCACCGGCTTTTTCGCAAAATCCTCCGTGCGGTCGATCACGAGATTGTTCACTTTCCAGACGACCGCGAAGTCTCCCGCATACTGGCTTGTGTAGGTGATGGGCTTATCGGCGGAAAAATAGTCCATGAAAAACGACTTGTCGGCGAACATGCGCGAGCGGTCGATCGCCGCCGCATAGTTCGTAAAGAGCGGATCGCGCGCTCCGGCATCGATCCGGAAATAGGGATCGGTGATCTTCACCTGCGCCTGCAGCAACAAACATCCGGCCGCGCACACAGAGAGTAGAAGCATCATCCGGCAGAGGATCATCGTTCTACGCTTCATCGCGTGCGCTTCCTTTCCGCGCTGAATGTGAGCGTCCGATCGGGATCGAGAATGCGCGCATAGAAATTATAGCCTCCGAAATTGTTTTCCACTTTCAGCATGAGCCTGTTCCATCCTTTGTGAAGCGAAAGCGCCACCGTGTCCTGGTCGGGCTCGGCAACGCGGATTTTGAGCACGCGGTGGATTTCCCTGTCGTTCAGAAACACCTTCACTCCGTCATCCGACCCCAGAAGCAGGGGCATCGTCTGATCGGCGGGCGAATAGATGTGCGTGAGCGCGTAGATCACCACGAGCTCGTACGGATCGAACTCATAGAGATCCATCCGTCCATTGGCCGGCGTCTTTGTGAGCTTCCAGCGCACGGCTTTCTCTCCCACTCCCTGATATGCTCTTGCCGGATCAAACGCTTCCGTTTCAGGCTGGTAGCGTGTATCGAGGCCCAGACGCTCGAGGCGCTCTGAGCGGGGATTGGCAAAAGGGCCGATCAGATACCATTCGGGAATGAACGACCGTCGGGGCGTGAGCACGAACGCATCGAGCCCCGCATCAAAGCCGGAGGAGGCGGCATCCTTTCCCGTAATCGTGAATTCCAGCGGCAGCTTCCGATCGGCGGATGCGCGTAGGCCTTTGAGGACGATCGATCCGCCGGGCACCACCGCCCGGTTGTAGCCTTCGATATGGCCCGCCTTTTTTCCTCCGGAAACAATATCGAGACGGCCGTATGCCGGCCCTTTCGTATAATAGAGGGCGACGTCGTATTCCGATTCGGATGCCGGAAGATCGATTGCAAAACGCTCTGACGGTTTCGCTGCCGATATCAAGAGCTGATGATTGCCGCTCCAATCGGCGCCGAGCGTCGACATGTCCTCGACGCGCGAATTGATCGATGAAGAAGCCTCGCCTGCAGAATGGACGGCACGCAATGTGAGCGATTCGGCTTCCAGTGCGCCATTGGGCACCGCCGTGCGAAGCGGTATGCGCAGGCCTCTGCCGGGAATTGCCGGAAACGGCCGATGCGGCTCCTTCTGGTACCAATAGGCGGTCGAACTGTAATCGGCGCGCTCTTCATTTTCCGTGCCGTGCTCGATCGTGAAGCGGATCGATTTCCTAAACGGAATCGCATCCGTGATATGAAAACGGTAGGCGGCGATGCGGCTCAGGGAATCGTCCTTAATGATGAGTCCGTGAGAAGGCGCGGCGAACTCCCCCTTGTTGAAGTACCACCCGCTTGTGAAATAATCCTCCGTTCCGGTTCCGTAGATCGAGGGCGTTAATTCCCCATCCACAAACACCATCTCGTCGCCTTCCAGATACTGCATCCCGTTTTCATAGCTCTGCATGCTCATATTCATGCCGACCATGTGTCCTTCACCTTCGGCATCGAGCACAAGATAATTCTTTCCGCGCTCGCATCTGGCTTCCCTTCTCCATTGGGCATGAAAGTAGGCGATCGAGGAGTCGAGCTTCTGCGGGAGCTTCTGGCAGTCGATGTGATAATAGAACGAGTTCACTTCGAAACCGGACTCGTTCGCCACGTCGATCCGCGCATGCCTGTTGAAGGGCATGGGGAAGTAACAGAAATATCCGCCGCTGGACATGCCGAGCCAGGGCGTCACATACTGACGGTAGCCGAAACCGGTGCCGAAGAAATCTCCGATCGGCGCTTCGACGGACGGCGACTTCTCATCGTCCCAATACATGCGAAGAAGCAGCGAGCGCAGAACGTGCGGATCCTTCGATGCGATGGTGACCCAGATGCTGACAATCGCGCCGGGCCCGTCGATCGAAGCGATCGTCCGCGACTGTCCGGCGGGAATGGCGATGAAATCGTTGTTGCCTCCGGTCGAATCGAAGCTGGAAATCTGCACGAGCTTCGATTCTTTCAGATAGGGCAGCCGCCCGGGAGAAAGAATATTCTCCAGCTGCGCCTGAACCGGTGCAATAAAAAAAACGATCAGTGCCAGAAGACGTTTCATGAACAATCCCTGATTGAATTATTGAACCGCATCGGCCGCGCATCGGAAGCCGACGGTGGCGCTTCTGTCGAACCCCGGAGCAACCATGAGGAGGATCTGCGGATTGTCGGCAGGCTGTGGACCGCCGGGGATGTACCACCAGCTTGCGGTGGGATTGTAATACGATCCACCTCTGAGCATGCCGAAATAAAATGTGCCGTTGTCGTACACGTCGTTCGTGATCTGCCAGACGTTGCCGATCATGTCTTCGACGCCGAAGGGACTTCTGCCCTCAGGGAACATCGAGACGGGCGTGGTGTGTCCGAGATGATGATTGCATCGTGTGGAATCATACCGGTTTCCCCAGGGATATTTTCTGCCGTCCGTGCCCTGCGCGGCATACTGCCACTCGGTGTCCGTCGGAAGCCGCTTGCCCGCCCATGCGGCATAGGCGTTCGCATCCGTGATATCCACATAGACTACCGGATGGTCCTCCCTGCCGGCAGGAGGCGCGCCCTTCACCCAGTGCCTGAGGAAGTTTGTGGTGTCTTTCGGCCTGTAGCGCGACTGCCGGAGAAATGTCTGAAATTCCCGGTTGGTCACGGGATACCGGTCCATGAACATGCGCGCCATCGCGAGCTCGCGGCTCACGGAATCTCCCGGATAGGGCACGGCTTCATTCGGAGAAAGGAAGCTTCTCACGGCTTTGAATGTGAACCTTCCTGAAGGAATCTCGACCATGCCGCGCGGAGCGCTTTGATAGGCGCGCGTGCGCTGGATGTGAGACACGAGCTTCGGCGTGGCAAGCGGCACTGAAAGCACGCGTTCATCCATGAGCTCATTTTTTTCGTCAATGAGCTGCACGACGAATTTTTCCTCATGGCGTCCGAGCCGCTCGATGAGCGAAATGGCATGCCGCCCGATCGGAAGCTCCAGATGTTTTGTCGAATAGGACGGCATGCCGGCCCAGACGACGATCTTCTTACCCTGCGTGGCCGACACCCGGAGCGTATCACAATCGATGCGGGCATCGAGCAGCACGGGGAAACGCGCGATGCAGTCTATGGCGCCTTCACGCCGGGTGTCGAGCCACTCGCGGTTGAAGGCATCCAGCTGCGCCGGCACATAGGCCATGCCTTCGTGCATGATTGTCATGACTTCTTCATGATGCCAGAGGCTGACGTAGTGGACATGCTCTTCCTGCCGGGCGGCGAAGAGCGGTCCGTTCCAGCCTTCGGGCTTCAGACTCAGAACCGTATAGATGGTCTTTGTCCGGTCGGGCCATTCGTTGACCCAGATGCTGTCGGCAAGCGAGGGGATGAGCGGCATCCAGGCGCGGTTGGTGAATGCGCTCGAATTGTCCCTGAGGATCTTCGTCGTCCTGGCAAGATAGGCGAATTCCTCGTCGATCCAGTCGGGCCGGCCCGGACGCATGATATTCATTTCGGTGCCGTAGCCGTTGA
>JBLMZA010000023.1:0-2705 GCA_050258555.1 Acidobacteriota bacterium | reverse complement strand
CTCAGTATCCGGCTTGAGCCCCGGGACATGCTCATACTTTATACGGACGGACTCACCGAAGCTGAGAACCCGGCGGGCGAGCAGTACGGCGAAGAGCGCCTGTTGAATCTTCTTGGCACGCACAACGCCTCATCGCCCCAGTCGCTGCTTGATGCCGCGGCCGCCGACGTCACCGCTTTCTCGAACGGCGCCCGAAAAACCGACGATCTCACGATGCTCGTGCTCGAGCGTCGCTAACTATGCCTATGACGCTCGATGAAATACGGCACTTCTGCCTGAAGCTGAAGGGGGAAATCACGGAAGAGTTTCCGTTCGGGGAGGACGTGCTGGTCTTCAAGGTGTGCGGAAAGATTTTTCTTCTGACCAGGATCGAACACTATCCGCTTTCGATCAATCTCAAGTGCGATCCCGAGCACGCCGTCGAGCTGCGCGAGCGCTATGCGGCGGTCGCGCCGGGCTTCCATATGCATAAGACCTATTGGAATACGGTCACGATCGACGGCTCGATTCCTTCACACGAGCTCTTCGAGATGATCCGGCACTCCTACGACGAGGTCGTCAAGGGACTGCCCGTCAAAACGCGGCGGCTCCTGCAGGGCGCCTGAGCCGCCTTCCTGCTGTCTTTTATGCCTGGTAAAATGCCTCATGGATTGCACGCACCGCCTTCGCGGCTTCGGCCTGATCGACGACGAAGGAAATGTTGAGCTCGCTCGAGCCCTGCGCGATGGCGACGATATTCACATGCGCCTGCGCCACGGCATCGAACGTGCGGCCGGCGATGCCCCAGGTGCCGCGCATGCCCTCTCCGACAACCGCCACAATCGATACGGGATCCTGCACGGCAACATCATCGATGATCTTCTTTGCCAGATCGATGTCGAATTCCTCACGCAGTTCCTTTACCGCCTGCGCACAATCCGTCTTCGGCACGACGACGCACACGTTGTGCTCGCTCGACGCCTGAGAGATCATCATCACGTTGACATGCTGCCGGGCGAGCGCCGAAAAGATGCGCGCCGAAATGCCGGGCACGCCCATCATGCCGCTGCCTTCGACAGAGATGATGGCAAGATTGTCGATCGAGGTGACCGTCTTCACGACGCTTGCCGACGACTGCGTCCGGTCCGAAATGAGCGTGCCGGGCGCCGAGGGATTGAACGTGTTTTTGATGCGTATCGGGATCTTCTTTTCGATCGCGGGCACCATCGTCTTCGGATGGATCACCTTCGCGCCGAAGTAGCTCATCTCTGCCGCCTCGCGGTAGCTGATCTCGTCGAGCACCACGGCCGCCTTGATGATGCGCGGATCGGCGCTCATTACGCCGTCCACATCGGTCCAGATCCAGATCTCGCGCGAATCGATCGCCGCGCCCACGATCGATCCCGTATAGTCCGAGCCGCTTCTGCCCAGTGTCG
This sequence comes from Acidobacteriota bacterium, assembly GCA_050258555.1. Classification (GTDB taxonomy): domain Bacteria; phylum Bacteroidota; class Ignavibacteria; order UBA10030; family UBA8401; genus CAISDA01. The sequence goes on along the minus strand of JBLMZA010000023.1, from coordinate 1,290 downwards.
TCGTGAGTCCGTCTTCGGTGCTGGCGATGAAGCCCGTCACCACAGGCACGATGCCTTCTTCGATCAAAGGCAGGATCGCCTCGCGGATCAGCTGATTGGAGACACGAAAATCCACCGCCGCTTCGCCGAAGCGGCCGTCGGTGCGTATCACCGTGCGGGCGTCGATGCAGCGCGAGGGGATGCCGCGCTCTTCCAGGATCATCGCGATCTGGTTGCAGGAAAGAATCTCGCCGAAGGATGCGATCGCATCGAGCGAGCGCGGCGAAAGCTCCTTCAGGAGCGCGACGCCGTAATAGAGATTCGCGAGCTCGTCGATGAGCGCCTGCTGCTGCTTGATCAACTGCGCCCGGCGCGTGTCGTCCTTCAGAAACGCCTGGGCCACGGCCATGTGCTTTTCTCTCAGGAGCTGCACGTTCTTCTGCACGATGTCGTGCCGGCGTGCGACGGCCTGCTGCGCCGAGTCCAGCAACAGATTCGTGACGCCGCTCATGGCCGAGGCCACGACGACGGGCTGTTCATCGATGAATGTGGAAACGATCGAGGCAACTTCTTCGAGCCTCGGCACATCGCCGACCGATGTGCCGCCGAATTTCATGGTGAGCATAGCGTCTTCTTCCGCTTCTTGTGGTAATGATACGTGAGTGTCTTCTGCACGCACTGCGCTCAGCGCAGCCTGGCATAGAGCAGCTGGTCGTAGAGCCGGCCTTCCTTGATGAGCGCGCGGCGGCAGCGGGCCTCGCACACGAACCCGTTTTTTTCCAGCACGCGCGCCGAGCCGACGTTGTACTCGAGCACCGAGGCGAAGATCCGCTCGAGTTCGAACTGCTCGAACGCATAGTGCACCATGTCCGCCACCGCTTCTGTCATGATGCCGCGCCCCCAATAGGCTTCGCCGAGCCAGAATCCGATCTCGGCATTCCTCCGGAAAAGATCGCTCTGCAGCGTGATGCCGATATCGCCCACGGCGCAGCCTTCGACGTCGATCGCAAAATTGGTCGACGAGTCCTTCGACGCCTGTATCCACCGGCGCGCATCATCGAGCGTATAGGGATGCGGAAAGGCGTCGCGCAGATTGATCCAGATCTTCCGGTTATCCGCATTGGCAAGAAGCGAGGACTCGTCGCCGTCGCGCCAGCGCCGAAGCGAAAAGTCCGTATGTTCGATTCTCAGTTCGCTCATCGTGGAAAGCCTATGTCCGCGCGGATGTTCGTTTGTTTCGTCAGGCGCCGAGACGTTCGCAGATCTTTTCGGTCATCGCCTGTGTGCCCACAAGCGTCGTGCCTTCGGTAT
>JBLMZA010000022.1:0-16908 GCA_050258555.1 Acidobacteriota bacterium | reverse complement strand
AGGAGTTCCTCCTGAAGACCATTCCCTACTTCGCCACCGATCCGAAGATCGGCATGGTGCAGACGCGCTGGGAGCATCTGAACGACGAGTATTCGCTTCTGACCCGCACGCAGGCCATGGCGTTGGACGGCCACTTCGTGATCGAGCAGCATGTGCGCAACAAGGCCGGCTTCTTCATCCAGTTCAACGGCACCGGCGGCGTCTGGCGCAAATCCTGCATCGAGGATGCGGGCAACTGGCAGGCCGACACGCTCACCGAGGATCTGGATCTTTCCTACCGTGCGCAGATCCGCGGATGGAAGTTCAAGTTTTTGAAGAACGTCACGAGTCCCGCCGAGCTTCCGAGCGAGATCAACGCGCTGAAGACGCAGCAGTTCCGCTGGACCAAGGGCGCCATCGAGACATCGCGCAAGCTGCTGCCGCTTGTGTGGAAGTCGAAGCTGCCCTTGCGCACGAAGATCCATTCGAGCTTCCATCTGACGGCGAACTTCTGCTATCCGTTCATCATTCTGGCGGCCATCCTCAACATGCCGCTCACGTTCATCAAGCACGGCGGAGAGTTCAATCAATATTTCGATTTCATGAGCGTCTTCGTGCTCGCCTTCGTCAGCAGCTTCCTGTTCTATCTGTACGCGCAGAAGGACGTGTATGCCGACTGGCGCCGCCGGATCTTCCTCTTCCCCCTCTTTATGGGCGGCTCGATGGGCTTCGCCGTCAACAACACGAAGGCGGTGCTCGAGGGACTGTTCAAATACAAGACGGAATTCGTGCGCACGCCGAAATACGCCGTGAAGGAAAAGAAGGATTCCTGGAAGGACAAGAAGTATGTGCCGGTGAAATTCAGCTGGGTCGTCGTCATCGAAATCGCGCTGGCGCTCTACAGCCTCTTCGGCGTCTTCGCTTCGCTCTATTACCTCGAGATCGCGGCCGTGCCCTTCCAGATTCTCTTCTCGTGGGGATTCGGAAGCGTGGCGTGGCTTTCCGTGCAGCAGGCCCTGGAGGCGCGCCGCCAGAAGATGGCCGAGATGAATGTGCAGACGGCCATGGCCGTGTGATCTTGCTTTTCAGCCTGTATTGTTTTATTATAAAACCGGAGCATGTGGAAAAGGCATGCTCCGGTTTTTTTTATTTTTGTCTTCGGGAATCGTTTTTTTTATGGACACTGCCGACTCCGACATCGAGCAACTGCAAGCGCGTTATCAGCATCATCCGAACTCTCCGTTGTTTGCACGCCTGGCCGAATTCCATCTTGAGCGCGGACGCGTGCACGACGCGCTGGATCTGTGCGCCGAGGGCGTGCTGCTGTATCCAGAGTATGCCGCGGGGCATCTCATGCGCGGCCGCTGCTACGAAGCGCTCGGCCGGATCAGTGAGGCGCGCACGTCGTATCACCGCGCGCTCGAGCTCTCGCCCTTCAACACGGTCGTGCAGCATCTGCTTGTAGCGCTGCCCGATCTTCCGGAAGCGGAGCGGATCGACGCCATCTTTGCCCGGCCCGAGGCGCCCGCTGCGGTGCCCGAGACGGATGCGCCCGAGCGCCACGAGGAAGTGTTCAGCATCGAGCCGGCGCCCGAGCGTACAGAAGAAGCGGCATCCGTCGATGATGAAGAGCCGCCCTATGATCCCTTCCCGACATTCGAGGAATATCTCCGGCTGCATCCCGCGCCCTCAGAGCCGCGCATGACGCTCGACGAGTACTTGAGCGGGCGCACGCCCTTTCCCGCGGACAGGAAGGACGAGATCGTGCCTGCGCCGAAGGAAAGCGCCTCCGATCTCGAATCGCTCGCCAAAATGCTCCAGGAGGCATCGCGCATCGTGCCGAAGGAAGAAGCGCAGGCTTCCCCCGCTCCTGCAGCGGGTGATGAATCGGAGAGCGCCGGCGCCGGGCAGCCCACGATCGTGACGCAGACAATGGCCGAAATCTATGTGGCGCAGAACGAGTTCAAGGCCGCCATCGACGCATACAAGGAGCTGATGAAAAAGCAGCCCGAGCATGCCAAGGCCTTCCAGCAGCGCATCGATGCCATCGGGCTGCTGATGGGGAACGTTCCATGATCGATCCGGCCGTACAGGACATCCGGCAGGCCTATAAAGACGAAACACAGCGCATCTTCAGCGCACACCGCGACGGCGCCTCGGGATTTTCCACGGCGTCGCGTCTGACATCCCTCACCGACCGCACGTTTTCTTCACTCTGGGACGCCGTCACATCCGACGCCAAGCATCTCGCAGCCGTCATCGCGCTCGGCGGCTACGGCCGCTACGAGCTCTGTCCGCATTCCGATTTCGATCTCATGATCGTCTTCAAGGATGAGGATGCAAAGCGCGAGGGTTCGGACGCCGCGCAGGAGTTTCTTCACTTCCTCTGGGATACGGGATTCGACATCGGCCACTCGGTGCGCACGATCTCCGACTGCATCCGTCTCTATCAGACGGACGTCGATGTCTGGGCATCGGTGTTGGAAGGCCGCTATGTGTGCGGAAGCTGGAGCGTGCTCGAACATTATACCGATTGGATGCTCGATGCGGTCGGGCGCGGACGCGATCTGAAATTCATCGCCTCGGTGCTTTCGGGCATCACGGAGCGCCATGCGAAATACGGCAACTCTGTCCGGCTTCTGGAGCCCAACCTCAAAAACAGCGCCGGCGGATTGCGCGATCTCCATTCGCTTCTGTGGATCTACCGGGCCACCGACATCGAATACTTCGGCACGACGCCCTTTCAATCCAACACATCGGCCTGCCGCGAGATGTGCGCCATCTTCGAGCGCTCGGGCCTCATTTCGCGCGATGAGATGCTCGAGGCCGTTGCGGCCCTGGAATTTCTTCTGAGGATCCGGCATGAGATGCACTACGGCTCCGCAGCCGTGCACGACAATCTCGAATTTTCCGCGCAGCGCGGCATCGCACGGCATCTCGGCTACGCGACGAACGAGAGCGAGGGCGAGCTTGCGGGCGTGGAGCGCTTCATGCGCGAATATTTTCTCCATGCGCGCACGCTCTACAGGCTCAATGCCCGGCTGACGCACGTCTTCAGGCGCGGCACGGAGACACTCCGGCGCAGCAGCGCGCCGAAGGAAGTGATTCTCGACGATTTTTATCTGCTCAGGGACGATACCGTGTGGCTGCGCAATACGGCCATGGAGTTCACGACGCCTGCCGAAATCCTTTCCGCCTTCTACTGGGCGGCGGTGCATTCGGCTTCGATCGATCCGGCGCTTCTGACGCGCATCGGGAAGGCCGCGCGCTCGGGGCTCATTTTTTCTCCCGAGCGGTGCGCGGGCGAAGCGACATGCGCACGTCTGCGTGACATCCTTGCGCTCAGAAAGAATGCGGCATCGGCCCTGCGTGCGCTGAGCGATGCCGATGTGCTCGGGGCGATCATTCCGCACTGGGCGAGGCTTGCGGCGTACGTGCAGCACAGCATGTATCATTATTACACGGCCGACGCCCACACGCTTCTGGCCATCGAACGGGCCGAAGCGCTCGAGGGGCACATGGGACTTTTGGGGGAGGTGTTTCGAAGCCTTCCGCGCCGCGATATTCTGTATTATGCGCTGCTGTTTCATGATATCGAAAAGCCCTCGGGCATTTCGGGCCATGACGTGCGCGGCGCCGAGACCGCGCGCGACGTGCTGCAGAAGCTCGGCGTCGATGATCCGCATGAGGATGTCCCATTCCTCATCCGGCATCACCTGGCCATGGAGCAGACCGCATTCCGGCGCAACTTCCATGCGCCCGAGACACTGGAGGAGTTCGCCCGGCTCTTTGCGCGCAAGGAGCAGCTGGATATGCTCTATGTGCTCACCTGCTGCGATCTCTCGGCGGTGAACAAAAACGTGTGGTCGAGCTGGAAGGAATCGATGCTTGAAGAACTCTATGCCAGGACGAGAAGCCTTTTGCGCCGATCGGGCCGGGCCGAGACCACGCCCACGCAGGATATGCGTGAGGCGCTTGTGAAGAGCCTTGCGCCGCTCTTCGGCATGGAGAGAGTCCGGGCGCATTTCGACTCGTTCGACAACGAGGCGTATGTGCATGCCTTCACCGCGACAGAAATCGAGCAGCATCTTCGCGCGCTGGAAGCGCCGGCTGTGCCGGAAGGCGAAGCCGGATCGGGACCGGTCTCGATATCGATCGAGTCGAAATCCTCCTATAGCTCGGTGACCGTGATCCTGAAGGACCGGCCGTTTCTTCTTTCGGCGCTCTGCGGCGTGCTCTCGGCCAACGACGCCAACATCATCGATGCGCATTGCTTCACGCGTGCGGACGGCACGGTGATCGACCGATTCCGCACGGTGGACGGCAGGACGAAATCGGCGCTCTCCACGGCGCAGGCGGAAAAGATCGGCGCCGACATCCGCTCGGTGCTCGAAGGAAGCGAATCGCTGGAGACGCTCTTCGAGAAGCACCGCAGGCGCTGGAAGCGCCGGCCAAAGCCGCTTCTGCATCCGAACATCCGGATCGACGTGCGCTTTCATGACGCCGAGCGCCTTACGATCATCGACGTCTACGGTCCCGAAATGACGGGATTCCTCTACAAGGTGACGCAGGTGCTCTCGAAGCTCGGGCTTGTGATACACTTCGCCAAGATCGGCACGCGCGGCGACGGGATCGTCGATTCGTTCTATGTGGCCGACGCCGAGGGCCGGCCGCTCACCGACGACGCGCAGAAAGTGCGCATACGCGAGAAGATCGTGCACACGATCGGACAGCTCATCACCGTGCAGCTGGCGCAATAACGGACATCAAACTATTTGAAGACGACACTGTATAAAGACATCATGGCTGAACACGTACATGCATCACCCGGGCAACCCATCGGCGTTTTCGATTCCGGCATCGGCGGACTCACCGTCGTGCGCGCGCTGCTCGAACTGATGCCGCATGAAAACATCGTCTACTTCGGCGATACGGCGCGCGTGCCCTACGGACCGAAATCGCCGCAGGTCGTGCGCGAGTATACGCAGGGCGACGTCGACTTTCTCTTGTCAAAGCAGGTGAAGATGATCGTCGTGGCCTGCAACACGGTCTCGGCCGTCGCGCTCGACGTCGTGCAGAAGCGCGCGCATATGCCCGTCTGCGGCGTCATCGTGCCGGGCGCGCAGGAAGCCGTGCGCCAGTCGGCATCGGGACGCATCGGCGTGATCGGCACGGCCGGAACGATCGCAAGCAAGGCCTACACGCAGGCGATCCTCCAGGCGTCACATTCAACCCAGGTCTACAGCCAGGCCTGTCCGCTTTTTGTGCCGCTGGTGGAAGAAGGATGGATCACGCACAAGGCCACGGAGCTCATCGCGCTGGAATATCTGTTCCCGCTCATGACGAAAAAGATCGATACGCTCGTGCTCGGCTGCACGCATTATCCGCTTTTGAAGCCGACGATCGCGCAGGTGACGAAGGGGACGGTGCGCCTCATCGATTCGGGCGAGGCGACCGCTGCGGTCGTCAAGCGGATGCTCGAGGAGCGGCATCTTGCCAATACGAGCACCGATCATCCCGATGTGCGGTTTTATGTGAGCGACGCGCCCGAGAAATTCACGCGCGTGGGCGAGCGCTTCCTCGGCCGCTCGCTCGGCGTCGTGAAGAAAGTCTCCGTGTAGGCCCGCCCCGCACACCGGACACAATCTATGATCAGTCTTGATTTCGATGCCGGCACATGCGATATTATCGCTCGGCGCACCTGCAACCAATGCGGAGCTCTCCATGACGGCAAAAGACATCCGATGGATTCAGCGGTTCAATAACTTCGAGAAAGCGTTCGGCAAACTGTCCGAAGCCGTACAGCTCGCAAAAGAACGAGCGCTGACGGAGCTTGAAAAACAAGGTCTGATCCAGGCCTTTGAGTATACACATGAATTAGCCTGGAAGACACTGAAGGATTTTCTGGAAAGCCGCGGCGTACAGACGATTTACGGTTCGAAGGATACCAGCCGGGAGGCGTTCAAGGCGGGGCTGATTCAGCACGGTGAAATATGGATGGAAATGATTCTCAGCCGCAACCTGGCAATGGAGGCATTCGAGGAAGAAACGGCTGATGAACTTAATGCTTCAATTCTTCATTCATACCATGTCGAACTCAAAGCGCTACGTGCAACATTCACATCCTTAAAAGAGAGTGAGGATGTATGATGTTTGAAACGAGAAAAGCCCGTCTGCACGCGATGATCCATGCAGACGGGCTTTTTATTATTGCGGCGCGATGCGCGCACAGACGATGCGCGCGCGCTTATTCTTCGGCTTCCACCTTCTTCTTCGATGAGCGCTGGCGCTCCAGGGGATCCAGGATCTTCTTGCGGAGCCTGAGCGCCTTCGGCGTGATCTCGACATACTCGTCGTCGCCGATCCATTCGATCGCCTGCTCGAGCGTGAGAATCCGCGCCGGCTCGAGCCTCACGGCCTCATCCGAACCCGATGCGCGCATGTTCGTAAGCTGCTTCGTCTTGCAGACGTTCACGTTCATGTCGTGCTCGCGCATATTCTCGCCCACGATCATGCCCGTATAGACTTTCGTTCCCGGCTCCACAAAGAACGTCGAGCGTTCCTGAAGCTTGGCCATGCCGTAGGCCACGGCTTCGCCGTTTTCCATCGCCACAAGCGCGCCGCGCGTGCGGTGCGTGAGATCGCCCTTGTAGGGCTCGTAGCCGTGGAAATTGTGATGCAGAATGCCCGTGCCTCGGGTCTGCGTCATGAATTCGCCGCGGAAGCCGATCAGTCCTCTTGCCGGGACGAAGAATTCGAGCCTCGTATTGCCGTTCGAGGAGATCATGTTCTTCATCTCTCCCTTGCGGCGGCCCATGTTCTCGATCACCACGCCGGCATACTCGTCCGGCACGTCGATGATCGCATGCTCGATCGGCTCGCACAACACGTCGTCGATGCGCTTCATGATCACTTCGGGGCGGGAGACCTGGAGCTCGAAGCCCTCGCGGCGCATGTTTTCGATCAGCACGCCCAGGTGGAGCTCTCCGCGTCCCGACACGAGGAAGATGTCGGGAGAGTCGGTGAGTTCGATCCTAAGCGACACGTTCGAGCGCAGTTCCTTGGCCAGGCGCTCGCCCAGGTGGCGCGTCGTGACGTATTTGCCGTCCAGGCCGGCGAAGGGAGAATTGTTGACGACGAAGTTCATCGAGAGCGTCGGCTCTTCGATCGCCACAAAGGGCAGCGGCGAGGGATCGGCCGCATCGGCGATCGTTTCGCCGATATCGACGTCTTCCATGCCGGCGATGGCGATGATGTCGCCCACGCTTGTTTCATCGACTTCCACGCGCTTCAGGCCTTCGAACGAATACACCTTCGTGACGCGCGCGTCTTCGACCGTGCCGTCGCGGCGGATCACCTTCAAGGGCGCGCCGAGCTTTGTGGCGCCGCGGTAGACCTTGCCGATGCCGAGGCGGCCGAGATAATCGTTGTAGTCGATCGTCGTGACGAGCATCTGGAAGGGCGCCTTGGCGTCGCCTTCGGGCGCGGGAATCTTGTTCACGATCGCTTCAAAGAGCGGGACGAGGCTCGTGCCTTCATCCTCGAGCTCGTTTTTTGCGATGCCCTGCTTCGAGATGGCGTAGATCGTCGTGAAGTCGAGCTGCTTGTCGGAGGCGCCGAGCGAGAGGAAGAGCTCGAAGACTTCATCCAGGACTTCGTGCGCGCGCGCATCCTTGCGGTCGATCTTGTTGATGACGACGATCGGATGGAGATTGAGGTCGAGAGATTTCTTCAGCACGAACTTCGTTCCGGGCAAGGGGCCTTCGGCCGCATCGACCAAGAGCAGCACGCCGTCGACCATCTTGAGCGTGCGTTCGACTTCGCCGGCGAAATCGGAGTGGCCCGGCGTGTCGACGATGTTGATCTTATAGGTTGTTTTGTGTTCGGCGGATTTGTAGAAGACCGACGTATTCTTGGCGAGGATCGTGATGCCGCGCTCGCGCTCCTGATCGTTGGAATCCATGACGCGCGTTTCGACGACCTGGTTGTCGCGGAATGTGCCGGTCTGCTTCAGGAGCTGATCGACGAGCGTGGTTTTGCCATGATCGACGTGCGCGATGATGGCGATGTTGCGAATATTCTCTCTGACGTACATTGATACCCTTACACTGTGAACAGACACATACGCAATAACGAAAAAACGCTCCGACTGTCACCTCTTCCGGAGCGTTTCTCTTGAGCGGTATTTATTGCCTGTAATATAGCGAAAAAAAACGAGGATTCCAAGACCTTGCCTGCCGGCTTCACCATCTTGATTTTCAGGCGAAGTTTGCGCTAATTGCACAACCCTACCGATGTTCGATAATTTTTTCCAGGAACGAAAAAGAAAGAAGACGACTGATACCGTGAACGCTCAAACGAACGATGTCGAAACCGCACGACGCCTTGCCGGGGCGTTCGGGGCGCTGAAACAGGAAATCGGCAAGGTCATCATCGGACAGGACGCGATCATCGAACAGATGATCGTCTCGCTCCTGTCCCGCGGACACTGCCTGTTGATCGGCGTGCCGGGACTGGCAAAGACGCTTCTGATCCGCACGCTCTCCGATGTGCTCGATCTGAAATTCAGCCGCATCCAGTTCACGCCCGATCTCATGCCCTCGGATATCAGCGGCACCGAGATCATCGAGGACGACAAGCAGACGGGACGCAAGGCCTTCAAGTTCGTCAAGGGCCCGATTTTCGCCAATATCGTCCTGGCAGACGAGATCAACCGCACGCCCCCGAAGACGCAGGCCGCGCTGCTTGAAGCGATGCAGGAGCACCGCGTGACCGCCGCGGGACAGACATACACGCTCGAGGAGCCGTTTTTCGTCCTGGCCACGCAAAATCCGATCGAGCAGGAAGGCACATACCCGCTTCCCGAGGCGCAGCTCGACCGGTTCATGTTCAACCTCTGGCTCGAGTATCCCTCGCTCAAGGAGGAAGCCGAGATCGTGAAGACGACGACGAGCCGCTTCACGCCGGAATTGAACAAGGTCGTGCATGCCGAAGACATCATCGCCTATCAGCATCTGGTGCGAAGCGTGCCGGTGGCCGACGCGGTGATCGAGTATGCCGTCTCGCTTGTGGCGAAGACGCGTCCGAAGGAAGAGCGCGCGCCGCAGTTCATACGCGACTGGATCACCTGGGGCGCGGGGCCGCGGGCCTCGCAGTATCTGATTCTGGGCGCAAAGACGCGCGCCGTGCTCTACGGGCGCTACACGCCCGATATCGAGGATGTCCGGGCCGTCGCGGTGCCCGTTTTGCGCCACCGGCTCATCACGAATTTCAACGCGGAAGCAGACGGCGTGACGCCTCTGGCGATCGTCGAAAAGCTGCTTGCCGCGCACAGCGCCTGAAAAAAAGGCGCCGCACACGTGTCTGTGCGGTGTTATGCGCGGTCGATCAGCGATGTGAGCCAGTCGGAGGTGTCGCGGAGACTTTCGGGTGAGATTTCATGCCCCATCGGATATTCCCGGTAGAGAAACTGCGCATCGGTGTGGGAGAATAACTCCCTGCCGCGTCTGGCATAGTCGACGGAGACGACGGGATCGTATGTGCCGTGCGCGATGAAAAACGCGCACGAGCCGATCCGCTTCCAGTCGATCGAGAGATGATCGGCCTGCTCGGGCACGAGGCCGGAGTGCGCCACGCAGCCCCGGAAGAGTTCCGGATGCGTGAGCGAGGCAGCCAGCGCCATCATCGCCCCCATGCTGAACCCGTAGAGAAAGACCTTCCTCCCTGTTCCCGATTCTTTTTGTACCACATCGAGTATGCCCTTGAGTCCCTCATCCAATTGCGCCCTGTCGTAGCGCCCGATCGTTTCATCGAGCGCAAACCAGGTGTAGCCGCCGTATTCGAACGGATAGGGCGCGCGGATCGAGACGGCTTCAAAGCGCGGATCAAGAAACTGCAAGAGTCCTGCAAGATCGTTCTCGTCTGTGCCGCGTCCGTGCAGAAGGATGAGCAGCGGCGCATCGGAACCGGATGCGCGGCGCGGCGCGTGATGCGCGTATGTCAGCGGTAGAGCATGTTCATTCATGGATAACGCTCGCATTCATTCTCAGGAAAGATGCATGATATTCTGTATGCCCACTCTGATCATCATCACGGCGATCGCCACCAGCAGCAGCCATGCCACTTTCGCCAGCGCGCGCGAACCCGCGCTTCCGATCAGCCTGTGGATATAGGAGGCGTTGCGGAAGACCACCCAGACAAAGAGCAGATTGAGCACGAGCGAGATCGTGGCCAGGATGTACCCGTATGTGTCGGTGACGATGATGACCGATGTGAGCGCGGCCGGTCCCATGATCAGCGGAATGCCGATCGGGACGATGCCGACGGAGGATTCGGGATCGCGCCGGGTTTCGTCGGGGAACAGCAGCTCGGTCACGGCCATCACCACGAGCACGATGCCGCCGCCGATTCTGAAGTCGTTCTCGGTGATGCCCAGAAGAGAAAAAATGAGCTTGCCCGAGACGACGAAGATCAGCGCGACCGAGGCCGCCGTGAGCGTGGCCTCGGTCACCAGCTTGCGTTTGGCGCGCACATCCATCCCCTCGGTCATGCCCAGAAACAGCGGCACCGAACCGAGCGCGTCGATCGAGACGAAGATGGGCACGAGCGCCATCAGAAGTGTCTGCAGTGAAAATGGCATGTCAATAAGAATTCAAAAGTGAGCTCAGACGGTGACGCCCTGGCGCGCGAGCGCCTCGGTGATGATGCGCACGGCATCGGCTTCCGCGATCAGAAGCCGGGCGCCGCTGGTGTGCACGGCCGTGGCGATCGTGCTGTTTTTCTCCTTGAGGCAGTTCCAGACGGCGTAGCCGAGCCGGTACTGGTCGTTGGGCTCTCTGGTCGGGATTTCCTGCACGCTCGTATAGGCGATCTTTTCAAGGCTGTTCGGCGCGAACTCGCGCACTTTGGATGGAGGCAGTGTTGACATAGTCGTGTGAATTGCGTTGATGAATTGTGATCGATGAAGCGCACCCCGTGCCTTCCTGGGCGCGCGCGGAGGCTTATTCCGGCTGCGCCGGCGCAAGTCCCAGAAGCGCCTTCATCGTGTCTGTGATTTTCTTTTTCAGCGGCTGCTCGGGGGCTTTCGATCCGAAGCGTTCGGCATAGTCGTTCATTGCCGCGAGCATGCCCACGTCCTTTCCCTCTTTGGCCGAAAGGTAATACTTGTTCGTCATGATCTCGATGTAGAGCTCGGCCGCGGTCTTGCCCGGGAAGTATTCGAGGATGCCTTCCGCCCGGAACATCCGGCAGAGCGGCGTATACACTTCCGAAAACCAGTCCTGCGTCGCTTCCATCGTCGATACGGGCGTTCCCGAGCGCTCGCTCAAATACCACTTGTGCTCTTCGATGTGCGAGAGGAAGAGATCGACGTAGTCGGGCGTGGTGACGCGTCCCAGGACCTCGTCCATATTGAAGGATGTCTGGCGGAAGAACTCCTTCTTTTTTTCCTCGGCCCGATAGAGCACCTCGTAGCGGCTGCGGAAGTAGTCCTTGTCCTGCTCCGTGGCCAGCGCATCGCGCCTGAGCCCGCTGATGCGGAGGCTGTCGTTCAATTCGTCCATCGACTCGAAGAAATACTCGAGCTCGTTCTTGCGCTGAAGATCGGAAAGCTCCCTGTGCAGCGTGACCGTCTCGGCGTCGGCCAGGTAGGCCTTGAGCATCGTCTTTTTGCCGATGAAGGGGATGTCGATCTTTTCGAATTTCACCAGCACGTTCGAGAGCGAGGCGTCGCCCCAGAGGATGCCGTTCGAATGCAGCTCCACGAAGAGCTCCGCGACCGCATCCCAGATCGACTTGCGGCTTTCGAACGAGAACTTGCGCTGAAAGAGCATCGAATCGGGAACGACTTTTTCCACGAGCAATGTCACGGTATGCGCCGTGACGGTGCGCGGAAGCGGCTGGCCGATCGAAGGATCGGTGCCGACCACGGCCTCTTCGCGCGTGACGGTGCCCACGGGCACGAGCGTGTGTATGCCGTTTAAAAGCAGCGTCTCGTAGTTGAAGACTTCGCGCCGTGAGAGCTCTTCCGTGATTTCCTTGATGCCGAAGGCGAAGCGCGGCGTGCGCACGAAGATCACCTCATGCTTCGAGAATCCGCGCTTGATCTCGAGTTTCCGCACCCCCTGCAGATGCCATTCCGCAATGGGCAGGTGCCAGGGCAGCGTGCGCAGATCTTCGAGGAAGATCGGGTCCACGTGAAATTGTATGGGGGCGCTTAAGACCGGTTGCTCAAGTTCCATGATCCGAATCCGAACCGTATTTGACCTGTAGATATTTGATGATGCCGGGAAGCACGGACAGAAAGACGATCGCGATGATGATGAGCTCGATATGCTTGTCGATGCCCGGGATCACCGATCCCAGAAAATAGCCGATCAGCGTCATGCTCAATACCCAGCTTGCGCCGCCGATCATGTTGTAGCTGGCAAAGCGCAGATAGGTCATCTCGGCGATGCCGGCCACGACAGGCGCGAACGTGCGGGCGAAGGGCATGAAGCGCGCGAGGATGATCGTGATGCCGCCGTACTGCTCGTAGAATTCCTTTGTCTTGATCAGATGCTCTTTCTTGAAGAAGCGCGAATTCTCCCGCGCATACAATGCATGTCCGCTTCGTTTGCCGATGTAATAGCCGACGGCGTCGCCGATGATCGCCATTGCGATCAGGAGCACGTTGAGCCAGACGATGTTGAAATATCCCTGCGAGGCGAAGAGTCCCGCCGTGACCAACAGCGAATCGCCGGGAAGGAAAAATCCGATCAGCAGACCCGTCTCCGAAAAGATGATCGCCGCCAGTCCCGTATATCCCGCCCAGGAGACGAGCTCCTTCACATCGGTCAGACGCGAAAAAAATTCCCTGATCACATCCATGCGTGTTGGTTTCTTTCTGTTAAAAAATTATTGATCGGTGGCAATCCGTTTCACCTGCATTCCATTCTACAACACTCAAAGCGCCTGCAGCGCTCCTGAAGAAAGCAGCAGCAGCAGGAGCGCTCCGGCCAAAAGCCTGTAGGCGATGAAGATGTACGTCGTATGGCGCTTCAGGTAGCCGAGCAGGAACGCGATCGAGGCGTAGCCGACCACGCCCGAGACCACTGTGGCGATCAGGACGGGACCCACGCCGATCTCCGTGGAAAAGAGCGCATGGCGCTCCTTCACGAGTTCGAAGAGTCCCGCGGCAAAGACCGAGGGCAGAGACAGAAGAAACGAGAAGCGCGCCGCGGTCTCGCGTGTGAGCCCGGAAAGGAGCCCGCCGGTGATCGTGACGCCCGAGCGCGATGAGCCGGGGATGAGCGCCACGGCCTGCCAGAAACCGACAGAGAGCGCTTCGCGCCAGGAGACGGCTTCAAGCGGTTTGCCCTGGCTGCCGGAGCGGGCGCGCGATTGCGTGATCACTTCCGCAAGAAGCAGAAGGAGCCCGAGCCCGATCATCGAGCCTGCGATGACGTAGAGCGAGCGCAGCGTCGTTTCGATCTGGTGCTTGAAGAGCACGCCGAAGACGACGACCGGAACGGTTCCCGCGGCGATCATCCACCCCATCTTTGCATCGAACGTGCCGAGCGGATTTTTTTTCAGGAGCCCATCGACGACGGCGCGCACGATGCGCCAGATGTCTCCGGCGAAATACCAGAGCACGGCCACGAGCGTGCCGAACTGGATCACGGCGGTGAACGCCGCGCCGGGATCGCTCCAGCCCAGAAGGGCCGGCACGATGCGGATATGCGCCGTCGAGCTGATCGGAAGAAATTCGGTCAGTCCCTGGATGAGGCCGTAGATGAGTGCCTGTATGATCGACATGAAACAAACGTCCCGTCTTTAATGGTGAAAAAAAATCGTTACGGCTGGCGGCGCGAATAGCTCCGGCCGTCGATGGCCGCGCGCACGAATCCCTCTGCATTCTTCAACCGCTCCTGCGCCTCCTCGTACGAGCATTCGCCCTTGATCATGACGAGGGCTGATTTCACGTGCCCGTGCGCCGCTTCGAGCGCGTGCGCGGCGGCCTCGTAGGAGAGCCCGGTGATCGTCATGACGATCTTCTTCGAGCGCTCGACGAGCTTCTTGTTCGTCATCTGCAGATCGATCATCATGTTCTCGTAGACCTTGCCCATGCGGATCATCGAGGCGGTCGTGAGCATGTTCAGGACGAGCTTCTGCGCGGTGCCCGATTTCATGCGCGTCGAGCCCATGATCACCTCGGGACCGACCTCGGCGCAGATCTTCACATCGACCGCGCGGCCCAGGTCCTCGTACTCGGGCAGTTCGAAATTCGAGCGCGGATTGGTCGTCACATAGAGCGTCTTGGCTCCAAGCTCCTTGGCGCGGATCACCGCGCCGATCACATACGGGGTGCGCAAACTTGCGGCGATGCCGCAGACCACGTCGTGCTCGTTGACATTCTTCAGGTCGATATCGTGCGCGCCGTTCTCGCGCTTGTCCTCGGCGCCTTCCTGCGCCCGGAACATGGCGGCCTCGCCTCCGGCGATCATGCCCTGCACCATCTCGAAGCTCACGCCGTATGTGGGCGGGCACTCCGAGGCATCCAGGACGCCCATGCGTCCCGAGGTGCCGGCGCCCACATAAATGAGCCTGCCGCCGGCGATGAACGCGTCGACGATGAGATCGACCGCGCGCGCAATTTCGGGGATCGCCGCTTCGACCGCGTAGGCGACTTTCTTGTCTTCGTTGTTGATGATGGTCAAGATGTCGGTGACCGAGCAGGCGTCGATATTCATGCTCGCCTCGTTGCGCTGCTCGGTGGTGATTTTCTGCAATTGATGGAACAGTTCCTGTGTGCCGGTCACGCTGATAGATTCTCCTTCCCTGTCTGCGTCTTTGAAAAAAATCAATGATGTTGCGGATGTGCGATGATCATCTGCCTGTCGGTGTTGACGAGCCCCTCGCTCCCTTTGAAGACCAGAGGCTTCGATTCGATTGCGATGCGGGGAAACGCCTTGCGGGCCTGCGCCAGTTCCGATTCGATCTCCGTCCCCTTGAGCGAGACGAGCGACGAGTGGCCGTGCTTCTTCAGGAACGGAAGTCCCCATGCAAGCAGATTCGAAAGATCGGACACGGAACGTGCAGTTACAATATCGTAATTATTCCTATGATGAGGCAAGTGATTTATTTCCTCGGCCCGCGCGTTGACGACCTCGACGTTCGAAAGGCCGAGCTCGCGCGCCATCGCGTCGACGGCGGTCGTCTTCTTCCGGATCGAATCCAGAAGCGTGAAGCCGCACGCGGGATGCATGATGGCAAGCGGAATGCCGGGCAGTCCGCCGCCTGTCCCGAGATCGAGCACGCGGCTTCCGTCCGGAAACCGGATGAAGAAAAGATAGGACAGCGACAGGAGGATGTGCGTATCCCAGATCCGGTCCTCGTCCCTGCGCGAGACGAGATTGATCTTCCTGTTCCATTCCGCAAGGAGCGCGCGGTAGCGCGAGAGCTGGGAAAGCTGTATGTCCGTTATTGCAACGGTGTTGTGCAGCAGAATCGTGCGGAGCCAGAGTTCGTCGGAAGTCACGGTGGAAGAAATCCTTTTCAAAAAAGTTTAACTAATTAAACACATAATTGTTTCACGTGAAACAGTTCCCGCAAGCGGCCGGTTTTTTTGGGCGGGGCGCTGCGGAAATGGATGCATCACTTCCTCAGAAAGATCGCCAATACGGTCACATCCGAATCCGTCACGCCCGAGATGCGCATGGCCTGTCCCAGGGAGCGCGGGCGGATCTTCGAGAGCCGCTCCCTGCCCTCGCGGCTCAATGAGGGCACGAGCGCATAATCGAAGTCTTCGGGGATCTCGTGATCCTCTGCCTTGCGGAAGCGCTCGACCGCCTCGTGCTGCCGCCGGATGTATCCTTCATATTTCACATCGATTTCCGCCTGCCGCCGCACCTCCGGATCGGTGAGCATGCCGGCCACATCCGGGGCATCGATCGCCGGAAGAAGATCCTCCATGCTCACGCACGAGCGCTTCAAAAGCTGCGAGAGCAGTTCGTTCTCCGAGACCTCGGCTTCGCCCCGCGCTTGAAGAATCGGATTGGCGCGCGACGGGGCGAGGCTCGTCTGTGAAAGATGCGTGATCGCGCGTTCGATCGAGCGCTCCTTCTCATCGAGCCGCTCGATCATCGCTTCGGGGATGAGGCCGAGCGATGCGCCCTTGCGCATGAGCCGCCGGTCGGCATTGTCCTGGCGGAGCAGCAGACGGTATTCGGCGCGCGAGGTGAACATGCGATAGGGCTCGTCGGTCGACTTGTTGATCAGGTCGTCGATCATGACGCCGATATAGGCCTCGTCGCGCCGCAAGGTGAAGGGCTCGCGCTTCTCGACGTTCAGCGCGGCATTGATTCCCGCCACGAGTCCCTGCCCCGCCGCCTCTTCATAGCCCGAGGTGCCGTTGATCTGTCCGGCAAAAAAAAGTCCCGCAACGCGCTGCGTCTCCAGCGTGTGCTTCAACTGGTTGGGCGGAAAGAAATCGTATTCGACCGCATAGCCCGCTCTGAGCATCTTCACGTCTTCGAGTCCGGGGATCGTCTTCAACGCTTCATACTGTATCTCCTCGGGCAGACTGGTCGAGAAGCCGTTCACATAGACGACATCCGTATCGTAGCCTTCGGGCTCGAGGAAGATGTGATGGCGTTCGCGATCGGCGAAGCGGTTGATCTTGTCTTCCACCGACGGACAGTAGCGCGGTCCCACGCCCTTGATCCGTCCGGTGAACATCGGGGAGCGGTCGAAGCCTTTGCGGAGGATCGCATGCGTCTGGGCGTTCGTGTATGTGAGATACATGGGCACGAGCCGATTGGTGATCTCACGGGTCTGATAGGAAAACGGCACGGGCGGCTCGTCGGAGTGCTGCGCTTCGACGCGCTCCAAAAGGATGCTCGAGAACATGATGCGCGGAGGCGTGCCGGTCTTGAGCCGACCGGATTGGAA
>JBLMZA010000021.1:0-15654 GCA_050258555.1 Acidobacteriota bacterium | reverse complement strand
ATGCCGGAAGCGATGACGGCGTCTTTTCGACGACGGATAACGGCGCAACATGGACCGCGCTCAACAACGGCCTGACGCCGAAGTATGCTTCGGCGCTTGCCATCAATGGAAGCACGCTCATTGCCGGAACCTCCGCCGGCATCTACGTCTCCCCCGATCAGGGCGCACACTGGGTGCTCTCGAGCGCGGGACTTCCTCCCGATACGTATATCCATTCGCTGCTTGCAGCGGGAGATCGCATCTATGCGGGCACGGCGGGGTACGGCCTCTATGCCTCCTCAGACAATGGCGCCTCCTGGTCGCCGGCCACAACGGGTCTGCCATCATCGTCCTACATCCTGGCGCTTGCCTCGGCAGGAACAACGCTCTATGCGGGAAGCGCGGGCTCGGGCTTCTTTGTTTCCACCGATAACGGCGCTCATTGGAATGAAGCCAACACAGGTCTTGGAGATCTGACCGTCAATGCGATCATCGTCAACGGAGGCACGCTCTATGCCGGCACCAATGGCGGCGTCTTCCAATCCGACAATAGCGGCGCATCGTGGACGCCGCTCAATTCAGGAATCACGAATCTGACCGTCAAGACGCTCCTGGCAAGCGGCATGGCACTGTATGCGGGAACGGAAGGAAGCGGCGTGCTGCGCTTTGCGCTGAACGATCCCACGCCGGTGGTAATCTCCGGCAGCGCGGGCGTGGAGGGAGCGACGATCACCTGGGTCGACGGCACCGAAAAGACCGCTACATCCGACGCAGCGGGCAATTATTCGATCGAGGTCTCAAGCCATTGGTCGGGCACGGTGACGCCCTCGAAACCGAATTATCTCTTCAGGCCGGCCTCGCGGACGTATGTCAATGTGCAGGGCAGCCTCGCGGGAGAGAATTATACCGCATTGATGACATACACAATTTCGGGCAACACCGGAGGGGGATCGGAGACGCTCACATGGTTCGATGATACGGTCAGGACCGTGAAGGCAAGTCCGTCGGGAAATTATACGATCACCGTTCCGGCGCATTGGTCCGGCACCATCACGCCCTCGAAGCTCGGGTACCTTTTTTATCCGGAAGCGCGGTCGTACACCGATGTGACATCCAATCTCACCACGCCGACATACAGCACCTGGCGCGGCATCATCATCTCGGGCAACGCCGGCGCGCCCGGCGTCACGCTCACCTGGGTGGATGGAAAGCAGAAGTCCGTCGTATCGGATTCCGCAGGCATGTATTCGATCACCGTCTCCTATAGCTACAATGGCACCGTCACGCCGGTGCTGCCGGGCTGCTCGTTTTCGCCGCCGCGCATCACCTACGTGAGTCAGCGCACCGATGCACTGAACAATAATTACCAGGTCTCGGGTTCGGTGAGCGTGAATGTGAAAGCGCTGCTGGCCGGCGCGTGGTCGGGAGGCGCCATGTCCACCGCGCTCAATGCGCAGGGACTCCTTCCGCTGAATTCCAACGAGGCGTACAACGCCGCCGTCTACAACTATGCGCCCAAGAGCGTTTCGTCCATTCCTTCATCGTCCATCGTCGACTGGGTGCTCATCGAGCTGAGAACGGGAACGGCCGCATCGACGCGCGTGGCCGTGCAGGCGGGATTCATCAGAAACGACGGCATGATCGTCGATGTGGACGGATCGAGTCAACTGCCGTTTCCCGGCATCGTGCCCGGATCGTACTACATCGCGATCTGCCACAGAAATCATCTGATGGTGATGACATCCCAGGCCGTGCCGCTTTCGCTCTCGAGCCTGCTCTATGATTTTACCACCGGCATGGAGAAAGCCTATGGGACGTATCCGATGACGCCGCTTTCGGGAAGCCTGCTCTATGGCATGCACGGAGGCGATGCAAACAGGGACGGGCAGGTCACCGGCTCGGATTACAACCTCTTCAGTCCGCGCTTCTCATCGATTTCGTCGGGATATGACGATGCGGATCTGAATATGGACGGGCGTGTGACGGGCACGGATTACAATATCTTTTCTCCCGCCTATGCGGCCATCCGCGCCAGCGGCGTGCCGCAGTAGACCGGCCTGTGTGCAGCGCGGTCAGGGCTATATAAACTTCCGGCGTGGGGTGCGTGTTATAGAAAAGCATCGTATATTTCACGCACCGCCATCAACCTATGTGAGAGTGAGATTCCATGAATCCATGCCGAAGTGTTGTGACCGCGCTGCTTGCGCTGGTTCTTCCGCTCTATGCCCAGGAGAAACCCGATGCCGCATTCGAGCTCATGCATCAGGCCGAGGAGCGCCGTGCGGCTTCCCTCATGCAGCTGCAGATGCGCACCGCCGCCCAGAACCGTCCCATCGATGTGAAGTATTACGGCATCAATGTGCGCCTTGCCGGCCCGAAAGGATTTCTCTCGGGCGATGTCGTGATGACGGCCGTGGCCTCCGATGCTTCGGTCTCCGCGTTCACGCTTGACCTTTCTTCCTCGATGACGGTCGACTCCGTGATCCTCGACGGCCGCGCCTCGAGCTTTCAGCGCACGGCATCCGGACTGGTCGTCACACCGCCTCTTCCCATTCTCCAGGGCTCGGCATTGAGCGCGCATATCTATTATCACGGACAGCCCCCGAACACCGGGCTCGGCAGCTACACCGATACGGCGAGTCCGAACGGGCGCCGCTGGATCTATACGCTTTCCGAACCCTATGGCGCGCGCGATTGGTGGCCGTGCATCGATCATCCGAGCGAGAAGGCGGATTCGCTCGACATGGCCATCACCTGCGACTCGTCGCTTGCGGCCGTCTCGAACGGACTTCTGGTGTCGGACACGAAAAACGGAGACGGCACGCGCACATTTTTCTGGAAGCATCGCTATCCGATCGCACCCTATCTGGTCGCCGTCACGGTGGGCGATTTTTCGCAGTTCACCGATTACTACCGGTATGCGCCCGCAGATTCGATGCCGGTCGTCAACTATGTGCTCACCACGACACAACAGCGGACGCCGGACTACCGTGCGAATGCGGCGCTGACTCCGCGCATGCTTGCGGTGTATGCCTCCATCATGGGGCAGTATCCGTTCATCAAAGAAAAATACGGGCATGTGGAATTCGGATGGGGCGGAGGCATGGAGCATCAGACATTGACATCGCTCGGTTCGCGCGCGTTCACCGAAGGAACGATCGCGCACGAGCTGGCGCATCAGTGGTTCGGAGACATGATCACCTGCCGCACCTGGCAGGATCTGTGGCTCAACGAAGGCTTCGCGCAATATTTTGAAGCCGTCTGGCGCGAGCGTCAGTATGGAAAAGCGGCGTATTTGAATCTCATGCAAAGCCGCGCGCCGGCAAATGGAAGCGGCGCAAAAAGCGCACCGGGATCGCTCTTTGTGCAGGATACGGCGAATGTGAACAATCTCTTCGCCACGAGCCGCGTCTATAATAAGGGTTCATGGGTGCTGCATATGCTCCGGCATGCCGTCGGCGATTCGCTCTTTTTCGCATCGATCAGGGCCTATGCCGGCGATCCCTCGCTGCGCTACGGCACGGCATCGAGCGGCGATTTCCGCCGCAACGCGGAGCGTGTGACGGGACGCGATCTCGGATGGTTCTTCTCCGAGTGGGTCTATGGCGAGCGCTATCCGCGCTATACCTATACGCTGTCGTTGGCGAAGGAATCGGGCGCCTGGCGCGCCTCTGTGCGCATACAGCAGTCGACCGGCACGGCAAATCCCGCATTCTTTACGATGCCGATCGATCTGAAATTCTTCGGCGCTTCATGGGATACCACCGTCACCGTCTTCAACAGCGCGGGCGACGAGACGTTCCAATTTCTGCTTTCCCGCGCGCCCGATTCGCTGCAGTTCGATCCCGAACAGTGGATCCTGCGCGATGTGGTGCGCGGTGCCGCCGGCATCGTGGACGCAGGGAATGCGCCGGCATCGTACAGGCTCCTCCAGAATTATCCGAATCCCTTCAATCCTTCGACGGTGATCGCCTTCTCGGTTCCCGAAAAAAGCCGCGTCACGATCCGGCTCTACGATGTGATGGGCCGCGAAGTGGCCGTGCTGTTGGATGAGGAAAAGGAGCCCGGCACACACACGCTGCCGTTCGATGCGTCGGGACTTGCAAGCGGCGTGTATCTGTACCGCATGAACGCCGTGCGCGGGCAGTCGGTCTTCACGCAGTCGCGCAAGCTGCTCCTGATGCGCTAGAGGCGCGTCATACGCACATCCGGAACGCCGGCACACATCGGGGTGTTAAAAAGGGGAAAAGCCCTTTACCACGCATGTGTGTGTATGAGCAGTGTGAGAATTGTCCATATTTTCTGCGGTGCCGTATTCCTGTCTGCTTCCGTTGCGACTGCTCAGGACGATACGCTGCGCCTGCCCGCTCCGGCCTCGCTTCCGGAATGCCTTCGATACGCCCTCACGCATCAGCCCTCGGTCCGCCAGGCCGATCTCGACGAACGCATCGCCGATCGCACGATCGCGATCGGGCTTTCGGGTTGGCTGCCGCAGGTGTCGCTTTCGGGCGCGCTCACGCATAATACGGAACTGAGCGCGCCGCCTGCATCGGTTTCGCGTCTCGGTCCGGTCAACACATCCTCCATCCAGCTGTCGCTCTCACAGACGATCTTCGACCGCGATGTGCTTGCCGCGCTTTCGACGCGAAGCGATGTGCGCGAGCGTGCGCATGAGCAGAGCGCGCTCACATCGATCGATGTCGTGGTCAATGTGAGCAAGGCGTATTATGCCGTGCTCACGGCGTCGACGCAGCTCGCCGTGTTGCGCGATGACATCACGCGGCTCAGGCGCAATCTTGAAGACGCCAGGAGCCAGTTCAGAAGCGGGGTGGTCGACAAGACCGATTATCAGCGCGCGACCATCACGCTCAACAATGTGGAAGCCGAAGCCTATCAGGCGCAGCAGCAGCGCGATGCCCGCCTTGCCGCGCTCAAGGAAGCGATGGGATATCCCTCGTCGCTTGCGCTTGAACTGCCCGAGTCCGATAGCGCGCAATGGAGCGAGTCCGGGCTCATGGTCGATACGACGCAGCATGTGGTCTATGAAGACCGCGTCGAATACCGGCAGATGGAAACCGAGCGGAGGCTGCGCCGGTCCGCGCTGTCCTATGCGAAGTGGAGCTTTCTGCCCGCCCTTTCCGCCGTCGGCGCCTATTCGTACAATTATCAGGCTGATGCCCTGCCTCCGCTCTTTGACCGAGCCTATGCGAATTCCTTCGTCGGCCTCCGGCTTTCTCTTCCCATTTTTGAAGGCGGACGGCGTCTCTTCGAAATCAGCCGCGCGCGGCTCGAACTCGAGCGCGCCGACTATGACATCGAACGCCTGAAGCTCTCGATCGATGCGGAGTTCGCACAGGCATCGGCCAATTACAAAAGCAATCTTCGCAGCTACCTCATGTTGAAGGAAAACGCCGAGCTGGCCCGCGACGTCTATGAGACGCTGCAATTGCAGTACCGCTCGGGAATCAAAACCTATCTCGATGTGCTCACGGCGGAAAACGATCTGCGCGCCGCCGAGGCGAACCGGACCAATGCGTTCTATCAGCTCATCTCCGGCAAGCTGGATATGGAACGGGCACTCGGGCGTATTCGAACGGATGTGCCATGAAAAAAAACGGAATCATGCTGTGTGCCCTCGCCGCTCTCGGCGCCCTGCTCTTCGAGGCATGCGAGAGAAATTCTGCGGGGGAGCGGCGCCAGCCGCCCCCGGTGCCGGTGTCCATCTTCCGCGTCGAGCAAAAAAGCGCGCTCTATTATGATGAATATCCCGCCACCATCGTGACGCTCAACCAGGTGGAACTGCGTCCCGAGGTTTCGGGCAATATCGTCTCGATCGGATTCAGGGACGGCGAGCATGTGAAAAAAGGAGCGCGTCTCTATGTGATCGATCAGCAGCAGTACCGCGCGGCCTATGAGCAGGCGGTGGCCACGCTCAACGTGACAAAGGCGAACCTTGCCCGTGCCGAGCAGGATGCCCAGCGCTACAGAGAGCTTGCCCAGCACGAGGCGGTGGCGCGTCAGGCGCTCGAACATGCCGAGGCCGATCTCCAGGCGGCCAGGATGCAGGTGGCGGCAGGCCAGGCCAATGTGCAGGCGGTGGAAACCAATTTGAAGCGTTCGGTCATTACCGCTCCCTTCGACGGCACGATCGGCATTTCGCTCGTGCGCCCGGGCTCGGCCGTCTCCGCCGGGGCCACGCTTTTAAATACGATCTCGACCGATGATCCGATGGGGGTCGATTTTGCGATCGACGAAAAGCAGCTGCCGCGCTTCACACGGCTTTTGAACGAGAGTCCGGCGGTGAACGATTCGACGTTCATGATCGTCCTTCCCGATCATTCGCTCTATCCGCTGCACGGGCATTTGCGGCTCCTGGACCGCGCGGTCGATCCGCAGACGGGCACGATCCGCGGACGCGTCGAATTCCCCAACCCGAAGCGCGTCTTGAAGACCGGCATGACCTGCAATCTGCGCGTGAAAAATGAGAGCCCCGTCGCCAGCACGATCATTCCCTACAAGGCCGTGACCGAACAGATGGGCGAGTATTTCGTGTATGTCGTCAAGGGTGGCACAACAGTCAGGCAGAAGCGCGTCATGCTCGGCGCCTCGCTCGGCGAGCGCATCATCGTCGAGCGGGGACTCGAGGCCGGCGATACGATCGTGACCGAGGGCACGCAGCGCCTCAGGGATAATGCGCTTGTGGCGCTGTCCCCGGAGCAGAAGCCGGCAGGCAATCCATGATCGCCGACACGTTCATCCGCCGTCCGGTGACGGCGATCGTCATCTCGATCATCATCGTCGTGATCGGCGCCATCACGCTTGCGACGCTTCCGGTGAGCCAGTATCCCGATGTGACTCCTCCCACGGTGCAGATCTCGGCCACATTCAGCGGAGCCGATGCGCAGACGGTCGAGCAGTCGGTCACCACGCCGATCGAATCGCAGGTCAACGGCACGCCCGGCATGGCCTACATGACCGGCACGAGCACAAGCGACGGCCGCTCTTCGGTGAGCGTCGTCTTGAATGTGGGCACGAACCCCGATATCGCCGCGCTCGACATACAGAACCGCGCCTCGATCGCGCTTCCGCAGCTGCCCGATGACGTGCGAAGGCTCGGCATCACCACGCGCAAGCGCAATCCGAGCATTCTCATGCTCGTGGCGCTGTATTCGCCGGACGGCACGCACGGCATTTCCTTCATCGACAATTATACGAACATCTTCGTGCGCGACGCGCTCCTGCGCGTGAACGGGGTGGGCGACATTTTCACGCGCGCCGATGACTTTTCGATGCGCATCTGGCTTCAGCCCGACAAGCTCGCGCAGATGGGCGTGTCGGCGCAGGAAGTGATTGCGGCGCTGGGCGAGCAGAATGTGCAGGTGGCCGCCGGCTCCGTCGGCGCCTCGCCCCAGCCCTCGACGCAGGCCTTCGAATATACGGTCTTCACCAACAGCCGGCTCTCGACCGAAGACCAGTTCCGCAACATCATCATCCGCTCCAATCCGCAGGCGGGCACGGCCTTGTACCTGAAGGATGTGGCGAGAGTCCAGCTCGGGAAATTCAGCTATGCCTCGAACTCGTTTGTCGACGGCCGTAGAGCATCCTTTCTTCTGATCTATCAGGCGCCGGGATCGAATGCGCTCGATGTCGCCGAAGGCATCACAAGGAAAATGGAGGAGCTCAAGCGCTCGTTTCCGGCCGATGTCGATTACATCGTGCCCTTCGAATCGGTCTCGGTCGTCAAAGTCTCCATCGGCGAAGTCGTGACGACGCTGCTGGAAGCATTGGCGCTGGTCGTGCTCGTCGTCTTTCTCTTCCTTCAGAACTGGCGCGCCACAGTGATTCCGGTGCTGGCCATTCCCGTCTCATTGATCGGCACGTTCGCATTCTTCGCGCCCTTCGGCTTCACGATCAATACGCTCACGCTCTTCGGGCTCGTCTTGGCGATCGGCATCGTGGTCGATGACGCCATCATCGTCGTCGAAGCGGTGCAGCATTACATCGACAGAGACAAGCTCGATCCGAAAGAGGCGACGATCCGCGCCATGAACGACATCTCGGGACCCGTGGTGGCCATCGCGCTCATCCTTGCGGCGGTGTTCATACCGGTGGGATTCATTCCGGGGATTGTGGGACGGATCTATCAGCAGTTTGCCATCACGATCGCGATCTCTGTGCTGATCTCGGCCTTTGTGGCGCTCTCGCTTACGCCCGCGCTCTGCTCGCTCTTCCTGCGTCCGAGCGCGGAGAGTCACGTGCCGAAGGCGCTGCGCAGATTTTTTCCCGGTTTCAACCGCAGGTTTTCCCGCGTCAATGCGCTCTATACGTCGGGCGTCGGGCGCTCGATCGCGAAATCCGGCGCGGTGCTCCTGGCGCTGGCGGCGCTCTATGCCCTGACGATCGGTCTGTTTGCCATGAAGCCGACGGGGTTTCTTCCCACCGAAGATGAAGGAAGAGTGTTTGTGACATTCGAACTGCCGGAGGCGGCCTCGACCAGCCGCACGCTCGAAGTGCTCGAGCGTGTGATGGAGATCCTGCGTTCGACGCCGGGCATCGGGCACTTTGCGGCGCTCGGCGGATTGAACGTCGTCACATTCTCGACGAAGTCCAACAGCGGCACGGCGTTTGTCCAGCTTGCCCCGTGGGATGAGCGCAAGAAGAAGGAGCTGCAATTGCAGGCGCTGATCCAGACGCTGCAGCGGAAGTTTGCCGAGATCAAAAGCGCCAATGTCCTGGTGATCTCGCCTCCGGCCATTCCCGGACTCGGCGCCACAGGCGGATTCACATTCGAGCTGCAGCAGAGGGAATCGGGAGACTCTCTGCGCGACTTCGAAGCGGTCGTGCAGAAGTTTGTGGCCGAGGCCAACAAGCGTCCCGAGCTGAGCCGCGTCTTCTCGTTTTTTACGGCGCGCACGCCGGGGTATGATGTGAATGTGGACAGGGAAAAATGCAAGATGCTCGGCGTGTCGGTCTCCGATGTCTTTGCCACGCTGCAGACGTATCTCGGAAGCCGCTATGTGAACGACTTCACGATCTACGGACGGAATTTCCGCGTCGTGGCGCAGGCCGATACATCCTACCGCGCGGATATCAGCCGGATTGCCGGGTATTACGTCCGAAACTCCGCGGGAATGATGCTGCCGCTCAGCACGCTCATCACCACGCGCGTGACGGAAAAAGCGCCGCTCATTTCGCACTACAATCTTTTCCGCACGGCCGAAATCAACGGCAGCGCGGCGCAGGGCTACAGCTCGGGCGATGCGATTGCCGTGCTGCGCCAGGTGGCCGCGCAGGTGCTGCCTGCCGGATACGGGTATGAATTCTCGGGCCTGAGCCGCGAGGAGATCAACGCCGGATCGAGCACGATGATCATCTTCGCGCTCTCGATCTCGTTCGTGTTTCTCTTCCTTGCGGCGCTCTATGAAAGCTGGAGCGTGCCGTTTTCCGTGCTCCTGGCCGTGCCCGTGGGAGCCTTCGGCGCCATCGTGGCCCTTTCGCTCGTGCCTTCGCTGGCCAACAACATCTATGCGCAGATCGGACTGATCACGCTCATCGGCCTTGCGGCGAAAAACGCGATCCTCATCGTCGAATTCGCCAAGGAGCGCGTCGATCGCGGCATGCCCCTGGTCGAGAGCACGATCGATGCGGTGCAATTGCGCTTCCGGCCGATTCTCATGACGTCGATGGCGTTCATCTTCGGCGTCCTGCCGCTGGTCTTCGCCTCGGGAGCCGGAGCGCAGGCGCGCTCGACGATCGGCTTCACCGTCTTCGGCGGGATGCTTGCGGCCACATCGCTCGCGATCTTCTTCGTGCCGGTGCTCTTTGTCCGCATTACGCGCATTGCCTATGGAAGAAAGAAGCTCGAAGAACTTCAGGAAGAAAGGAGAAGGCCGTGAACAGAACAGCGGCGGTGACCATCCTGGTGGTGATCTGCATCGCGCTTGCCGTGATGGTGATCACCAAAGTGCTCACGACGATCGTGACAATTGTGCTCTTCGCGCTGGCGCTTGCGGCGCTCGGCGCGGCCTCACGCGGATTTCGCGGCAAAGGCGGAGACTGAATCGGCCAGAAGCTCCGATGCGCGGCGCAGCGCTTCCTCGTGAGGCATCGAGCGCGGTGAGATTTCGGTGAGCGAGGAAAGCGACAGCGCGCGGCAGATCCCTCCGGCATCGCCTTCGATGCGGCCGACGAAGGCGTGAACGGGTTTGTTGTACATTCGGGCGCGTGTGCAGAGCCCGGCAATGGCTTTGCCGTATGTGGTCTGCTCGTCGATCATGCCTTCGGATGTGAGCACCGCATCGCACTCTTTCAGGAGCAGATCGAAGCCGAGCGCATCGAGCACGAAGTCGATTCCCGAGACGAATGTCACATGCGGGCAGAAGGCGAGGAGTCCAGCGCCGAAACCGCCGGCTGCTCCCGCCCCGGGAATATCGGCTACACGGCGTCCGGTCGAATGCTCGATTGCCGAGGCGTACGTCAGAAGCGCCTTATCCAGGAGCCGGACATCCTCCGCGCGTGCGCCTTTTTGCGGGCCGAAGACCGCGCTTGCGCCTTCGTTTCCGCAGAGCGGATTTTTGACATCCGAGAGCACCGTAAAGTGCGTGTGCTCCAGGCGCGCGTCCATGCATGTGCGATCGATCGAGCGGCAGGAGGCCAGAGCCGCTCCGCCTTCGGGAATTTCCCTGCCGGCTTCATCAAGAAAACGGACGCCGAGCGCGCGCAGGCATCCCGCACCGCCATCGTTGGTGGCGCTGCCTCCGAGCCCGAGGATGATTTCTGTGCATCCTTCATTCATCGCCTCACGGATCAATTCCCCCACGCCGGCCGTCGTGGCGTGGAGCACGTCGAGCTGTCCGGGCGCCACAAGGTGCAGTCCCGATGCCTGCGCCATCTCGATGATGGCCATGCGGCTTTCGGGCGTGATGCCCCATTCGGCCGGAACGGAAAACGATCCGACGGGCCCCTTGACGATCGTCGTGCGGTAGTCGGCATGCAGCGCCGAAGCCAGACAGTCGAGCGTGCCATTGCCGCCGTCGGCAATCGGTGCGGCGATCGTATCGGCATCGGGACGCGCGCGTTCCAGTCCCGTCTGCATGGCGCAGGCGGCCTCGAACGCGGTGAGCGAGCCTTTCAGGGCGTTGGGGGAGAGAAGGAATTTCATGCGCATAAAGTATTAAAAAAGTTTGCGTTTTGCAAAACAAATTGAATTTTCTTGGCCTTTTCCCTATCTTAAGGTCATCATGAAAAGAATCCTCTATCTTCCTGTCCTTTTCCTTGCCCTGCAGGGCTGGTCCTGCGGCGTTGTCCAGAATGTCGCAGTCAATTCCACTTCCGGTATTCTCACCTACGGCATGGCCGCGCTCTTTGAAGAGCCCGATCTCACCGTTGCCGAACAGGCCATTCCCGGGAATCTGAAACTCGTCGAGGCGCTCTACCGCGCCAAAGACGGCGATGACGACAAGCTCGGCACGATGCTCGTCCAGGGTTACACGGGCTATGCGCTCTCGTTCGTCGAGGATACGGATCCCGAGCGCGCCAAGGCGCTCTACAAGCGCGCGCGAGATTACGGACTGAAGGTGCTGCGCAAGAATAAAAAATTCGACGCCGCCTTCGATCAGGATGCCGAAACATTCCGCACTGCCGTGCAGTCTTTCACGAAGGACGATGTCGAAACGATCTTCTGGACGGCCAATGCCTGGGGCAGCCTCGTCAATCTCGGCATGAACGATCCCGAGTTGATCGGTGACCTCTCGAAAGTCAATGCGCTCATGGAGTTCGTCATCGCGAACGACGAAGGATTCTATTACGGAAGCGCCCATATGTACTTCGGCACGATCTTCGCCACGATCCCCAGAGCGCTCGGGGGAAAGCCCGAGCTTGCCAAGGAGCATTTTGAAAAATGCTTCAAACTCGGAAACAATAAACTGCTGCTTCCGTATGTATTCATGGCAAAAAGCTACGCGGTGCAGGTGCAGGACAAGGAGCTCTTCCTCTCGCTCCTGAAAACGGTCGAAGAGGCGCCCGATGACATCCTGCCCGAGCAGATGCTGGTGAATGCCGTGGCCAAGCGCAAGGCGCGGGCCCTGGCCGCGCGCGCCGATGAATTGTTCTAACTCGCTTTTCCCTGATACACACATTCTCTCTTGAAGGACAAATCATGAAAACACTCACGATGATGGCGGCTGCGCTTCTGTTTGCCGCTCAATTATATGCACAGCAGTTTACGATCAAGTTCGCCACGCTCGCTCCCGAAGGATCGACGTGGATCAACATCATGAAGGAATACGACGCGGCGATCCGCAAGGAATCCGGCGGGCGGCTCGGCTTCAAGATCTATGCCGGCGGCGTGGCAGGCGACGAAAAGGACGTGCTGCGCAAGATCCGCATGAACCAGTTCCAGTCGGCCGGCATCACGGGCGTCGGCATGGGCGAGATCGCCAAGGAAGTGCGCATACTCGATATGCCGTTTCTCTTCAAGAACCACGGCGAAGTCGACTATGTGATGAACAAGTTCGACGGAGAATTCCGGCAGGCCTTCGAGCGCAACGGCTATGTGCTTCTGGGCTGGGCCGAGGTGGGCTTCGTCTACGTCTTCACCAATACGCCGGTCTACAAGGTCAGCGACATGAAGAACGTGAAGATGTGGGCGTGGGAAGGCGATCCGGTGGCCGATGCCGCATTCAAGGCGATGGGCGTCAACTACATTCCGCTTTCGATCACGGACGTGCTCCAGAGTGTCCAGACCAAGATGATCAACGGCTTTTATTCGGTGCCGCTTGCGACCGTGTCGCTGCAGTGGTATACGGCCGTGAAGTACATGCTCGACTATCCGCTCACGAACTCGGCCGGAAGCGTCGTCATCTCGAAGAACATGTACGACAAGATGCCGAAGGATCTGCAGGACATTCTTCTGAAGAACGGCAGGATCTACATGCGCAAGCTCACCGAGCAGAGCCGCAAGGACAACATCAAGAGCCTGGATGTGCTGAAAAAGAACAAGATCCAGTTCACGAAGCCCGATCCGAAGGAAGCCGCCACATACGATGAAATCGGACGCACGGCGCGCCGCTCGCTTGTCGGGAAGATGTATACACAGGATCTCTTGAACCGCATCGAAGGAGCCGTCAATGAAGCGCGCCAGAAAGGCGTGAAATAACGGACATGGCTGCGTTGAACCTCTTGTTTGCACTCGACCGCTGGATCGAACGGATCACCGGATGGATCCTGGTGGCGCTCCTGTTTGTCATGATCCTCATGGCATTCGGGCAGGTGGCGCTCAGGAATCTCTTTCATACGAGCCTTGAATGGGGAGACATCTTCCTGCGCCACATGGTCTTGTGGGTGGGATTTCTTGGCGCGGTGATCGCCACGGGCCAGGGACGCCACCTGAAGATCGAATTCATCCGCCGCCTGATATCCGAGCGCCTGCGGA
Organism: Acidobacteriota bacterium; assembly: GCA_050258555.1. Lineage (GTDB taxonomy): Bacteria > Bacteroidota > Ignavibacteria > UBA10030 > UBA8401 > CAISDA01. The sequence goes on along the minus strand of JBLMZA010000021.1, from coordinate 2,243 downwards.
AACTCTTCTTCATCATCACGAACATCTTTGCGGCCGTCGTGTGCTATTATCTGCTCCAGGCCGCATCGTCCTTCGTGCAGTATGAGCGCGAAGCCGGCTCGATCCTGATTCTCGATCAGCCGACGTGGTATTTCATCATCATCATTCCGATCGGCTACGGCATCATTGCCTTCCGCTTCCTCGTCTCGGTCATACAGGCCGCAAGCGAGATCGTCCGCGGCAACTGGACAGTAAAGGAGCATGTGTAACGATGCCCTTTCTTGTCGTTGTCATCGGCTTATTGATTCTTGTCACATTCGGCGCTCCGCTGTTTTCGATCATCGGCGCCGTCTCGCTCCTTGGCTTTTCCTTCCAGGAAATCGACACGAGCGCGGTCATCATCGAACTCTACAGGCTGGCAAGCCAGCCCGTGCTTCTGGCCATTCCGCTCTTTGCCGTGGCTGGCTACATGCTGGCCGAATCGAATGCGCCGAAGCGCCTGGTGGCGTTTGCGCAGGCGGTGATCGGCTGGATGCCGGGGGGCCTGGCGATCGTCGTGTTGAGCAGCTGCGCGATCTTTACGGCATTCACCGGAGGATCGGGCATCACGATCGTGGCGCTGGGAGGCCTGGTCTTTCCGATCCTCCTGGCGGAAAAGTATTCCGATAAATTCGCGCTCGGTCTTGTCACCACCAGCGGGTCGCTCGGACTCTTGTTCCCGCCGAGCCTTCCCATTATTCTCTACGGAACGTTCGCCGAAGTCTCGATCGACGATCTCTTCAAGGCCGGCATCATTCCGGGCATATTGCTCGTGCTCGTGCTGGCGGTCTATTCGATCCAGCAGGGCGTCTCGCTCCACATCGAGCGCCACCGTTTCGATCTGAAGCGTGTGTGGCGCGCGCTGAAGGATGTGGCTTGGGAGATTCCGCTGCCCTTTTTCATCATCGGCGGCATTTACGGCGGATACTTCACGGCGACAGAAGCCGCGGCCGTGACGGCCTTCTATGTGTTCATCGTCGAAGTCGTGGTCTATAAGGACCTGAAGCTCACGACGGACGTGCCGCGCATCATGATCGAATCGATGGTCTTGGTCGGCGCGATCCTCATGATCCTCGCCACGGCGATGGGGCTCACGAGCTTTCTGATCGATCAGCAGATTCCGCAGCAGCTCTTCGAGCTCATCAGGCGCTATGTGGAATCGAAGACGGTCTTTCTCATGCTGTTGAATGTGTTCCTGCTGGTGATCGGCATGATGATGGAGATTTTCTCGGCGATCGTCGTGGTGCCGCTCATCGTTCCGATCGCGAAGCAGTACGGGATCGATCCCGTGCACCTCGGCATCATCTTTCTGGCCAATCTCGAGATCGCCTACCTGATGCCGCCTGTGGGCATGAATCTCTTCATGTCGAGCTTCCGGTTCAAAAAGACGATCGGGCAGGTGGCGATGGCCACGTTGCCATTCATTCTGGTGCTGCTTGTTGCGCTCGTCATCATCACGTATGTGCCGGGACTGAGTCTCTGGCTGGTCGAGCTCACGCGCCAGGCGCCGGCGGCGGTGATGCCGTAATGCTTTCGTCTCTATGCTCTTTGACCCGCGACGCGGGTCGCAGACATTGAAAAAGCCCCGTTCGGCATCAGGCTCGAGCGGGGCTTTTTCTCTTTTTTCTCATGCGAAACAATACTGACGCCATGATTGGTGGTGCCCGATATTCCCGCCTTGTTGGAACAATGCTCTTCGTCCTCCTCCTGGCGTCTCCTCTGTGCGCGGGGACGATCACGCGCCCGAGGTGCGGAACGCCGGAGCGGCTGCGCGTCTTTTCCATGGGCGCGCTCAATGAGAAACAACAGTTGATGGACGTTTTCCGGCCGGAACTGCAGACGAGTATCGTGAGTTCGCGCGGACATTTCCGCATCCATTTTGATACCACTGGCGTCAATCTTCCGGCGCTCGTCGATGCCGAGGGAAACAGGATCGAAGGCACATGGCGCGCCTTCGTTGATTCTGCGGCGAAGATTTTCGATGCGGTGTGGCAGCGTGAAGTCTCGCACTTCGGATTTCCTGCTCCCGCTTCCGATCACGGTGCGGGCGGCGGAGACGAATACGACGTCTATATCGCCGAGATGATTCCGGGACTCTATGGGCTCACGCAGCCCGAAGGCGCTCTTCCCGATGCTCAGTCCAAAGCTCCATCGCTTCTTTCCTCCTACATCGAAGTTGACAACGACTTCGGACGGGGATATCCGACCAAAGGACTGGCCGGATT
>JBLMZA010000020.1:0-100184 GCA_050258555.1 Acidobacteriota bacterium | reverse complement strand
AAGGAGAACCGGGAGCTTTCACTGCTCTCGAAAAGCGAAATCGCCGTGCCGCTGAAGAACATCGCCTCGGTGGAAGAGAAGATGATCGCCGGTCTTGCGCTCATCGAGCTCTTGTCCGTGTCGATGCACGACGAGCATGAGGACGAGCCGATGTTCGATCTTTCGGTCGTCGCGCTGCGCGAGATCGACGGAGCCCCGAAGAATCCGCTGAATGTCTTCATCGGTTTCGTGCTCGAATTCATCGGCAGACACGGATACAGCCTTTCTCTCGAGCGGTGCGCGAAATGCGGAACGCCGACCGATGATGGACGCGGCAGCCTCCGCTTTCAATTGTCGGAAGGCACGGTCATTTGTCCCGACTGCGCCGAATCCTTTGCGCTCTCCGGCATGCCGCTCTCGCGCGGCGCGCTCAAGTCGCTGCTCTTTTTGAAGAACGCTTCGCTCGAGCAGACGACGGCGTTGACGCTGACCGTGGCATTGCGCGATGAAGTGCTGGGTGTGCTGTTCGCCTACATGAAGTATCATATCGCCGGCATGCGAACCCTGCGTACGCTTTCATTGTTTTATACATAGTGAATCAAGCAACCATAACATTGTTTAACATCCTACGATTACCGGGAGGTATTCCATTATGACCAGGAAAAAGAATCTACTTTCGGCCCTGTTCCTACTTGCAGCCGGAGCGGTGTTCGGAATCATCTTTGTCTCCAATTATGACGGCACGAGCCTCAGCAGCGCGGCGCAGAAGGAAATCAAGCTCGGAGCCGACAAATCGCCGCTGAAATCGGACGATCATCTCAAGGCGCTCAACGAAGCGATCGCCAACGTGGCAAAGATGTCGACGCCCTCCGTCGTCTCGATCATCGTCACAACGAAAGCGAAGAGAAGCGATGAAATGAACGAATTCTTCCATTTCTTCCCCGATTTCAAATTCCGGATGCCGGAAGGGCAGATGCAGCAGGGGGCCGGATCGGGCGTCATCGTGACGAAGGACGGCTACATCCTCACGAACAATCACGTCGTGGAGGACGCATCCGACCACGGCATCGACGTGATCCTGAACGACACGAAACGCTATAAGGCCCGCGTCATCGGCACCGACCCGATGACGGATGTGGCCGTGATCAAGATCGACGAGAACAATCTTCCCGTGGCGGTGCTCGGCAATTCCGACGAGCTCGAAGTGGGACAGTGGTCGATCGCCATCGGCAATCCGCTCGGACTGAACTCGACCGTCACGGCGGGCATCGTCAGCTACATCGGCCGCAATATCGGCATCATCGGAGAATCCTACGGCATCGAGAATTTCATCCAGACCGATGCGGTGATCAATCCGGGCAACTCGGGCGGCGCGCTCGTGAACATCTACGGCGAGGTGATCGGCATCAACACCGCCATCCAGTCGACCACCGGACGCTACCAGGGATACGGCTTCGCCATTCCGATCAACCTCGCAAAGACCGTGGCGATGGACCTGATTGCGCACGGCAAAGTGGAGCGGGGCTACATCGGCGTATCCATACAGAAGGTCGACGAGACGATGGCCAAGGCGAACGGCCTGTCGAATGCCGAGGGCGTGATCGTGCAGGACGTGATGGGCGAGGCGGCGAAGGAAGCCGGCATCAAGGACGGCGACATCATCCTTTCGGTCGACAACAAGAAAGTGAACGAGCCGAACGAGCTGCAGACGTTGATCGCCGGAAAACATCCGGGTGACAAGGTCACCGTGACGCTCTGGCGCGACGGCCAAAAGATCGACAAGACCGTGCGTCTGAAGGCGCGGACCGATGCGAAGACACAGCCTGTGAGCGACGAAATGGATGAAGAGGAAGAAAATCCCACGAAAGCCTCCCGCACCATCTCGTACGACAAGCTCGGCATCACGGTCGCCAAGGCCGATCCTCGCGTGCTCAAGGAGCGGAGCATTCAGAACGGCGTGCTCGTGACGGACGTGAAGCAGTACAGCGAAGGCTTCAACCGGTTCCTGCGGCCCAACGATGTGATCATCAGCGTGAACAAGGAGAACGTGTCGAACGTGAAGGAGTTCGATTCGATCATGAAGTCGAAGAAACCGGGCGACGCCATTCTGCTTCGTGTGAAGAAACCGGACGGAACCTCGTCGTTCATCTCGCTCATGATTCCGAAGGATTGACGGATTCCCGTCTTGCGGGGCGAAGCAGCGATAACCGCGCTTGACGCGTGGATCATTGACTGCTTCGCCCCAATCGGTAGAGACCCCGGCCGCTACAGTCCGGGGTTTTTTTATGTACGCATTTTCAGACTCCAACTTTTTTCGTATATTTAACGATACTTTCACGGACTGGGGCCATATGATCAGATATATGACATCGGGCGAGTCGCACGGCCAGGCGCTCGTCGGCATCGTCGAAGGAGTTCCGGCCGGCCTGGAACTGACCGCGGCGTACATCAATGAACAGCTCCGCCGCCGGCAGCAGGGGTACGGCCGCGGAGGGCGCATGCGTATCGAAACCGATACGGTTGAAATTCTGAGCGGCGTGCGCTTCGGCAAGACCATCGGTTCGCCGATCGCGCTTCTGGTGCGCAACCGCGACTGGGAAAACTGGACAGAACGGATGTCCGTTGAGGCCACCGACGCGGACGTGGAAAAGATCACGGTGCCCCGGCCCGGACACGCCGACATGGCGGGCCTCTACAAGTACGGCTTCGACGACATACGGCCGGTGATCGACCGCGCCAGCGCGCGCGAGACCGCGATGCGCGTGGCCTGCTGCAGTGTTGCGCGGAAATTCCTCGAATCCTTTCAGATCACCATCGGCAGCCACGTGCTCAGCATCGGCACGGCCGGCATCAAAGACCGTTCCGCTGTGGACGCGCGCATCGCATCGCTCATTCGGTCCGGCGCCGTCCGGATAGCGGATGAAGCCGATACAAGCGAAGTGCGCATGCTCGATGCCGCAGCCGAAGGGAAGGCGATCTCCGCCATCAAGGCGTGCAAGAAGAAGGGCGATACGCTCGGAGGCATCTTCGAAGTGATCGTGACGGGGGTGCCGATGGGACTCGGCACGTATGTTCAGTATGATCGGAAGCTCGATGCCCTGCTCGCTTCGGCGCTCATGTCCATACAGGCCGTCAAAGGCGTCGAAATCGGCGATGCATTCGAAAATGCCCGGCGTTTCGGTTCCGAGGTGCACGACGAAATCATGCTCTCGCGCAAAAAAGAGATCACGCGCCCGACGAACGGAGCAGGAGGCATCGAAGGCGGCATGACCAACGGCGAGCCCATCGTGCTCCGCGGAGCGATGAAGCCAATCTCGACGCTGGCGCAGCCTCTGCGGTCCGTGGACCTTGCGACCATGCAGCCCGTGCAGTCCCGCTATGAACGCTCCGATGTGTGCGCCGTTCCCGCCTGTGCCGTGATCGGGGAGGCCGTCGTGGCGCCCGTTCTTGCCAACGCATTGCTGGAAAAATTCGGCGGCGATTCTCTCCGCGAGATCACGGAAAGATTCCGTGCCGGCGTGAAAGTTCAATAGAATCCACGAAACGGAAGCGCTTTCATTGACATTACGCGCGTCTTTGACTATATTTTCTTACATAGAAAAATATAATTTCCACAGATCCGGAAAGCGATGAAGAAAACGTCACTACAGGACATTGCGGAAGACATTCAACGATCGCTGGGGATCGACAGGCGGTTCGTCGTATTCGACTGGCAGAGTGTCGAGGAAAAGCCGAAAGGCCTCATCCGTTTCACGGTCTCCAGCCAATACGCATCGGAAGGCATCGCGCGGTATTTTGCGGAAAAGGCGCATGCGCGCCTCTGCCGGTACGAGATCGAAAAAATTCCGAAAAAGGAAGACTACGCCATTGCCTCGGCCGGCGTTGTGCAGGTCATGGCGGCTCCGACATACAGAAGCGAGCAGGTAACGCAAATGCTTCTCGGAGAAGCCGCGGACCTGTTGCAGAGCGAAGGGGAGGATTGGGCGCGCGTCCGGCTTCACGCGGACGGCTATATCGGCTGGGTCAGCCGCAATCAGATTGCGGAAATCGAGCTCGGCGACATGGTCGACTGGATTGAAAGCGTGAAGGTGACGCCGAAGCGATTTGTGATTCCCCTGTATACGGCGGCGGACAAACAATCTGATCCTGCCGGAGAATTTCTTTTCGGGACATTTCTCCCGGTTCTTCAGAGCGACCGACGGTTTACGAAGCTCATGCTGCCCGACGGCACGCACGCCTTTGCCGAATCATCGCTCGTGAAGAAGCCTGCGCGCGCGCCGAAAGCATTCTCATCGGAACGCATCATTGAAACTGCGCGCATGTTTCTGGGCATTCCGTATGTGTGGGGCGGCCGATCGGTAAAGGGATTCGACTGCTCCGGATTCGTTCAGACGGTGTTCCGCCTGAACGGCATCGAGCTTCCGCGCGATGCGAGCCTGCAATGGAAGACCGGCATGGACGCCGGCCGCGATCATGCGCGCTTTGCCGAAGGAGACCTCCTGTTTTTCGGACCGTCGGCCGAACGCATCACGCATGTGGCAATCAGTTTGGGAGAAGATCTGTTCATTCATGAGTCGGGGAATGTGCACTGCAGCAGCCTTGATTCGAGACATCCTTTATATTCAAAAAAGTACGCATCAACATTTCAGGGAGCAAGACGGCTGGGGATGGCAGACTCCGATTGACCATTAATCGGTTTTACGCGAAGGAGCGTGAAAAGTCTTCAGTACATTTTATAAAAATAAGCCTCATCAGGGCAGACTCAACGGCAAGGTGCTGGTGCTGAACCAGGACTACGAGCCGCTCAGCGTCTGCAACGTCAGAAAAGCGGTTGTCCTTCTGATTCTCGGCAAGGCCGAGCTCATCGAAGCCGCTGAAGGAAAGGAACTGCGTTCGGTTTCGCGGTCGCTCCCGTTTCCGAGCGTGGTGCGGCTGTCGCTGTTCGTGCATGTTCCCTTTAAGCGCATCATACTGTCCAGGAAGAACATACTCCGGCGCGACAATCATCGCTGCCAGTACTGCGGCCGGACGGAGCCGATGCTGACCGTCGATCATATTTTTCCCCGGTCGCGCGGGGGAGCGGATACATGGGACAATCTTGTCTGCGCATGCGTCCGCTGCAACAACAGGAAAGGGGACCGCACCCCCGAGGAAGCCGGCATGCCTCTGCTCCGGAAGCCGATAAAGCCGAACCATGTCACGTTCATCCGCCATTTCGTGGGCAACGTGACGGACAAGTGGAAGCCGTACCTTTTCATGCAGTAACATGACAGACATCAATCGATAATATATGAAGAACATCATACTGAGCGGGATGCGCCCCACCGGGAAGCTGCATCTGGGCCACCTGGTCGGCGCACTCGAGAACTGGGTTGCGCTGCAGAACGATTATCAGAATTATCATCTTATTGCCGATTACCACGCACTGACCACCAATACCGACACCAGCCGACTCTACGAGTACTCGCTCGATATGGTGATGGACTGGGTGGCGGCGGGCATCGATCCGGCCAAGAGTCCCATCTTCCGCCAGTCGCAGGTGAAGGAGCATACGGAACTGCATCTGCTGTTTTCGATGCTCATCACGACGGCGCGCCTGGAACGCAATCCGACGCTGAAGGAACAGGCGCGCGATCTGAACCTCGACTCGCTCATCTACGGCCATCTCGGCTATCCCGTGCTGCAGTCGGCCGACATTCTCCTGTATAAGGGCAGCGTCGTGCCGGTAGGCGAAGACCAGGTGCCGCATATCGAAATCACGCGCGAGATCGCCCGGCGCTTCAACAATCTCTACGGCGAGGTGTTTCCCGAACCCGAACCCAAGCTCACGAAGTTTGCGCGCCTGGTCGGACTGGACGGCAATCAGAAAATGAGCAAATCGATCGGGAACACGATCGGCCTGTCCGATTCTCCGGAGGAGATCATGAAGCAGATGCGCACGGCGGTGACCGATCCGCTCAAGGTCCGCCGCGGCGATCCCGGACATCCGGATGTCTGCGTCGTATATTCGTACCATAAGCGCTTCAATGCGCAGGAGGAACCGGAAATCCGCGTCGGCTGTGAGACCGGGGCGCTCGGCTGCGTCGACTGCAAAAAGCGCTGCGCGCAGAAGGTTGCCGACGTGCTGGCCCCCATCCGCGAAAAGCGTGCGGCCCTTGAAACGAATCCCGACACGGTGAAGGACATCCTTGCCGACGGCGAACGGCGCGCCCGCGAAACCGCGCAGCAGACGATGAACGAGGTCCATCACGCCATGAAATTAGGATAACCGCGCATGTACAGAGTTTCACTGTCGGATTTCGAGGGACCGCTCGACCTGCTTCTGTTCTTCATCAAGCGGGACGAACTGGACATCTACGACATTCCGATCGCGAAGATCACGAAGGATTTCCTGGAGTACCTGCAGTATCTGCAGCAGCTCGATCTCGACATCGCCGGAGAGTTCATCGTCACGGCGGCGACGCTCATGCAGATCAAGGTGCAGATGCTCCTGCCGAAGCCCGAGGGCGTGGAAGAGGAGGAGGCCGATCCGAGAGCGGAACTCGTCAAGCGTCTGCTCGAATACAAGCGCTACAAGGAAATGGCGCTGAAGATGGATTCGATGCAGCGCGCGCAGGCACGCGTCTATTACCGCGGCAATTTCGATCACGATCCGAAGATGACCGAATCGGAAGAGGATGAGAATCTTCTGCGCGATGTGACGCTCTTCGATCTGATCGCGGCATTCAAGTACACGGTCGACCGCATGCCGCGCAAGCACGTGCACGAGATCAACAAGCTCAACGTGACGCTCGAAGAGCAGGTCACGTTCCTCGCAGGCTATATGGAAGCGAAGAAAGAATCGACATTCTATGAAATTGCATCAATCATGGCGGAGAAAATACGTATCGTGGTGACATTTCTCGCATTGCTGGAACTGATCCGGCAGAAGAAAGTTCTCATCAGACAGGTTGATTCGTTCGGCGACATCACCATCGTGCACATGCCGGAGGAAGCGGCATGAGCGACGTTCTTGACGGTGAGGAATTGACGCCGATCGATCCCGAAGCGGAAGGGCAAACGGGAGAGACGGGAATGCCGCACGCCGAGGGCGGCGACGGACATGCAGAGGGCGCGACGGCGGATGGCTCCGCCCAGGCATCTCCGCCGGAAGAGGCCGATGCTGCGGTTGCCACGGCAGCAGAAGAGGCATCCGAAGCGGAAGAGGCCGACGAGGCGTATACTGATGAGGAATCCGCCGAACTGCGGAACGTCGTGGAATCGCTGGTCTTCGCATCGGACGAACCGATTTCCGCGAAGTTCATCCGTCAGATCGTCGAAGAGGTGAACAAGGACCGCACCGAGGGCAATCGCATCCGGTGCACCACGCAGGGGATCAAGCGCGCCGTGGCGGCGATCAATCGGCAGTACGCCGAACGAGCGTTCCATATCATCCCGATCGCAGGCGGATTCACATTCGCCACCAAGCCGAAGTATTCGGCGTTCGTCGGCAAGCTCGCAAAGGAAAAGGCGCGCCGCAAGCTGTCCGCCACCGCGATCGAAACGCTGGCGATCATCGCCTACAAGCAGCCGATCACCAAAAGCGAGATTGAATTCATCCGCGGCGTCAACGCCGACTACATCATCAAGACGCTGCTGGAGAAGAACCTCATCTCGATCACCGGCCGCGCAAGCACGCCGGGACGTCCGCTGCTCTACGGCACGACGGAACACTTCCTGATGCATTTCGGTCTGAACGAGATCAGCGATCTGCCGAAGCCGAGAGAGATCGAAGAACTCATCGGCGAAACGGAACTCGAGGTCGAAAAGCGGCTGCTTGCAGAACAACAGGAATTGGAATTCAAGGAAGAGCTGCAGCAGAAGATGGACGGAGGCGCGCCGAAAGCCAAATCGAACGGACCGCGTCCTCCGCTGCGGCAGCCGTCGGCTCCGACGGTGAAGAGCGTTGAACCGCCGGTATCGACGCCGCCCGAGACCGCACCGGAACCACAGGCAACGACGCCGGAGACAGCGCCGGAACCCGCCGCGGAAGAGATCGTCATTGAACCTGCAGCGGAAGTAATTTCATCTGAACCCGCAGTGGAAGAAATTGCACTTGAACCCGAAGCGGAAGAGAATGCGCCGAATGCGGAGGCTTTCGAACTCGAAGTTCAGATCGGAACGACCGAGGCCATACCGGTCGAAGAAGCGGCGCCCGTTGAAATGGATGAAGCATCCGTCGGGGTGGTCGAGCCGGAGCCCGCAGAAGCCGTGACCGAAGAGCCGGCCGTTGAACTTGAAACAGTGCCGGAAGTCGTCGAGGAGACTCCAATCATCGAAGAGCCTCCCATTGTCGAGGAGACTCCAATCATCGAAGAGCCTCCCATTGTTGAAGAGACTCCAATCATCGAAGAGACTCCAATCATTGAAGAGCCTCTTGTCGTTGAAGAATCACCGATCCTCGAAGAGCCTGCGGTTACCGAAGAATCTGCAGTTATTGAAGAGCCTGAGGTCGCGGAAGAACCGCCCGTCGATGAAGAACCTGCAATCGTCGAAGAATCCGTCGAAGATTCTGCGATCATGGAAGATGCTTCTGCCGATGAAGAGCCGACGATCGCCATCGTCGAAGAAATGAAGCTCCCGGAAGAATTCGTGGAACAGGTTGTTGAAGAAACACCGGCTGTCGAAGAAACACCGGTTGTCGAAGAAACGACACCCGATCCGGACGAAACGCTGCCGGAAGAAGAAGAGCCCGTTGAACCCGCACCGGATGCGGCCGGAGATGCAATGGCGTCCGGGAACGAAGAGCCTGCACACACAGAAGAGCACCCCGAACACGAGAAAGGCTGGAGCAAGTGGAAAACAAAAATAAAGACGTTCTTCAAAAAACTGTTCGTATAAACCGCTACCTCGCGATGAGCGGCATCGCATCGCGCCGTGCGGCTGAAGACGTCGTACGTGCCGGAGAAGTCCGCGTGAACGGCAAGGTCGTGGAGAGCCTTTCCACGCAGGTCGACCCGGAACGCGACATCGTGACGGTCGGCGGGAAAAGCGTCACGCCTGCCGAACATCTGGTGTATCTTCTGCTGAACAAGCCGAAGGATTACATCACGACGGCAAAGGATGAAAAAGACCGGCGGACGGTCTTCGATCTGCTCTCGGTCAGGGAACGCGTTTTTCCGATCGGACGCCTGGACCGCAACACCACCGGCGTGCTGCTGTTCACGAACGACGGATTTCTGGCGACCAAGCTCATGCATCCCTCGAGCGAAGTGAAGAAGGAATACCACGTCTCGATCGACCAGTCGCTCGACGAAGCGCACCGCGAAAAACTGTCGAAAGGCATTTTTCTCGACGACGGAAAGACGGCTCCGGCCGACATCATTCCGGTGCCGGGCACGAAAAACCGGGAGATCATCGTTACGATTCATGAAGGCCGCAACCGCCAGGTCCGGCGCATGTTCGAAGCCCTCGGCTACGAAGTCGAGCGGCTGCACCGCATCAGTTATGGTGGACTCACGGCCGAGGGCGTGGGACGCGGGAAATGGCGTTTCCTGACCGATCAGGAAGTCAGAAAACTCAAATCGCTGGTCGGACAGTCGGACCGGAAGACGGGACCGGAAGGCAAAAAATCGCACACGGCAAGAAAAACAGCGTCTGGATTCAAGCAGCCTCAGTCGGATCGGAAGACATCGTCCGCATGGAAGAAGACGGCTCAGTCGGATCGGAAGACATCGCCGGCAGGGAAGAAGCCACAGTCGGATCGGAAGACATCGCCGGCAGGGAAGAGAGCGCCTTCGGCGCGGCGCGGAAAGAATTAATATAATTATTTTCAATTAACTGAAAGGTCTCATCAATGCGCTTTACACGGAGCAGCGGTATCCTTTTGCATCCGACATCACTGCCGGGCCCCTTCGGCTCCGGCGACTTCGGGTCGGGAGCATATCATTTCATCGACTGGCTCGTCATCGCCGGACAGAAAATCTGGCAGATGCTGCCGCTCGGTCCCGTCGGCATGGGCAATTCACCATACATGGGACTCTCGGCGTTTGCGGGATATCCGCTCCTGATCGATTTGTACGAACTCCGTGAAAAGGGCTGGCTCTCTGCCGCCGATGTTGAAAATCCCCCGCAGTTTACCACGCAGCGCGTCGACTATGATGCCGTCACTCCGTACCGCATGGAGCGTCTGCGCCGCGCATCGAATGCGTTTTTCGCCAAGCCGGCGGCAAAAGATGTGACCGCCTACAATGCCTTCTGCAACGAGCAGAAATCCTGGCTCGACGATTACGCGCTCTTCATGGCGCTCGTCGAAAAGAACGGGGGCAAGGAATGGTGCTCGTGGGAGTCCGATCTGGTGCACCGCAAGCCCGCCGCGCTGAAGAAAGCCCATGAAGACCTCATCAACGACGTGAATTTCTGGAAGTTCACGCAGTGGTGCTTCTTCCGCCAGTGGAAGGCGCTGAAGAAGTATGCCAACGAGAAGGGCGTGAAGATCGTCGGCGACATTCCCATCTTCATCGCCTATCAGAGCGCCGATGTGTGGGCCCATCCCGATCTGTTCTATCTGAACAGCACCGATCTCAAACCCAGCGTCGTTGCCGGCGTTCCGCCCGATTATTTCAGCGCAACAGGACAGCGCTGGGGAAATCCGCTCTACCGCTGGGATGTGATGCACAAGCAGAAATATGCCTGGTGGATCGAGCGCATACGCAAGACGCTCGAGATCGTCGACATCGCCCGCATCGATCATTTCCGCGGCTTCGCCGCCTATTGGGAGATTCCCGGCAAGGAAAAAACGGCCGTGAAGGGCAAATGGATCGACGGGCCGAAGGAGAAGCTCTTTCAGGCCATACAGAAGGAACTGGGAGAACTGCCGATCATCGCCGAGGATCTCGGCATGCTGACGCCCGATGTGTACGAGCTTCGCGACAAGTTCCAGTTCCCCGGCATGCGCATCCTGCAGTTCGCATTCGCCAGCGACGCCCGGAACATCTTCCTGCCGCACAACTATTCGCCGAACACGGTCGTCTATACCGGCACGCACGACAACGACACGACGGTGGGATGGTTTGCCACCACGACCGATCACGAGCGCGTGTATGCGCAGAAATATTTCTCGACCGACGGACGGGACATCCACTGGCACATGATGACCGCCGCATCGCAGAGCGTCGCCGATGTCGCCGTCTTCCCGATGCAGGACGTGCTCGGGCTGAGCACGGAGCATCGCATGAATTTTCCCGGAAAGGCCCTCGGCAACTGGGCATGGCGCTTCGAGTGGAGCCAGGTCGAGCCGTGGCACGCATCGAGACTCTACACGCTGTCGGCCGTCTCGGGCCGCTGCGACAGCACGAAGCTCAATCTTCCGGGCTATCCGACAGGAAAAGTGACACCGTAATGAACCCGTGAGCGCGCATCGGCGTATGCTCTCCGGGCAGCCGATGCGCGCCGATACCGGACATCACCCCTCATCAAACGGACTCAGCAGCGATGAAAAAACCATACTGGATGTTTCTGGCCGCAGTGTTTTTTGCATCATGTTCCACATCGCCGGTGGTGAAATCACCGGAAGAAATGAAACCGATCGACAGGCTCCGCGCCGAACTGGCTGAGCGGTTTGATGATCCGAACTTCATGAACGCCCACTGGGGCGTGGTGATCCGCTCGCTCAAGACGGGCGAGGTCGTCTACCAGCGCAACGAGTATAAGAGCTTCATGCCGGCATCGAACATGAAGCTGTTCACGACATCGACGGCGCTCACATCGCTGACCCCCGATTTCCGGTACAAGACGGACGTCTACGCGGAAGGCGATCTCAAGGCGGGCGTTCTCACGGGCAATATCGTGGTGAAGGGAAGCGGAGACCCGACCATTTCAGGCCGCTACAATAACGGACACAGCACGGAAACGTTCGAGCAGTGGGCCGACAGCCTGAAAGCCGCAGGCATCACCGAGGTCACCGGCAACGTGATCGGCGACGACCGGTGCTTCGACGAGTCGTTCTACGGCGACGGCTGGGATGCGCTCTACGAGACCGACTGGTATGCCGCGCAGTTCGGCGGACTTGCATTCAACGACAACTGCGTCGACATGACCGTGACCGCCGGAGACTCGGTCGGACAGCCGGCGCACATCACCTGGTCGCCGGCCACGAAATACATCTCGATCGTGAACAAGACGAAGACGACCGGTCCCGATTCGAACTATTACATCACATTCACGCGCCGGCGCGGAACGAATATCGTGACCGTCAGCGGTTCCTTCCCCGTGAACAAGCCGGCATGGAAGGAATCCATCGCCATCGACAATCCGACGCTGTATGCCGCGACGGTCCTGAAGGAAACGCTCGAACGCAAGGGCATCGCCGTGCACGGAGAGGCGATGGATATCGGCGATACGGGATACCTGCCCGACTACGCGTCGGCCAGGCACGTGGCGACATTCACGTCGATCCCGCTTTCTGAAATCGTGCGGACGATCAACAAGCCGAGCCAGAATTTTTATGCCGAACAGCTCTACCGCACCATGGGCATGGCCTATTACGGGCTCGGCTCTGAACGCAATTCGCGCCGGGTCACGAATCCGATCTTCGCCTCGTGGGGCATCGATACGCTGCGCCTTCAGGAAGTGGACGGGTCAGGCCTTTCGCGGCTGAATCTCGTTTCGCCGACCGATGTTGTCTCGCTCCTGACCGGCATGTATCAGGGCAAATATTTCGAGCCGTTCTATCAGTCTCTGCCCATTGCCGGCGTCGACGGATCGATCAGAAACCGGATGAAGGGCACGAAGGCCGAAAACAACGTCCACGCCAAGACGGGATTTGTGGGCTATGTGCGCGCGCTCTCGGGCTATGTGACAAGCAGGGACGGGGAGATGTTCGTCTTCTCGATGATCTGCAACCATTATACGGTGCCCACTCGCATGGCCGAAAAGATACAGAACGATGTCTGCATCCGGCTTGCCGAATTTTCGCGCACGGAATAACAGCGCGTTTACAGGAACGTGACGGGCCGGACGCACCACGGAGGTGTGTCCGGCATCATATTTTTTCAGCGGATTTTTTCTTTCATTATCACCATCAATACAGACAAAGAAACCCGACATATGGACATACAACAGAACGAATACCACGAAGAACTCAACTCGCTCATGCTCCGCAGGCGCGAAGAGCTCGATGAGCTTCACAAGCAGGGCATCAATCCCTATCCGTACGACTTTCCCCGCGACGCCTATTCGAAGGAGATCCTCGAATCGTTTGCGGACGATGCGCCCCAGCGGACCGTCGCGGTCGCGGGCCGTCTCATGTCGATCCGGAAGATGGGAAAGGCTTCGTTCTGCCATATTCAGGACATGCAGGGCAGGATCCAGGTGTATCTGCGCAAGGATGATATCGGCGAATCGTACAATCTGATGAAGCTGCTCGATATCGGCGACATCATCGGCGTGAAGGGATTCGTCTTCCGCACGAAGATGGGAGAGGTATCGATCCATGCGCAGGAGCTGCAACTGCTCTCGAAGTCGCTGCGCCCGCTTCCGGTCGTCAAGGAGAAGACCGACGAAGCCGGCAACAAGGTCACATTCGATCCCTTTGCGGACAAGGAAACGCGCTACCGCCAGCGCTACGTGGATCTGATCGTGAATCCCGATGTGCGCTCGACGTTCGTGAAGCGTTCGCTTTTGATCCGCAGCATCCGGCGTTTCCTGGACGACCAGAACTTCCTCGAGGTCGAAACCCCGGTCCTGCAGCCGATTTACGGCGGCGCCAGCGCGCGTCCCTTCGTGACGCACCACAATACGCTCGATATGCAGCTGTATCTGCGCATTGCCGACGAGCTGTATCTGAAGCGCCTGATCGTGGGCGGCTTCGACGGCGTCTACGAAATATCGAAGAATTTCCGCAACGAGGGCATGGACCGCACGCATAATCCGGAATTCACCGCGATGGAGCTTTACGTCGCGTACAAGGACTACATCTGGATGATGGAACTGACGGAGCGGATGATCCAGAACATTGCCATCGCCTTGAACGGCACGCAGAAGGTCACTCTGGGTGGCAACGAAATCGATTTCACGACGCCCTGGCAGCGCATGACCATGTTCGGCGCCATCGAAAAGTATACCGGCAAGAATATACGCGGATTCGACGAGGCAGCGCTGCGCGCCTTCGCCAAGGAGCTTCACCTTGCATTGGATCCGAAAATCGGCGCCGGAAAGATCGTGGACGAAATATTCAGCGCCACGGTGCAGCCTCATCTCATCCAGCCGACGTTCATCATGGATTATCCCGTCGAACTCTCGCCGCTGGCCAAGAAGCACCGGACGGAAGAGGGCCTGGTCGAACGGTTCGAAGGATTCGTGAACGGTCAGGAAATCTGCAACTCCTTCTCCGAATTGAACGATCCGACCGATCAGCGCGCCCGGTTCGAGGAACAGGTGCGTCTGCGCGAACGGGGGGACGACGAGGCCCAGACGATGGACGAGGATTTCCTGCGGTCGCTCGAATATGGCATGCCGCCGACGGCCGGTCTCGGCATCGGCATCGACCGGCTCGTCATGCTGCTGACCGAATCGGAATCGATCCGGGACGTGATCTTCTTCCCGCAGATGAAGCCCGAAAAATAAGGGCAGTTGATTCGGTGAATGGATTTATTTATTTTATATTGGTGTTTAGATCGTATAACCATGTTCTATGCTGTTCACTCCATTTATTAAACTCACGCTATGGGAAGCGATCTCAGGAGTATTCTCATGAAAAAACGTTTTTCGATTCCGATGTTTGCGATTGCACTGCTGTTGGCGTTCGCAGTCGGAACCCAATTCAATCAACTCATTTCCGGCGACAGCGTCTACGAGCAGCTCAACAAGTTCAAGGATGTGCTCAATCTGACCGAAAAATTCTACGTCGACGATGTCGATGCGGCAAAACTGACGGAAGCGGCGGTGAACGGTCTGCTCAACAACCTTGATCCCCATTCTGTGTACATACCGCCGCAGCAGCTGAAGAAAGTGACCGAGGATTTCCGCGGAAAATTCGAAGGCATCGGCGTGGAATTCGCGATCGTCAACGATACCATCACGGTCGTACAGCCCGTGGGCGGAGGACCGAGCGCCCAGCTCGGCATCCTCTCGAACGACAAGATCGTCAAGATCGACGGGTGGAACGCCGTCGGCATCACCACCGATTCTGTCATGAAATCGCTCAAAGGCCCCAAGGGCACGAAGGTCTCGGTTGCAATCGTGCGTGCGGGCGTGAAAGAACTGCTGGACTTCGAGATCGTGCGCGATGTCATTCCGCTCTACAGCGTCGATGTGTCGACAATGCTCAACGACGAAGTCGGCTATATCAACGTGACACGGTTCTCCGAAACGACGAACAACGAGATGGTGGCCGCGTTGCAGAAGCTGAAGTCGCAGGGCATGAAGCGTCTCGTGCTTGATCTGCGGTTCAATCCCGGAGGCTATCTCGATCAGGCCGTGAAAATGGCCGATCTGTTCCTGGCCGCCGACAAGAACGGCACGCCGAGAAAGATCGTCTATACGAAGGGTCGCCGCACGGAATTCAACGAGGAATATTTCGCAACGACCGGCAGCGAATACGAGAAGACGCCGCTCATCATCCTCATTTCGAACGGATCGGCCAGCGCGAGCGAAATCGTCGCCGGCGCCGTGCAGGATTGGGACCGCGGACTCATCGTCGGTGAAACCAGCTTCGGCAAGGGGCTGGTGCAGCGGCAGTTCGAACTGCCCGACAAGTCGGCCTTCCGTCTGACCATTGCGCGGTATTACACGCCCAGCGGCAGGCTTATCCAGCGTTCGTATTCCGACGGCAAGGACAAGTACCAGCGCGAGGCGTTCGAGCGCGACGAAGTCGAAGGCGAGAACATCACGCATCAGGAGGAAAGCGCCGACAGCACGCGCCCGAAATTCAAGACGGGCGCAGGCCGCACGATTTACGGAGGAGGGGGCATCACTCCCGACTACATCGTCAAATCCGACACCGGCACGCAGTTTTCGCGCGTCATCAGCCGCCGCAACCTGTTCTATGAATTCGTCACGAAATATCTGACGAACCATGGCGACGAAATCAAGAACCGGTATAAAGGAAACTTCGAACAGTTCAACAAGTCGTTCGATGTGAAGGAGAAAGTCCTTCCCGAATTCCTCGCCTATGTGAAATCGAAAGGCGTCGAATTCAATCAGGCGCAGTTCGACCACGACAAGGAGTACATCGATGCGCGTCTGAAAGCGCACATCGCCCGCAATTTCTGGGGCAACGAAGGCTGGTATCCGGTCATCCTCATGGTTGACAACCAGCTCAAGAAAGCGATGGGACTCTTCCCCGAAGCCGAGCACATCACACATCTGCAGAAGTAACGCTCTATTGTTCAGCCGGCGTCCTGCGCATTGCACACGGATCAGGACGCCGGCGTTCTTCAACCAACGGAAAGGCAATGCGAGACATTGAAACGAAAAAGAGCAGTTAAAATCATCACCGGCATCATCATAGCAGTCCTCATCATCGCGTTATTCCCGTTCTCAGACGTCACGGTATCTCAGGCCGGCGAGTTTACCGAATCGTCGTTCGAATTTCAGGCCCCTGCAGGCGCGTTCGTCAAGGGAGAAGAGCTTCTCTACGAAGTCAGTTATTCGATGTTCGACCTGGGCACCGTGAAGGCCGTCATCATCGATTCGTATCAGCGGAACGGAAAGACATGCTATAAGGCAAAGGCATACATCGATTCGTACAGCGGGGTTCCCTTCGTGAGCCTCCATGCCGTCTTTTTTACCGATATGCTGCCGACCGCCTTCTCGAATTATTTCTCGGCCTACGACACCAAGAAGCCCGAGGAAATGAAATATGTGAAATATTCATTCGATTACCAGAAAAAGCTGGCGACGTATGAACGGGGCATCTCGCCCCAGGGAACGATCACGAAGAGCGGCACGGCGCCCGTCAACAACGGGATCGTGGACGGACTCTCGCTGTTTTATTATGCGCGTGTCAACGTCCACCAGCGCAAGGAAGTCAATGTGCCGACGTTCGTCGACGAGGCGGAGGTCAACACGTATTTCGACTTCAAGAACGAGAAGGAGGCGAAGGAAATCGATGCGGTGAAATATCCCGTCCAGACTGTCCACTTCGAGGGACATTCGGACTATGTCGGATTCTTCGGCATGACCGGCGGATTCGAGGGCTACTTCAGCGACGATGAAGCCGCCGTGCCGATCGTGGCGAAGATGAAGGTCGTCATCGGAAGCGTCCACATCGAGCTGATCAAATGGAACCGCCCCGGCTGGACACCGCCGAAGGCGCCGTCGAAATCATAACACTGTATTTTTATTCCATGAGAACAAGACTATGAGCTCCACAGAAAAAATTCACACCGTTGAGAAGCCGCTTGTCGGAACGATCCATGTGCCGCAGAAGCAGTTCACCGTGATGCCATTCAAGGGGATGTACCCCGAACTCGACCCGTCGGTGTTCATCGCCGACGGCGCGCGCATTATCGGGGACGTGAAGATGGAGAAGGACTGTTCCGTCTGGTTCAACACGGTCGTCCGCGGCGACGTGAACTACATCCGCGTCGGCGAACGGACGAACATTCAGGACAATGCCGTCATCCATGTGACGCACAAGAAATTTCCCTGCATCATCGGGGCGAACGTCACGGTCGGTCACAGCGCCGTGATCCATGCGGCAACCATTTACGACTACTGTCTGATCGGCATGGGCGCCGTCGTGCTCGACGATGCGAAGGTGGGACCGTTCGCGCTCGTCGCGGCGGGTGCGGTCGTGCTGGGCGGCACGGTCGTTCCTGAAGGAACGCTTGTGGCCGGCACCCCAGCCAAGGTGATCCGGCAGCTGACGGATGAGGAGAGGGCGATGCTGAGACAATCGGCACAAAATTACGTCGACTACGTAGAAGCTTTCCGCGGACAATCGTAAGAGGCCCATCCGATGAATCTGACATTTTGGGGGGTGAGAGGTTCCATTCCCACATCCGGACCGTCGTTCGTGCGCTACGGCGGCAATACGCCATGCGTCGAAGTCACCACGGACGACGGCACCATCCTCATCCTCGATGCGGGCACGGGCATACGCGCTCTTGGCGATCGCCTGGCCTCCCAGAAAAAAGCCGTCACGGCGTCGATTCTCATCACGCATCCTCATTGGGACCACATCCAGGGATTCCCGTTCTTCAAGCCCGCATTCGTGCCCGGCAATGCGATCACCATTATCGGACCGGAGCGGAACGACATCACGCTTCAGCGCATCATCGCCGACCAGATGACGCATATTTATTTCCCGATCGAACTGCACGAGCTGGCGGCGACCATTTCGTTCCATCCGGTGAAGGAGGACGAGTTCATGATCGGCGACGTGCGCGTCCGCACGATGTATGTGAACCATCCGGGCTTCACGGTCGGCTATCGGATCGAATCGGATGGGAAGTCGCTCGTCTACATCAGCGACAACGAGGCCTTCAGCGCCGAAATGCTGAAGAAGGCGACGAATTTCGAACCAAGCGTGCTGAGCCGGTTCCAGTCGGCCGGCGGAGACTGCAACGAGCGCATCTACGACTTCGCGCGCGGCGCCGATGTGCTCATACACGACGCGACGTATACCCCCGAGGAATATTTCGCCGACAAGGTGACATGGGGGCATTCGCATTACGAATTCACGCTTGACGTCGCGCGCAAGGCCGGCGTCCGGCAGCTGTTTTTATTCCATCACGAACCCAGCCGCAGCGACGATGCGATGGACGACATCGTTCGGCGGTGCGCCGGCATCATGGCAGGCAAAGGCGACACATTCCGCTGCGAAGCGGCGCGTGAAGGCGCCGTCTTTGAATGGTGAACCGGCCCGGGCGGCGTCAGCAAACTAAGTTAATTTTCGAACACAGACGGGATGACAATGAAATCCGTTTTTTCTCCGAGCGTCATCAGAAAAATCAGCGCCGTGCTCGGCGTTCCCGGCAAATTCTCGGCGAACAACCACCGGTTTGAAATCAATACCACGCCCGAACGCCGGCTCGTCGTCGAGCTCTATCCCGATATTCCGATCGGGGAACGCACGGGCAATCTCGTTTCCATCTATACATCGAACACCCATTTCCAGCTCCATTTCTGCTCCGGATGCGTCGTGAGCGCCATGCTGGGAGAAGTGACGTTCATTGCCGAGCATGACGGCAAGGTCTCGGGCATCATCGTCGAACGCGAAGGCGGCTGCTCGTTCTATGCGAATGTGGACCGGTCGCTGCTCTCGGGCGATTTCACGAAGCTGGGGCCGGAAGTAATGCTCTCCGGCATCGCGCTCTCGCTCACGGAAACGGTGCTCGAAGAGATCCCTCCGGCGCCGAAAAAGAACGCTGCTGCGCCTGTCACGGCGCCGAAAAACGTCCGCAAACGCGCGAATAAACGCGTTTCCTCACCGAGAGGCCGTCGATGATCGCCGTCCAGGCTCATTTCCCATGCCGCGCCATCCGGGTTTCGCGTGCCGAAGTTGAACGGTGGGCGGCATTCGTGTGTTCAAAAGAGAAACGGAACAAAGCCGCAATGACCGTCGTCTTTACCGATGACAAGGGGATCCGTCCGATCAACAGGAAGCACCTGGGACACAACGACACGACAGACGTCATCTCATTCACGCTAGAAGAATCCCCCCTTGAAGGCGAGCTCTATATTAATCTGGAGCAGGCACGGCGCCAGGCTGCCGAATACGGCGTTTCGCCGCGCAACGAGGCCGCCCGCCTGGTCGTCCATGGCGTGCTGCACTGCTGCGGCTACGACGACACGGATCCGGAATCGAAAGCGGCGATGTTCAAAAAGCAGGAGCGCTATGTGAAGGCGCTCGGCGTCAAATAAAATCATTTGACAAGAGAAGGATTTTTTATACATTCATTCAGGAGCTCATGCGTCCTGAACTTTTTGAATATGATGAATACTACCGTAATGCAGGAAAAAGTGGTTGAAATTCTGGTCTACCTGATCGGCGAACTCCGCAAGAACAAGCCGATCGGCGAGATCGATCTGTCGGTGCTCTCGAAGCGCGGATATACCGCCGCCGAAATCAGCGCCGCATTCAACTGGGTCTACGACAAAATCTCGATGGGGGACGAACTGGTAACGGACGAGATCTCCTCGACCGGACAGTCGTTCCGCATCCTGCATGATGCCGAACGGATGGCGATCAGCCCCGCGGCACAGGGATATCTGATGCAGCTGCGGGAAATCGGACTCATCTCGGACAACGACATCGAGGCGGTCATCGACCGCGTCATGATGTCCGGTTACGTGACCGTCGGGGTGGAGGAAATGAAAACGCTCGTCGCGATGACGCTTTCGGAGTCGGACGACTCGCAGAGCACCGGCAGCCGCATCATGTTGAACAGCAAAGATACAATCCATTAAGGAAGGCAATCGGTACACATGAGCAAATCATTGATCATTGTCGAGTCACCCTCGAAAGCGAAGACGATCAATAAATATTTAGGCAAGGACTTTATTGTTGAAGCATCGGTCGGACATCTGAAGAATCTGCCCAAGTCGAAACTGGGCGTCGATGTCGACAACGGCTACGAGTCGGTCTATGAAACCATCGCGGGCAAGGAGCCCGTGCTCGACAAGCTGAAATCGCTCGCGGAAAACGCCAACGAAGTCTATATCGCCACCGACCCTGACCGTGAAGGCGAGGCCATCGCCTACGACATCGCGGAGGAAGTGAAGGCGAAAAATGCGAACATCCAGCGCGTCCTTTTCCATGAAATCACGCCGCAGGGCGTGAAGGATGGCATGGCGCAGCCGCGGAAGATCGACACCAATCTCGTCGAATCGCAGCGGGCGCGCCGCGCCATGGACCGCATCGTGGGCTACAAGATCTCTCCGTTCATCTGGAAGACCGTCTATTACGGCCTTTCGGCCGGCCGCGTGCAGAGCGTGGCGCTTCGGCTCATCTGCGAACGCGAGGAAGAAATCAAGAAATTCGTCCCGATCGAATACTGGTCGATCACCGGCGAGTTCCAGACCGAAGGGGCGGAACCGTTCTACGCAAAGCTCATCAAGATCTCCGGAGAAGATCCGAACGTCTCGGACGAAACGACGGCGCGGGGCTGCGTCAACGACATACAGAAGCAGCAGTTCTCTATCGCCGACGTGCAGAAGCGCCAGGTCAAGCGCAATCCGCTTCCGCCGTTCATCACCAGCTCGCTTCAGCAGGAAGCGGCCGGCCGTCTGCGGTATTCCGCAAAGCGCACGATGATCCTGGCGCAGAAACTCTACGAAGGCATCGATCTCGGGGAAGAAGGCACGGTCGGGCTCATCACATATATGAGAACCGATTCGACCCGCCTGAGCGAAGAAGCCGTTGCGGGCGTCCGGGAATTTATCGCCAATGCCTACGGCCCCGAATACCTGCCGAAGGAGCCGCGGCAGTTCAAGAAGGGGAAGGCCTCGCAGGATGCCCACGAAGCCATCCGCCCGACATCGATCAAATACACGCCGAAATTCGTCAAGAAATTCCTCGACAAGGAGCTCTACGCGCTCTACGAACTGATCTGGAACCGGTTTGTGGCCTGCCAGATGGCATCGGCGACGTTCGAACAGGTGACCGTCGACATCACGGGAGGCGAGTATACGTTCCGCGCCACCGGATCGCTGCCGATCTTCCGCGGATTCCTTCAAGTTTATGACGATATCGCCGAAGATAAAGGGACGGGAGATGATGACGATCCCGCGGTGTCCTCGAAACTGCCGAAGTCGCTCGAGGCGGGACAGCGGGCGTCGATTCTCGACATCATCCCGCGGCAGCATTTTACCAAGCCGCCTGCACGCTATACCGAAGCGAGCCTGGTCCGCGAACTGGAATCGCTCGGCATCGGACGGCCGAGCACGTATGCGCAGATCGTCGCGACCATTCTGGACAGGAAGTATGTGGAGCAGCAGGATCGGAAGCTCTTTGCGACGCCGCTTGGCATGGTCGTCACCAGGATCCTGGTCGACAGCTTCCCCAAGATCGTGAATACGAAATTCACGGCGCTCATGGAGGACGAGCTCGAGACGGTGGCCAACGGGCGGAACGATTACGTGCAGGTGATGGACGATTTTTACAAGCCGTTCATCGCGTCGCTCCATGCCATCGAAGGCGAGGCGAACAAGATCAAGAAATCGCTGCAGCAGGATGCGGGCGAGGCCTGCGACCAGTGCGGCAAGCCCATGATTGTGAAATGGGGCCGGTACGGACAGTTCAAGGCATGCTCCGGCTATCCGGCATGCAAGAACCGGAAGCCGCTCGAGGATGAGACGGAAAAGTTCGAGCACATGGCCGGCATCAAATGCAAGCTCTGCGGCGCTGATATGGTCGTAAAGGGGGGACCATTCGGGCAGTTTTTGGGATGTTCCAATTATCCCGCGTGCAAAAATACGCAGCCGATCACCACGGGCATCAAATGTCCGAAGTGCAAGGACGGCGACATCATCGAGCGCAAGACGCGGCGTCGTCGGTTTTACTATCGCTGCTCGAACAATACGGAAGAGAACGGCACCTGTGATTTCATTTCGTGGGACAAGCCCGTTCTGCAGCCGTGCAAGCAGTGTGGAAATTCGTATCTCGTACAGAAAAGTTCGAAACGCAAGGGGGATTATCTTCTTTGTCCGGAGTGCAAGGAAGAATACTACACTGAAACACAGGCAGTGGCGGTTTGACCGGCCTGGGTTTCAACAGAGTAATCCGGTCCCATGCATGCACTTATTGAAGCGTTTTTGACGTACTTGAAACACGAGCGCCGGTATTCTGCGCATACGGTCGAATCGTATGGACGCGATCTGGAGCAGTGGGAGGCGTTCGTGGGCAGGGAATATCCCGATTGCCTCGAAGAGCCGGCCCGTGCCGACGCATCGATGGTCCGTGAATTCCTCGCCCTCATGCTGGAAGGCGGCTTGGCGCGCACATCGGCCGCCCGGAGGCTTTCCGCCCTCCGGTCGTTCTTCCGGTACTGCGTGCGGCAGGGAGCGCTCACGCACAATCCCTCGCTCCGCATCCAGACGCCCAAGCGCGAGAAGCGGCTTCCTCACTATGTCGATGAAGTCTCGATGCGCGCCGTGCTGGAGCGCCCGGACCGGGAGACGTTCGACGGCGCCCGCGATGCGGCGATGCTCGAGCTCTTCTACAGCACCGGCATCCGCCGGGCCGAGCTGATGGGGCTTCGGACGAAGGATATCGATTTTTCACAGCGGCTCATCAAGGTCGCCGGCAAAGGCGGCAAGCAGCGCATCGTCCCGTTCGGCACGCATGCGCACGAGGCGCTGAGCACGTATCTGCGGTTTCGCAGCACACTTCCGACACCCGCTTCCGCAGCGGATCTGCCATTGTTTCTTTCCCGGCGGGGAACGAGGCTTTCCCCGTCATCCATCACTGGAATTGTCCACAAACATCTTCAGGAGGCAACGGAACTTTCACAAAAGAGTCCCCATGTATTGCGTCACACCTGCGCCACGCATCTGCTCAACAACGGCGCAGATCTGCGCGTGGTCAAGGAGCTGCTCGGACACGAGAGCCTCTCGACGACGCAGATTTACACTCATGTGACTCTGGAACGCCTGCAGCGGGTCTATCGTCAGGCACACCCGAAGGCGGAGGAGGAGCTGAGCGCAGAACTATAACACCAAAAACGAAGGAGGACGTATGGACATCCGCATAACAGCCCGTCATTTTACGGCGAATGATTCGCTCCGCGAGTACGCGTATACCGCGCTGAAGAAACTGGAGCGATATTATAACGGCATTCTTAACGCGGATATGGTGCTGAGCTATCAGAAAACGCAGAACAGCATAAAATCTGTGGAACTGCTCGTTACGGTCTACGGAATGGTATTGAAAGCGGAATGCGGGTCGGAGGATTTTTCAAAGTCTGTGGATGAAGCCATCGACAAGATCGAACGTCAGATTCAGCGGTACAAGAGCAAATTACGGGACAAGGAAAAGGAAAAAATCAGGAAAGTGTACGAGAAAGTCTAATGCCCCAGGGACCCACAACATTAACCAACGCAAAAGAAATCCGAAAGCAGAGCATTACCGTCGGATTTCTGTATGAAACCATTAAAGAGCGCCTCAAACTGAAGGCGCTCAATAATGTCGGCTTCGAGAACCCGATCCGGGACAAGAACATCCACCGTCCCGGACTGGCTCTCGCCGGCTATGTCGCACTCTTCACATACGATCGCGTCCAGGTCTTCGGCAACACCGAAATGCTGTACCTGGCGAGCCTGCCCCTCGAGTCGCGCATCGCATCCTTCAACACGCTCTTCAAGTTCGCGATTCCCTGCATCGTCGTCACCGACTGCAACGTGATGGATCCCGAACTCATCGCGCTGGCGACAGACCATAACGTTCCGGTCTTCCAGACTACGCTGGCCACGACAAAGGCGACGTATTTTCTGAGCGACTTCCTGGACGATCAGTTTTCGCCGCAGACAACCGTGCACGGCTCGTTCGTCGACGTCTACGGCATCGGCCTGCTCATCGTGGGCCGTTCCGGCATCGGCAAGAGCGAGATTGCGCTCGATCTGGTGGAACGCGGACACCGGCTCGTTTCCGACGACGTCGTCACCATCACGCGCAAAGGAGAGGGCATCCTGATCGGCGCAGGCACGGATCTGGTCAAGCATTTCATGGAAATCCGCGGCCTGGGCCTGATCGACGTGAAGACCATCTTCGGCATCCGCTCGATCCGCTTCCAGAAGCGCGTGGAAGTGGTGGTGGAGCTGATGGAATGGGCCTCGGACGGTGAATTCACACGCACCGGTCTCGACCAGGATACCATCTCGATCATGGACGTCGATATCCCGCACATCAAGCTGCCCATCTTCCCGGGCAAGAACGTGACGGTGATCGCCGAAGTGATCGCTCTCAATTACCTCCTGAAGCATCACGGATATGATGCTGCCAAGGAATTTTCCAAGAAGCTCGAACAGCTGATCGCACAGAAATCGCGCAACGAGGTGAAGCGCGCGATCGATTACTTCGAGCATGACTTTGAATAGGGAAAACGGCACCCATCTCTGTATATACGGGGTTTGTAAGAAAAGCCCCCGGGAAGCCGAAAAACCTTGACAAACCACTCAAAATTTTATATTTTCTTTTCCATAATTCCTATTCATGCTCCAACAATAAAACGAAGTGCTTATGCGCAAAAATCACAAACTTTTCTTTTATTCGGAGGAATCGGTTTCATTCATAGAAGCGAAGGGATACAAGGTTAAATTTGCGCTCAAAGTGTTGGGAAGTGTCGCAGCATTCATGGCGTGTGCAGGAGCACTTAATCATGTATGCGGAGATGTGCTGGGATTAGAGGGAGGAAATGCTTCAACGTTTGCAACCGAGAACCGAATGCTGAAGGCCGAAGTGCGCAACCTCAACGGCAAGTTGATGGCGCTCGGCTCGACGATGGAAAAACTGATCGAGCGCGAAAACACGCTCCGAACGGCAGTCGACCTGCCGACGATCGATGTGGACGTGCAGAAACTCGGCACCGGCGGCGCAAAGGAACTAAACTACAAGGGAATTGTTTCGGGAGATGCTGGCGAACTGATCGCTTCATCGCAGCAGATTGTGTCCAAGCTGGAAAAGGAAATCGCCTACCAGCGCCGAAGCGCCGAAGAAATCTATCACCAGTCCGAGACAAACAAGATGAAATTCGCCGCGATGCCGGCGATCAAGCCCATGGAAGGTGAATTCACCTACCACGGGTTCGGATACCGCAAGGATCCGCTGCTCGGCGTTCAGCGCATGCACGAAGGCGTTGATATTCAAAACAATGTCGGCACGCCCGTCTATGCGACGGGGGATGGCGCGGTTGAATTTGCAGGATCCACCGGCAGCTCCTACGGGGTGGCGGTCGAGATCAATCACGGCTTCGGATACAGCACATGGTACGCGCACTTGTCGCGGCCTGTCGTCCGCGCCGGACAGAAAGTGAAGCGCGGCACGCTGATCGCCTATTCCGGCAATTCCGGCCGGTCGACGGGACCGCACCTCCACTATGAAGTTCGCCTGAACGGCGAATCACGAAACCCTGTTGAATTTTTTGTGGATGATGTCGATTATAACAAGATCCGCGCTCAGCTGGGATTGTTAAAACGGAAATAAGAGACATTAATTTTTTGAAGGAGAGATTGTCGTATGATTTGGACAATGGAGTTGGCATCGTCTTTGGAAGAAGCGCCTTGGCCAGCCACAAAGGATGAACTGATTGATTACGCCGCTCGCACAGGCGCTCCGGTGGAGGTGATCGAAAATTTGCAGGAACTGGAAGACAGCGACGAGCCCTATGAAAGCATCGAGGAGATCTGGCCGGATTATCCATCCAACGACGATTTCTTCTATGAAGATGAAGGCGAATATTAAGCGAACATGCTTTCCGCTGCCGCTTCTAACCAGGCGCGGCAGGTCATGACAGCAACAAGCCATTCAAAGAACCCAGCATTCACGGCGCTGGGTTTTTTATTGAGCGGGACACACACTACGATCAGGAACTTTCTCACATATCGGATCCTTTACTGCACCGTCGCCGCTCTGCTCTTCTTCCGCATTCAGCCTGCACTCTGGGCGGAAGCATTGACAGCCTCTCCGGGCGACGGGATTCAGGCGGTTGAGATACAGACAATCACGATTTCGGTCGATGGCGAGACCTCGCCTGCATCCCTGAAAAGTGAAATGCGTACGGTGGAAACGCCGACCAGCCTCTCGATTTTTTTCTACGAGCACATTTGGGAACGCCTCGGCTCGCCGCGCTCGATCTACGATCCGGCGGCGTTCGAACGGGATATCGTGCGGCTGAAGCAGTATTTTTCGGACCGCGGCTTCTTCCATGCGGTTATCGATACCTCGCTCCGCTATCGCTCGGCGGAAAAAATGGACATCGAGATACGCGTAAAGGAAAATGTCCGCTCCCTGATCGATACCGTCACCATCCTCGGCATCGGATCGGTCGCCCCTGACATCGCCGAGGACATTCGGGCGAATTCCGGCATCAAGGCGGGAATGCCCTATTCGACCGAGGCGCTCGAACAGGAACGGCAACGCGCGCTCCGTGTGTTCCATAACGGAGGCTATCCCGACGCCGAAATCGATGCCATCGTTCCGGTGCGGTATCTTTCGACGAACAATATCAGCGTCTCATTCCGCTACGTGCCGGGCCGCCGGTATGTGTTCGGTCCGGTTTCCATCGCCTCCGATACGGCGGAAGTGGACCGGACCACGCTGATGCGGCAGCTCGATTTCTCGCCGGGCGAGGTCTATAACGAGGAAAAGAAGACATCGAGCGAACAGAATCTGAACCGGCTGGGACTGCTCGACAACGCGGCGCTGAAACCGATGGCCCGGAACGATGCGGCCATACCGCCGGTCATTCCGATGCAGATGACATACCGCGTGCTCGAATTGAAGGAAATCACGCCGGAAGTGGAGGTGAACGACGAAAACAACCAGTTCACCACGGGCGTCGGCCTGGGATACAGCCATCGGAATTTCTTCGGGAATGCCAGCACATTTTCGGTCCGTGCCCGGGTCCGCCTGCAGAATCCCCAGAACCTGGACTGGGGAGACGCCTTCCGACTGGGTCTGAAGGAGCCGACCCTCCTGATGAAGGCCGATATCGCTCCGCAGGTGTATTTCCCGTATTTTCTCAATAACCGCACCAGCGCGAATGTATCGCTCACGCTCGAGGGCGAAAAGCAGGAAGCCTATACGCTGAACGCGATCAGGGGACGCTTCGGCGTCACCAACAAGCTGGCCACATACACAACGGGATACGCCGAATGGATTCTGGAACGCGTCGAGCCGACGATTCTCAATCCCTTGAAAGTATCGGCCGATGAGTTCACGAACAACCGCGCTAAGCAGTTCAACTCGATTCTCACATTGACGCTGCAGCGCGACAAGACGGACAATCTTTTTTCGCCCACGAGCGGATTTTCCCATACCGTCTCGCTCGAAGAATCGGGCGGGCTGCCGCGGATGCTCCAGCAGGTCGGATCGCCCCGGCTGAAGCCGTCGCTGGACTTTTCGGAATACGTGAAGACATCGTTTCTGATCCGCCAGTTCCTGCCGATCAACGATGTGAATTCGAACATCATCGCAATGAAGTTCAAGGGAGGCGCCGCCTTCCTGTATAATACGGCCAATCCCTTCGACGTCCCTCTGACGCGTAAGTTTTATGCCGGCGGATCGGGAAGCGTGCGCGGCTGGAATTTCCGCCAGCTCACGACGCTCGGCTCTTCGGCCGGCATCGGCGGCAAGGTGGAACTGGAAGCAAGCCTTGAGAACCGCATACAGTTGTTCCGGAACTGGGGCAAATTTTATTTTGTGGATCTCGAGGCGATGTGGGGCGTGCTCTTCGTCGATGTCGGAAATCTGTGGGACCGGCCGCGCGATATTCACATGCGGGAAGTCGCCGTTGCGGCCGGACTGGGTCTTCGCTACGAGACGTTCATCGGACCCGTCCGCTTCGATATCGGACTGAGAGTCTACGATCCGAAGGAGTCGCCGGGCAACGAATGGGTGTTTTCGAAGCGGCTCCTTCATGATTCATTCAGTGTATTTCATTTCGGACTGGGACACGCATTTTGACAACGGACATCTGGGATTCTGTGATCGGGCAGCGTCACGCCAAGGCGCTGCTCACCAAGGCGCGCGCGCAGGAGCGTCTCGCGCATGCGTACTGTTTTTGGGGACCCGAAGGGACCGGCAAATCGGCGCTGGCGCTGGCATTTGCCAAGACGCTGCTGTGCGAAAAGGGACTCGACACGCCCTGCGGTTCGTGTCCGTCCTGCAAAAAACTGATCACGCTTCAGCATCCCAATCTGAAGTTCATCTTCGCGCTTCCGGGCGGCGATGCGAAGAAAAACGGCGACGGAGACACGCTTGAGAACGAGGTGAGAGACGAGGTGCGCCGGCAGATCGCGAAGAAGGCGGCGGAACCGTACGCCGCAATCTGCATCCCCAAAGCCACGGCGATACGCATCCGCGACATCCGCGCCATACGCAAGGAAGCATCGATGACGGCCACGGAAAAGGGGAAGAAGATCTTCATTCTTCTGGACGTCGACACGATGAACGAGGCCTCGGCCAATGCGTTCCTGAAAGTGCTCGAAGAGCCGCCCGAAGACACGCTCTTCCTGCTTGTCACGGCGCATAAGGAACAGGTCCGACAGACGATCCTCTCGCGCTGCCAGGCGGTGCAATGCATCCGCCTGACCGAAGACGAGATCACGCAGGCCCTCGTTGCGCGCGAAGGGATCGATGCGGAGCGGGCGCGTCTTACGGCCCGGCTTTCGGACGGAAGCTATACGCGGGCGCTGAGCCTGCTGAACGAGGACCTCGACACGCAGCGCGCCGATGCCGTGGCGTTCATGCGAGGATGTCTCGGGCATGCTGTCATCAAATTCTTCGACGATCAGGAGGAATACCTCTCGTCGAAGAAACGGGAACCGGTCGAGCAGCTGCTGCATCTGCTGCTGGTATGGTTCCGCGATGCGATTATCTATCGCGAACGGGGCGAGACGGGCGTGATCAACCGCGATCAGCTCTCCGATATCGCAAGCTTTGTGTCGCGCTTCGGAGGCTCGGACCTGGCCGCCTGCGCTTCGGAGGTCGAGAAGGCGCTCGGACTTCTCCGGAGAAATGTGTATCTTCCATTAGTGCTGCTTTCATTGACCGTACAACTCAAACGACTCTTACTTCATGGAAAATAAGTTCAAACGACTGCTTGTCACTTCCGCGCTTCCGTATGCGAACGGCCCGATCCATCTAGGCCACCTTGCGGGAGCATATCTGCCTGCCGACATCTTCGTGCGCTACCAGCGATTGATGCACCGCGATATTCTCTTCATCTGCGGCTCCGATGAACACGGTGTGCCGATCACGATCACGGCGGAAAATGAAAAAATCACGCCCCAGGCGGTGGTCGACCGCTTTCATGCGATGAACAAGGAGGCTTTCGGCCGGTTCGGCATGAGCTTCGACAATTACTCACGCACCTCATCGCCGCTCCATCACGAAACGGCGAGGGAATTCTTCACCGATCTGCTCGGGAAGGGATATATCGGCACCAAAGAGGAGGAGCAGTTTTTCGACGTCGAGGCGAACATGTTCCTGCCGGACCGCTATGTGGAAGGCATCTGCCCCAATTGCGGTGCCGAACACGCGCGCGGCGACCAGTGCGACTCGTGCGGCGCGTATTACAACCAACTGCAGCTGAAAAATCCCGTCAGCCTCGTTTCCGGCAAGACGCCCGAAGTGCGCACGACGAAGCATTGGTATCTGAAGCTCGGCATGTTCCAGAAGCAGCTGGAGGAATTTTTGGAACATCATGCACCGGAATGGAAGGAGAATGCCGTCCAGCAGACACGGAGCTGGCTCAAAGAGGGGCTCCAGGACCGCGCCGTCACGCGCGACCTGTCGTGGGGCGTGCCCGTTCCCATTGAAGGCGTCACAGGCAAAGTGCTCTATGTGTGGTTCGATGCCGTCTTGGGCTATATTACGGCGACGAAGGAATGGGCCTCGGCGCAGGGTCAACCCGAACGCTGGAAGGAATACTGGCAGGACGATGCAACGCGCTACATTGCATTCATCGGCAAGGACAACATCGTCTTTCATACGATCGTCTTTCCGGCCATTCTGATGGCCAGGGGCGGCGGCTACATCCTTCCCGACAATGTGCCGGCGAATGAATTTCTCAATCTCGAAGGCGGGAAATTCTCGAAGAGCCGCAAGCATGCGATCTATGTGAAGGATATTCTGGACCAGTTCCCGGCTGACCTCGTGCGCTATGCGCTGGCGACGAATCTGCCCGAGACGAAGGACTCGGATTTCTACTGGAAGGATTTCCAGGCGAAGGCGAACAGCGAGCTTGCCGACATTCTCGGCAACTTCATCAATCGGACGCTGGCGTTTACGCAGAAGAATTTCGAGGGCAGGGTGCCGACACGCGGAGCGCTCAATGAGCGTGATGCGGCGATTTCGCTGTATGTTGCGGATGCGCCGGAACGCATCGGCGCATTGATCGAGAAATTCCGTTTCCGCGACGCCGTGCTCGAAATGATGAACGTCGCCCGCGCGGCGAACAAATACTTCAACGACTCCGAACCGTGGAAGACGGTGAAAAGCGACCGCGCCCAGTGTGCGACGACGATCAATATCTGTCTTCAGATCGTCCGGAGCCTCGGCGTGCTCTTCATGCCGGTGACGCCGTTTGCGTCGGAGAAGATCGCATCGATGCTCAACCTCGGCATGCCGGGCGCGGACGAACAATGGGCCGATGCGGGGAAATTCACGCTCGAAGAGGGACATACGCTGGGGACGCCCGAGATCCTCTTCTCGAAAATCGAAGACAGCGTGATCGATGCCGAGCTCGAAAAGCTCGCGGCAGCCGCGGCTCCCGCTCCCGTTGTGGAAAAGAAACCGATGGCGCCGATCAAGCCGACGATCCAGTACGACGATTTCGCGAAAATCGACCTTCGCGTGGCGACCGTGCTCGAATGCGAACCCGTCAAGAAGTCGAAGAAGCTTCTGAAGCTGAAGATCCGCATCGGCGAGGAAGAGCGGCAGATTTTGGCTGGCATCGCCGAAAAGCGGAAGCCCGAAGAACTCGTCGGCCGCAGCATCATCGTCGTCGCCAATCTTGCCCCGGCCACGCTGATGGGACACGAGTCGCAGGGCATGCTTCTTGCGGCAAACGGGGCAGACGGAGAATTCGCGCTGCTGACGACAACGAACGACGTGCCGAGCGGCAGCGGCATCAAATAAAGCATATTTATGTGGGGCGAAGCCGGAAATGATCCACGCGCAAGCGTGGATGTTGGGTAAATGATCCACGCGCAAGCGTGGATGTGGGTGCTTCGCCCCGGGGTCGATGCAACGCATCGACCCACAATAAAAGAACGGAGAAGATATGATCGTAGTCACTGGCGGAGCCGGCTTCATCGGCAGCGCGATGATCGCGAAATTGAACGAAAAGGGCCGGGAGGACATCCTTGTGGTGGACAATCTCGGATCGACCGACAAATGGAAGAATCTGGTGGGCAAGAAATTCGCCGACTATCTGCACAAGGATGCATTCCTGAAGGCGCTCGACGGCGGGGCGTTTCCCCACGGCGAATTCGACGCCATCATCCATCTCGGCGCCTGCTCGTCGACGACAGAGCGGAATGTAGATTATTTGATGCAAAATAATTATTATTATTCAAAGCGACTGGCCGATTACGCCACCTGGGGCGAAGTGAGATTCATCTACGCCAGCAGCGCGGCCACATATGGCAACGGCGAGCAGGGCTTCTCGGACGACGATGCGGTGACGCCGCATCTGCACCCGCTCAATCCGTACGGATATTCGAAGCAGGTCTTCGATCTGTGGGCGATGCGCAACAACCTGCTCGGCCAGATCGCCGGCATCAAGTTCTTCAACGTCTTCGGGCCCAACGAATATCACAAGGGCGAGATGAAGAGCCTGATTGCGAAGGCATACCGCCAGATCGTGGATACGGGCAAAGTGCGGCTCTTCAAGTCGCACCGTCCCGACTACAAGGACGGGGAGCAGGTGCGCGATTTCGTGTATGTGAAGGACTGCACCGAGACGTTGTGGTGGCTGCTCGAGAATAAAAACGTGAACGGCATCTTCAATCTCGGCACGGGCCATGCGCGCTCATGGAATGCGCTGGCAAACGCGATCTTTTCCGCGCTGGGCAGGGAAACCAACATCGAATACATCGACATGCCCGAATCGATCCGGAATGCCTATCAGTATCACACCGAAGCGGTGATGACGAAGCTGAAGGCGCGCGGATGTCCGGTCGAATTCAGTTCGCTCGAAGATTCGGTCCGGGATTACGTCGTCAATTATCTCCACAAGGGAGAACTTCATTTTTAATTGTACAACAAACACATAACACCCATTTACAAAGGAAGCAGAATGAAGAAAAAGGATTTATTGAAGCAGGTCGTAACGCAGGTCGACGCCACGAAGTTCGATTCGACGCCGATCATTAATGCAATGCGCGAAATGTCGTTCTCCTCGCGCGACACGGCACGTGCCGCCGACATCTTCAAGAAGATGATCGAGGAAAAGAACTGTACGACGATTCTCACGCTTGCAGGAAGCACGTCCGCAGGCGGTTGCATGAACGTCTATGCGGACATGATCCGCTTCAACATGATCGATGCCGTTGTCGCCACGGGCGCTTCGATCGTGGATATGGATTTCTTCGAAGGCCTCGGCTTCAAGCATTACAAGGGCACGCCGTTCATCGACGATTCGATGCTGCGCAACAACTATGTGGACCGCATTTACGATACGTACATCGACGAGGAGCAGCTTCAGAACTGCGATTCCACGATCAAGAAGATCGCCGATTCACTCGAGCCGCGTCCGTATTCGTCGCGCGAGTTCATCGCCGAAATGGGAAAATATCTGAAGAAGCACGGCAAGAAGAAAAACTCGCTCGTGCAGCTGGCATACGAAAACAACGTGCCGATCTTCTGCCCGGCGTTTTCCGATTCAAGCGCGGGCTTCGGTCTGGTGATGCACCAGTGGGAGCGCCGCAAGCAGGGCAAGCCGTCGATGTCGCTCGATTCGGCGAAGGATTTCCTCGAACTGACCGAAATCAAGATGGCCGCAAAGACCTCCGGACTCTTCATGGTCGGCGGCGGCGTGCCGAAGAACTTCGCGCAGGACACCGTCGTCTGCGCCGAATGCCTGGGCAAGGAAGTGCCGATGCACAAGTACGCCGTTCAGATCACGGTGGCCGATGTGCGCGACGGCGCCTGCTCGAGCTCGACGCTGAAGGAAGCAAGCTCTTGGGGCAAGGTCGATACGACATTCGAGCAGATGGTCTATGCGGAAGCCACGACCGTCGTTCCGCTCATCTTCAGCTATGTCTACCATAACGCGAACTGGAAGGCACGCAAGAAGTACGAGTGGGCAAAAATGTATTGATGAAGGTGCGCTTCGCAGGGAGGATCGATGCGGTCCTCCCTGCGTGCAGCGCATGCTGTGCGGATGAAGACTTCTTGAATGCTTGATGAAAGGGAACCATGGTCACGCTCTTCGCTATCC
Source organism: Acidobacteriota bacterium (assembly GCA_050258555.1). Classification (GTDB taxonomy): domain Bacteria; phylum Bacteroidota; class Ignavibacteria; order UBA10030; family UBA8401; genus CAISDA01. The sequence continues at coordinate 66,117 of JBLMZA010000020.1, read as the reverse complement.
CTAAGCCGTTTATCGGACATACCGCAGTCATTCAGCACAATTCCATCGAAAGCTGGAAAAAATTCCATCCCGAGTACCAGATCATCCTCTTCGGCAACGAGGAGGGCATTGCCGAAGCCGCGCGCGAGCACGGCATCGAACACGTCCCTGAGGTCCGCCGGAACGAGCTCGGCACGCCTCTCATGAATGCCGTCTTCGAAGAAGCCGACAGGATCGCCCGGTTTCCCACCCTCTGCTACGTCAACTCCGACATCATGCTGCTCAGCGACCTCAACGAGGCCGTCCGCCGCGTCTGCGGCAAGGAGCGGTATCTGATGGTGGGACAGCGCTGGAATCTCGATGTGACCGAACGCATCGACTTCACACGTCCCGACATCGACCGCGAGATCAGACTCCGCACGATGCAGCATGGGGGACTTGCGCTTCTCTGGGCGATGGATTACTTCGTCTTTCCCCGGGGCATGTGGGAAAAGCTTCCGCAGTTCGCCATCGGCCGACCGGGCTGGGACAACTGGATGCTCTATCAGTCGCGGACGAAGCGCATCGATCTCATCAATTCTTCGCTCGTGGTAATGGCGGTCCACCAGAATCATCCGCCGGCCTACACCGTCGACGGCGTGGAGGCGAAACAGAACCAGCAGACGCTCGAAAGCACGGGCATGACGCGCCCGTACACGCTGCTCGATGCGACGCATCTGCTTACGCCATTCTCGCTGCAGGACATCGCGCTGCGCCGGCCGGAAGAAACGGTGAAAGACATCGATCTCATGCCGCAGTTCCGGTCGATCCTGAAGGACATCTACAAGGGCAGGGATCTGCAGGGGGACGACAGGTTCTTCTACAATCACATTCTTGCCGCGGCGCATTGGTACGATGCGAATCTCGGCATACGCGAGAAACGCTACATCTCTGCGATGATGAACATTCTGTCGGCGCAGCGCATCGTGCCGCACGGATATTCGTGGAAAAGATTCTTCGTTCGGGCGGGGAAGGAAATCAGGCGGTTTGTTTCGCCGCAGCGCTGAAAAAAAGAAAACCCGGATGCGTGCAGACACATCCGGGTTTTTTATTTCATGACCGTGCGCAGATCATTTCAGCGCGCGGCAGATCGTTTCCGTTTCCATGGCGATCATCAGCTCCTCGTTGGTCGGAATCACATAGACCTTCGTGGCCGCCGAATCTTTCTGGATCGCTTTCTCCTTGTCGCTGCTGGTGTTCTTGTCGTCATCGATTTCAATGCCGAAGAAGCCCATATCTTCGCAGACCGCCTTCCTGACTTCGATGCTGTTTTCGCCGATGCCGCCGGTGAAGACAAGCGCATCGAGTCCGCCCATCGCAGCCGCATAGGCGCCGACATACTTCTTCACGCGGTATGTGAACACGTCGAACGCCAGCTTCGCGCGCTTGTTGCCCGCCTTCATTTCCGTTTCGATCTCGCGCATATCGCTGCTCACGCCCGAAATGCCCTGGAGGCCGCTGTGCTTGTTCAGAAGCGTATTGGCTTCGGCATACGTCAGCTCTTCCTTGCCGCTGATGTAGAGGATGACGGAAGGATCCATATCGCCGGAACGCGTGCCCATCAGCAGTCCTTCCAGCGGAGTGAATCCCATCGTGGTATCGACCGAGACGCCCTTGTCGACCGCCGCCATCGAGCAGCCGTTGCCCAGGTGGCAGGTGATGATCTTCAGGTCCTCGACGTTCTTGCGCAGCAGCTGCGCCATGCGCAGCGAGACGAACTTGTGGCTCGTTCCATGAAAGCCGTAGCGGCGGATCTTGTACTGCGTGTAGAGCGAATACGGAATGCCGTAGAGATACGCATGCGGAGGCATGTTGTGATGGAACGCCGTGTCGAACACGCCGACCTGCGGGATGTTCGGAAGATTCACCTGGCAGGCGAGAATGCCGCGCAGGTTATGCGGATTGTGCAGGGGAGCGATGTCGAAATTGTCGCGGAGTCCCTTGATCACCGCGTCGTCGATCAGGACGGAACCCGTGAAGCTTTCGGCGCCGTGCACCACGCGATGGCCCACGGCGTTGATCTCGCTCTTATCCGCAATGACGCCGTGGTTCTTGCTCAGGAGGACGGCGAGGATGTATTCGATCGCCGTGGTATGTTCGAGAATATCTCCGGTGATCTTGATCGAATCGCCGTCGGAACGGGTGTTCGTCAGCACGGCATCCGACATGCCGATGCGTTCGACGCTTCCCTTGGTGAGTGCCACTTTTGAATCGACATCGATAAGCTGGTATTTGACAGAGGAACTGCCGCAGTTCAAGACAAGAATTTTCATGATTTTTTTCCCGTTTCGTCGTATTTGAAGAATCCTTCGCCGCTCTTGCGTCCGAGTTTGCCCTCGCGCACCATGCGTCGAAGCAGGGGGCAGGGACGGTATTTCGCATCACCGAGCTCATGGAAGAGCGATTCCATCCATGCCAGCACTTCGTTGAGCCCCATGCTGTCGGCGAGTTCGAGCGGTCCGTACTGGAAGTGGTAGCCGAGCTTCATGGCGGTATCGATGCCTTCGGCAGTGGCCACGCCTTCCATCAGCACGTGGATCGCTTCATTGATGAGGGGAAGAATGACGCGTGTGGTGACGAATCCCGGATACTCAAATACTTCGATGGCGGTCTTTCCAAGACGTTCGGCCAGGTGCTTCACGCGGAAGAATGCTTCGTCGCTTGTCTGCATGCCGCGGACGATCTCGACCAGAGGCACCTTGGGCACGGGATTGAGGAAATGCATGCCGACGACCTTTTGGGGCCGTTTGGTGGCGGTGGCCAGCTTCGTCAGGCTGAGCGTCGATGTGTTCGAGATGAAAATCGTCTCGGGAGGGCAGAGCGTGTCGAGATCGGCAAAGACCTTCATTTTCAGGTCAAAGTTTTCTTCCACCGCCTCGATCACGATCTCGCAGTCCTTCGCCTTCTGGAAATCGCACGTGCCGTGAATGCGCGAGAGGACGGCGCGCTTTTCACTTTTTGTCATCGTCCACCGCATGATTTCGCGGTCCATTTGCTCCTCGAGCGCCTGCCTCATTGCCGTAAGACGCTCTTCGCTTTTTTCAATTGCTGTGACTTCGATACCGGCTGCGGCGATGGTCTGGGCGATGCCTTGCCCCATGATGCCGAAACCGACGACGGCGATGGAGTTGACCTCGTTCGATGCCGGTTTGGCGAATTGCATGTCGCTGAGAATATCTTCGATCCTATGCGTTGATTGTGATTCGGATGCCATATTCGTTCTATTATGTGATACAGTGATAAAATTAGCCAATGTGAGGTTATCACACATAAAATACCCAAAAAATCGCTGGAATGCAATCGATGAGAGGAGCCTTCGGCATCTGTCTACCCAAAAAATATTTTGAAAAAACCGAAATATTTCGTATGTTGGGAAAGGAAAAGAACACAATCCGCGTGCTGAATGAAACGAATTTGTTGAAGGGTGTGTTCAAAAGGGTAGAAATCAACGTATCTTCCGAGCCCATCACATGCTCTGAAGACCGGCTTTCGAGCGTCATGAGAGAGAACCGGCTGGAACAATGTGATATTTTTTTGACCCAATATAGGACTAATTTAGTCCGAGATACGCTATGCTGAAACTATCCAGGAAAGTCGAATACGGTCTGATTGCGATGCGGCACATCGCCGCCGCGCAGGCGGTCGTTTCCGCAAAAGAGATTGCGGACCGGTATGCGATTTCGCATGATCTTGTCTCAAAAGTTCTGCAGAAGCTCGCAAAGGCCGGACTGATCATCTCGCAGCAGGGCACGAACGGAGGCTACATGCTTGCGCGGCGCGCGACGGACATCTCGATCTCGAATGTCATTTCGGCGATCGAAGGTCCCTCCGAAGGCATCGTCCAATGCATGACGACGGATGATGCGATTTGTTCGATTTACGACAACTGCACGATCAAGAATCCGCTCGGAAAGATTCAGCACAATCTGCATATGGTGTTCAATACCATGAAAGTCTCGGAAATTGTATGAGCAGCATCCGGTTTCCCATTTACCTCGACAATCATGCGACCACACGGGTCGACCCCCGCGTCGTCAATGCGATGCTTCCGTACTTCACGGAGCACTATGGGAATCCGTCGAGCAGGGATCACCGGTACGGATGGCACGCCAAAGAAGCGGTCGAACTTGCCCGCAGGCGGATCGCCGAGGCGGTGCATGCGCAGACTGCAGAGATTCTCTTTACCAGCGGGGCCACGGAGTCGAACAATCTTGCATTGAAGGGTGTTGCCGAAGCATACCGCGATGCCGGCAACCGCATCGTCACCTGCGCCACCGAACACAGTTCCGTGCTCGATGTCTGCCGGACGCTTGAACTCTCGGGCTTCATTGTGACGGTGATCCCGGTCGATGAAGCGGGCCGCATCGATCTTGAAGCGCTGGAGTCGGCGCTCATTCCCGGCACGATCATGGTTTCAGTCATGATCGCAAACAATGAGATCGGCACGCTGGCGCCGATCCGTGCAATCGGCTCGATGTGCCGCGCCCGGAACATTCTGTTTCACACCGATGCCGTCCAGGCATTTACCAGGATCCCGATCGACGTCCGGGCGGACGGCATCGATCTGATGTCGCTCTCGGCGCACAAGATCTACGGTCCCAAGGGCGTCGGCGCGCTGTATGTGCGCCGCGGATCGCGCGGCGTGCGTCTCATGCCGCAGATGGACGGAGGCGGACAGGAATCGGGCATGCGCCCGGGCACGATGAATGTGCCCTCCATCGTCGGATTCGGCGAAGCAACGGCGATCGCCATGGCCTCGCGCGGCGAGGAAACGCGGCGGATCACTGCGCTTCGCGACGCATTGGAAACCGGTCTCGTTTCGGCCGGTGGAGTCACGGTGAACGGAGACAGAACGCATCGGCTGCCGAACAATCTGAATGTCACATTCGACGGCGTGAAGGCATCGGACCTGATGTCGGAGGCCAGAGAGATCGCATTGTCGACCGGATCGGCCTGCACGGCGGAGGACATCGGACGCGAGGAGTATTCGCATGTGCTTCGCGCCATCGGGCTCGACAAAAATCGGGCCTCATCGACACTCCGCATCGGGGTCGGGCGCTTCACGACCGAAGAGGAAATTTCCTATACCATCAGACGCATCACTGAATTTTTACACCACCGCCGCGCGTCGGCGCGGCCATCATCGAGGATTTATTCATGACGCAGCATACTCAGATCATTACCAACAGCCCGATTGAATTTCTGAATTATATGCGGTCGAAAGTTCCGATCTTTCACAACTCGAACATCTTCTACCGCGACCTCATGTACGGCGTCATCGACTATCTTGAAAAACGCAATATCAAGGTGTCGTTCTCGCAGGCCGAAGCGATCGCGCAGGAGGTCATAGCGAATTTCGAGAAGCGGAACATGTTTCGCAAAGTGAATCCGCAGGGCTGGGTGCTCAATTATCCTGAATTCACGACGCCGAAAGCCGCACCGCCGGCTCCGGCCGCTCCGAAGCCGTCACCGGCACCGCCGGCGCCTTCTGCGCCCAAACAATAATCCGCCGCGGAACGGAAGACACCATCAATCATCCATGAGGACCAAATGGACAACACCATAGCTGAAGTGCAGCAGAAGCCGCTCGTCGAAGACGACATCACGCTGACCGAAAAGGCGGCGGAAGAGATCAGGAAGATCAAAAGCTCGAACAACATTCCGGAGACGCACGCCCTGCGCCTCGGCGTGAAGGGCGGAGGATGCTCCGGCCTGACGTATGTGCTTGCCTTCGACGACCAGCAGACCGCAAAGGACATCGTGCTGCAGAAGCACGGCGTCACGATCTTCGTCGATCAGAAGAGCATGTTTTATCTTTCGGGCACGACACTCGATTTCAGCGACGGCCTCAACGGCCGCGGCTTCGTGTTCAACAATCCGCAGGCAGTGAAGAGCTGCGGCTGCGGCAATTCATTCGGCGTCTAACAGTGTGAAGGTGCATCGATGCAAGAGATGGAAGAATTAGTCAATAAGGAATACAAATACGGATTCGTCACGGATATCGAAGCCGATGCGATCCCGCCCGGATTGAGCGAGGACGTCATTCGGATGATTTCGGAGAAGAAGGGCGAACCGGAGTTCATGCTCGAATGGAGGCTCAAGGCCTTCCGTCACTGGCTCACGATGAAGGAACCGACGTGGGAAAACGTCACGTATCCTCCCATCGATTACCAGTCGATCGTCTATTATTCCGCCCCGAAGGCGCCGAAGAAGCTGGAAAGCCTGGACGAGGTCGATCCGAAGCTTCGCGAGACATACGAGAAGCTCGGCATTTCGCTGAGCGAACAGAAGCGCATGAGCGGCGTGGCCGTCGATGCGGTCTTCGACAGCGTCTCTGTGGCGACGACGTTCAAGGAATCGCTTGCGAAGATGGGCATCATCTTCTGTTCGTTTTCCGATGCGGTGAAGGAGCATCCCGAGCTGGTGAAGAAATATCTCGGAAGCGTCGTGCCTCCGACCGACAATTACTTTGCGGCGCTCAACTCGGCGGTCTTCAGCGACGGATCGTTCTGCTACATTCCGGCCGGCGTGCGCTGCCCGATGGAGCTTTCCACGTACTTCCGCATCAACGCATCGAACACCGGACAGTTCGAGCGCACGCTCATCGTCGCCGAAGAGGGCGCCTATGTGAGCTATCTGGAGGGCTGCACCGCGCCGATGAGAGACGAGAACCAGCTCCATGCGGCGGTGGTCGAACTCGTGGCGGCGAAAAATGCCGAAATCAAGTATTCGACCGTCCAGAACTGGTATGCGGGCGACAAGGACGGCAAGGGCGGCATCTATAATTTCGTGACAAAGCGCGGCAAGTGCGCCGGAGACAACTCGAAGATCTCGTGGACGCAGGTCGAAACCGGCTCGGCGATCACCTGGAAATACCCCTCGGTCATCCTTCAGGGCGACAATTCGGTGGGCGAATTCTATTCGGTTGCGGTGGTGAACAACCGCCAGCAGGCCGATACGGGCACGAAGATGCTGCACATCGGAAAGAACACGAAGAGCACGATCATCTCGAAGGGCATTTCGGCCGGACACGGACACAACACATACCGCGGCCTCGTGAAGGTCGCCGCCAAGGCCGTCAACGCGCGCAACTATACGCAGTGCGATTCGATGCTGCTGGGGAACAAGTGCAGCGCGAATACATTCCCGTACATCGAAGTGAAGAACACATCCTCCAGCGTCGAGCACGAGGCATCGACCTCGAAGATCGGCGAGGATCAGCTCTTCTACTGCAAGCAGCGGGGCATCAATAGCGAAAATGCGATCTCGATGATCGTGAACGGCTTCGCAAAGGAGGTTTTCAAAAACCTTCCCATGGAATTTGCGGTCGAAGCCCAGAAGCTGCTCGGCGTCTCGCTTGAAGGCAGCGTCGGATAAGAGATTACCAAACACTACATCGGAAGAACGGAGCATACACATGTTAGAGATCAAGAACCTTCATGCCTCGGTCATCGGCGGCAAGGAAATCCTGAAAGGCATCAATCTGAACGTCAAGGCCGGCGAGGTCCATGCGATCATGGGACCGAACGGCGGCGGCAAGAGCACGCTGGCGCAGGTGCTTGCAGGCCATCCCGCCTACGAGGTGACGCAGGGAGAAGTGCTGTTCGAGGGCCGGAACCTTCTGGAGCTTCAGCCCGAGGAGCGTTCGCAGGCGGGCGTGTTCCTTGCCTTCCAGTATCCGGTCGAGATCCCCGGCGTGAGCAACAGCTATTTTCTGAAGACCGGACTGAACGAGATCCGCAAGAGCAAGGGGCTCGAGGAGCTCGATGCCATGCAGTTTCTGAAGCTGCTCAGGGAGAAGATGAAGATCGTTGAAATGGACCAGAGTTTCATCAACCGTCCCGTGAACGAGGGGTATTCCGGCGGAGAAAAGAAGCGCAATGAGATCCTGCAGATGGCGATACTCGAGCCGAAGCTGGCGATCCTTGACGAGACCGACTCCGGACTCGACATCGACGCCTTGCAGATCGTCGCCGAGGGCGTGAACAAGCTGAAGTCGCCCGAGAATGCGACGATCGTCGTGACGCACTATCAGCGCCTGCTCAACTACATCGTGCCCGACATTGTGCACGTGCTCGTCAACGGACGCATCGTGAAATCGGGCGGCAAAGAACTCGCCCTCGAGCTCGAGGAGAAGGGCTATGAGTTTGTGAAGGAAGAGCTTGCGCAGCTCTGACACATTATCTTATTGAAAATCAGACTATGGACCATCAGACAACACAGTTTTACCGCAGCGAGCGCGAGCGGTTCGAACGCAACGGCGCATCGGGCTCTCCCGAATGGCTGAAGCGCCTGCGCAGCACCGCCTTCCACGCCTTTGCCGAGCAGGGATTTCCCTCCGCGGAAAGGGAGGAATGGCGCTTCACCAATATCGCGCCCATCGCGAAGGAACAGTTCGCCTATGCCCCGAAGCGCGCCTCATCGCTGACAGAGGCCGATGCGTCTCGGTACCGCATCACGGACAGCGAACACCGGTTCACGTTCGTGAACGGGCATTTTTCGAACGAGCTCTCGCTGAACACGACCGTGAAAGGCGCGCGCGTCTTTCCGCTTGCCGGCGCATCCACAGAAGAGCTCGCACTTGTGCAGGAGCATCTTGCCAAGCATGCCGATGTCAAGGGCAATCCGTTTGCGGCGCTGAACACCGCATTCATCGCCGATGGACTGTTCGTTCAGATGCCGGCGGGCGTATCGCTCGAGGCTCCGATACACATTCTGCATCTTTCGGCGGGCGCGGAAGACGGCTCGCCCTCGGCGTCGTATCCGCGCGTCATCGTGGCCGCCGGAGAGGGCTCGTCCGCTGCGGTCATCGAGACATTCGCGGGGCCGGCCGCCGCAGGCTGCTTCACCAACGCCGTTACCGAGATGCTGCTGCAGCCCGATGCGCATCTGCAGTACGTCAAACTGCAGGAAGAGCATGAAGCATCGTATCACATGCATGCGGTATCGGTCGAACAGCAGACGCGGAGCGTGCTCAACATGTTCTCGCTCGCCCTGGGCGGCGCGATTGCGCGCTCGGAGTACAGCGTGATCCTGGAGGGCGAAAAAGCCGACTGCAATCTGAACGGTCTGTACTTCGCCGACGGCTCGCGCCTGACGGATCATCATACGTTCATCCACCACAAGGTGCCCGAATGTACAAGCCACGAGCTCTTCAAGGGAATCCTTGACGGCCATGCGCGCGGCGTCTACAGCGGCAAGGTGTACGTCGATGCAATCGCTCAGAAGACCGACTCGAAGCAGACCAACCGCAATCTCATGCTTTCGGAAACGGCGACGATCGACACCAAGCCCCAGCTCGAAATCTTTGCCGACGACGTCAAGTGCACGCACGGTGCGGCGGTCGGCGGCTTGAGCGAGAAGGAAATTTTTTATCTGAAGAGCCGCGGTATCGGCGGAACGACGGCGCGGGGCATCGCCACGGTCGGCTTTGCTGCCGAAGCAACGGAAAAAATCACGCACGAACCCTCACGCCGCCGCGTCGATGCATGTGTGGTGGACATGCTCCAGAAGCGGCTCGGCGCAACAGTACAGGAAATCGTTCACAGCGAAACGACACATGAAGAAGACAAACGGTGAAATCACGGCGGAATACGACAGGCATCTGATGTATGACGTCGAACGCATCCGGGAGGACTTTCCGATTCTGCACATGAGTGTGCGGGGGCGGCAGCTCGTCTATCTCGACAACGCAGCGACAACGCAAAAGCCCCTGCATGTCATCGACGCCGACCAGCGCTATTACCATTCGCAGAATGCGAACATCCACCGCGGCGTACATTATCTGAGCGAAGTCGCGACATTCGAATATGAAAAGGCGCGAGGCAAGGTGAAGAACTTCCTCAATGCCGCCGACAACCATGAGATCATCTTCGTGCGGGGCGCCACCGAGGCGATCAATCTCGTCGCACACGGCTACGGACGCAAGTTCATCGGCGAAGGAGACGAGATCATCATTTCCGCCATGGAACACCATTCGAACATTGTTCCGTGGCAGATTTTGTGCGAAGAGAAGCAGGCGAAGCTCCGCGTGATTCCGATGAACGACGACGGTGAGCTGATCATGGAGGAGTACGAGAAGCTGCTATCGCCGCGAACGAAGTTCGTTTCCGTCGTGCTGGTCTCCAATTCGCTCGGCACGATCAATCCCGTGAGGGAAATCATCCGGCGTGCCCATGATCTTGGCGTGCCGGTGCTGGTAGACGGCGCACAGGCCGTCTCGCACATGAGCGTCGACGTGCGAAGCCTGGACTGCGATTTCTTCGTCTTTTCGGGACACAAAGTGTTCGCTCCCACCGGTGTCGGGGCGCTCTACGGGAAGGCCGAGCTTCTGGAGCGGATGAATCCGTACCAGGCAGGCGGAGACATGATCGAGTCCGTGACGTTCGAAAAGACGACATTCAACACGCTCCCGTACAAGTTCGAGGCGGGAACGGGCAATATCGCCGGCGTCGTGGGACTCGGTACGGCCATCGATTATGTGCGCCGCGTCGGACTCGATACGATCGCGGACTATGAGCATGAGCTGCTTGAATACGGCACCTCGCTCCTGACGGCGATCGACGGCGTGCGCATCATCGGCACCGCGAAACAGAAGGCGGGCGTGCTGTCGTTCATCATGGACAATGTCCATCCACACGACATCGGCACGATTCTCGATCAGGAAGGCATCGCCATCCGCACGGGGCACCACTGCACGCAGCCCGTCATGCAGCGTTTCGGCATTCCGGCCACGGCGCGCGCATCGCTCGCGCTGTACAACACGAAGGAAGAACTCGATGCGCTGGCGCGCGGCATCGGCAAAGTAAAGGAGATCTTCGGCGCATGAGTTCCATCAACGAACTGTACCAACAGCTCATCCTCGAGCACAACAAAAGCCCGCGCAATTTCAAGAAGCTCGACAATCCCACAAAGACCGTCGAAGGCTACAATCCGCTCTGCGGGGACCACTATACGATCTTCATGAAGATCGGAGACGGACGCGTCGAAGATATTTCCTTTCAGGGATCCGGGTGCGCCATCTCGAAGGCCTCGGCCTCGATGATGACATCGGCCGTCAAGGGCGCCACGGTCGAAGAGGCGGAGGCGCTCTTCCAGAAATTCCGCTCCGTCGTCACGCGAAAGATGGACGAGGAGGCGGACGTGGAAGAGCTCGGCTCGCTCGGCGCGCTTGCCGGCGTCGCCGAGTTCCCGGCACGCATCAAATGCGCCAGCCTTGCATGGCATGCGATGCATTCAGCACTGCACGAAATGAACGATTCCGGAAAAACTATTGTTACATCAGAAACAACGGAGTAATGAAACACTATGGAGACACCACAGCTGAATTCTTTCGAGCTCATCGTCGTCAAAGACGAAGTGATCAGCACGCTCAGGACCGTCTACGACCCCGAGATCCCGGTGGATATCTACGAGCTGGGTCTTGTCTATGAAGTGAAGGTCGAGCCGGACGGCAGGGCGGAGATCACAATGACGCTCACGTCGCCGATGTGTCCGGCCGCTCAGAGTCTGCCGCCTGAAGTGAAAGAGAAGGTGGAATCGGTCAAAGGCATCACACATGCCGAAGTCAATGTCGTGTGGGATCCCCGCTGGGATCCGAGCATGATGACCGAGGCGGCCAAACTTGCGTTGAATATGTAAACAACATAGTTGTTCCTTAATCACACATCATACGGAAGGATCACAACGCTCATGGCATACGAACTGCAACCTCTCGGCTACGCGTTCGACGCGCTCGAACCGTTCATCGATGCAAAGACGATGGAAATCCATCACGACAAGCATCATCAGACCTATGTCACAAATCTGAACAATACTGTCGCCAACCATCCCGACCTTCAGAAGAAGACGCCTCTCGATCTGGTTTCGGATCTTCAGGCCGTTCCCGAAGAGATCCGTACGGCCGTGCGCAACAACGGCGGCGGCGTCGTGAACCATAATCTCTTCTGGATGCAGCTGAAGAAGGACGTGGCGGCGCCGACGGGGAAATTCATGGACGCAGTCAAAAAAGAATTTCAGTCGCTCGACGGACTGAAGGACCAGATGACGAAAGCCGCACTCGGCCGATTCGGCTCGGGCTGGGCCTGGCTGATTCTTGACGGCGGGGGAAAGCTCGCCGTCACATCGACCGCCAACCAGGATACTCCCGCTTCCGACGGCCACACGCCGCTGCTCACGGTCGACGTGTGGGAGCACGCCTATTATCTGAAGTACCAGAACCGCCGCGCCGATTATCTCGCCGCATGGTGGAATGTCATCAACTGGAACGACGTCGTGATGCGGTATGAACAGGCGGTAAAATAATCCGTACGGATGCGCAGCGCCTTCCGTGCCCGGCAAAATGGGCGGGAGGCGCCGCGCGTTCACTGTCGATGCATACACGAATCCGATCAACACCATGTCTTTTCCCGATCATTTTTTGATTCCGTTGTTTCCCCTGAATGCCGTCTTGTTCCCCGGTTCGCTGCTGCCGCTGCACATATTCGAGGAGCGCTACAAAGTGCTCATCAACCAGTGCGTCGCGGAAAACAAGCAGTTCGGCATCAATCTCATCTACGAAAACAAGATCCGGTCGATCGGCTGCTTGGCGTTCGTGCGTGATGTGCTGCAGCGCCATTCCGACGGCACCATGGAGATTATCGTGGAGGGCGTTCGCCGCTATACGCTCCATTCGCTGGCTGAATCGGATCAGCCCTATCAGGTCGGCTCGGTGTCCTATTATGACGATACCGATGAGCCGCTTGACCGCATGCTTCTGGACAAGGCGACGACGCTCTACAATCAGTTCGTGACGGCTGCGTTCAAAGGCACCGTGCAGTCGATCGTTTCGTTTGAAGAAGAGGCTCAACTGTCGTTCGTGATGGTGCAGAAATCGGGACTTGAGCTCATACAGCGCCAGCTTTTTCTCACCCTCAAAAGCGAAAACAAGCGTCTGGAATACCTCATTTCCCATTTCGAATCGATGCTGCCGATGGTGCTGACCAAAAACCAGGTCGAAGCTATCATCATTAACGACGGCTACATTTCACTTTCCTGAAATCCGCTTGATTCACAGCGATTTTTTGGATATTTTAATTCACGATGTCACCGTAACGACGTGAGAAGGAGGGAGGAAGATGAACAAGAAGGGAATGCGCGTGATGCAGAAGCACCGCAGGCGCCGGATCAAGCTCAAAGCGAAGGCGCGGACGCTGCGTGCACAGAAGAAATCCTGATCGACAACCCTCGGCAACGAGGGTTTTTTATTGCGAAACGCGGTTGAATTGAATATATTGCGGGAAATCTATGGAACTTGTCATTGGTTCGAAAATCATCGACTGTTCGAAGCGGACGCTGGTCATGGGCATCCTGAATGTGACGCCCGATTCGTTCTCCGACGGGGGCCGCTTCGACACCGCCGACAAGGCCGTGGCGCATGCGATGAAAATGGCGGCCGACGGCGCCGATATCATCGACATCGGAGGTGAGTCGACCCGTCCCCGCGGCGCAACCTACGGACAGGGCGCCATGGAAGTGCCGGCCGAAGAGGAGCTCCGCCGCATCCTGCCGGTGATCCGCCGTCTGAAGCTGCAATGCGAGTGCACGATTTCGGTCGATACATACAAATCGTCAGTCGCCGAGGCGGCGCTCGACGCCGGCGCCGATCTTGTGAACGATATCAGCGGCATGATGTTCGATCCCGCAATGCCGTCGGTCGTCGCGCGGCACGGGGCGGCAATCGTGCTCATGCACACGCCGGGCATGCCATGGGAGATGCCGCAGAATCCGGCATATACGAACGTGATCGAAGACGTCGCGCGCGAGCTGGGCGAATGCATCGATCGGGCGCGCTCGGCCGGCATCGGGAATGTGATCATCGACCCGGGCTTCGGGTTCGGGAAGAACTACAGGCAGAATCTGCTGCTGCTGAAACATCTGTCGGCGCTGAAGGACCTCCAGGTTCCGCTTCTCGTCGGCACATCGCGCAAGGGATTCATCGGCACGGCGACCGATACGCCGGTCGATGACCGCGTGTTTGGAACGGCGGCGACCATGGCCGTCGCCATCATGAACGGAGCCAACATCATCCGCGTCCACGACGTGAAACAGATGAAGCACGTGGCATTGATGACCGATGCGATCATGCGTGTCTCATAAACGAAACGCTTTTCATGGAACTTTTCAAAATCGGATTTATCACCGTAACGCTGATCGACTGCATCGACATCGCGCTCGTCTCGTTCATCATCTACCGCCTGTACGTCGTGATGCGCGGCACTGTCGCCGTGCAGATCTTCATCGGCCTGATGGTGATCATCGCGCTCTCGTTCGTATCGCGGGCCGGGAATCTGAAGGCGATGGGATGGATCCTGCAGACACTGACCGACATCTGGGTCGTGGGATTCATCATCCTGTTCCAGCCGGAAATCCGCCGCCTCCTCTCGCAGGTCGCACGCAACCGTTTCGTGAGGATGTTTTTGAGACTCAATGTGAATGAGGCGATCGAGGAAATCGCCAGCGCTTCCGTCGAGCTTTCGAAGAAGCGGCAGGGGGCGCTGATCGTCGTCTCACGCGGGGCGGGCATGAAATCGTTCATCGAAACGGGAATACAGCTCAATGCGCACATCAGCCGTTCGCTGCTGCTTGCGATTTTCAATCCGCGTGCGCCGCTGCACGACGGCGCCGTGATCGTCAACGACCGGGTGCTCGAAGCGGCTCGATGCACGCTGCCGCTTTCGGCAAATACGCGCATCGGAGATATCGTGCTCGGCATGCGGCACCGGGCGGGACTCGGCATCTCGGAACAGACCGATGCGGTGGCCGTGATCATCTCCGAAGAAACGGGCTCGATCTCGCTGGCAGACAACGGTTTGCTCATACGCAAACTGACACCGCAGGAACTGCGGAAGGAACTGCGCGAGCGTCTCGTGCTTTCGATGCAGCGTTCGCTCGCCAATGTCAAAGAGGCGCTCCGGCCGGAATAACGACCTATGAAATGCGCGCTCATCATTCCCTCGTATAATGCCGCCGCTTCGATCGGCACACTGCTCGAACGGACGGCTCGCGTCCACCCGACGGATGCCACGATCGTTGTCGACGACGGATCGACAGACCGCACGCCGGAGATCGCGCGCGCATTCCAGGTCCGCGTCATTTCCCATCCGGTCAACAGGGGAAAGGGAGCCGCGCTCACGACGGGCTTCGACGCCGCACTGACAGGCGGATACGACGCCGTCATCACGATGGACTCGGACCTCCAGCACCAGCCCGAAGACATCCCGCGATTCATCGACGCCTATGCATCGACACACAGGGACATCATCATCGGATCGCGGCTCCATGCACTGAAGGGCATGCCGTATCACCGGCGGCTCTCGAACCTCATGACGACGCGGCTCGTGCGAATGCGGACCCGTGCGCCGATCGAAGACAGCCAGTCGGGGTTCCGGTTCATCCATGCGCGCGTGCTCGAGCAGGTGCGCACGGTCTCTGCAGGATTCGAAGCCGAGACGGAGTTCATCATCCGCGCCGCGCAGCGTGGTTTCACATTCGGCGCGATACCGATCGACACGGTCTATGCAGGGGAAAAAAGCAGCATGACGCACTGGCATACGACGAAACGCTTCATCAGCGTGCTGCTGACCGATTTTCAACCATAAAGGAATTTCTTTTGACACGTTTTGAAAGTGAACGGCAGGATCTCATCAAATTACTCCGCAGGCGCGGAATTTCGGATGAAGCAGTACTCTTGGCGATGGGGAAAGTGGAACGGCACAGATTCGTCGGGCCGTTGTTTCAATCGCGTGCGTATGAAGATACGGCGCTGCCGATCGGCTGCAACCAGACGATCTCGCAGCCGTTTACCGTTGCCTATATGACGCAGGCCCTCGGCGTCAAACGCGGAGATAAAGTGCTTGAAGTCGGCACCGGTTCGGGCTACCAGGCCGCCGTGCTTGCAGAAATGGGCTGCCGCGTCTATTCCGTCGAACGGCAGCTCGACCTGCTGGCCAAGGCGCGCATCATGTTCGATGCGCTCAATGCCGCCGTGCTGGCCAAAGCCGGCGACGGAACACTGGGATGGCCTGAATACGCTCCCTATAACGGCATCATCGTCACCGCCGGAAGCCCGTGCGTTCCCCAGCCCCTGAAGGACCAGCTGGCCGATGGAGGGCGCCTTGTGATTCCCGTCGGGGACAAGGAGTCGCAGACGATCATCGTCCTGGAGCGCAATGGCGACAAATTCATGGAATACAAAGAGGAAGGCTTCAAATTCGTGCCGCTCATCGGCCGCCATGCCTGGGAGTGAACGCCGCAGTGCCACCGACTCATCATCTGCCGAAAATACTCTGCATCGTCGGTCCGACGGCATCGGGCAAGACCGCGCTCGCCATCCGGACGGCGCAGGCGCTGAACGGCGAGATCCTGTCTGCCGATTCGCGACAGATCTATAAACTGCTTACGATCGGAACCGCAAAGCCTTCTCCCGAAGAGCTTAAGGCTGTGCCGCATCATTTTATCGATATCCTGCTGCCGGACGAGCATTTCTCGGCCGGCGATTTTTCGGAACAGGGCAGGAAGGTGATTGCCGACGTGCTTTCGCGGGGGAAATTTCCGATCATCGCCGGAGGAACGGGTTTATACGTCGAAGCCCTGGTGGACGGTCTCTTCGAGGGACCGGCCATCCAGCACGAACTTCGCGCGGACCTGGAGGAACGGATGCGCACGGAAGGCGGCGCCTCGATGCTTGAAGAGCTGAGGAAGGTCGATCCGGCCGCAGCCGCACGCATGCTTCCCACCAATACGCGGCGGATCATCCGCGCTCTCGAAGTGTATTACGCCACCGGCATTCCCCTTACCGAACACCATAACCGGCAGGTGCGTGAACAACGGTATCACCCGGTCTTTGTGGGGCTCGAATGGGACAGGAAGGCGCTCTATGAACGCATCAACCGGCGTGTGGACAGGATGATCGAAGAGGGATTTCTGGATGAAGTGAAGGCAGTGCGCGCCGCCGGCTATGATGAACGGTATAAGTCGCTGCAGACGGTCGGATACAAGGAAGCCTTTGCCTATCTGCGCGGAGAGCTGACATATGAACGCATGGTCGAGCTGATGAAGCAGAACACGCGGCGCTTCGCCAAACGGCAGCTCACCTGGTTCCGGTACGACGAACGGATCCGGTGGTTTTCCGTGGCATCGGACGATGATGTGCGGAAGGCGGCCGAGCGTGCAGTCGGGCTCCTACGCGGATAGATCGAAAATAATCTCGCTCACCAGCCGTGAAAAATTCTTCTTCACCATATTCGCCGTTTCGGTCACTTCGGCATGCGACAGCTTTTCCTTCGAAATGCCTGTCGCCATATTCGTAATGCAGGAAATGCCGAGCACCCGCATGCCGCTCTGCGCCGCCGTCATCACTTCCGGAGCCGTCGACATTCCCACCGCATCGGCGCCCGCCGTCCGCATCATCCGTATCTCCGCAGCCGTCTCGTACGTCGGTCCCTTCGTCCAGCAGTACACGCCCTCACGCGTCGGGATGTGATGCGATTCGGCCACGCCTTTTGCGCGCGCAAGCAGCTGCAGATCGAACGACGGCACGATGCGGTGCGACAGCACATCGGCTGAACCACGGAGGGGATTCTCGCCCGTGAGATTGATGTAATCGCGGATGAACATAAGATCGCCCGGAGCGAACAGGGGATTGATGCCTCCGGCCGCATTCGTCACCAGGAGCATGTCGGCGCCGAGCGCGCGCGCGATCCGTATGGGATACACCACTTTCTGCAAGTCGGCACATTCATAGAAATGCACACGCCCCTGAAAGACCAGCAGTTGGGCCGATTTTCTTCCACCATGTTCGAGCGTGCCGAAGAGAAGCCGCCCGGCATGTCCCTGCACGGATGAGACGGGATAGTGGGGGATGTCGTGCGCATCGATCGATGTGGTATCGGACAGGAGCGTACCGAACTCGCCGAGTCCCGAGCCCAGCACGAGTGCGATTCTGGGAACCGCCGATGTCCGCGATCGAATGTATGCGACCGATTCAGAAAGTATTGGAGTCATGTGAATTATCCGACAAGAATACCGGCGATCGTCGCCGTCATGAGTGTTGCAAGCATGCCGCCAAGCACGGCTTTGAGTCCCAGCGCCGCAATGTCCTTTTTCCTGTGCGGCGCAAGCGGGCTGATGCCGCCGATCTGTATGGCGATCGACGAAAAGTTGGCGAACCCGCACAGCGCGTATGTGGCCATGAGAATGCCTTTTTCCGACATGGCGCCGGCCGTGAAGAGTTTCGTCAGATCGAGATAGGCGACAAATTCGTTCAGCACGACTTTCGTGCCGATGAGGCTTCCGAAATTGAACGCATCGCTCATCGGTACGCCGATGGCAAGTCCGACAAACTGGAGCACGCTTCCGAAGACGAGCTGCATCGAAAGCGGCTGTCCCGTATGCGCCGTGAGCCAGACATTGGCCGTCGTCACGTCGCCGATGGCCACAAGAATATAGTTAAGCATCGCGATCAAGGCAATGAAGGCAAGGAGCATGCCGGCGACATTTAAAGCAAGCTGGAGGCCGTCGGCCGCGCCCGTGGCTGCGGCTTCGATCACGTTCGACGCATTTTTATCGACCTTCAATCGGACGGTGCCTTTCGTTTCGGGCACTTCGGTTTCAGGATACAGAATCTTTGATATGGCCAGTCCGGCCGGAGCCGCCATCGTGCTGGCGGCCAGGAGCTGCACGGCGAACTTCAACTGCGCCTCGGCAAGAGGAAGATGATACGCGTTGGCGTATGCCTGTCCGAGCATCTGAATGTAGCTGGCCATCACGCCTCCGGCGATGGTCGCCATGCCGCCCACCATGATCGTGAGGAGTTCGGAATTCGTCATCGCGCCGATATAGGGACGGATGAGCAGCGGCGCCTCGGTCTGGCCGACGAAGATGTTGGCGGTATTCGACAGCGATTCGGCGCCGCTGGTGCCCATGAGCTTCGCCATGACCCACGCCATGCCTTTGACGACCGTCTGCAGGATGTTCAGATAATACAGCACCGATGTGAGCGCCGAGACGAATATGATGGTCGGCAGCACCTGGAACGCGAAGAAGAAGCCGATGCTGTCCGGGCCGGAATTGATCGCCAGCTTGCCGAAGACGAATTCCGATCCCTTGCTCGTGAAATTGAGCAGCGCCACGACGGCGTTGCCGAGCCAGTCGATCGCGTCCTTCATCAGGCCGAGAGGGTAGAACCACGAGCGGAGCGTCTCGGCGTGTATGATGAAAATGGCGAAGATGAGCTGGATGAGCAGGCCCGTGCCGACGAGTTTCCAGTCAATCCGCTTTTTATTGTTCGAGAACACAAAGGCTATGGCAAGCAGGAAGATCACACCGCCGACGCCGCGCAACAGGGAAACAACATCCATGATGGTAATGAGATTATGAGTGAACGGAATAAATGCCGGGACCAGACAGGCATCGATGAATTCGGGCCAGCGCCGGACGCCTCAGCATTTGGGCGGCTCGTAACAGTGACGGCAGCGCGCTTCATACGCGCCTTTGGCGCCCACGACGACGCGTTCGTGCGAATCGGTGATGCGCTGCGTGCGGTCGGCGGGATTTCCGCAGACCATGCAGATCGCAAGCGTCTTTGTGACGTATTCGGCGACGGCCATCAGCTGCGGCATGGGCTCGAACGGCTTGCCGCGGTAATCCTGATCGAGGCCGGCCACGATCACGCGCTTGCCGCTGTTGGCGAGCTGTTCGCAGATGTCGACGATGTTCGGGCCGAAGAATTGTCCTTCGTCGATGCCGATCACCTGCGCATCGGCCGCATGGGTGAGGATTTCCCTGGCGTCTTCGATCACGGTGGAGATCAGCGACTGTTCGCTGTGAGAAACGATCTGATTTGCGCTGTAGCGGTTATCGATTTTCGGCTTGAAGATCAGGACCTTCTGGCGGGCGATCTGAGCGCGGCGGAGGCGCCGGATCAGCTCTTCCGTCTTTCCGCTGAACATGCAGCCTGCGATCACTTCGATCCATCCGGTATTTTGAGGCATTGAATGCAGAGTGGCTTCCATCATAAGATAAGGGCGTGATTGAGAGTCTATAAGAGTCGGAAAAAAATTTATTGCCGGAAAATATAGACAAATCACGTCCTAATTTCAACACAAATTTCTTCTTCCGCCTATGCAAGCGTCAGCTTCGTGAGCTCGGGCGGACAGTTCAGCCTGAACGGCACGCCCACCGATCCGATGCCGCGGTTCACGTACAGCTGCGTTCCGTTCTTTCTGTACAATCCCCACACGTATTTCGACCAGAGAGACGCGGGGGTGATGTATGTATCGTTGATTTTGGCGAAGACAATCTGTCCGCCGTGCGTGTGCCCGCTGAAGACAAGGTCGAAGCGATGATCGGAAAACTCGTCCATGTAATACGGCTTATGGCAGAGCAGAATGCGGGGATTGTCGTTCTTCACGCCGGCGAGCGCCCGCGCAATGTAGTCGGCGGGGTTCACGCCGCGGCCGATATCGTCGACGCCGGCAAGCGTGATGAAGGCGCCGTCCTTTTCAATTTTCACCGCATCGTTGCGCAGCAGCTTCACGCCGCATCCGTCGACTTCCTTCGCCACCACGTCGACGTCGGCAAAGTAGTCATGATTGCCGAGCACTCCGTAGACGCCGAGGGGGGCGCGAAGGTTCGAGAACGCTTCGGCAAACGGATAGACTTCCTCCGTCTTGCTGTTGACGAAATCGCCGGTCACGAAGATGATGTCGGTCTTCAGCGCGTTCATCGCCGAGACGTAGGCGTTCATATCCTGGCGATTCATGAAGACGCTCGAATGGATGTCGCTCATGAGTCCGATGGTGAATCCGCGGAATTCCGGAGGAAGATTCGAAATTTTTATCGTGCGCGTGACCAGATCGTAGTCGTCCTCGTGCGAAATCGAATACGAGGATCCGAGGAATGCGAGGGAGGCGGCGCCGAGGACGCCGGTGCGCAGAAATGCGCGGCGCGATATCAGTGGTATGGAACGGACGTGCTGATCGTTCATGGAATTGCTTCAAAAGATGTAAAAAAATGAAAAACCGGCAACTTTCGTGTTGCATTTACAGTAACCATTTGTTACATTTATTTCAACCTATTTTTGATAAGGAAGCGCCATGTATACCTTTTTGATTTTTCTCGAGATCATCATCTGTATTTTTCTGACTATCGCCATTCTCATGCAGAACAGCAAGGGAGGCGGTCTTGCAGGTACATTCGGAGGCGGCAATATCGGTTCAGTGTTCGGCGTCCGCCGTACAGCCGACTTCCTTATTAAGGCAACAAGTTATCTTGCCGGAGCGTTCATTGTGATCGCGCTTCTGACGAACATTTTTTTCCTTCCCGGAAAAGGCAAGACGACGCGTCCGAGCGTGATCCAGTCGGGTCAGAGCGCCGTTCCGCCGGCATCCGTGCCGCAGCAGGCGCCTGCTCAGCAGGGCCAGCAGTAAGCGCCCGCAGCGCGCCTCAAAAAACGCTGCAGGATGAAAAAAACATCCCGGCGCGTATTGACATCGAGCAGAAATCTCATTACATTTAATGCACCAAGTTTTACAACGCACCCATGGCTCAATTGGTAGAGCAAATGACTCTTAATCATTGGGTTCCAGGTTCGAGTCCTGGTGGGTGCACACCGAAAAGCCGCTTTCGCATCTTGTGAACGCGGCTTTTTTTATTTGACGCACCGCCGCGCCGTGCGTGCGCAGTGCGTCATGCTGCGGAGAACACGCATGAACAGGCAGAACAATTCCCCCGAAGCGCGGAAGGAACGCGCACTCAAGGTCGTCACGTTGCTCCGGAAAAACTATTCCGAAGCGAAGACATCGCTCGATTACGGCACACCGCTTCAGCTGCTCATCTCGACCATCCTTTCAGCCCAATGCACCGATGCGCGCGTCAATATGGTGACGCCGGCGCTCTTCGAGCGCTACAGGACCGCCCGCGATTTCGCCGAAGCCGACCGCGCCGAGCTGGAATCGTACATCCGCTCGGTGAATTTTTATTCCAACAAGGCGAAGAATATCATCGCCTGCACGCAGGCGATCGTCGAAAGGCACGGAGGCGAAGTCCCGTCGTCGATGGAGGAGCTCACGGCGCTGGCCGGCGTGGGCAGGAAGACGGCGAACTGCGTGCTCGGCTCGGGCTTCGGCATCGCCTCGGGCGTGGTCGTCGATACGCATGTGGCGCGCGTTTCGTTCCGCCTCGGACTCACCGCCGAAACGAATCCGGAAAAAATCGAAGCCGACCTGAACACGCTCATCCCGAAACGGTCATGGATTTTTTATTCCCATGCCATCATCCTGCACGGGCGGCAGATCTGCATCGCGCGCGCGCCGAAATGTCCCGACTGCATCTTCAAGGCGTTCTGTCCTTCGGCGCAGCTGTGACACACACACGGTGACGGTCCAATCACACTCATTTCCAGGAGCTCACGCTATGAACAGAGAGGAAGCGCTAGCGCTTTTATTCGAATACACACAGAGCGACAGCTTGCGCAAGCATGCCTTTGCGGTCGATATCGCCCTGCGCGCCTACGCGCGGAAGTTCAACCAGGACGAGCTTGAATGGGGCATCACCGGCCTGCTGCATGATTTCGATTATGAGATGTATCCCACCATGCCCGACCATCCTCTGAAGGGATCTGAAATCCTGAAGGAAAAGGGATATCCCGAACACATCCGCACGGCAATTCTCGGACATGCCTCGTACACCAACGTGCCGCGTGAAACGCTTCTTGCCAAAACGCTTTTTGCATGTGATGAGCTCAGCGGATTTCTGACCGCCTGCGCGCTCGTGAAACCCAACAGGAAGATCGCCGAAGTCGAAGTCTCCTCCGTGAAAAAGAAGATGAAGGACAAGGCCTTCGCGCGTGCCGTCCGGCGCGAGGACATTGTTGCCGGAGCGGAGGAGCTCGGCGTTCCGCTCGACGAGCACATCCAATTCGTCATCGATGCGCTGAAGGGGGAAGCGGACACGCTCGGGCTGTAGATGTGACAGTCGTCACAGCAGAGATGCAACAATTCTCCGCAAATAGCGTTATATTCATCAGGACGGAAGACGAGACAACGACATACAGCACGGACAGGATCATTAATCAAGGGGAGGCCTATGAAAACGTGGATGATGGTCGCAGTATGCTGCGCGCTTGCGCTCAGCGTTCCTGTGATGGCGCAGCAGGAAGAGGATGAGAACACCGATAACGCATTCGAGGCGCCGCGCTCGGTAAAAGTGGGCGGCGCCGGCGGCGTCATCACGTCGCTCGGACTTTTCAAGAACGAAGAGATCAACCGGACGCTCCGGTCCATCGGCATGCCCGAGCTGGACAAGAATCAGATGGTGCTCGTGGGCGGAGAAGGCTACGGTTACATCATGTTTCTTCCGAACCTTCGCATCGGAGGATTCGGCACCGGTGGAAGGCAGAAAGTGAGCACGCTCACCTCCACGCCGAATGTGAAAAAGGAAGTGTCATATCATGTGTCGTACGGGGGCTTTCTCGTCGATTATGTGGTGCCCGTGGCGCATCGCTTCGACATTGCCGGCGGCTTCACGATCGGCGCCGGAACGATCGATATCGAGATGACGAGGGACGATGGCGGGTTCAGGCGCTGGGGAGACATCTGGAACGAGTACGGCGTGAATGCTCCGACGACAAATATCTCGCGTTCGCTCAGCGGCACGTTCGTGTCGTTCAACCCCCATATCAACCTTGAATTTTCAATCCTTGCCTGGATGCAGTTCCGCGTGGGCGTCGGCTATCCGATCCTGTTCAGTCCCACATGGCAGATGGACAACCGGACGGATATCGACAATGTGCCGACGCAGCTGAAGCCCGACGGCATGACGATCAATGCCGGACTCATGTTCGGATTCTTCAATTAAAAACAAGATGGAGCAGGGCGAAGCAACGCTTCGCCCCACATCAAAGCAGATAAAAAAGACCCCCGGATGGGGGTCTTTTGTTAGTAGGGGTCTCGGATATTAGAGCCGTTCGAAGCGAGCCTGGAAGAAGCGGAGGTATTTCGGCTCGTAGACCATCTTCAGACCGCGCGTTTGCTCGCGGTTCTCGTACACGGATTCGACCGACTCGGCCAGCACGTCGCAATGCGCCTGCGTATAGACGCGGCGGGGGAACGTGAGACGCACCAGTTCGAGCTTCGGATAATAGTGATCGCCGGTTTCCTTGTTGCGCCCCGCCGACACGATGCCGCGTTCCATGGCACGGATACCCGAATCAAGATAGAGTTCGGCGGCGAGCGTCTGAGCGGGGAATTCGGTCTGCGCCATGTGCGGATAAAAGCGTTTCGCATCCAGGAAGATCGCATGGCCGCCGATGGGCTGAACAATGGGGATGCCGATGCTCAGGAGCTTTTCGCCCACATATTCAACCTGTCCGATGCGCGCTTTGATATGGTCGTACTGCACCGCTTCTTCGATGCCGCGCGCCATCGCTTCAAGATCGCGTCCGGCAAGTCCGCCGTACGTGTGAAGTCCCTCGTAGACGACCACCATGTTGCGCGCTTCCTCGAAGACGTCAAAGTCGTTGAGCGCGAGGAAGCCGCCGATATTCACGAGCAGATCCTTCTTGCCGCTCATGGTGGCGCCATCCGTGTATGAACACATTTCCAGGAGAATTTCGGCGATCGATGCGTCGGTGTAGCCCTTTTCGCGCGTCTTGATGAAGTAGGCGTTTTCAACGGCGCGCGTCGCATCCATGATAACGCGGATGCCGTGCTTTGCCGTGAGTTCCCGCACCTGGCGCAGGTTCTCCATCGAGACGGGCTGTCCGCCGGCCATATTCACCGTGGCTGCGACCGAGACGTAGGGAATCTTCGAGGCGCCGACGCGCGTGATCAGATCCTCGAGCTTCTGCAGGTCGACGTTGCCTTTGAAGGGGTGCAGCGCCTGCGAATCGTGCGCCTCGTCGATGATCACATCAACGAATGTTCCTCCGGCCAGCTCCTGATGCAGGCGCGTCGTCGTAAAGTACATGTTGCCCGGAACATAATCGCCGTCCTTGATCAGGATCTGAGAGATGATGTTCTCGGCGCCGCGGCCCTGATGCGTGGGGACGAGATACTTGTATCCGTAGTATCGCTGGACGTTCTCTTCCAGATGATAGAAGTTCCGGCTGCCCGCATACGCTTCGTCTCCGAGCATCATGCCGGCCCACTGATTGTCGCTCATCGCATTGGTGCCGCTGTCGGTCAGCAGATCGATATAGACATCTTCAGACCGCAAAAGGAACGTATTATATCCGGCTTCCTGTATCGCCGCAAGGCGTTCTTCCGGTGTCGTCATCTTCAGCGGTTCCACGACTTTGATTTTGAAGGGTTCCGCCCATGAACGCCGCTCGAGTTTAGCCATAAGTCTCATCTCCTGCAAAGTTGTTCATTGATTGTAGATTGCGATATCGCTATCTTTAAATGATTAGCACGGCTCAATATACAGAGAACAAAAGAGAATTCATACAGGTATGATCACACACAGCGCGATTTCAGAACTGTCCGCGATTGTTGGAAACGAAAACGTCTCGACAGAGCAGGAAGACCTCATCACATACGCATACGACGGCACGCAGTTGTTTTCGCAGAAGCCCGATGCGGTCGTCAGGCCGCGGACGAAGGAGCAGATTTCAGCGATCATGAAGCTTGCCAACCGCGAACGCTTCGGCGTCGTTCCCCGCGGCGCGGGCACGGGACTCTCGGGCGGATCGATTCCCACAGAAGGGTCGATTGTGCTGCTGATGAACCATTGGAACAACATCCTGGAGATCGATCAGGAAAACCTCACCGCCACGGTCGAGCCCGGCGTCATCACATCGCAGCTGCACGCAGCCGTCGAGAAGCTCGGACTGTTCTATCCGCCCGATCCCGGCAGCATGAATATCAGCACGATCGGAGGCAACGTCGCCGAAAACTCCGGCGGCCTGCGCGGGTTGAAATACGGTGTCACGAAAAATTATGTGATGGCGCTCGAAGTCGTGCTGCCGAACGGAGAGATCATCACCTGCGGCGGCAAGACGGTGAAAGACGTGGCCGGATTGAACCTGAAGGATTTCTTCATCGGTTCGGAAGGCACGCTCGGCATCTTCACAAAGATCACGCTCAAACTCATACCGATGCCGCAGACGAGCCGCACGATGACGGCATATTTCACATCGCGGTCCCAGGCGGCAAAGACGGTGTCGGCGATCATCGCGCACCGCATCATTCCCGCGACGGTCGAGTTTCTCGACAACACGACGATCAACTGCGTCGAGGATTTCGCCCACCTCGGCCTTCCAAGAGAGATGGATGCGCTGCTCCTGCTGGAAGTCGACGGACATCCGGCAGTGGTGGAAGAAGAGGCGAAGAAAGTGGAAGAAGTCTGCCGCGAATACCAATGCGCGTCAATTCACGTGGCCAAGACGGCGGAAGAGGCGCTGAAGCTCAAGGCCGCTCGCCGGGCGGCCTTTTCCGCGCTCGCGCGGAGCAAGCCGACGACGATCCTCGAAGACGTCACGGTTCCGCGCAGCGAGATCGCGCCGATGCTCGAGGTGATCGAGAAGACCGCTGAAAAATATCATGTGAAGATCGGGACGTTCGGACACTTCGGCGACGGCAATCTGCATCCCACATGCCTGACCGACGAGCGCGACAAGGAGGAGATCCATCGCGCCGAGCAGGCGTATGAAGAGATCTTCGAGGCCTGCGTGAAGCTGGGAGGAACGATCACCGGCGAACACGGCACCGGCATCGCGAAACGGAAATACCTGCATCTTGTCACCGGCGAGGAATCGATCGGCGTCATGCGGACGCTCAAGCACGCGCTGGACCCGAATGCCATCCTGAATCCCGGCAAAGTATTTACCATTTAATCTGAGTACGATGAAAAACGGATTTATCGGAGTTGATGTCCCCAGCGATGATGTCATCACCAACTGCATGCACTGCGGATTGTGTCTTCCCACATGTCCCACATATAACCTGACCGGCCGCGAGCGTTCATCGCCGCGCGGCCGCATCCGTCTGATCAAGTCGGTCGCGGAAGGCGAGCTCGAGCTCACGCCCGGGTTCATCGAGGAAATGAATTTCTGTCTCGACTGCCAGGCATGCGAAACGGCCTGTCCGGCCGGCGTCAAATACGGATCGCTCGTCGAAGCCGCGCGCAACCAGATCGCCATTCAGGGCAGGGACTCGGTGAAGGAAAAGATCGTCAAGAAAATTTTCCTGAAGAATGTCCTGTCGAATAAAGGACAGCTGAAATTCGTCGCGAAGCTGCTGCGCTTCTATCAGCACAGCGGACTCGAGACCTTCGTCGAAACAACCGGTCTGCTCCGCCTCTTTGCCCCGAAGCTTGCGAAGCTTCAGAAGCTTGCTCCGCGCATCGACGAGCAGTTCTTCGACGAAATGCATCCCGAGATCCTGTATCCGAAAGGACGCATTCGGCACCGCGTCGCGTTTCTTTCGGGCTGCATCATGAATGTCGCCTTCTCGAAGATCAACGAGGATACGGTGAAGGTGCTGCTGCACAACGACTGCCAGATCATCATTCCGAAGGAACAGGGATGCTGCGGATCGATGCAGGCGCACAACGGCGATTTCGAAACGGCGCGCGAGCTTGCCCGCAAAAACATCGACACGTTCATGAAGCACGATTTCGACTACCTGGTTATCAATTCGGCCGGATGCGGCGCACTCATGAAGGAATACGGCCATTATCTGAAGGACGATCCCGCCTATGCGGAGCGTGCCGAGGCGTTCTCGAAAAAAGTCCTCGATCTGACGGAGTTTCTCGCGATTATCGGCATGAAAGCGCCCGACCAGCCGTTCGAGCATCGCGTGGCATATCACGACGCGTGCCACCTGGCGCATGCGCAGAAGGTGACCGTGCAGCCCCGCATGCTTCTGAAGCAGATTCCCGGCCTTACCGCCGTCGAGCTTCCCGAATCGAACTGGTGCTGCGGAAGCGCCGGAACATACAACATGACGCATTACGACGATTCGATGAAAATCCTCGCGCGCAAAATGGAGAATGTAAAGACCGCCAATGCGGAATATGTCGTCGCCAGCAATCCGGGATGTCTGGCACAGATGCAGTACGGGTGCGAACTCCACGATGTCCACGTCGAGGTGATACATTTTGCGACGCTTCTCCGCAATGCCTATCGGCTGTAACCGTCGTTCAAACGCCTCTTGGATAATACTGGCCACTTTTCCGACATTTCGTGTCTTGAACCCGGAAGAGATCGGCCCAATCGATCGTGAATCGTCATTTTTTCGTTTCATTGGCACGGCATAATATTTGCGTACGTCTGAGTGAATAATTCTTCTATCGACAGGAAGAGGATATGCCCGTCACTCAGAAAGTTCTATTGTTGGTTGAAAACGATGCCGCAGCGGCACTCAAGCGGTCCCGCGAGTTGGAAGGCGCAGAGTATCACGTCATACACACATCAGGGGGCGCGGACGCGCTCGAATATTTATCGCGAACCGGCGGTGCCGCCGATCTCATCCTGATGGATCTCGATCCGGAAGCCGGATCGGACGGCGCCTCGGCCGCCCGGGACATCCTTGAGCGATATCAGCTGCCCCTCATCTTCCTCACGTCACACACCGAACCATCCATCGTCGAAAAAACAGCATCCCTTCATTCCTACGGGATCGTGCTGAAGGACTCGGGGAGCGCCATGCTGCTTGCGTCCATCCGTACGGCATTCAGGCTTTACGAAGCCCAGCAGTTCGGGCGGGAGAAGGATCTGGAGCTGAAGGAAAGCGAGTTCAGATTCGCAACCGTGTTTGCGAACACGGCGATCGGCATGTCGCTCACCGATGTGACGGGACGCCTATTAAAGGTGAACCATGCATTCGCCGAGATGGTCGGACGTTCGCCCGAAGCGCTGCACAGCATCGACTTCAATTCGATCACGCATCCTGACGACAGGGCCCTCGGAAGCGAACACGTCCGCGCGCTGCTGCAGCCCGGCAGCAAGGTCGCGCGCTTCATGAAACGGTACATCCATTCCGACGGACATATCATCTGGGCCGATCTCACCACCGTACTGCTCCGCAGCGCAAGCGGTGAGCCGATGTTCTTCATTTCGCAGATCCAGGACATTACCGAACATAAGAAAGCGGAGGATCTTCTGCGCGAGCAGGAATTCTGGCTGCGCGAGTGCCAGCGCATCGGGCGCATCGGTTCGTACGATCTTGACATCGGGAAGAATTCCTGGACATCATCTGCGGTGCTGGATGAAATCTTCGGCATCCCAGAGGGATGTGACAAGACCATCGAGATATGGAACACGATCGTCCATCCGTCGCAGCGGGAGGAGATGATGGAGTATTTTCTGAATTCCGTCGTCGGCAACCGGAATACATTCGACAAGGAATACCGGATCGTCCGTATCAGCGACGGCATCGAGCGTTGGGTGTGGGGGCGGGGCGAGCTCATCTGCAACGGCGAGGGAATACCGCTGCATATGATCGGCACGATTCAGGATATCACCGAGCGGAAGAACGCGGAAACCGCGCTTCGGGAGAGCGAAATCCGCTTCAAGGAAATCTTCGACAAGGCGCCGCTGGGCTATCATGAACTCGACGCAGAGGGACGCATCATCCGCGTGAACAGCACCGAAGCGGCGATGCTCGGATACACACAGGAAGAAATGGTCGGCAAGTATGCGTGGTCGTTCATCGAGGAGGAGGAGCGGTCGCGCCTGGCATGTCTGAAGAAACTGCGCGGCGAAAGCGAGCCCGGCCAGGGATTCGAACGGAAGTTCAGGAGAAAAGATGGAACGCTTCTGTACGTCCTGCTCGACGATCTGATCATCAGAAACGACGAGGGGACGATCATCGGTATCCGGACGGCGCTCCAGGACATCACGGACAGAAAGCGGCTGGAACAGCAGCTGCTTCAATCGCAGAAGCTCGAAGGCGTGGGAACGCTCGCCGGAGGCATCGCACACGACTTCAACAACCTTCTTGCCGTCATCCTCGGCTCCGCCGAACTGTTGCGCCTGCATACGGCGGATATTCCCGAAATAAACAAGTACGTCGACCACATCGTCTCGGCGTCGGAGCGGGGAAAATCCATCTCCCGCCAGCTGTTGATTTTTTCGAGGCCCGATCAGGCCGAACTGAAACCGATCTCATTGTCCCACACGATCACCGAACTGCAGTCGCTGCTTGAGCATTTTCTTCCCAAATCGATCTCGATCCGCACTTCCATCGAGATCGACAACGGGATCATCATGGGGGATGCCGGACAGATCCATCAGGCGCTTCTGAACCTCGCGCTCAATGCAGGCGATGCCATGACGAACAGCGGAACGCTGATGATCAAGGAATATTCCGTGCCGCCGGAGTTCATGAAGCACCGCTTCGGCGATCAATCGTCTGTTCCGTATGTTGCGGTCTGCGTTTCGGACACCGGGCGGGGAATGGAGCCCGCGCTGATCGAAAAGATCTTCACTCCCTTTTTCTCCACCAAGGAACGCGGAAAGGGAACCGGCCTCGGCCTGGCGATCGTCCATGGCATCATGAAGAACCATCGCGGGTTCATCGATGTCGAAAGTACGCCGGGCAGCGGCACGACATTCACATTGTTCTTTCCTTTGGCGCCCATGCCGCCGAAAGAACGATGCGGCACGGATGTCAGGCCGCAGGAAAACCATACAGAAAATATCCTGATCGTGGACGATGAAGAGCTGCTGCGCGAAACGCTCTCCGAATTTCTCTCTGAAGTCGGATACCACGTCCACACGGCTGTCAACGGCGTCGAAGCCCTGAAATATTTCGAAGAGAACCATGATTCCATTTCGCTGGTGGTGACCGATCTCGGCATGCCGGAAATGGGTGGTGAGGAGCTTTTCCGGCGCATCCGGAAGATCGACGCGAAGGCCAAAGTCATGGTTTCGTCGGGATATCTCGACGGAACGACAAAGCACGATCTGCTCTCCATGGGATTCGTCAGCGTGCTCACGAAACCGTTCATGCTGAAGGAGATCAGAGAATCCATCCGGAAGACGCTTGCCGACCAGCCATCGGCCTGAGGCTCGCTTGCTTTTTCCCTGCGGCAGTGGTAATTTACATGGATGGGGTCTCGCAAAAGAGTCTTCGTTATCGAGCTGGAGAATATATCAGGAGCGTTCATGAAGTTATATCAGAGTCTGATCCTCTGTGTGTTGATGTTGGCATGTGTTCAATTCGCAAACAGTTCCGCCAATCCCGCCCGCCGCAGCGCCCGGAACGCGGAATGGATGCCGGGAGTGGTCATCGTCAAATTCAAACCGTCCGCCGCCGCTTCACCCGGCGGTCCGACAATGCAATCCGTCTCGCCGCAGTCTGCGCTTGCGGCGGTGATGCAGGCCTATTCCGCGACACAAGCCCGTCGGCCCTTTCTCGTCTCGGCAAAAAGCGCCGCGCCGGCAGAGGAGGAGTACGGACGGATCTATGAACTCACCGTGCCCTCTCCCGTCAGCATTCCCCGCATGCTCAATGACCTGAGAAAAAATCCCGCCATCGAATACGCCGAGCCGAAATACATTCATCATACCACGTATGTTCCGAATGATGCCAACTTATCCTCATTGTGGCATCTGGCGACCGTGAAAGCACAGGAAGCATGGGATGTGACGCGCGGCGATTCGACGGTCGTGATCGGCATTGTGGACAGCGGAACGGACTATACGCATCCGGACCTTGCGGCAAACATCTGGACGAATCCGGGCGAAACCGGAAAAGATGCCCAGGGCCGTGACAAGCGCACGAACGGCGTGGACGACGACAAAAACGGATTTGTAGACGACTGGCACGGCTGGGATTTTGTGGGGGCAGGCGGCGATCAGTTCAAAGAGGATAACGATCCGAATCCGTACGAGGGCAACTCGCACGGCACGCATACGGCGGGCATCGCTTCCGCTGTGGCCGACAACAGCGTCGGCATCGCCGGCATCGGCTTCCGTACGAAGCTGATGATCACGAAGCACGGCATCGATACACCGGGCGACAACAGCATCTATAACGGGGACGACGGCATTCTTTACTGCATCAACAACGGAGCGAACATCGTCAGTTGCAGCTGGGGAGGATCGGCCGGATCGCAGTATGAAGAGGACATCGTCCGCTATGCGCTGAAGCACAATGCGCTCATCGTCGCGTCGGCCGGAAACGGCGGCGACGACCAGCTCGGCGACGATCTTGCCGTTGAACCGGAATTTCCCGGCGCGTTTCTCGGCGTGCTCTCTGTGGGCGCCACCGACTCGCAGGACCGGATCGCCTATTTTTCCAACTACGGATCGCCGAACCGCTTCAAAGTCTTCGCTCCGGGCGTCAACATCTACAGCACGCTTCCCAAAGGCGCATACGGCACCATGTCCGGCACGTCGATGGCCACACCGCTCGCGGCCGGTACGGCCGCACTGGTGAAGGCGAAGCATCCCGCATGGAGCGCGGCCGATCTCATGTTCCAGCTCTGCGGAACATCGGACAGGATCGATCAGCAGAATATCAATCTGACAGGCAGACTCGGCTATGGCCGCGTGAATGCGCTGCGCGCCGTGACGGAAACATACAGCACCCCGGCTCCCGATATCGCATTCATTTCCATTTCCATCGACGACAGCCGTTCCGGCAACGGCAATAAGATTCTTGAGCCCGGTGAGCAGGCCGACATCACCGTCACGCTCGAAAACGAATGGGGAGATGCCGCAGGCGTCTCCGCCACGCTTTCCACCGATTCGTGGGCTGCCACGATCACGAAGCCGTCCGCCTCGTTCGGACCCATGCGCGGCATCGCCATGATGGACAGCGCGCGCAAAACGAACAGCGCCGATCCTTTCACGCTCTCGATCAATGCCGACGCTATCCCGACGCTGGTGCCGCTGACGCTCCACGTCACGACCGCAAACGGGCCGGCCCGGGACTTTCAGACCGTCGTTCCCGTTCTGCCGTCGGTGCTGTTGGTCGACGATGATGACGGCGAAAATAACGTGGAAGGGTACTATGCCCAGTCCTTGTCGAAACTCGGCGTCGTCTACGAGCGCTGGGACCACAGCGCAAAAGGCACGCCGCCCATTGACCTGATGATGCGTTACAACACCGTTGTCTGGTTCACGGAGTGGAATGTGCCGACGCTCGATTCGGCGGACCGCGCCGTTCTCTCGTCCTATCTTGACAGCGGCGGGAAAAAGCTCTTCCTTTCGGGACAGGAAAACGGATGGGATCTTGCCGATCCGACCGGCACCGATACCGAATATGAATTCAGCAAGGGCGCCTCGTCGACGTTTTATGCCAATTATCTGAAAGGAAGATTTGTCGCCGACGATGCGGGCACGAGCTTCGTTCTCGGAAAGGCCGGCGACGAAATCGGCGACGGCCTGTCGTTTCAGCGCAATCAGCCCGGACGCGGTTCCGGACAGAATCCGGATGTGATCGAAGCCGTCAACGGCGGTATTCCCATCTTCACCTATTCGGGCGGTCCGTATGCGGGAAAGACCGCCGGCGTCAAATATAAAGGCAACTATTCGCTCGTCAGCTTTTCGTTTGGCGGCTTTGAATCCATCGTCGATTCTGCGGCCCGGCTCACGGTCATGGAGCGCGTGTTCAAGTATCTGCACGATTACAGCGTGACCGTTACGCAGGTCCCCGACAATCAGGATCCGCCGTTCACGATCGACGCCACGCTCTCGACGAAGGATCCGAATCCGACAGTCGAGCTGCTGTGGACGCTCAACGGAGCGCTTCCGTACAAGCGCGTGCCGATGACAAAGTCCGGACTCGTCTATACGGCGACGATCAATCCGACAGCGGCCGGTGTGCCCGGAAAAGAGCTCGAGTATTTCGTCCTGGTGAAGACGGCATCGGGATTCCTGCCCTATACGATTCATTCGTTCAAGGTGAACATTCCGACCTCCGTTACGCAGACGGGAATGCAGGCGCCGAGGGAATTCAGCCTGTCGCAGAATTTTCCGAATCCGTTCAATCCATCCACGCAAATCCGCTTTACCGTGGCAGACACGCGTCATGTGACGCTGAAGGTGTACGATGCGATCGGAAGGGAAGTGGCGACGCTTGTCGACGCTGTGAAGCAGCCGGGCGAATACACGGTCGATTGGAATGCGAAGCCGCTGACCAGCGGCGTGTACTTCTGCCGCATGAACGCCGGAACATACACATCGATGAAATCGATGCTTCTTGTGCGCTGAGCCGATGATGGGAAAGACAGATGAACTTCCGGGCATCGGAACCGTCCGGTTCCGAAAGATCCGCCGCGCAAGGCGCGTCTCGATTCATGTGAAGCCATTTCACGGAGTGCTGGTTACGGTGCCGTACCGCGCTTCGTTTGAATCGGCCCGCCGCATCGTGCTCGAGCATCGCGCCTGGATCGTGAAGAAGCTTGATGACGCGCGCCGTGCGGAATCCGCGGTTTCGCTCGGCCTCACCGACGGCGCAGTCGTGAAGACGCGGCAGCATACGATGCGCGCCGTCGCATGCGAAGCCTCCGAGGCCTCGTGGACGATCGCCGACGGATCGCTGACGATTTTTTATCCGCAGCACATGCGCTTTACCGACGCTCCGGCGCAGGAGGCGCTGAGAGCGGGACTCATTGCCGCATACCGTGCAGAAGCGAAGCAGCTGCTTCCGGCCCGCGTCCGGTATTGGGCGGATCATTTCGGATTCACGTATTCGCACGTCACAATCAAGAACATGCGCTCGCGATGGGGAAGCTGCTCCGGCAGCAACATCATCAATCTGAATCTCCACCTCATGCGGCTGAACGATTCTCTGATCGATTATGTTATCCTTCATGAACTCGTTCACACGCGTATCCGAAATCACGGCGCCGGATTCTGGAAACACCTGCAGGCGCTCGTCGGCAATGCCAGACAGCTCGATGCGCAGCTCAGGGCGCAGCCGATCGCATTCTTTTAACGTTCTCCACTAACCGCGGATCTGCATGTCGAAGCAAAAAATCTCTCTCGCCGAAATCAGAAGGGAATACATGTTCGCCGGGTTCCATGAACGCGATGCCGCAAAGGATCCTCTCGAACAATTCGAACGGTGGTTTCACGACGCGCACAACGCCGAGGTGCCGGAGGTGAATGCAATGACGCTGGCGACGGCGGACAAGGACGGCATTCCGGACGCCCGCATCGTGCTGCTGAAGGGCATCGATGCCGGCGGCTTCCTCTTCTACACCAATTATGAAAGTTCGAAGGGCCGCGAACTCGCGGAGAATCCCAATGCGGCGCTTGTCTTCTTCTGGCCGCAGCTCGAACGCCAGGTGCGCATTGCAGGACGGGTCCACAAAGTCACACGCAAGGAATCGGACGAGTATTTCCATAAGCGTCCCGTGAGTTCGCAGATCGGCGCGTGGGTGTCGCAGCAAAGCCGTGTCGTCTCGGACCGGGAGATGATGGAAAACGAGTACCGGCGTCTGGCTCACGATTTCAAGGGACAGACCGTTCCGCTGCCGCCGTATTGGGGAGGCTACAGGCTCACGCCGAAATCGATCGAATTCTGGCAGGGAAGGCCGAAGCGGCTTCACGACCGCATCCGCTATGTGCGGCTCCCGAACAACACATGGCGCATCGAGCGTCTCTCGCCGTAAGGGGTGTTTAAAATAAAAAACCCATCGCCTGGTGGGATGGTGGCGACGGGTTTAATTTTATAAGGAAGTGAACCAAAATAGCAGGAATATATCTTGGCTTTCCTGTTTGCCCTTGGGCGTTAGACGCCGGAAGAGCAGAGCGGGAGACGGGACTTGAACCCGCGACATCAACCTTGGCAAGGTTGCGCTCTACCAACTGAGCTACTCCCGCTTGACGTTGTAACTATATACAAATATACTAAATGACCGTCTCGATGTCAAGCGAAATATGAACTGCAAGAAAAAAATTAGCGGGAAATTTCCAGCACTTCATACGTCAGCACGCCTGCGGGCACATTAATCTTCAGGATTTCCCCGACTTTTTTGCCCATAAGTCCCTTGCCGATCGGGGATGTGACCGAAATCTTGTTCTGTTCGAAATCCGCTTCCTCCGGCGAGACGAGCGTGTACTGGAACTGTTTTTTCGTCTTCACGTCGCGCAGCTTCACGCTCGACAGGATATAGATCTTGTCGTTGGGGAGATCCTTGGTGTCGATGATGCGCGCGCGCGACAACGTCCCCTCGAGCTTGGCGATTTTGTATTCAAGATGCTGCTGAGCCTCTTTCGCCGCGTCGTATTCTGCATTCTCGCTCAGGTCGCCATGGCCGCGGGCTTCGGCGATCTTTGCCGCAATTTCACTCCGCCCGTTGACCTTCAGGTCGCGGAGTTCGCTTTCAATTTCGCGGAATTTTTCGCGCGTGAGATAGACGACTGCTGTGCTGCTTGCCTCGTTCATAAAGACCTTCCACAAAAAATATCGATGAACTGTTTATCAAAAACGAAGGCCATCGTTCTTGCGAACAATGGCCGTTTTCACTAAAGGCAATTTAGAAGATTTTGCCGGGAGAAGCAAGCAAAATATTTTCGGTCCCGAAAAAATTCCACCGCCGCCGGGCTTCTGCTGGCGTGCACCGGCTGCTGCGTGCCCTGCGTGCAGCAGCCGATGCATCGCTTACTGATCGAGCAGAAGCAGGTGCCCGAGCTTGTCCCGCTTCGTCTTCAGGTAGCGCTCGTTCGTTGCGTTTGCGCGGATCTCGATGGGCACGCGTTCGACGATCTCGAGTCCGTAGCCGTTCAGCCCGATGATCTTCTTCGGGTTGTTCGTGAGCAGACGGAGCTTCGTGACGCCGAGATCTCTCAGGATCTGCGCCCCGATGCCGTAGTCGCGGAGGTCGGCACGGAAGCCCAAAGCTTCGTTCGCCTCGACGGTGTCTTTGCCTTCATCCTGAAGCTTGTATGCCTTGAGCTTGTTGGCAAGTCCGATGCCGCGTCCCTCCTGGCGCATGTAGAGCACGATGCCGTAGTGATGCTCTTCGATGATCTGCATAGAGCGGACGAGCTGCTCGTTGCAGTCGCAGCGGAGGGATCCGAACACGTCGCCGGTCAGGCATTCGGAGTGCACGCGCACAAGCGGGATCTTTTCGGGAGTGATCTTTCCCTTCACGAGGGCGATATGCTCCTTCTGATCGCTCATCGAGCGGTAAGCATGGACGTCGAATGCGCCGTAGCGCGTGGGCAGATGCGTCGTGACGATCCTCTCGACGAGCTTCTCGGTCTGCATGCGGTATGCGATCACATCCTTGACCGAAATGAGCTTCATGCCGAACTCGCGGGCGATGGTTTCCAGCTGCGGAAGCCGGGCCATGCTCCCGTCGTCGTTCAGGATCTCGACAAGCACGCCCACAGGCTCGAGACCCGCAGCGGAGCACAGATCGACCACCGCCTCGGTGTGTCCCGCACGCCGAAGCACTCCGCCCACCGATGCTTTGAGAGGGAAGATGTGTCCCGGCTTTCCGAAATCGCGCGCTTTCGCCTTCGGATCGACGAGCGCACGCACGGTGGCGGCGCGGTCCGATGCAGATACGCCGGTGGTTGTTCCGTGCAGGTAATCGATCGAGACGGTGAAGGGAGTCTCATGCAGGCTCGTATTCGATCCCACCATGAGGTCGAGCTGCAGCGCCTCAGCGCGCTCGGCAGGAAGCGGCGTGCAGACGACGCCGCGTCCGTGCTTGGTGAAGAAGTTGATTGTTTCGGGGGTGACGAACTGCGCCGCCGCCACGAAGTCTCCTTCGTTTTCGCGATCCTCGTCATCGACGACGATGATGATCTTCCCGTTTCTGAGATCCTCGAGCGCGTCGGGAATTGTGTTGAACTGTGACATGGCAGAATGGCTTCTTATTGTTGCGCCGGCACTTCGCCGACCTTATTCACGACCGAGATGGAATTCCGCTCGATCTTGATCTTGACGTTGTCGGCGATCTGCACCAGCAGCGTCTTTTCGTCGATACCGATCACGGTGCCGTGGATGCCGCCGGCGGTGATGATCTTGTCGCCCTTTTTCACCGAATCGAGCAGTTTCTCACGCTCTTTTGCGCGCTTCTGCTGGGGACGGATGATCATGAAGTAGAAAATGGCGATAATCGATCCGAACATCAGCAGCATACTCCAGATGCTGCCGCCTTCTCCGCCGCCTTGGGCGGGGGGCTGCATAGCAAACAACAGTGAGTTCATGAATTGGTTCTCCGGTATGGTTATGATTGTGTTTGTTGAAACGAGTCGAGTGTCTCGTTCTTCCAGGCATGGAACGTGCCCGCAAGAATCTGCGCGCGCGCCTGGCGCACGAGATTGAGATAAAATGTCAGGTTGTGAATCGAACCGAGCTGCAGCGCCAGAATCTCGCCGACCTGATAGAGATGGCGGATGTACCCGCGCGAAAAGTTCCGGCACGCATAACACGAGCACGCCTCATCGACCGGAAGGGAATCGGTCTTCCATCGGGCATTCCTCATGTTCATGCGTCCCTTGCTCGTGAAGAGCAGGGCGTTGCGGCCGTTGCGCGTGGGCATCACGCAATCGAACATGTCGATGCCGCGGTCGATCGATTCAAGAATATTCTCGGGCGTGCCGACGCCCATCAGATAGCGCGGCTTGTCGGCCGGAAGCCGCTCGGTAGTCAATGCGGTGATCTCATACATGACCTCTGCCGGCTCTCCCACGGCGAGGCCGCCGACGGCGTATCCGTCAAAGTCCATCTGCGTGAGCGCATCGGCGGACTCGATGCGTATGTCCTTGAAGACGCTTCCCTGCACGATGGCAAAAAGCGCCTGCGTGTGCCCGTAATAGGGGGGGACGGCGCAGGCATGCTCGAGGCATTGGCGCGCCCAGCGGACCGTCATCTCATTCGATTTTTTCGCATAGGCATGGTCGCAGGGATAGGGGGCGCATTCATCGAGCACCATCATGATGTCCGATCCGATTGCCCGCTCGATCTCTATGACGCTCTGCGGCGAAAAGAAGTGGGAGGAACCGTCGAGATGCGATTTGAACGTGACGCCGTCGTGCGAGATTTTCCTGAGTTCGGAAAGGCTGAACACCTGGTAGCCGCCCGAATCGGTCAGTATGGGACGGTCCCAGTTCATGAACGCATGGAGTCCGCCCATCGACCTGAGCACATCGCAGCCGGGCCGCAGGTACAGATGATAGGTGTTTCCGAGGATGATTTGCGCGCCCAGGTCGCGGAGCTCGCGCTGCTGAACGGCTTTGACCGTGCCCTGCGTGCCGACGGGCATAAAAATAGGCGTCTCGATGGCGCCGTGATCAGTCTGAATGACGCCCGCACGGGCCGTCGAATCGGTATGAAGTAAAGTGTAGTTCACAGTGATGTAAGATACTCAATTTCCGGGGAACATTCAAACGCAAGGGTCGCCCGGGATGTTTCCGCCGGAAAAATATTCGGCCCCGGCAGTTGCACCCTACAGCGAACTTTCATATATTTTTACCTTTGACGAGCGATCTTACTCTTGAGAACCCCCAACCGCGTATGGCAACAATCTACTGTACCTCATTCACTTCGAAAATCGGTACGATCTACGTTGCATCGACTGAACAGGGCGTATGCAAGATGAGTATTCCCACAGAGTCGAAAAAAGATTTTCTCCGCTGGCTCTCTCACCATTTCGATGATGACGACGTGGTTGAAAACAAGCACCGCAACCGGGACGTGATCGATCAGCTCACACGCTACTTCAACGGCAAACTCGCCATATTCAATGTCGATATCGACCATATCGGCACCGCCTTCGAGCTGCGGGTATGGAAGGAGCTTGCCAACATTCCCTACGGATCGACGATCACATACAAGCAGCTGGCCAAGCGCGTGGGCGTGCCGCGCGGCTTTCAGGCCGTCGGCAGGGCGAACGCGAACAATCCGCTTCCGATCATCATCCCATGCCACCGCGTGCTCTCGCAGGACGGATCGCTCGGCGCGTATTCGGCCGGCGTCAAAACCAAAGAATTCCTCCTGCGCCTCGAAGGCGCCATCATGCTCTGACATCCTCCGTTGCTTCGCTTCCTGAAATTTCGTATGTTAGTGGACACGGTGATCATTTCGCAGCATACACCGCGCATGCGTCGCTCTTCGTTGTCCGCGCCGGCATCCGTCAGCGTGACAATAAAGACCGCCGCATTTTTTTATGACCGGTTTTTAATTTAGAATCCATGTCCGTCTTACACGCATTAAATCCCGTCCAGCGGTCCGCGGCCGAAACGCTCGCGGGTCCCGTGATGATCGTCGCCGGCGCCGGAAGCGGCAAAACGCGCGTCCTCACATACCGCATCGCGCACCTTCTGGAAACGGGAGTCAAGCCGTATGAAATTCTCGCACTGACATTCACGAACAAGGCGGCAAAGGAGATGAAGGAGCGCATCCATACGCTCGTGGGAGCCGACGCCCATTCGATCTGGGCCGGCACGTTCCATTCCGTCTTCTCCCGCATCCTCAGGCAGGAATGCGAAGCCCTGGGCTACCAGCGCTCGTTTTCGATTTACGATGCCGACGACAGCCTGAACGTCGTCAAGAACGTGCTCTCGTCTCTCGGCATCTCGCAGCAGCAGATCGCCCCGCGCGCCGTCCAGTCGCGCATCAGCGGCGCAAAAAACCAGCTGATTTCTCCGAAGCAGTACGACCAGATCTCGAAGGACTTTTTCGAACAGCATGTGGCAAAGGTCTATCAGGAGTACCAGGTGAAGCTCTTCAAGAGCAACGCCATGGACTTCGATGATCTTCTGATCAAACCGATCGATCTCTTCCAGCGCTTTCCGCGCGTACTCGAAAAATATCAGTACCGGTTCAAGTATCTTCTCGTGGACGAGTATCAGGACACGAACCACGCGCAGTATGTGCTCATCAAACTGTTGGCCGACCGCTTCAAAAACATCTGCGTGGTCGGCGACGACGCCCAGAGCATCTACGCATTCCGCGGAGCCGATATCAGAAACATCCTCGACTTCGAACGCGATTACCCGCAGTGCAGGATCTTCCGGCTCGAACAGAACTACCGGTCCACCAAGACGATCCTTGCGGCGGCCGATTCGGTGATCAAGAACAACAAGCATCAGATCCCGAAAACGCTGTGGACGGAAAACTCGCAGGGCGAGTCGATCATCCTGAACGAAGCGGAAGACGACAAGGACGAGGGCTTCACGATCGCGCATCAGATTCAGGACCTGTGTTCGCGCGAAAAGCTCGATCTCAAGAATTTTGCGGTGCTCTACAGAACGAACGCGCAGTCGCGCTCGATCGAAGATGCGCTCCGGCGCGCCGGACTCACGTACACGATCGTCGGGGGCGTCGAATTCTACAAGCGCAAGGAAATCAAGGATGTGCTTGCGTATCTTCGGCTGATCGTGAATCCGAACGACGAAGAGTCGCTGCACCGCGTCATCAACTATCCGACCCGCGGCATCGGCGAAACGACGATCGACAAGCTTGAATCGTTTGCCGCTTCGGCGTCGATCGTGCTGATCGAAGCGCTTCAGCGCGTCGATGAGATCCCGTCGCTCAGCGAGCGCACGAAGAATGCCGTGCGCTCCTTCACATCGTTCATTCTGAAGTATCGCGAGCTCAAGCAGTCGCTTTCCCCGGGAGAGCTTGCGCGTTCGATGGTGGACGATCTCGGCATCCTCAAGGCGTACAAGGAGGAAGGCACGCCAGAGTCTCTGGCCCGATGGGAGAACGTGCAGGAAGCCCTGTCGGCCATCAGCGAATATATCGCGCAAAACGAGAACGGCACGCTCGAAGGATTCCTGGAGGAAGTGTCGCTCATCTCGGCGATCGACATGGCTCCCGACCAGCGGAACGCCGTGACGCTCATGACCATACATGCTGCCAAGGGACTCGAGTTTCCCGTCGTGTTTGTGACGGGCATGGAGGAGGGACTCTTCCCGCTGTATCAGACGACGCCCGATGCGAACGAACTGGAAGAGGAGCGCCGCCTGTTTTATGTGGCCGTCACGCGCTCGATGCGCCGGTTATTTCTGTCGCATGCGCGCATACGATACCGCTTCGGCGATGTGACATATCCCGTGCTCTCGCGATTTGTCGAAGAGGTCGACCAGGCGCTCATCGAGCGGAAGGCATCGCGCCAGTACATGGGCTACCAGTACGCCGCCGGGAGAACATCGCCGAGCGGTTCTTCATCGTCCGCACAGCGTTTCGATCCGTACGAACGGAAAAAGGCCGCCCAATATCGGGACACGAAAAAACCGCCCGAGCCGGCATTCGACGACGGAGAGATCGATTATGCCAGTCAGTCGCAGGAAGAACCCCAGCTGCGCGTCGGCGCCATCGTCCAGCACGAAGTCTTCGGCAAGGGAAAGATCATACAGCTTTCGGGCAGGGGAGACGATGCAAAAGCGGTGGTGATGTTTGCCGGCGCAGGAAAGAAACAGCTCATGCTCAAATTTGCGCACCTCAGGATCAGCGGCTGATCCCGGGCGCATGGTGTTCCACCGGACCGCAGTTTCAGGCAGGCGATGAAAGAAAGAATACTTCAGGCTCTCAAGCAGGTGCTCATGCTGGCCGCGATCGCCGGCATGTATGTCGCCGTACGGACGTGGGGAACATTCACGCTGCTGCACCGCATTCCCTTCGTCGCCGCTTCCTTCGATCCGGCGCTCGTCGGGATTCTTGAATCGCATCTTTGGCAGTTTCTCTTCGCCCTGGCGGGACTCACCGTGCTCTCGCGCGGCAATCTGTGGAGCTGCGGCATCAATTCGATGAACGTACGGATGTCGCTCGGCATGCTGCTCAGGTTCTATGCCGGGGCCGTCGCGGTGCTCGTCATCATCGGCCTTGCTGGCGGCTTTCTGCGTATCGCCTACAGCGAATTTCCTCCGGCCGACCGCGGACTCGTCATGGTCATCCACTGGCTTTCCTCGCCGGTCGCCGACCAGCTTCTGTTCTTCGGGCTCTTCCAGACCGCGCTGCTGAAAGTATGGACAGGGAGGATCCGCATCGGCGAGTCCGAGATTCCCTCCGCCATTTTCATTACGGCGGTCATGTTCGCACTCGGACGCATCGGCCTTCCGCATTACATCTCGAATCCTCTGGAATATGCCGCCGGTTACGGGATCGGATTGTTCTCCGGATACGTCTATTATAGGACGAGGAGCCTTCTTGCTCCGATGCTCGCACAGGCGTTCTTTTTCGGCATGCCTGATGCGGTGCACATCATTTTTTCACTGCTCGGCTATCGATTATGAAACATTTTCTTTTCGTGCTCTTCATCGCCGCCTTCGCCGCTCCTTTGTGCGCACAACAGGAATTGCCTGCCGATGCGCCGCTGGCGAAAGTAGGCCGTCAGACCATCACCAATGCGGAATTCCTTTCGCGCTACGAACTTTCTCCAGGACTCCAGCGCCATATCGCGGTCAAGACCGACGAAAAGAAGGCGGAAGTTCTCTTCACGCTCATCGCCGAAAAGCTCCTGGCGCAGAAGGCGCGCGAGGAGGGGCTTGACCGCGATACGTCGCTCATCGATGCCGTGCGCGGCGTGGAGCGTCTCTTTGTGCGCGATGAACTCTACCGGCGGGAAGTCCGCGCGAAAGTGTCGATCGCTCCGAAGGAGATCGAGCAGGCGATGCGGTATGCCCAGCAGGACTTGAAGGTGTATTTTCTCTACGCCCGCACGCAGAAGAC
Organism: Acidobacteriota bacterium; assembly: GCA_050258555.1. Lineage (GTDB taxonomy): Bacteria > Bacteroidota > Ignavibacteria > UBA10030 > UBA8401 > CAISDA01. The sequence goes on along the minus strand of JBLMZA010000020.1, from coordinate 22,474 downwards.
CGCCGACTCGCTTTATGCGCTCATACAGGCGGGCACGCCGCTGGAATCGGTCTCGTGCGGCTCGGGACGGCAGGAGTGCGAAGGGCCCGATTCCGCGATCACCCGGTGGGGCGATGCCGATGAAAGAATGGAAAATGCCGTGTACAGGCTCGCGCTCAACGAGACAGCACGGCCTGTGCGGCTCGATGACGGTTTTTACATACCGAAGCTCATGGGCAAAACGCTTACGTTCGTCGCAGGAGAAAAGGAAAAGAAGGCGCTGCGCGAACGGGTCGAACAGACACTGCGCAAGCGCAAGGAGCAGGCGCGGATGTTCCAGTTTATCGAGTCGGTGCTGAAGGATGCAAAAGCCGAAGTGAAGGCGAAAACCAGCAAAGCGGTCATCATGAACATGTTCTCGGCGTACGAAGCGCTCACTCCGGAGGATCAGCGGCGCACGGACTCGGCGAAGTTTGTGCTGACGCCCGCAATCGTGCACACGATACTCTCAAAGCAGACGGCGGAAGCGGGACAGGTCTACGTCACATTCCCGCATACGGCATGGACGCTGGAAACGACGCTCGAGAAAATGCGCATCGCCGGACTCGCGGTCGAGCGCCCCACGCTGACGCGTCTGCGCGAAGCATACGAAGAGCGGCTGCACGACCTGATCGATCAGGAGCAGCTCACACGAATCGGATACGAGCGCGGACTGCAGCACACGGACAACGTACAGAAGCAGCTCGGACCGTGGCGCGACTGGTATCTCGCACAGACATATAAGAACACGATCGAGGATACGATCAGAATCTCTCAGCGCGACGTGGAGAACGAAAAGTGGCGGATGCTTCGGGACACGGTGATGGCAGAGGATACATCGAAGGCCCGACAGAGTCTGGCCGCGGCAAGGACGCGCTACGTTTCGGACCGCCTGCTCGGATCGCTCGCCGATCGGTACGGCATCACGATTTACGAAAAGAATCTGTCGGCGGTGAAGGTGACCAGCGCCCCCGCCCTTGTGTACCGGTATCTGGGATTCGGGGGAAGAATGTTTGCCGTGCCGCTGACCGAGCCGAACGTGCAGTGGGTGAATTTCTGGAAAAGAAAGAACCTGCAATTGCCCTAATATCCGAGACCCCTTCGGGGTCTTCGTGACAACGCGAAGTTCCGCATCTGTCGGAGATTTATTGCCCGAGGACCTTTTCGTAATATTTGAGGTACTGCGTCACGATGACGTCCTCGTTGAAGAGTTCCTCGGCGCGCCTGCGCGATGCTGCCGCGAAGGCGGCATGCTTCACCGGATTATTGAGCAGCTCAACCGCGTATTTCGCCATCCGCTCCACATCGCCGATCTCGGCAATGTATCCCGTCTTGTTATGCTCCACCAGTTCCGGAAGTCCGCCCACGCTGCTTGAGATCACCGGCACCTCGCACGACATTGCTTCGAGGGCGGAAAGTCCGAAGCTTTCCGACTGGCTCGGCATCAGAAACAGATCTGCGCACGAGAGCAGATCGATGAGCTCGGTCTGCTTGCCCAGGAATTTCACCTTGTCCTGTATGCCGAGTTCGCGGCACAATTGCTCGCAGGCCGAGCGCTCGGGACCGTCGCCGACCAGCAACAGCACCGAAGGAATCTTCTCCTGTATCAGGTTGAAGATCCGGACGACATCCGGCACGCGCTTGACGGCGCGGAAATTCGAGACATGCATGAGCAGCCGTTCGCCGTGCGGTGCGAACCGTTTTTTCACACATCCGCCCGCTTTCCGGCGGAACACCTGCGGATCGATAAAGTTCGTGATGACTTCGATTTCCTTGTCGATATTGTAGTTGGTGATCGTCTTTTCACGAAGGTAGCGCGAAACGGCCGTCACGCCGTCCGACTGCTCGATGCTGAACTTCATGACCGGCAAAAAGCTCGGTTCGAGTCCCACAAGCGTGATATCGGTGCCGTGGAGCGTCGTGATGATCTTGAACTTGTGATCGGCCATCATCTGCTTGGCCAGGTAGGCGCTCGTGGCATGGGGGATCGCATAATGCGCATGCAAGAGATCGAGGTCCTCGAACGTCGCCACTTCCACCATCTTGCTGGCCAGGGCGATCGTGTACAGGGGGAATTCGAAGAGGGGATAGGAGGCGCTTTCAACCTCATGGAAGAAGATGTTTTCCATGAATCCGGTCAGACGCATCGGCATGGCATAGCTGATGAAGTGGACCTGGTGGCCGCGCTTTGCAAGCGCCTTGCCCAGTTCCGTTGCAACGACTCCGCTTCCGCCGTATGTGGGATAACAGGTGATTCCGATTTTCATGCGCGTCTGTCCTTGTTATGAAAAGTGCATTGCAACGTACGTCTTTCTTGCCAGACTTACAAGAGCAAAACCCGTGCCTTTCTGCGATTGTTCCCCGATGCTTGCAACAGTGGGCAAATAATGGTATCATTGATGCGGTACATCATCCCGCATCTCACACAAAAAAGGGGACTCCTGTCATGACATCGTTCCGTCTTCTTTTCGTGCTTCTGCTTTGTGCAGCCGCCGCGATCGGACAACCACGACAGGCGCAGAAATCCGGCCCCGTTTCATCGGGAATCAAGGGTCTCGCCTTCATCGATTATTATTACAACGTTCAGAATCCGGTTTCCGCCGTCGAAGGAACGAACGCATTCGACATCCGCCGCATCAATCTCGGCTACGAGCACACATTCACGCGCACCGTGGGCGCCTATTCGGAAATCGAAGCAAATAACGCCGATCTGACCAGCGCCCGCAAATATTCCGTCTTCATCAAGCAGGCATATGTGGAACTGCGCGACGTGCTTCCTCAGATGCGCATCGACCTCGGACTCTCGCCGTCGCCGGCCGTGACGACATCCGAACGGATCTGGGGCTATCGCATGCTGCAGAAGCTGCCGCTCGATTATTACGGCCTCAGCCCCACGGTAGACAACGGACTTTCAGTCAAAGGAAAGATCGATCCCTACGGCGTCGTCGGCTATCATGTGATGGTCGGCAACGGCAACGGCACGCTGGTCGAGACCGATAAGACAAAGCGCTTTTACGGAGCGCTTACTCTCGCACCGGCCGACGGACTCACGCTCGAAGGCTATGCCGACTATGAAAACCTCGGCAATGAACGCTATCGCGCCACGTTCAAGGCCCTGGCCGGATTCGAAGGCGAGGCATTTTCCATCGGACTCGAAGGCGTCTACCGCATCAATCATCACACGCTCAGGCCGACGTATGATGAATCGCCGTATGCCGTCTCGGTCTACGGGTGGTTTGCGGCCTCGGCGCCGGTCCGGTTTGTCTACCGCGGAGATTTCTTCGATCCGGATCAGAATGCATCGAACGCGGGAAGACGGCAGATCGAAGCCATCGTGGGCATCGATTATATGCCAAGCCCCACCGTGCACATCGTGCCGAACGTGATGTATACGAATTATTCAATGAAAGCATCCGGTGTTCCGGATCCATCCGATGCGATCACCGTCAGGCTGACGGCGGGCATATATTTTTCCTCGATCCGATAATCAGATACTCCGAGAGAACGAACAATTCCGGCGGACGCGCGCATGCGCTGATGGCCGCCTGCATGCATGGACCATTATTTTACGATCAAGAAGCGGGAAGAGGCGCTGCTGAAAATCGAGGGATCGAAATTCATCGCCGAGGCGGTACCTGTCTACACGCGCGATGAAGCGGAAGACTATCTGCGGTCCGTGCGGAAAAACTATTTCGACGCCACGCATCACTGCTACGCCTACGCCATCGGCGAGCAGCGCGCCGTCTTCCAATATTCCGACGACGGAGAGCCGTCGGGAACGGCGGGAGTGAAGATCTTTTCGGCAATCCAGGCCGGCGCTATGTCCGATCTGCTCGTCGTCGTCACTCGGTACTTCGGCGGCGTGAAGCTCGGCGTGGGCGGATTGGGCCGCGCCTATCACGACGCCGCTTCCGATGTGCTGAAGAAAGCGGAAAAACTCGTGCGCATGCCGGTCGTCCTGGTGACGGCGACGGTCTCCTATCCTTTTGTCACGCCTCTCATGAATCTCTGCGCACGCGCACAGACGGTGATTGCCGACGCCCACTATGCCGAACAGGTCACATTCACACTCCATGTTCCGGCGGGGCGTGAAGCGGACATCGAACGGCAGATCGTCGAGCTCACAAACGGCACCGCGCTGGTTGCCCGCGGCGAGCGCCTGATCCGCTCCGCCGGGTGAATTAGTCCGCGGAATGCCGGTTCTGTGAATGAAAATCCCTCAGGAAGTTACCGTTTACTGTGTTTTATCAAATTCATTTCATATATTGTGGCGGAATACCATGGAACCCCAACTACTGACAACAGGAAGGAATTGATCATGAGCTCGAAAATATTTGATTTATCCGGTAGCGTCGCACTGGTCACCGGCGGAAGCACCGGCCTCGGACAGGGCATGGCCTTGGGACTCGCGGAAGCGGGAGCCGATATCGCGCTGGTCGATTATGTGGAATCCACCGAAACCCTCGAACTCATCGAAAAGATCGGACGCAAGGTCATCAGCATCAAAGCCGATCTGATGAAGATGGAATCCATTCCGCTCGTCGTCGAAAAGACCATCGAAAAATTCGGCCGCATCGACATCCTGATTAACAACGCGGGCATCATCCGGCGCGTGCCGGCGATCGATTTTTCGGAAAAGGACTGGGACGATGTGATGCAGCTCAATTCGAAGACGGTCTTCTTCCTGTCGCAGGCGGTGGCGAAGGACATGCTCAAGCGCGGATACGGCAAGATCATCAACATTGCATCGCTCCTGGCGTTCCAGGGCGGCATCATCGTGCCGTCCTATTCGGCGAGCAAGGGAGCCGTCGCGCAGATCACCAAAGCGCTGGCGAACGAATGGGCGTCGAAGGGAATCACGATCAACGCCATCGCGCCGGGCTACATGGCCACCAACAACACGCAGGCCATCCGCGCCGACGAAGTCCGTGAGAAATCCATCAAGGACCGCATTCCGGCGGGACGCTGGGGGCTTCCGTCCGACCTTCAGGGCGCGGCGGTCTTTCTCGCCTCGCATGCATCGGATTACGTCAACGGACACATTCTCGTGGTCGACGGCGGGTGGCTCGCCCGATAACGGCGCGGGTGAACGATCAACAACACAACGACAAAGGCACGGCATATTATGCATGACGTATTGAAACAGATCGGGCTGCTCGGTATTGTGCCCGTTATTGCAATCGAAGATGCGAACGATGCGGAACCGCTCGCACAGGCGCTCATCGACGGCGGACTTCCGTGCGCGGAAGTGACATTCCGTACAGCCGCCGCGAAGGATGCGATTTCGCGCATCGCAAAAAAATTCCCCGATATGGCGCTCGGGGCCGGCACAGTGCTCACCGTCGACCAGGTGAAGGCGGCCGTCGACTGCGGCGCGAAGTACATCATCTCGCCGGGACTCAATCCGAAGACCGTCGAATACTGCGTGGCGAACGGGATCCCCGTCACTCCCGGCGTGGCCACACCGTCCGAAGTGGAGCAGGCGCTCGGCTTCGGACTCGAGGTGGTGAAATTCTTCCCGGCCGAGCAGGCGGGAGGACTGCCGTTTCTCAAGGCCATGAGCGCCCCCTACAAGCAGGTGAAATTCATTCCCACCGGCGGCATCGAGGAGAAGAATCTTCTTTCCTATCTCATGTTCCCGAGCGTGCTTGCCTGCGGCGGAAGCTGGATGGTGAAGACAGAGATGATTTCAGCCAAACAATTCGAGCAGATACGCCTGCTCACTGAACAGGCGGTGAAGACGATGCTCGGCTTCCAGCTCAGGCATGTGGGATTCAACATGGAGACGCCCGAGGAGGCCCTCGCTGTTTCCAATGAACTCGCCGCTCTCACGGGCATGCCGGTGAAGGAGGGCACCTCGTCAAACTTCGTGGGAATGCAGTTTGAAGTGATGAAGAAAAAATTCCTCGGCACGCACGGGCATCTCGCCATTGGCACGAACTTCATCGAGCGCGCGATGGCGTACATGGAGCGCCGCGGCTACGCGATACGGCATGAGACGCGCTATGAAAAGAACGGCAAGCTCGCCTCGGTGTATCTCGAACAGGAAATCGGAGGCTTCGCGCTCCATCTGCTTCAGCTCTGATCTGTCTTTCTCAATTTATATTCAGGAATCATCATGGCACAACACAGGATTGTTACATTCGGAGAAATCATGCTGCGCCTGTCCACGCCCGGTTTCAGCCGGTTTGTGCAGACGCAGCAGTTTGATGTGAATTACGGCGGAGGCGAAGCGAACGTCGCCGCGTCCCTCGCGCAGTTCGGACTGGAAGGATGCTTCGTCACCAAGCTGCCCAAACATGAGATCGGCGAAGCGGCGGTGAACGAACTCCGTCGCTACGGCGTCAACACGGAGTTCATCGTCCGCGGCGGAGACAGGCTCGGCATTTATTTCCTTGAAACCGGAGCCAGCCAGCGGGCATCAAAAGTCATCTACGACCGCTCCAATGCTTCCATTTCCGAGCTCAAGCCGGGAGAGATCGACTGGGAGCGTGTGTTTCAGGGCGCCCGGTGGTTCCACTGGACCGGCATCACTCCGGCCATCGGAAAGAGCCTTCAGGAGAACCTGAAAGAAGCCTGCGTTGCGGCGAAAAAACTCGGCGTCACAATCAGCGCCGATCTCAATTACCGCAAGAAGCTCTGGACGGAGAAGGAAGCCCAATCGGTGATGATCCCCCTCATGGAATACGTCGACGTCTGCATCTCGAATGAGGAAGACGCCGAAAAATGTCTCGGCATGAAGGCGGGAGAGACGAACGTCGAATCGGCATCGATCGACGAGGGTGGCTATATCGCCCTTGCCAAATCGCTGAAGCAGAAATTCGGATTCAAGACGGTCGCGATCACGCTTCGCGAAAGCTTCTCCGCCTCGCGCAACGGATGGAGCGCGATGCTCATCGACGACAAAGACTGCGCCGAACCGTACCGGTCGAAGCAGTACGACATACAAATCGTGGACCGCGTGGGCGGAGGCGATTCGTTTGCAGGCGGGCTCATTTACGGCCTCCTGATGAAGCCGACAAGCCGCGAGGCGCTCGAATTTGCCGTTGCCGCCTCGTGCCTGAAACAGACCATTCCGGGCGACTTCAATCACGTGAGCGTCGCCGAAGTCGACGCGCTCGCAAAAGGGAGCGGTTCGGGGCGTGTGGAACGCTGAGAGTGTCGGGTTTTTCAATGCATGCTTCCGGTCGATTATCGACTTGACCGGAAGCATTTATTTTTAATACATTAAAGTATCCGCTCTTGATGGAAAAATCATCCATTCACACGGCATATTTTTAACAGGGGGATAATGAGAAAGGCTGCCGACTCAACCACGATTGTTCACACGGGGACCAATGCGGTCAATCAGTATAACAATGAAGTCTTCGACGGCAATGAGACAATTCTCATCGTCGAAGACGAGAAGGAACTGCGGGAGCTGCTTTCAGCGCTGTTGATCTCAAAAGGATACCGCGTCTATGAAGCCTGCGACGGGCAGGAGGGAGTCGAGCAGTTCGCCCGGCACAAAGATCGGATCGATCTTGTCGTGTGCGATGTCGGTCTGCCCCGCATGAACGGCTATGCGGCTTTCTCAAAAATGAAAGAGCTTTCGCCCTCAGTCCGCGTTCTGCTTATCAGCGGCTTTTTCGATCCCGCCCTCAATACATCCGCCGCCCATTCCGACGCAATTTCATACATTCAGAAACCCTACACGCCGAAAGATATGCTGCTGAAGGTCAGGCAGATGCTCGACCGCTCCTGACAAATCCCTTGATTATTAATATTAATATTGTTGATTATATTAATAAGTAAACCATATTGTGGTTTACGCATAATAATATTAATACGGGAAGGGACAATCATCATGACGATCGACACCGGCGATACCACATGGATGCTGATATCTACGGCATTGGTGATGCTGATGACACCGGCGCTTGCTTTGTTTTATGGCGGCATGGTGCGGCAGAAAAACGTTCTCGGAACGATCATGCAGAGTTTCATCGCGCTGGGGCTTGTCACTGTACAATGGGTTCTCTTCGGGTATTCACTTTCATTCGGTCCTTCATTGCACGGCATCATCGGCGGACTCGAATGGGCGGGGCTTCAGGGCGTGGGCGCGGCTCCCAATCCGTCGTATGCGCCGACGATCCCGCATCAGACATTCATGATGTTCCAGATGATGTTTGCAGTGATCACGCCCGCGCTGATCTCCGGAGCATTCGCGGAACGCTTCAAGTTCAGCACATACATTGTATTCACGCTTCTGTGGACGACGCTTGTCTACGACCCTGTGGCGCATTGGGTCTGGGCATCGGGCGGATGGCTGCGCTCGCTCGGTGCGCTGGATTTTGCCGGGGGCCTCGTCATACACATCACGTCAGGTGTTTCAGCTCTTGCTGCCGCACTGGTGATCGGAAGCCGCCGTGGTCACGGTCAGGACCAGATGGCGCCGCACAACCTCACGCTGACATTGCTCGGAGCGGCGCTGCTGTGGTTCGGATGGTTCGGATTCAACGGCGGAAGCGCCATCGCCTCCGGTGCTCTGGCATCGACGGCATTCACCGTTACGCACATCGCCGCCGCCTCTGCCGTGATCTCCTGGCTGACGATCGAATGGATCCACCGGGGAAAGCCGACCGTCCTCGGCGCGGCATCCGGCGCAGTGGCGGGATTGGTGGCCATCACGCCCGCCTCGGGCTTCGTAACCCCGCTTGCCGCATTGACGATCGGTCTGGGAGCGGGAGCAGCATGCTATATCGGCATCACGTTCAAGATGCGGTTCGGTTATGACGATTCGCTCGATGCCGTGGGCGTTCATGGAGTGGGAGGACTCTTCGGAGCGCTGGCAACGGGCATCTTCGCCACGACGCTGGTCAATTCCGGCGGTGCAAACGGTTTGCTTGCGGGCAATGCGTCACTCCTGTGGGCGCAGGTTCTGAGTTCCGGCATCGTCATGCTCTACGCATTTATCATGACATGGATCATCCTGAAGGCGCTCAACCGGCTGATGGGAGTGCGGGTGCCCGAGCACCACGAGCGGGAAGGGCTCGATCTCAGCCAGCATGGCGAGCGCGGCTATAGTTTTTAAAGGATGGCCTTTAGGAGTGCGAAGATCGTCGTCAAACGTGCTCTTCATCGCGGAAAAGGTTGATCGCCTGGACGCCCTGCGCCGCCTTCAGGTCCCTCACGAACTCCAGATATTCCTTTTTCCGTTTCAGATTGACGTAGTAGGAAAACTCTTCGGCCGCGCCGTTGCCGCCGCTTTTCACGTTGATGAGCTCGAACGAGGAGCAATATTCCATCATGAGCGCCTTCACTCCGGCCACATCGCCCCCGGTCACCTGGAGCTGCAGCAGGAACTGCTCGCCTCGGAATATGGAAAGATTCTGCTTGGCCGCGCCGATCAATACGAGGGAAATGAAGCCGGTGCCCACGACCGCAAGCTTGAAATATCCCACGCCGGCTGCCATGCCGATGGCGAGCGCAAAGAAGATGTAGACAATGTCGATCGTATCCTTCACCGCGGTCCGGAAGCGGATGATGGACAGCGCTCCGACAAGCCCGAATGCGCGGGCAAGATTGTTGCCGATCACCATGATCACAAGCGACGTGATAAGCGAAAGCGCGATGATCGATGTGATGAATCCGTTCGAATACCCTGCGCCTCGGTATGTGTACCGGTAGACGACCGTGATGAGATAGCTGCAGCACAGGCAGAGCACGAGACCGATGATGATCTCCGGAAGCGCTGGGGAAAATATGTCGATGCCTTGAAGACTGTACATGTGGTTTTCCTTTAATTGCAGATCGGGCGTGTGTACCGGTTGAATCGGACGGATGCCGGCTGCTGCGCATCGATGGAGGATGCATATTTTGATGCGGCAAGACGCGTCAGATCGTATTTCTCGAGCACCGTTTTAATCCACTGCGGCAGCACCTGGAAGAACTTCACTTCGAGAACGAATTCGCGGACATAGATCTGCCTCAGACCGTTTTCCTCGTACATCTGCGAAGCATCGCTGACTGCCTTGCTGCGCATGTATTTATCGAACGTGATGCGCAGCTGCGACCCGAACTTGCATTCGTATGCCTCGCGGTCGTACACGATGAGCGCCTTCGGCTCGAGGCGCAGGCGGTGATAGTTGAAAAAGAATTTTCCGTAATCGGTCATGTCGCGGGCGTCGAACAGCGGGCTCGCATCGCAGCCGGCCAAGACGTCACTGAGATGCGAGAACGACGTCTTTGCGCGCGATTTTGAAATGAAGTTGTCGTGTTTCTGCTTGATCTCGAAAAAGATCTGCGAGCGTTCGGTGCATGTGTTGTAGCCCCGTATCCTGAACTTTTTGCGCTCGTGGAGTCCGTCGAGCTTTTCGTAAAAGCATTTGTAGTCGCTGCTGTCCAGGTAGACGCTCCGGACCGTATATTCATAGCCGGGCCGCAGCGCCGCGAAACTGTCCGGATTGAGATAACGGAGCAGGTCCGTCCGAAGCCTGTCCATCGACGTGACCGGGACGATATATTTATATTCGAGCCGATTCTTCATCATAAGCGGCCTCGGTCAGGGTTGCGCATCGAACAGCGAATAGACATATTCCAGCAGCGTGATGCGCGCCGGCACGATATCGCCGGGCATCGTGAGTCCCGGAACGATGCGCATGGACGGCTTGTCCACGCAGATGCGCACCGGCAGGATCTGCACGCCGTTGATGGTTTCCGCCTCCTTCGAGATCGAAATCAGCGTGCCCTGAAGGGGCTGCGAAAAGTTCTTCAGACGGATCTCCACGCGGCTGCCTTCGGACAGATACTGCGCTTTCTCGTAGCGCACTGGGGCGCTGAATATCAGGCACGAGGTATTGTTCACGATGAGCAGCGTATCCGTCGAATAATTCCTGATGATCTCGCCTGAAACGGGGGAGCGGAGCACATACTCGCGCAGGCGCGCTTCGAGCGCATCGATTTCGCGCAGCCGCGTATCGATCGTCATGCGGAGCACCTGCAGATCCTCGTCCTTGCTGCCGCTTTCAAAAACCGACAGCTGCGCCTTGTCGATTTCGTGCTCGAGCTCGGCCGCGCGGAGTTCCGCCTGCGCCAGTTCGTACTCCTCTTTCGACACATATCCGCGCTTGAAGAGCTCCGCCTGCCGCGCGTACGGGATCCTCTTTTCCGCGATCTTTGCGGCGGAATACTCCACTTGTCTGCGGTACTGATCGATGAGCGGGCGCTTTTCACCCGCGCTGCGCGCCGCGAGATTGGCCTTCGCGATCTGCAGATCGCCGCGCAGACCGATGAGACGTTCCTGCAGCCGGCTGGACGAGAGGACGGCGACCGTATCGCTGTCTGAAAGCTGCGATCGGGACATGACCGAGGGAGAGAGATGGAAGTTCATGGACTCGCCGCGCTCGAACTGTATGACGGAGATATTGTTCGACACCGCCGAGCGGTAGTCCCTGATACTCGAGGTGATCTGCGCTTCCGAGCCCTTTGCGAGCACCCATTGCTGCGCCGGGAACACCCTGAAGACCGTGCCGATGCGCAGATCGACACGGACATCGAGCATCACAAGAAGCGCGATGACGGACAGGCTCGTGCAGAAGGCATAGAGCCCGAACTTCCTGCGTTTTCTGATCATTGGCGGTCCTGATTCAAAATTGTGAAAACAGGGAAATATCGGATGGTGCCTTCCGGAGATGGGGCAGGAGGAAACGAAAAAGGTTCTTTATCGTTTCCCCGACAGTTCTTTAACGCACTGTACAAAAGGAAAATGATAAAGAACCTTCGATATTCTGTGGACCGTAGCGGGATCGAACCGCTGACCTCTTGAATGCCATTCAAGCGCTCTCCCAGCTGAGCTAACGGCCCGTTGAAGATGTTCTAATATACGAAGGAATTATTGGAATGTCAATTATTGTTTGTAGAAGAGTGAAGAATTCTGTATCATTATCTACATTCATGCGGCATTGTGCGGTGCATTAAATCTCACTCTGACAATGACAAGACTTCGGATCTCTTTGCTGAATTTTCACCCAGGACCGTCAGCCCGGCGCTGTCCTGTCCCGTGCTTCGAATTTCATATCCGTTCCGATGCACGGCAAAAATATTCCGTGGAGACTCCGCTGTTCTCCTCGAACGGCAACGTCATCTTCACAGACTTCTACGCCGTCCGTCTCTTCGCCCAGAAGATGAACGACGTGCGCGGCGCCAAGGCCGAGCCCTCGCTGTTTGTCAGAACGGGGCATCTGAACGCCATGGGACTGATCGACGAGATCAACCATTACGTCATGCGCCTGTACGAGGAGACGATAAATCCGGGCGTGTTCGAGCGCGCCTATCATTATCTTGCCGACATCGTGCAGCCGGATGCGCTGGAGCGCACATTGAAGTCATTCCTTGCGACCTTTCCGCCCACGTCGGTCTATACGAACGCCGAAACAATCGATGAGTATTTCGAAGGCGCGACCGAGGGACGCTCGCACAAGGAGATCACGCTGGAAGAGATGATGCTGCTGTATTTCGCAAACTTCAATCCCGCCTTCAAGCCGTTTCACGAGCTGTTTGAGGATACGCACCTGAAAAGCGAGACATCGTATCTGCTTGTCATCGCAACGCTCGAACAGTTCTTCCGGAAGGAGAAGCCGTTCGGCCCCGACAATCAGTTCATATTCGATCTGCTGAAAGCGCCGATTCTTGCGCATCCCGACAGCCTTGAAGCGCAGCTTCAGTTCATCAAATCGAAATGGGGAATGCAGCTGGCGAAGCTGCTCGAGAAAATATCGGGCAGCGCGCAGCTGATTGAAGAGGAAGGACGGTATTTGTGGAACCAGTCGCATCGGGGCGGAACGCCCGGCGTCGATACGTTCGTCCCCGATTATGCCGAGCTGCGCCGCCGCATGCAGATGGGAGGAGAGTATACGCAGGTCGAATACGAGCGCTTCACATCCGACATCGAATGGATGCCCAACGTCGTGATCCTCGCAAAGAACACGTATGTGTGGCTGTCGCAGCTTTCGAAGAAGTACGGCCGCTCGATCACGCGTCTCGATCAGATCCCCGATGAGGAGCTCGACCAGCTTGCGCGCTGGAACTTCACGGGACTCTGGCTCATTGGCGTGTGGGAGCGCAGCCATGCCTCACAGCGGATCAAGCAGATCACCGGAAATCCCGAGGCGGTGCCCTCGGCCTATTCGCTCTATGACTACGAGATCGCGCAGGCCCTGGGGGGCGAGGACGCATTCCGGAATCTCAGCGCCCGCGCCTGGGCGCATGGCATCCGCCTGGCGGGCGACATGGTGCCGAATCATATGGGCATTTTCTCGAAATGGGTGGTGGAGCATCCCGACTATTTCATACAGCTTCCGCACAGCCCCTATCCGAATTACCGCTTCACGGGTCCCGATCTTTCGGAGGATCCATCGATCGAACTCAGAATCGAAGACGGCTATTGGTCCCGGACGGATGCGGCCGTCGTGTTCGAGCGGCGCGACCGCAGGGACGGATCGGTGCGCTACATCTACCATGGCAACGACGGCACGAACATGCCCTGGAACGACACGGCCCAGCTGAACATGGTGCGCCAGGAGGTGCGCGAAGCCGTGATACAGGAGATCTTCCACGTCGCGCGGAAATTTTCGATCATACGGTTCGATGCGGCCATGACGCTGGCAAAGAAGCATTTTCAGCGCCTCTGGTATCCGCTGCCGGGCGTGGGCGGGGGCATTCCTTCGCGCAACGATTATCCGATGTCCAACGACGAGTTCCATGAACTCTTCCCGAACGAATTCTGGCGCGAGGTCGTCGACCGCATCAACAGCGAGATGCCGCACACGCTGCTGCTGGCCGAGGCATTCTGGCTGATGGAAGGCTATTTCGTGCGCACGCTCGGCATGCACCGCGTCTACAACAGCGCGTTCATGCACATGCTCATGAAGGAGGAGAACTCCAAATTCCGCATGCTCATCAAGAACACGCTCGAGTTCAATCCCGAAATCCTGAAGCGCTATGTGAACTTCATGAGCAATCCGGACGAGGAGACGGCGGTGGCGCAATTCGGCAAGGATGACAAGTATTTCGGCGTCGCGCTCATGATGGTCACGCTGCCGGGGCTTCCCATGTTCGCTCACGGGCAGATCGAGGGCTTCACCGAAAAATACGGCATGGAGTACCAGAAGGCGTATTACGATGAATATCCCGATGTGTATCTTGTGCGCCGGCACGAGCATGAAATCTTCCCGATCATGCGCAAGCGCCATCTCTTCAGCCAGGTGACGCATTTCCAGCTCTACGATTTTTACGATGTCCACGGGCATGTGAACGAAAACGTCTTCGCCTTCTCGAACATGGCAGGAACCGAACGGGCGGTCATTCTCTATCACAACCGCTACCAGGAAACCTCGGGCTGGATCCGCTTGGCGCTTCCAAAGAACGAAACGGGCGAAAGCTCGGGCCAGACCACGATGAAGTCGCTCGGCGATTCTCTGAGCATCAACGGATCGGAAAACATGTTTTATATTTTCAGGGACTACAAGTCGAGTCTTGAATTCATCCGTTCGGGCAGGGAGCTTCACGAGAAGGGCCTCTATACGCAGCTCCGCGCGTTCGAATACAGCATATTCCTCGACTTCCAGGAAGTCTATGACGCATCGGGCGAGTACGAGCGCGTTGCGGCCTATCTGGGCGGCCGCGGCACGACGAATATGCAGTCGGCACTGAAGGAGATGAAGCTCCAGCCGGTTTCCGAAGCGGTCAACGTGCTCGCATCGAAGGACTTTACGGCCGCCATGAAGCGCACATCGCTCGGGAAGGAAGGCACTCCCGAAGAGCGGATCATTCTCGAGCATTTCTGCGACGACGCGTATGCGAGAGCCGTGCAGGAGGCCGCCGCTTTCCTGAATATCGAAACCGGGGGAGAGGGAGCGCGGAAGAACCTTGCCGAATTCCGTCGGGCGGTGCGGGCCGCAGCGGAATCCATCGCGAAGATGTCGAAGAAGAAGCCTGCACGGGCGGAAGCGACGCCGATGAAGAAAATGTTCCTGCTCTCGGAGAAGGACCATCAGCAGGAGGCATTCATCATCGGAACATTCGTGCTGCTGCTGGAGGAATGGAACTCGATCGCCTCGCAACAGGCCGACGCCAAACGTGCGGAAACGGTGTGGACGCTGCTCGATGCCGAACGCCTCTTCACGCACGCCATCGAGAAGCGCACGCGGAAGAGCGGAGAGGCGCAGGAGGATGCGCTGCTGGTGCGGATCATCGCGCGCTTTGCGCTGCGGTTCTGGGATGAGAAAGAAGCGTCCATTCTGACGCTGCAGCAGATCTTCGACGACTATGCCGCCGCCGATTACCTGCAGGTGCATCAATATGCGGAGAAATGGTATTTCAACAAGGAGCGGTTCGAGGAGTTTCTCGACTGGATGTTCACGATCACGGCCGTGCGTCTGGCGCGGGCCGGCACGCTTGCAGAGGAGGGACTGGAGGCCTGCGGCCGGCAGATTTGGGAGGCAAAGCGCCGCGCCGAGGCGTCGGGATACCAGGTGGAACTGGTAAAAGAATATCAGGAGGAAGAAAAAATTTAACGCATTTTTGTATTGACATTAGAATTTTTCTTCGTATATTTCATGTAGACCTTTGCAGCAATTCCTCCCCTGATTGTTGCATATTACAGGTCCAAGCCTGGTGCACCCCCCAACACCAGGCTTTTTTTATTTTTTTTCGGATCCAACAAGAAGGAGTTGTTCGGATGGCAAAGCAAAGCGCACCGCGCGTCATGCGGAAGACGAAAAAGCTCGATCTGCTTGCACTCGATGCGGTCAATTATTACATCCTGCTTGCGGGCGCAGCAGTGATCCTGTTAGGGTACGGAGCATTGAGCATGGGACCGTGGGACGGTTTCATGCCGCTGACCGTGGCCCCGATACTGCTCGTAGCCGGCTATTGCGTCATCATTCCGCTGGGAATCGTCTACCGGAAGAAAACGAAACCGGTCCACGAATCCGGCGAACCGGACAGCATGCAGACTGCATGACTCTCATACAAGAAAGGCTCATCGTTCGATGAGCCTTTCTTGTTTCACCCCTTACACCTTCCTGTGCTTGAGCACGCGCATCCAGTGTACGATCTGCTTTTTTACTTCCTGCGGCGATGTGCTTCCTGCCGATTTCTTGTTCTCGATCGACTTGCGCGGATCGAGCAGCGCCTGCGCTGCCGCGTCAAATTTCTCGGAGAACCGGTGCAGTTCGTCGAGCGTCAGGCTCGAGAGCGAGCGTGAATGGTCGATGCAGTAGGCGACCACCTTTCCGGTGATCGAATGGGCGTCGCGGAATGTGACGCCTTTCTTCACCAGGAAGTCGGCAAGCTCCGTCGCGGTGAGGAAATCGTTCTTCAGCTCCTCTTCGAAGCGCGAGCCTTCGAACTGCGTGTGGACGAGAATATGCGAGAAGATGAAAAGGCTCTGGCGCGTCGTCGCCGTGGCGCCGAACATCGGCAGCTTGTCTTCCTGCATGTCGCGGTTGTAGGCGAGCGGGAGGCCCTTCATCGTGGTGAGGATGTTCACCAGATCGCCGTACACCCTGCCGGCCTTGCCTCGCACGAGTTCCGCCATATCGGGATTCTTCTTCTGCGGCATGATCGAGCTGCCCGTCGTATAGGCGTCGTCCGTGCGGGCGAATGCGAATTCCTGCGAGCTCCAGAGCACGAGTTCTTCGGCGAACCGGCTCAGATGCATCATGATGATGCTGCAAGCCGAGATGTATTCGATCAGATAGTCGCGGTCGCTCACCGCATCCATGCTGTTTTCGATCACGCCGTCGAAGCCGAGTTTCTTCGCCACAGAGGCCCGGTCGATGGGGAACGAGGTGCCGGCCAGGGCAGCGGCGCCGAGCGGAAGCCTGTTGACGCGCCGGAGGAGATCGCCGAGCCGCTCGAAATCGCGCTCGAACATGCCCGCATAGGCCAGCAGATGGTGCGAGAGCATCACCGGCTGCGCGCGCTGCATATGCGTGTATCCCGGCATCACGATGCCAAAATTCTTCTCGGCCTTGTACAGCAGCACTCGCTGCAGCTGCACGATGAGCTTCTGCAGCTCGCGGATTGCGCCGCGCAGATAGAGGCGTTCATCGAGCGCGACCTGGTCGTTGCGGCTGCGCGCCGTGTGGAGCTTGCCGCCGATGGCGCCGACCTTCTGCGTGAGACGCTGTTCGATCGCCGTGTGTATGTCCTCTTTTTCCCAGGAAAGGGAAAGCTTGCCGTTGTCGATTTCCTCGCCGATCGCCTTGAGGGCGGTGCGTATGCGCCGGGCTTCGGCGGCGGTCAGGATCTTCGCTGCTGCGAGCATTTCGACATGCGCGATGCTTCCCTGTATATCCTCCCTGTACATTTCCCGGTCGAGCTCGATGGAGGAGGAGAAGCGGAGCGCAATTTCGGAAAGCGGCTGCGTGAAGCGTCCCGTCCAGAGCAGTTTAGCCTGAGCCATAGTCGGTGTGTCCTTTCTCTTTGTTCGGTAACGGAAAAAAAAAGCCTGACTGCCGCTCAAAGAAGCTGTGCGGCAGTCAGGCAAGAATTCAGTCGCGGCGGTCAGGATCGCCTGTCACTCGCGCACGACCCATACCTTGACCTTTGCGGAAACTTTTGTGTGCAGTTTGACCGGCACTTCAAAAATACCGAGGGCCTTGATGGGTTCTTCAAGCGTGATATCGCGCTTGTCGACGGTGAAGTTCTGCGCGGCGAGCGCTTCGGCGATCATCTGCGATGTGACGGAGCCGAACAGCTTCTCGTCCTCGCCGACTTTCATCGAAATGGTGAGGGAGACGTTGCCGAGCTTCGAGGCAAGCGCTTCGGCTTCCTTCACCAACTTCACTTCCTTGCGTTCATTCTGCTTCTTTTCCTCTTCAAGGGCCTTCAGGCTTCCGGCGGCTGCACGGTAGGCGATCTTGCGGGGGACAAGGAAGTTCCTCGCGTATCCGTCTTTCACCGTGACAACATCGCCGATGTTGCCGAGTCCTTCGTAGTTCTGACGTAATATGACTTTCATCGATGTGGTCTCCTTGCTCTCAAAAATTATTTAATGGTATCGGATACGAACGGAAGCAGCGCCAGGTGCCGTGCGCGCTTGATGGCCAGAACGAGCTGGCGCTGGTATTTCGCGCTGGTGCCTGTGATGCGCTTCGGAATGATTTTTCCCTGTTCCGTCACGTAGCGGCGAAGGAGCTTTTCATCTTTGTAGTCGATGTAGATCGTCTTTGCTTCTGTGAAGCGGCAGGTCCGTTTCTTGCGGATTGCCTGTGAGTCGCGTTTCTCGCGGCGTTCAATGTAGCCTTCGCCCGGCCGTCCGCCGCCGTCTGAGGGTCGTGATCCAAACTGTTTCATGGTTGTCGTCCTTTTATAATATGCTCATTGGTTATTCGGAAACGGTCGTCGCTGCTGCGGATTCCTGGGCGGCTGCATCGGCAGCGGCCTTGAGCGCGACCTCTTTGGCCTTCAGTGCTTTCTTGTCCAGCGCAAGCACCAGATGGCGGATCACTTCCTCTTCAAGCTGGAAAAAGCGGTTCAGGCGGGCGATCGCCTCGCCGGGGGCCTTGAACTCGATCAGCGTGTAGAAGCCGTTGTTTTTCTTCTTAATGGCATACGCAAGGCGGCGGCGTCCCCATTTTTCGATGGAATGGATCTCTCCGCCGTATTTGAGGATGACATCCTTTGTCTTCTCGATGATCGCCTCGATCTGGGTGTCTTCCAGATTGGCATTCACGATGAAGACGGTTTCATAAATTCGCGGTTCGTGTTTCAAGCTATCCTCCTGTGGACATAAGGCCCCATCGTCGCGAAGTTCACAATGGAGCAGGGTTGTACTGAAGTTTGTTCTTTGCAGAAAAACTCACGA
The DNA here is from genome assembly GCA_050258555.1 of Acidobacteriota bacterium. Lineage (GTDB taxonomy): Bacteria > Bacteroidota > Ignavibacteria > UBA10030 > UBA8401 > CAISDA01. The sequence continues at coordinate 3,603 of JBLMZA010000020.1, read as the reverse complement.
CCCGACTGAGTCGCTGAAAAAATTTCTGTTGTATGCGTTCATGGCCTTCGACATCCCGTCGCGGGCCCAGGCTGTGCATGCCTCGGCGGCTTTTTGAAGCAGCATCGGCATCATTTTTTCCTCTTCCATCTCGAAGGCTCTGAGCACATACGAGGCCATCGATTCGTGCGTGTGTGCGTCGGGCATTGTGTCGCCGCCGACGCCGAAGCGCAGGCGGGGAATCTCTTCGGTTTCCATCTGATAGATCACCGATCCGAGTCCGTTGTGTCCGCCGTCGCTTCCTTCGGGACGAAGACGCAGCGTGCCGAAGGGGATCTGGAAATCATCGAACACGATCAGCACGTCTTTCGGCGAGAGGGAATAGAACCGGCACAGATCGCGCACAGCCGTCCCGCTGTTGTTCATGAACGTGGTCGGCATCGCCAGCACCACTTCATCATCCTCGAGGCGGAAGATGCCTCTGTAATAATCTCCGTCACCGGGCACAAGCAGTATGCGGCGCTCGGCCGCGATCGTCTCGACGACCCGGAAGCCGATATTGTGCCGCGTCGGCGCATAATTGCTGCCCGGATTTCCCAACCCCACGATGCATTTCACTGTCGCACCCGATCAGGTGAATTATGCTTCTTCAGCAGGCTTCTTGCCTTTGGTGATCACTTCGGGTTCAGCTGCCGCAGCGCCGCCTTCAGCAGGGGCCGCACCGGCTGCCGCTTCGCCTTCCTTCACGACGGTCGGCGGCACAACGGCCACAACCGTGCTTCCGGCGTTTTCAAGCACCGTGACGTTTTCGAGAGGAAGATCGCGCACATGGATCGATTCGTTGATGCCGAGATTGGCGACATCGATCTTCACGTTCTCGGGAATATATTTCGGAAGGCACTGGACCTTCAGACGGTGAATGACATGCTGGAGCGTTCCGCCGTCCTTCACGCCCTTGGGCGAGCCGACAAGCACCACGGGAACCTCGATCGTGAGCTGTTCGTCTTCCTTCACGCCCTGAAGGTCGAAATGCACCGGCTTGTCCGTCAGGGGATGGAACTGAACATCACGGAGAATGCATGTCTTGCTCGTGCCGTTGTCGAGCTGCAGATTGACGATGTGCGTGTCCGACGTATAGATGAGCGGCTTGAGGCCGGCCGGCGTCGCCGTGAGGTTGATGTTTTCTTCGCCGTGCGCATAGTAGACGCCCGGAACTTTTCCTTCGAAGCGGACTTTCTTGGCCATCGAGCCGACTTCTTTGCGAACTTCTGCTTTCAACACTATTTCAGACATTGAGCACTCCTTCGTGATGGATCACGTAAATGAACTGGTTAAATTTTATCTTTATCAATATCGAAGAGCGAAGAGATCGACTTGTTTTCGAACGTCCGTTCGATCGCTTCAGCGAAAATTCCGGCGACGGTCATCACTTCAATTTTCGGCGATTCTTCCTTCAGCTGAATCGTGTCGCACACGAGCAGTTTTTCGACCTCCGACTCGTTGATCCGCTGATAGGCGCTCCCCGAAAGCAGGGGATGCGTTGCCGCCCCGTAGACCGTCTGTGCGCCCGCTTTGCGCAGCGCCGCAACGGCATTGGCGAATGTGCCGGCCGTGTCGATCAGATCGTCGACAATGAGCACGTTTTTTCCGTCGACATTGCCCACGATATTCATGATCTCGACCTGATTCGGCGCCGGACGCCGCTTGTCGATCAACACCAGTTCGCCGTCAAGGCGCTTGGCATAGGCGCGCGCCATCTTGATGCCGCCCACATCGGGCGAAACGACCGCGAGATTCGGAATATTCTTCTTGCGCAGATAGTCGGCGAAGACAACAGACGAATACAGGTGATCGACCGGAATGTCGAAGAATCCCTGAATCTGCGGCGCATGAAGATCCATGGTGATGATGCGGTCGGCGCCGGCTTTCGTCAGCAGATTCGCCACGAGCTTCGACGTGATCGCGACACGGGGCTGATCTTTTCTGTCCTGACGGGCGTATCCGAAATAGGGGATGACCGCCGTCACCTTGCGTGCCGAGGCGCGGCGGGCCGCGTCGATCGTCATCAGCAATTCCATCAGATTATCCGCAGGCGGCTGCGTGGACTGGACGATAAACACGTCGGCGCCGCGGACATTATCAACAAACTTTACCCAGATTTCACCGTCGCTGAAATTTTTGATATCGAGGCGGCCGAGCGGCTCGCCGAGACGGTGACAAATTAATTCTGCAAGAGGACGATTTGCACGACCTGAAAACACTTTGAGCTGAGGCATCGTCTTTTTTATCTTCCCAAGTTGTTTTGGTACTTTAGAATGATAGTATATTAAAAAAACCGAAAAAAGTCAATTCTTTTCGCGGAATTTTCGTATCTTCTTGTCTTATGGAACAGACGATCATTCACAAAGAGTTCGAACTGAAGACGCCTTCCGGCGCGATTCTGCGCGGCACGGCGCGTTGGAATGCCTCGCAGGGCGACCGGCGGCGTCCTGTTGTCATCATCTGCCACGGATTCAAGGCGTTCAAGGACTGGGGGCCGTTTCCGCAGATAGGAACCTGGTTCGCGGCGCACGGATTCGCCTCGATCGTGTTCAATTTCTCGCACAACGGCATCGGCGTCGAACCCCGCAAATTCACGGAACATGCACTCTTCGAAAAAAATACGATCAGCCTCGAGATCGAGGATGTGCGGACGATCCTTTCGGCGCTGGAAGAAGGGAATATGCCCGGGGCGGTTTACGACATGGAGCGGATCGCGCTGATCGGCCATTCGCGCGGCGGAGGAATTGCGCTCATAACAGCGCGTGAAGAGCGCCGCGTCCACGCGGCGGTGCTGTGGTCGTCCGTCTCGACATTTAACCGCTACACGCCCGAACAGATCGAGCGATGGCGCGAGAAGGGCTACATACAGCTGCATTCGATCAGCGCCACAAAGACGTTCCGCATCACGACCGATCTGCTCGATGATGTGGAACGCAATCGCGAGCGATTCGATCTGATGTCGGCGGCCGCGCATCTGGCAAAGCCGCTCCTGATCGTCCATGGAACGGAAGACATTCCGGTGAAGATCGGGGAAGCCGAGCGGCTCTACGACGTCGCCGATAAGACAATGACGCAGTTTGTGAAACTCGAAGGTGCCAATCACATGTACGGCGCGAAACATCCGTACCGGCACGAGAGTCCCACGCTGACGCATGTGCTCGAAGTGACCGGCAGCTGGCTGCACTCCGTGCTTCACGGGGAATAACAGAAAGGTGGAGCGGGGCGAAGCGACAATAACCGCGCTTGACGCGCGTATCATTTCCGACTTCGCCCCACGTGACGCTTCGACCCACATGATGCTTCGACCCACATTCAAATAAACAAGGGCGCGAGCACGAGCGTCAGCGTCGCCAGCAGCTTGATCAGGACATGCAGCGACGGTCCCGCCGTGTCCTTGAACGGGTCACCGACCGTGTCGCCCACGACCGAGGCGCGGTGCGTCTCGGATGTCTTTCCGCCGAGCTTGCCCGTCTCGATGTATTTTTTCGCATTGTCCCAGGCTCCGCCGCCGTTATTTAAAAAGAGCGCCATCAGCACGCCCGTGATCGTGCCGGCCATCAGGTATCCGCCGATCACTTCCGC
>JBLMZA010000019.1:0-23229 GCA_050258555.1 Acidobacteriota bacterium | reverse complement strand
GCCGGCGCAATCTCGTCGTCACCCTCCTGCGCCTGCATGCTCACATGAAGCTTGCCGTCGGCGACTTCATAGAGCACACCGATAACGGCCTTGAGTGAATCGGCCATACCGTCCATGCTGCGCGCCAGTTCTCCGATTTCATCCTTCGTCGTAATGCCGAGGCGCATGCCGAGCTTGCCGCGGCCAAGCTCGCGCATCATCTCGACGCCGCGCTGCAGCGGCTTTGTAATGAGCCGCGAGATCACATAGCCGATCACAAGAGCGGCCATGACGGCCAGGATGATCGTGATGATCATGACGGTCCTTGAACCGGCGCCGATCTCCGCATTCTTCGTCGAGAGCGTATTGCCCATCCCCACTTTGTACGCGACAAGCGCGCTGATGGCCGCCTGCTCTTCGAGCACCGTTTCATGCATGCTTCCCTCATTCATGAAGGTGACCGCCTCGTCGCGCTTATGCTCGAGCGCCAGTGCTTCCATCTTTTCGATGTCGCGGATCACATTCACGCGGTTGTCGACAAGGCGTCGGTACAGTTTTCTTCCGTCTTCATGAAGTATCGATTTCTCATACAGCTCAAGGTTTTTCGATATTTCACCCGAGCATTTTTTGCGCGCTTCGATGAGCGTCCGGATTCGGGCATCGTTGTCCGTCATCAGCATGTCGCGATAGAGCGAGCGAACCTGTTCGAAATTCGTCGAGATCGCGTTCAGCTGCGAAAGAGGAACTGTGACGTTATGGTACAATTCCTCATCGGCGGCAACGATTTCCCTGTTGCTCGTGATGCCGACGATTCCGACGGCAGTCGTCACAACAGCGAGCACGAGGAAGCCCAGCATGAGCTTCGTCTGTATTTTCAGATCATTGAACCATTTCATAGGACCTCCGGTAGAAAAGTGAGTGGATCATTGTTCCGGCAGAACCGCCGCCGACGTCCTGATGACATCGGCGAGCTGTTCAAATTCGAACGTTTTATCGAGGAAGTGATCGGCGCCGTATGTCTGCGCCTGCCGGCGGATCCATTCATCCGTGTGATTCGACAGCATGATCACCCTGCACCGGGGGTAAAGGAGTTTTACAGGATTGATCAGACCGAGTCCGCTGCCGCCCGGCATAATGATGTCCAGCACGACCACATCGGGCTTCTGCTCGACGATCGTGCGGAGTCCGTCTTCAACGCATCCGGCCTCTCCGACCAGGACGAGATCGGGATATTCACCGAGCATCTCGGCCACGGACCTTCTGATGGAGACGGAATCGTCGACGATCACTATTTTTACGGGCATCATTTCCTCTGTTGGATTGTGAGCAAGATACAGAGGAAGCGCAAAGGACGACAGATGAGGTTGTCTGTTTTTTATCAGGGTGTTTGTCTTGCAGGAAGGGTCGGACAGAATCGGAAGCGATCTGTCGGCGTTACTGCGAATCAGACGAGGAGGTTGTTCTTATAGAAGTAGCTCATGACATCGGAGTTCGTCTGCATGTTCATTTTCTCGAGCGCGCGCATCCGGTAATTGCTGATGGTCTTCACGCTGAGCGAAAGCATTTCGGCGATCCGGCCGACGGTGTGCCCCGATGCAATGAGGCGCACGACCGTGTATTCGCGGTCCGACAGGATCTCATGCAGCGGCCTGTCGCGGTGCAGCTCCACTTCCTCTGCCAGAAGCTGCGCGAGCACCGGTGAGACATATTTCCGGCCCGCGGCCGCAATGCGGATGGCGCGCGGGATCAGTTCCGGTTCACTCTCTTTCGAGAGATAGCCGGATGCGCCGGCGCGCAGCGCCCGCACGCCGAACTGTTCTTCGGAATGCATGGAAAGAATGAGAATGGCAACACCGGGATACTGCGCCTTGATGTCCTTGAGCAGATCGATGCCGCTGCCCTTGGGCATATTGAGATCGAGCAGCAGTACATCGCAGTCGACTGCACGGAGCAGCCGCATCACATCGGGAATATCGGCTGCCTCGCCGACCACCTCGAAATCCACCTCTTCCGCAAGCAGCTGCTTCATGCCGAGACGAAGCACTGCATGGTCGTCCGCGATCGCGATCCTGATCATTGGAGGGCCTCCGGAATGTGGGCCGTCACCAGTGTGCCGCCTTCCGGACGGCGCGTGATCGCAACGGTGCCGCCGAAATTGTATGCGCGTTCCTTCATGCCGAGAATGCCATGCGAAGTCTTCTTCTGTTTCATTGCGATGTCGATCCCTTTTCCGTTGTCTTCGACGGTGAGCTTGAGCGCGTGCTGCACCGCTTCGAACTTCACATGCACATGCGTCGCCTCGGCATGCCTGGCGACGTTGGTCAGCGATTCCTGCAGGATGCGGAACATGACGATCGGAATGCCCTCCTTCAGCGCCGAAGGCACGCTTCCGATCTCGCAGGAACATCCGATGCCGTACTGCTTTTCAAAATCGCGCGTCTGCCATTCGATAGCGGCGCTCAGACCGAGTTCATCGAGCACGCCGGGACGAAGGGCCTGCGAGATGCGCCGAACGCTGAGAATCGACGCATCGACGAGTCCGCGGATGTCCCTGATCTTCGCCGTAAGCCATTCATCCTGCTTCGTCTTCGCCGCCAGTACGGCGATATTCATCTTGATCGCGGTCAATTCCTGCCCGAGCTGGTCATGGATTTCGCGCGCGAGATTCTTGCGCTCTTCTTCGCGGATGGCATCGACGTGCACAGCAAGACTTCTCAGCCGGTCGCGCTGCTGGCGGATGGCGTCTTCCGCATGCTTGCGTTCCGTAATGTCGCGGATGATGGTCTGGTAATACATCCGTCCCTCGCGCTGCAGAAGACGCGCGCTCACCTCGACCGGAAACGTCGTTCCGTCCTTGCGCTGATGACGCGTCTCGAACACGAACCCGTCATCCATCTTCAGCCGATCGAGCAGTGCAGGAAACGCCGAACGCTCCTCCGGTACGCGTAGCGACAGCGGATCGATCGCATGCAGTTCCTCGGCGGTGTAGCCGTATGTCGCCAGCGCACGGTCGTTCGCTTCAATGATCTTCCGCTCGTCGCTTGCCACCATCACGATGTCGTTGGAGTATTTCGAGAGAAACTCAAAATGATGGACAAGCGCCGTCTTTTCATATTCCATGCGCGTGATTCTCCGCACAAGATATGCGGTCAGCCCCATGAAAAAGAATCCGATGCCGCCGGAAATGAGTCCGACGATGAAATGCTCTTTGTTAAAGAACGGGATCTCGGGCTGTACGACGATGTCCACCAACGGATCGACGACGGTCAGGAACAGGATGATGACTGTCAGTCCCGTGCGCCTGTACCAGGGATTGCTCGTCAGCAGATCGATTTTATGTACGAAATGCACACACATTGTTTATCATGGTAAAGACGGTGACACGCACGCTGCGTTCACGGATGATGAAATAGGGCATTCAAATACTGCGCCATAAATAAAAAAGCGACGAATTTACACACATTCGCCGCTTTTTGTGCCAAACACTGTTTGCACGCGTTGGCTAATATTGAACACCTGTTCAGAAGGCCTGATACTTCTCCTGTGCCAGTCCGCACACCGGGCATTTGGCCGGCGCCTCGCCGATGGCCGTGTGGCCGCAGACGGGACACACATAGATCGTCGCCTTGTTCAGGTCCTTGCCGCAATCGACATACTGCTTGGCCTGTTTGTACAGATCCTCGTGTATGATTTCGGCTTCGAGCGCATAATGGATGGAGCGCACCGCCGCTTTCTCGTCCTGCAGTTCTGCCACGACATTGAATGCGGGATACATTTCCTCGACTTCATAGTTTTCGCCTCCGGCTGCGGCAGCCAGATTTTCCGCCGTCGAATGCACCCCGTCGAGTACGCGAAGATGGTTTGCGGCGTGCACTTTTTCGGCATAGGCAATCGCGCGGAAGAGCTTGGCGACCTGCTCATAGCCTTCGCGTTCGGCTTTCTCGGCATAGATCGTATACTTCATGTGTGCCTGGCTTTCGCCGGCAAAGGCGGCGGCAATATTGGCGCGCGTCATTTCTTTCATCGTATTCCTCCATTCATGCATGTGGTGTGTGTGTGAGCAGCCTTTGGATCAGGCCATGGTATGGAAGACCGCCTGCACATCGTCGTCATCTTCAAGCTTCTCGAGCATCTCCTGCACTTCCTTGGCCTGCTCTTCGTTCAGTTCTTTTGTCGTTGTGGGAAGGTACTGCAATTCGGTGCTTCCGACCTCGATCCCCTTTTCTTCGAGCGCCTTCTGCATGCGCCCGTAATCCTGGAACGATGTGTACACGTACGCCTTCTCGTCGTCATGCATCAGATCCTCGAGGCCATGGTCGATGAATTCGAGCTCGAACTCGTCGAGATCCTTGATCGAGGCGAGCGGAATGGTGAAGATGCCCTTGCGCTCGAACATGAACGAGATCGATCCGCTGACACCGAGCGATCCTCCGGATTTTGTGAAGGCGTGCCTGATGTTCGCGACCGTGCGCGTCGGATTGTCCGTCGCGGTTTCGACAAGCACGGCGATGCCGTGCGGCGCATAGCCTTCGTACACCACCTCCTCGTACCCCGACGTGTCCTTCGATGACGCGCGCTTGATGGCCGCTTCCACACGATCCTTCGGCATGTTCACGCTCTTGGCGTTCTGAATGCAGATCCTGAGTTTCGGATTCAGCTTCGGATCGGGTCCTCCCGATTTGACGGCGATGACGATCTCACGACCGATGCGGTTGAATGCTTTCGACATGCGCGCGAAGCGTGCGAACATCGTGGCTTTTCGTTTTTCGAATATGCGTCCCATGATGATTTCTTTGATGCTTGGTAAATAAGTGATATGACTTTTGAAGTGCTGTAAGATATGAAAAAATCTGTAATTCCCAAAGTTCTTCCGCACACGGCGGCGAAAACGCGGAACACACTGTGTAAATACAATCTCAACGAGGGCATTTTTTTCAAAAAATCAGCAAGAATTTTCTCCCATCCTCTTCACTTGAAACGGATATTCAGTATATTACGCACTGTGCGATCATTGTCAGGGGAACCCAAACTGTCGATGACTGAACACAATGGGGTTACCGTTCAAGGAGATATGAGTTACATACTGATTGTGGATGCCGACAGTGTATTTGCGGCGGCGGCCCTGAAAATTCTCAATGAGGAAGGCCATGCAGTGCTCACGGCGTCCGATGGGAGCCGTGCGCTGAAGATGATCCGCGCCGGCATGACGGGCATCGATCTTGTGCTCATGGCCGTGACCGCCGATCATGACTGCACTGCAGATGCACGCACGCTGAGTGAAGAGTACCGCATTCCCCTGGTGTTTCTCTACGGCGACGACGATGTGCGCCTCCTCCCCCGCATGCAGCACATCACCGCCTACGGATACATACACAAACCTTCATGCCCGCACGCATTGTCTGCAGGCGTGTCCTCGGCACTGAGCCTCGTCAGCATACACCGGGAAACGTCGCGCTCCGCTGCGGCTCATCGCACAAGCGAACAGCAGCTGCGCGATCTGATCGAGAAAATGCCCGACGGCGTCTATATGAGCACGCACGAAGGCAGGTTCATCGAGGTGAACCCCGCGATGGTGAACATCCTCGGCTACGCAAGCAAGGAAGAGCTGCTGGCAATCGACATCAAGACTCAATTGTACTTCACGCCCACCGACCGCGAAAGCGCGGCGCTCGAAGAGCGTCTCGAAGAAATGGCGGTCTTCCGACTGCGAAAAAAGGACGGATCGGAAGTCTGGGTGGAAGATCACGGTTCGCACATCGTCAACGAGCACGGCGCGGTCATCTTCCACCAGGGCGTGCTTCGCGACGTCACCGAGCGCATCCGCTCCGAGCGGCAGCTCATACAGGCGCAGAAGCTCGAAGGCATCGGCACGCTGGCCGGAGGCATCGCGCACGATTTCAACAATCTGCTGGCGATGATTCTGGGCTCGGCCGAGCTGCTCTACAGGCAGACCGCCAGTCTTCCCCATCTTCAAAAAAACCTCGAGCGCATCATACAGGCTTCCGAACGCGGCACATCGATCTCGCGTCAGCTTCTGCTGTTCTCCCGCCCCGACGAAGCCGAGCTGCGGCAGATTTCCATTTCCCATACGATCGTCGAACTCGAAGAAATGCTCCGGCATTTTCTGCCAAAGTCGATCGCCATCACCACCGAGATCAATGTCGAAAACGGCATGATCCTGGGCGATGCAGGGCAGGTTCATCAGGCGCTCATGAACCTGGCGCTCAATGCGAGCGATGCGATGGATGGGAGAGGCACGATGACGATCCGCGAATATTCTGTTACCGTACGGAATCCGCATGGAGCGCCCGACACCGTTCCGGCTCCGCACATCGCCGTGAGCATCTCGGACACCGGCAGCGGCATGGAACCGTCCGTCGTCGCGAAGATCTTCGATCCATTCTTCTCGACCAAGCAGGCGGGCAAAGGCACCGGACTCGGTCTTGCGATCGTGCACGGAATCATGAAGAACCATCGCGGCTTCATCGACGTCTGCAGCGAACCCGGCAGCGGTTCCACATTCACACTGTATTTTCCCGCCGTCACGCCCGAGCGTCAGCAGCCGAAACCCGCGCCCGAACCATGCGATGCGCGCGAACAAGGAGTGATCCTCCTGGTGGATGACGAACAAATCATCCGCGATATGCTTTCGGAGTTTCTTCAGGAATGCGGATATGCGGTGCTCGAAGCGGCCAATGGGAACGATGCGATACGCATGTATCAGTCGCGCCGACAGGAGGTCGATCTGGTGATCACGGACCTGGGCATGCCCGGGATCGGCGGTGAAGAACTTTTCCGCGAGCTGAGAACAATCAACGGCGAGGTGAAGGTCATCGTCTCATCGGGCTACCTGGACGGCGCGACGAAAGCCGACCTGCTCGCCATCGGCGTGAAAGATGTGCTGACAAAGCCGTACAGGTTCGAAGAAATCAGGAAAGCCATTCGCCGGATCATCGCCGCAGCATGACCGGCGCGATCGGCCGGTGCGCATGCACCGCGCGCGGCAGACCGCAATCATTTCCCCCTCTTGCCGGCCTCGCTCGAAGTGATGTAAATCGTGAGGATGATCACGCCTTTTTCAATGCCCGTGATTTCGAAGCCGACCTTGTGCGGATTATTGTGAAGATCCGAACTCGGATTGCCTGCGGATGAAAACACGCGCGCGCCGGCCAGATCGAACTGATCCCTCCCGTCGCCGGTGAAGATGGTGGGCGGCGCCTTTCTGACTTCATTCGTGCGCGGATCGAGCAGATAGTGGATCGCCGTAGGCGTCTGATTCACGCCCTTCCACGTCCATGGAATATTCTGCCGCTTGCTGTATCCGTTTACGGGATCGGGCGCGCCGCGCCTGAACACGGGCAGTTCCCCGCTGCCGCCGTAGATGTTGGGCAGCTGTTTCGGCACCGTCCAGGTGAACCGTCCCTCGGCTGAAACGATGCCGACGGCGCTCCCGACATCCGCCTTCTGCAAGAGCACATACAGTCCTTTTGCCGACGGCACATTGTTGTCGGGAACGTCGAACGGCGATATGCGCTGGTGATTCTCGAGCAGATAGTATTCATCGGGACCTCCGCCCGGCACGCGGATGCGATAGGCGGCGCCGGTGGTGACAAAATCGGTCAGCCTCACATTGCGTATCGTCCGCGGCTTGGAAATATCATCGATCGTCACAGGCGTGATCCATCCGAGCTTGGTCCGTTCGTACGAATTGATGCAGCCGCTCGGCGTCCCCCATCCGTCCACGAGTCCCCACGTTCCCAGGTCCGTGTGGAATTCATTGCCGCCGAGAAGCCAGTGTCCGAATTCGTGGCGCGCATAGCGGAAGATGATTTCCCGATCAAGATCGCCTCCCATGGGATGAATGATCGTGATGCCCGATCCGTTCGCACCGTATCCGGTCTGTATCCGGCGCGCTCCGCCATCCACCGGGTAGGTCGGCGCATAGCCGAGCGACGCCTCCCCGCCCGGCACAAGATCGAGCGCCGTGCGCACATCGGCAGTGTCGTTGCAGACGTTCCGCCATGCCATGAAGATGAGATCGACCGCGCCGTCCGGCGCGTTCACCATGCGGTACTCGCTCTTGCATGTCCATCGGTCGAACGCTGCGAAATCCATCGTCCGATCGAGCTGTTCGATCGTCTCCTGTGTGATGAAGTCCCGGCGCTTTCCGTTTTTCAGATACCAGCTTCGCGTATGCGGAGTCGTGACCGAAACGGACTGTCCGGTGATCTTCAGCTTGTTGAAGGACATCTGGTTGAAATAATCGGTGAAGCCGCCCTTCGTCGGCGATGCGCTCCAGGTGCGGTCCACCGTTTCATTCATGTATGCGGGAGGCTTGGCTTTCGGCCAATTGGGACTCTGAGGAAGGTAGCGGTCGTCGGGAAACTGCACATAGACAAAGAGCACGTGCAGCGCGCCGTCCGATGCGATATAGCGCCCGCCCCGCATGGCCGATGGCTTGTCGGCCGAAAAAAGCTCCGCCGCAGCACACACATGCATGCACAAGAGCAGAACAACGGCTGCATAGTTCATGGAATGATTCCCTCCTATCGTTCGTCGAGCACCTGGCGGACCAGGCGGAGCACGACATCGGGCATGTACGGCTTCGACACGAAGCCTCTGCCTCCCGCATTCATCAGCCGCTCTTTGAGTCCCGGTTCGAAATACCCGCTGGCAAAGATCGCCTTCACTTTCGGATTGATATCCTTCATGCGAAGGTAGGCCTGTTCGCCGCCGATTTTCGGAAGACCGAGGTCGCTGATCACAAGAGCGACCTCGTCCTGATGGGTTGCCAACATCGAGATCGCTTCATCGCCGTCGATCGCACTCAACACATGATAACCGCATTTCTCAAGATAGGTCTGAAGATATTCAAGCATTTCCGGCTCGTCTTCGACGACGAGAATCGTCTCATTTCCTTTGGGAAGTTCACCGCCGGAATCATGACGCGCTTCTGAACCGTTGACGGAGATAAGTTCATCGGAGACCGGAAACGAGAGCGTAAAATTCGAGCCGACGCCCGTCTCGCTTGTCACATCGATGAATCCCTGATGCGACTCCATGATGCCATAGACCACAGAAAGTCCGAGCCCTGTTCCCTTTCCTTTCTCTTTCGTCGTGAAGAAGGGATCGAATATCCGCAGCTTTGTCTGTTCATCCATACCGTGTCCCGTATCGATCACGCTGAGGCACAGATAGCGGTCATTGACGGCGTTCTTAAACTGGCGGCGTATCTCGATATTGTTGACTAAACGCAGCCGCAGCGTAATCGTTCCGCCTCCGGGCATGGCATCGCGCGCGTTGACGCATAAATTCATGATCGCCTGCTGAATTTGCGTCCGATCGGCCATGATGGGCGGATACGTCACCGCATTGTTGATATCCAGACGAAATGTGATGGTTTTGGGGAATGTCTCCTGAAACATCGGGATCATCTCCCGCAGGAACGCGCGCATCTCCACCATTTCATACTGTATATCCGTTTTCCGGGCGAAGGTCATGATCTGTTGGACGAGTGACCGGCCCCGGTCGATATTTTTCAAAATGATGTCGATCGCCTCTCCATGCTTCCGTTCATCGAGCCTGCGCGTCTCGAGCATGGATGTATACCCGATGATGATGCCGAGAATATTATTGAAATCATGGGCGATGCCCGCGGCGAGCGTACCGATGGATTGCACTTTCTGAGCCTGTATCACTTCTTCCTGCAGCTTCTTCTGATCCGTGACATCCTGGTATGTCGTCAACGCAAATTCGGCGCCGGCAATTGTAATCACGCTGATGTTTGCCAGAAGCGTGAGGGCTTTTCCCGACTTCGTATGATAGACGATCTCAACGTTGCTGAGATGCCTCTTCCTGATGACCTCCCCGGCCAGCTCACTTCTCCGATTGACGTTCCGAGTGATGCCGAGCTCCACCGTCGTCTTTCCCAACACCTCCGGCAGCGCGTAACCGAGAAGATCTCTCCACGCATCATTGATATCGACAATGGAAAAATCAGGAAGCAACGAAAGCATGGCTGGAAGCGCGGACTTCTTGAAGAGGGCGACAAACTTTTCCTCGCTTTGGCGCAGGGCGTTCTCGGCCTCTTTATGCTTCGTCATATCCATGATCTGGAGAATGAAGAATGCCGGCGTCCCGTCCTTCCGATGGATCACCGATGCGCTGATGAAGGCATAAATACAGCTGCCGTCCTTGTGGATATACCGCGTTTCCCTCGTGTATCCCGGCGTTTCTCCTGCGAGCAGCCGTGTCGCTCCGTTCTTTCCTTTCGGAAGGTCGTCGGGATGCAGAATGTCGTATGAAGACATTGTCGCAAGGTCCTTCATCGTGTATCCGAGAATGTTCGTGAACGCCTTATTCACACTGATCCATCGACTGTCGATCGTGATGAGCCCGATGCCGATCGGCGCATATTCAAACGCTTGCGCCATCACATCTTCAAGCGTCGGTTCCTGGACGTGGTCCTTATACAGCGACCCGGGCATGACGCTTGATTTCCTGGCGCCGTCAAGGTCGTTTTCGAGCGCTTCAATTTTCAGACGCAATGCGATCTTCTGGATCTGGAGTTCGCGTATGAGCGCATCCTTTTCATCGGACGGCTGCGGAGGCTGGAATTCGGGAAATGAATCCTGGTAGATCTTTTCGGCTTGACTGTATAAAGAGAGAATATCGGCTGCACCTGTCTGCTCATTTGCGCTCATAACCTGATCCTTCTTTTTTCCAAAAAAGAATACCGATTATATCGATGATAAATAATCTTTCTGCAAATGTAAATACTAGGGGACGAGAGACGATGACGGGAAGGAAAAACAGAAATGGCGAATCCTCACCGAGAGAGATTCGCCATTTTCATGAGAGCGGGCGACGGGGATCGAACCCGCGACATTCAGCTTGGGAAGCTGACACTCTACCAACTGAGTTACGCCCGCAACTGCATTGCTACGCTTGGAATATACGAATTCATCCATTGCAATGCAACACTGCAGGCCGGGGGTGCGACGCGAATGCGGCACGCGGAAGTGGCGCACGATCAGTCGCGCTCACGCACAAGCGCATCCCTCTTCCCCTGCACAACGGCGCGCTGCGGCCGCTGCAGCTCGCGCCTGGAGATGTAGGGAAGATTCGCGTTCTCGTTGTTGATGTACGCTTCCATTTCCCCCACGCTGATTGTGCCGTTTCTGTCGGCATCGGCCTCGCCGCGCAGCCCCTTCAGGAAGAAGTACGTGAACATCCCGTGCTTCTTGTCTGGATACCAGTTCGAAACCTGATCGGACTGCGATGACTGGAAGACCACCGCATCGGCCGCCAGTGGCTGCGCAACGGTCATCTGAAGCGGACTGGCATTCCTGATGAGTGATGCGCCGTTTCCGGCCTGTCCCGAAAAACAGGCATCGATCACGACGGTCTTCTGCCGCGCGTTCAGCTTCGCCACGTCGGCGTAAAAATCCTCCATCGCATAGGCATTGTCGGCGCTGATGAAATTCGGATCGCAGTCGTACGGCACGAAAAACGGCTTGTGCGTCGACGCTCCCGGCGCTCCGTGTCCCGAATAATAGATAAAGACATCGGACGAACCGTCTGGCTTCAGGAACGAAGGAAGACGCTGGCGGACGAGGTTTTTCATCGTGCCGGCGGTCATCAGTTCATCGGGATTCCGGGGAAGAATGTTCCGCGGATCATAGCCGAGGACATCGACCAGATACTGACGCATCAGCTGCGCGTCGCGCTTCGCATATTCCACCTTCGGAATATCGGCATTGGCGTAGTCGCGCAGCCCGATGATGAGCGCCACGGCGTTCGGATGCTTTTTCGAAGTGCGCGGAATATTCTCTTCGATATCGACGGCGGACGCGAGCGACGCCTCGGCGATCGGCTGGTCCTTCGCATACGTCCCTTTCACTTCGATTTCCGATGCGGCAAGGCTCGCCTGCTTCATCATCAGATGAAGCGGATAGCTGCCGCCATACTGCTTGAATGTTTCCGAAAGGACGAGCGAGAGCGGCAGCTCGTCTCCGCCCTTGTATTCATAATTCACCGAGATGTTGAATTTCATGATCCGGCTTTCTCCCGGCGCCAGGCGGTTCATCTTCTGCTGCATCTTCTCCGGCGTAAGCGCCACGATATTCCTGTCCCCGTTCACGACTGCAGCACGCACATCATCTGCCGGTCCCTGTCCTGTGTTCTGAATAAGCACGGTCACTTCGATATTCTCCCCGTTCTCGATGATCCTGTTGCCGTTGCCGGTCACCTCGGCGATGCCGCATTCCTTCATCACAAGGTGGGGAGCCTTGAACGCCTGCATATGGATCGTGCAGTTGATCGGCGCGGGCTTGAATCCGCGCGCTTCGGTGAAATCGAACGTGAAGCGCGCTTCGCCGTCGCGAATGCTCCTATCGGCTGCGATCATGAAGATGAGTGTCTGTGTCTGCCCCGGAGCAAGTCCTGTCAGTGACTTCGACCGGTCGAAACGGACGCCCTCTCCGTTCGATGACTGCACATTCACGCCGATGCCGCGCGCGGCGGCGCTGCCGGAATTCTTCATCGTCAGTTCGAACTTCGCCTCCTCATTGCCGTCAAGCAGGCTGTTGCCCGACGGCTCGCGAAAGACGACCGATGCCTCGAGCTTCGGAACGCCGGCATTGTCCGCCACAAGCGGCGCCTCGGATGTATAGAGAGGCTCGGCCTTGGCAAAGACGTATCGCGAACCCGTGACCGGATGCGTGACTTCGATATTGAAGAACCGATACGCCTTCGCCTCTCCATCGAGTTGCTTGTCCGCCGATGCCAGAGCCTTTTTGAAATTCTCCTTGAAACTCTTGGCTTCCTCCTTCGGAATGGGAAGACGCTGTCCGGTCAGTTCCTGAAAGTCGATCGGAAATACCTGCCGCTCGACATCGTATGTTCCAAGCCGCATGGGATGAAGCGTGATGTGCGCATACGACGCACGGATTTTTTCCCGCCGCTCCGCTTCCCGCTGTTCCATCGCTGCTTTGTACTGCAGCGTGTAGCGGCGGTCCACATCCGCCTTGCAGGCCGCGGCCTTCATCTGGCGCTGTTCATACTCGCTTCCGCTTTCGAATTCATCCTTCGGAGCGAAGAGCGGAGAACGGCGGAGCTCCTCCGATATTGCCGATGCATAATACTTCAGCGCCTGCGGTCGTAACTTCTCCAGTTCCATCGAATCGACGGCCGCCTTGAAGAGCGGCGCCTGCAGGCAGGTTTCAACATCCAGCTTGGTCTTGTTCTTAAGAATGAAACCGATCACCTTTGCCCGGTATTCGGCATTCAGCATGGTCAGCAGGTCGTTGAACGACTCGAGATGGATCATCTGATAATGCGTGGTAGCCGGGCTGCTCGACTGCCCCATCCAGAAATACAGAGGCGGATCGATCGAGAAATAGATGGGCGGATTGCCAGGGTATGAGTAGCTCACCTCTTCCAGCAGATACATGGGCAACCGCTCGCCGATGCGTCCGATCCACCAGATCGACCGCGATCCGTACGAGACATCGGTATCCGCATCAGTGAAGTCGAACGTCATCCGGAATTCTTCATCGCCATGTCCTGATTTAACGTAGGCATAGAGGATCCCGTCGTTCCAGAAGAAATCTTTGGCCCAATTCGGCACTCCGCGTCCCTCCTCCCATGAGTGTGTCAGATGTATCGCCTTCACCGATGAATAGCCCTGTGGATCGAGGCCGATCTTCTCAAAGCCCGAGTACCCACGCCATTTCATGTTTGAAAAATTCAGTTTATTATAACAAGGCGGACGGCTGCGTCTGTATTTTTCAATGAGCCCGGCATATTCCGGTCTCTGCATCAGCGGCCGCCATTCGCTGTTTCTTTCCATCGCACCGATCATCGAAAATCCACGTTTCAATCCTTCTTCCAGCGACTTCATGGCCTCATCGGTTCGGCCGAGCATCGCCTGGAGCAGTGCCATATCGATATGCGCTGTTTCAGGATGCGGCGATTTTTTTACCACGGTTTCCATTTCTTCAAGGGCATCGTCCGAACGATGAAGATAACAAAGTGCGAAAGCATGTGCCGATCGTTCATCGTCCAGGTCAACGACGCGCTGAAAATCCGCTTGGGCTCCGCTCGCATCGCCGAGCTTGTTGCGGATCATTCCACGCAGCAGCAGGAAAGACGGATTTTCGGGATTTCGTACCACGGCTGTTTCCGCAACAGAAAGCGCTCTCGAATATTCATGAAGATCATAAAGCATCGATCCCGCGATATACGCCCCAACGCCCGGTTTGAAAGGTTCGGAAGCTGCTTCGACATCGCGAGAAAAATTCTGTATCGAAGCTTCAAACTGACCCGTCGCATAATTGCAGAGGCCGAGCACATAGTGTGCAAGCACGGGACCGGAGGCGGCAATCGAGCGTTCCGCATCGCGTCGTGCAGCGTCGTAATGGCCCAACCTGAACTTGATGAGGGCGGTATGCGCATTGTCCTCTGCCGTCTGGCTGCAGGCGCAGTGGGTGCAGAAGAGCACTGTCATCAGTATCGAGAGCTTCTTCATGGGGAAAGTCCTCAGTGTGGGAAGGGATGCCATCTGCCGGACCGTCTTATCGCGGATCGGCAGACAGGGGGTCGGTTTTTCGGATCTCATAACTCTGGAACGCTTCGGTTCTTCTGTCCGCAGGAATGCGGAGCAGCCACTGCATGATCTCCTTCTGCGCCGCGACGGCGCCCTTCACGTATCCTGAGCCGCTGCCGGGAAATGCAACATCATCCTTGAGCGCAATGCAGTACAATGATTCCTTCGTCCGTATCATTCCTTCCGGCACACTGACCGTGAAACGCATGCCCAGGTCGCGAAGCCGGCGTTCGTATTCCTGTTCAGTGCGTGCGGGATCGTATCGGACGGATGGCACATAGCGATTCGGCAGCACAAGCTGCACCGAATCGTTGGCAAGGAGATTGAAGAGATACAGATAGCACGGCCGCGTGGCGCGCATCGAGAATGCGAGCGCGTCGCTTCGTTCCGTCCCTCCCCTATCGAAGAGCACGGGCCGCTCGATGGCAAGCGCGACGGTGAAGGCGGGATCGGCGTTGCGCTCCTCGACGACGCATGCCTGGAGCGTCGCGCGATAGACGGGCTGGCCGCTTGCATCCAGACGAGTGGAATACTCCACGCGTTCATCGACGATCTTCCCATAGGAAGTCGAGCGGCTCAGATGCGAATAGGTCTCGGTATACTCTCCGGGTGAAGCGCCCGAGGTGAGTTCGGTCTGCGCGCGGAACAATTCTTCCGCCACATGCACGCCTGCGGTGCGGTCGACAGCCTCGGCGCGTGCGAGCTCAAGGGCGTGGTGCTTCGCCTCTTCCGGTGTCAGCTCTGCGCCCGAACATTCGCGCGAGACTGTGACGGCTGTTCCCTGTCTGCAGGGAAATGATGATTGGGCGGGAGTGCGCATCGGCGCGATGAGGACTGCGACAGCAAGTACAAGGAAGGGTTTCATAGGCATAGAAATGAAAAACCCGCGAGGCAGACATGTGACTGATTGCCTCGCGGGTCAAATGGTCGATTCCCCGCTCCAATGAAATTCTTCCCTACTGCACGCTGACGTCCGGCTTCAGCAGATCAGCGTCAATCTAGACCTTTTTCCGAACAAAGTCAACGCGCGGCATTGAACTCGTCCACGGCGTTGAACATCGCATCGATATTCGCCAGCGGCGTGCTGTACGGCATGTCGCATCCGCTCGATAGAATGTGGTGGGCATACGGCGCGGTCTTCGCCAGACGCTCGGAGGCCGCGCGGCGGACGTCTTCTGCGCTCGAGCGCTGCAGCACGGACACCGGATCGAGGTTGCCGAGCACGATCGTGGTCGGCGCCACCTGCGGCACGGCTTCGGCGATGTCGATCGCGTTGCCGAGCGAGAGACCGGAGGCGCCGGTTCCCTGCATGCTGGGAAGCAGCGGAATGGACTGTCCGCAGTTGTGCAGGAACACGAGGAATGTCTCGTCCTGCAGCGCGTCGACGATGCGGCGCACGTAGCGCGACGAGAACTGCTCGCACAGTTCGGGCGAAAGAAGTCCCGCCACCGGCTCGGCGATCAGGATGCCGTTGGCGCCGATTTTCTTGTACTCCGCGGCGTAGGACAGCAGAAACTGCGTCGCCTTCTCGAGCAGCGTCTCCGTCTTCTCCGGTTCGAGCATCATCGAGGTCATCAGTTCGGTGATCTCGATCAGGCGGGCGGAAAGCGACAGGGGGCCGATGCAGGACGCGAGCGTCGGCTTCGCGCTGTAATTGCGCACCATCAGTTCCGTCGCCTTCAGGTACACGGGAATGCGCGTCGTCTCGAGCGACGGCACACAGAGCGCCTGGACGCTTTCGGCATCGTTCACGCAGGGCTCAGTCACCGTCGGCACGTCATGCTCCGGGATCGTCACTTTCGCGCCGAAGGCCTCGGCTTCGAGTGAAAGGTCCATCATCATGATCGCGGCGGGAGTGGGATATTTCTCCGCAAGGAACATCGCGGCATCGGCCTGCACCTCGGGCGTGTAGACCGCATCGCGCACGGTCTTGCCCAGATGCGCGACTCCGGGAAGGAGCACCAGCGGCATGGCCCGCCGCGTTCCCGATGTGAGGAGATCGTTTTTCCATTCATTCATTGCAAAGCGCATGGTCGTCTTCATCCGATTGTTTAATAAGAGGGAACAAGTTTAGCAAATGAATTTCGGAAATTCTCCCCCACCAAGTCAAGCAGGCTTCCCCGTCTCCAGCTTTTTTCACAGATAAGAAGACAAGTTAGCCTGCAACACGCGCTTTTGAACACGATATTTCACGGATGGAACCGGCGCGAAACGGCTTCAGGCGATTACGACACTGATGAGCACCGCGCCGACGAAGGCGATGAGAAGCACGACGCTGTAGGCGCCCGCAACAAGCATCGACTTGACGATCGTGCTGCCCATGCTTTCCTTGTACACATGCTTCATCGCACGGATGACATACGCGGCGAGAACGACCGGCACGGTCATGGCGATCACATCGAGCTCGATAAAGCGCGCAATGAGGAAATAGACCGACAGCAGCAGGAACATGAAGCAATGGATGTGGACCGAGAAGACCAGATGATCGATATAGAACCGCGCCGGGTTCCTGAATGTGATCGAAAAGAGGAATGCCGCAAATGGCATGAGCAGGAACATCATGTATGACATCGCCTTGATCATCATCGCCTTGAAGCCGTGGAAGTTGTCCGCTCCCAACGTCTTCATGCGTTCGTTGATGTAGCCGCCGACCGGCGACTCGGTCGAATCGGATGTTTTGAGCGTGAACTCCACTTCGGGCTTCTCCGCCGTGATGATCGTATTGAGCGAGTCGGCCATGCCGCGCGGCAGCTGCTGCTCGCGGAGCACTTTGCCGACGTACGCCTTCACGCTGTCTTTGCGTGCCGTTTTCTTTTCCTGCGTTTCAGAGGCGGCCTCATGCTTTCCGTAATGCATGGAAAGCAGAAGGAAGAAAATGAAGCTGATGAAGATATACATGCGCACCGGCGGAACGAACTTCGTCCGCCTGCCGGCGTTGTATTCCGCGGTGAGCGCGCCGGGACGGAAGAGCAGCAGCCTGGCTGTCTGAAAGAATTTCGCATCGAAATGTAGCACGCCCTCGACGAGCTCGAGCAGCAGATGCTTCATGGGAACATGGAGATCATGATTTTCCTGACCGCACTGGGGACAATAGACGTCGGCGTCGTTCAAGGGATGATCACAGTTGAGGCACTTCGGAGACTTCCTGATGTGTTCGGCCATACCGGATATTCATATGATGGGAAAATTTTTTTCGCGGATAATATACAATCGGAACGGCGGGAAAACAAGCGCTCATGCGCCGAAAAGCGAAAGCTGCGACGGCGGCCCGGCGGCGGCGGACTTCCGGACGGATTTCTTCTGCTTGACGAGTCCCCACATCATCCTGATCTTCTCCTTCGTATAGCCCAGCGGCTCGAGCATCGTTTCCACCGACTCGATGACGAAATCGGCGTACTTGTCGGCGTCATATCCGTCGTCGAGCGCATAGAGCGCCAGGGGCGAGGCCTTGCGCGGATCGCGCTTCCCCGTCGCGTCGGTGATGATGTATTCGATCGATTCGCCGGGCGAGAGCTTCACGCCCGCCTCAACAAGCGTCTGCGAGACGATCGCATTGATGCTGCGGTTCTCGTATTCGAACGGGTCTTTCGAGATGTGACGGCGGATGATCAGGTCGTAGGGCGATGCCGTGCCGCGATAGAGCGCGTCGATGAACGGCTTGACCGCATCGAGCGCCTCGGGAACGAGATATTCGAATTCCCTGATCGTGCGCGCCTGCCTGAACACATCGAGCATCGCCTGCTGCGCATGCTTCACATATTTGCATGTGTCGCGCCGCCGCACCTCGATGCCGCGGATCTTCATCTCTCCCGTGTCGTATGTGCCCACATAGCGCGTGGCCGTCGGAATCTCCTCATCCATCTTCGAAGCCGGGAAAAGAATCCAGTTGTAGATTCCTTCGAGCGAGATCTTCACGCCCACGGCGCGTTCGATCTCCATGGCAAGCCGTTCATAATCGTCGTGCGTTGCCCCCTCCTTCTTCAGCCACACGCAGTCGATGATGGCATGGATGAGTTCGAAGCCGTTCGCCTCGGCGATTGCCTTGGCCGTGAGGATGCTCTCGCGCGAATACGCGTTCACCGCCTCGTGCGCCTCGATGCGTCCCATGCGCGATTTTTTGAATCCGAGATATCCGAAGCACGTCACGAGAATCCACTTGAGCGCGCTTTGTATGCGGTCGTATTTGCGTCGCAGCTCCTCGGTCGGCGCATTCTTCTTCATGAGCTTGTACTGGGCGCGCTTCTTGAGTATGGGGCGGAGCGTGTCGGGCACAAGCCCCGTGCGCTTTTCGCACAGCCGGTATCCGAGCTCGGGCACGCGGTGCGTCGAATCGGGGCAGCAGAGGCAGTCGATGGTCTCGGGCGAGATGTTGTGATTGTGCATGAGCGAAGGATACATCGAGGCGAAATCGAGCTCGGCCACCTGTTCATGGAATCCGATGCGCGGCATGAAATGGAGTCCGCCGCGGTCCGATTTCAGGAGCGTGGCGAAGCTTTTAAAGGCCTCCTTGAGCGGCCGCTTGTACGGGATGAGCACGTTGTTGCGGTATGCCCACGACAGCTGCATCGAGGAGAGCGCCGAGCCGATGCTGGTGCGGGCCTGCTGCTGCACGCCGATCTGCGACAGGCGCGAAAGCTCAAAGAGGCCTTCCATGTCGCCCTCCCCCATGATGAACGAGTTCTCGCGGTCCAGGTGCCAGCGGCCGGAAAGCGCAACGATGCCTTCGCGGTGCTTGATCTGTCCGTAGCTGAAATACGAGAGCGCCTTGGCGGCGGTCAGCCCCATCGAGCGGTCGCGGTTCAGATGCAGCGGATAGCGGAACTCCTTGGCCAGCGCGCAGAGCATGGGCATGAGCGCCGCATCGCCGTACTCGGTGAGAATGATGTCGGGATCGTAGCGGTCCAGATAATCGTTCACGCGCTCCAGAAGCTCGACGGGCGAATCCTGCACGACCGTCACCAAGCGGTCCTCGACGGTGATCGTGAGCTCGAGCGAGCGCTGATACTTCGGCGCCAGAAGCGTCATGGACGGCTTGAGCGTCATGACCGAAAAGTCGGGCACGGTGTAGCGGTCGGCGTCGAATGTGTCGTAGAGCTCCCACGCCGTGAGCTCGCCGTCGTCGATCGTATAATCGCCGTAGGCAAGCGGAAAGAGCTGCGTCGTATAGAAGAACATCTGCGCCGTCTTCACATCGGCGTTGTAGAGCTGATAGAATTTCGTGCAGCGCGCGGCGGCATGCACCACCGACTGGAATTTGAGGGGATCCGACACCTGGAGTTCGGTGAGCGCGATCTCGGCGCCGGAGTACAGCTCCTTCTTCCGCACCTTTTCGGGAAGGATGCGGCACGGATATTTTTCAAGCGCGCGGCGGAGCGTTTCCTCCTCGCGCCCGGTGAGTACCGCATAGAACGAGGGCGCAAAGCGATAACGCACATGGTGCGCGCGCCCGTCGCCGTCGATGAGCCAGATGCTCATGCCCGACGATGTGGGATAGGCGTCGAAGAGCCAGCCCGAAACGATCATGGCCGGTGTTCCGTCAGGATCTTTTTTTCCTGCAGCAGCTGCTCGAGCCGCGCGATTTTTTTTTGCTGGGCCACGAGCATCGACAGCAGCACGCTTTCGAACACGATCGGGCGGGCCTCGAACGAAATGGCCGGCAGCTGCAGCTTCGCATAGCGGAAGAGCTCATCGAGAAAATCTTGATCCTCTTTTCTGAGCGCCTTCCGGAAGTTTGACCAGCTTTGTTCTTCCTGCTGTATCAGGTATGTTGCGGTTCCCACCGTTCGTCCCATTGGTTCCTCCTTCAAGTGTAATACGCTGGTATCCGCCGACGCTGTCGAGCCGGTAGACGACATCGGACATTGTCTTCAGCATTGGAAAAAGTTTTTCGCGCTCCCTGATCTGGAAGTGCGGCACCTTCGACACGAGCAGCGTCGAGATGTTCTCGCTCTTCAGCTGTTCGAGCGTGCGCCGGATGCGCGCCCAGATGTCGTAGACGTCGCAGAGCGGCGCCTGATCGTCGTCCATCAGATCCATGGGACCGTAGACGATCAGCGACGCGGCATTGACGGCGTGCAGCATCTCGACGAGGCCGTCGGTGATGGCGACATCGAGCTGATAGCAGGTGAAGGCGCGGGAGACGAATGCCCGTTCGAGGAACTCGGCCGGGTTGAGCGAGCGGTAGCGGGCAAGGCGCGCAAGATAGTACGGGTCGACGCGGTTGGCGCCGTCCACGAAGACGACGGCGCCGCACCGGCGGATCACTTCGCTGGCGACAAGCGTGCCTGTGGCGTAGACGCTGCGCTCGCCGTAGAGCAGTCCGATCTTTCCGGGCGGAGCGGAGAAATGCCGCTGCACGACCTTGTATGCGGGAACAAGTGCATTCATCTGAATTTCACTGATTCAATCTGTTGTCGCCGAAGCGCGCGCACGCGCATACTCCGGCGGTCCGGGTCACAGTGTGCCCGATGTGAACGCAAATCACATGTCATTCCGGAACAGCGATTTTCAGGAAACCGCGGCTCCGGTCAACGCATCGATCTTCCGCTTGTCGAGCGCGCGGATCATTCCCATGACCACGCCCATGATGCGGAAGTTCTCGTCGCTTTTGCTGACGATGATCGGTTTGTATTTCTTGTTTTCGGGCTGGAGCCGGATCGCATCGGCGTCCTTGTAGTAGCGTTTGATGGTCGGCTCGCCCTCGACCGCGGCCACGACGATCTCGCCGTCGCGCGGGTGGCGCTTCGGATCGACAAAGAGCAGGTCGCCCGTATGGAGCTGCGCGTCTTTCATGCTGTCGCCGCTCACGTAAATGCCGAAGACCTCGTCCGAGGCCGAGATGTATTTGCGGACTTCGAACGTGTCGACCATGTTCTCCTGCGACAGGAACGGATGTCCGGCCGGCGCGCTGCCGTAGATGGGAATGCCTGAAGCCTTCGGCTTCGTGTTCAGCAGCTCGATGCCGCGCGATGTATGCGGCACGTAGCGCAGCACGTGCTTCTTCTGCATCAGCAGGAGATGCGCGCGCGCGGCGCTGGGCTGTATATCCATCCGTTCGGAAATTTCGGTGAGTGTGGGCGGGAAGCCGTTCTGCTCGAGAAAGCGCGCGACGAAGTCGTACACTTTCTGCTGGCGTTTGGTGAGATCTGCTGCCATGGTAAAAGTCCTTTGATGGTGTAATTATTTTTACCGTGTCTTAATTTACACCGTTCCCAGGACTTTGTCAAGCGAAAAAAGCGGATGCGGGCGCCGTGTGCCTCAGCGCTTTCTCACATAGGAGCTCTTCACGACGATGTTGTTGTAGACGTCGGTCTTCACATGCTCGAAGGCCAGTTCACGCGGCATGGCGGCAAACAGCGGGATTCCGTCGCCGAGCACGATCGGGATGCGCGAGATGATCATTTCGTCGATGAGATCTTCTTTCAAAAAACTCTGTATCGTCTTTCCCCCGTCCACGTAGAGCGTCCCGATGCCTTTCGCCGAAAGCTCATCCAGGATTTCCCGTACTCCTCCGCGCACCAGCTGCGCCTTTCCCGACAGTTCCTTCGGAACCTCCTTCAGCGACGTGCTGAGCACATAGACCGGCTTCGAATAGGGCCAGAGCGGAAACGCCGCCACGGCTTCGAACGTCTTCCTCCCCATCAGCACCGCATCGAGGCGGCCGAAAAATTCCGCATACCCGTAGTCGCTGCCGCCGGGATTCGGAAGGTTGATCAGCCAGTCGATGCCTCCGTCCTTCTGCGCGATGTATCCGTCGATGCTCGTTGCGATGTAGACGATCGTGGTCATGGTGCCTGCCGTAAACAAGTGAATGATGTGCGATGAGATGTGTGCGTATGCGCTGCATTTCAGAGCGCGGCGGCGGGACGCCTGCCGAACGCGAAGATGGCGGGAACGTCCACCCAGATGCCGAGATCGGTCGCGAGCGCCGCGAGTTCGTCGATGTGCTCCTGCCTGATCTGCTCCCTGTGGGCGGGATCGAGTTCCTGCAAGGGCTTGCCTTCCAGTCCGGCTGCGATGTCTTCCCAGCGCTCTTCGGCGGACCGCATATAGTATCCGAGCTGTTCGGTCTTCACATCGATCTGTGTGAAGCCGGCATCGTCGAGCACCG
This sequence comes from Acidobacteriota bacterium, assembly GCA_050258555.1. Classification (GTDB taxonomy): domain Bacteria; phylum Bacteroidota; class Ignavibacteria; order UBA10030; family UBA8401; genus CAISDA01. The sequence goes on along the minus strand of JBLMZA010000019.1, from coordinate 532 downwards.
CTGCACATTTCTCCTCGTTCGAAATCCGATGCGTCGGCAGCCATGCGGGCATGAGTCCGTAATGCCGGAGTCGGGCTTCCCACATTGACCGCAGCGGCTGGAGAAATGTGTCGCCGAAGCTGGAGAACGCGACCATGCCGCCGGGCACAAGCACGCGCTTGAATTCCTTCAGCGCCGCGGTCATATCGGAAAAGAAGAACAGGCCGGAGGCGCAGATCACGCAGTCGAACCGCTGGTCGGGAAAATCGAGATGTTCGGCGTCTCCTTCGTAGAGCTCGATATTGTGAAGTGACAGCTTCTCCACTTTTTCGCGCGCGCGGGCGATCATATCGCCGGCGATGTCGATGCCGACGACCGATCCGGTCATGCCGACCATGCGTCCCACGGCAACGACGACTTCGCCGGTGCCGGTGGCCGCATCGAGCACGCGGGCGCCTTCGGGCGGCTTTGCCAGCCCGGCGATGCGGCTTGCGGCAAGCTGAAGAAAGCGCAGCTTGTCGTATGTGACCGAAAGCATGTTGAAATTCGCGAC
>JBLMZA010000018.1:0-37686 GCA_050258555.1 Acidobacteriota bacterium | reverse complement strand
TCAAGGTGCCGGTCGAGCTTTCGCTCAGGAGGATCCTGAACGGCAGGGAGGATTTGAAGTTCCATGAGGCGGGCATGGACCTCGGACTCTCGGATGACCCGAAGGAATCCTACCGGATCTTCCAGTCGAAGATTCTCGAGGAGTATGATACGATTGCGCGCGAGCACAATCTGATCGTGATCGACGGCGCGGTCTCGATCAAGAAGCAGCAGTCGGTGATCCGCGAGCTGGTGAAAACGAAGCTCGCCACATACCACCCTTCGCCCTATCTGCAGAAGGAGGAGCATGTCCATGTCGCCTAAGGCAAGCACCTATTTCGGCATCGGATTGCCGTATGTGAATCTGGAAGGCATCACCGGCAAGCTCATCGTGATCGAAGGCACCGACGGCGCCGGGCGCTCCTCGCAGCTGGATGCGCTCAAGGACTGGCTCGAGGTGAAGGGCTACGGCGTCATCACCACCGGATGGACACGGTCGCTTCTGATGGGCAAGGCGATCGATGACGCCAAAAGCGGGCACTCGCTCAATGTCAACACGTTCAGCCTTTTGTATGCGGCGGATTTTGCCGACCGCCTGGAGCACGAGATCATTCCGGCCCTGCGTTCGGGCTTCATCGTATTGGCCGACCGCTACTGCTTCACGGCGTTTGCGCGCTCGACCGTGCGCGGCGCCGACCGCCAGTGGATCCGCAAGGTCTTCTCGTTCGCGCTCGAACCCGATGCGGTCTTTTACATGCGCGTGACGGTCGAAGATCTGATCCCGCGCGTCATCAACAGCCAGTCGCTCCACAAGCGCTACTGGGTCGATGAATCGGGACAGGGAATGGATTTCTGGGAGTCCGGCATGGATCTGCATCTGGGAGAGGATTTCTACGACAGCTTCGTCGAGTACCAGAGGCGCATCCTGAAGGAGTTCGACCTGATGACGCCGGAATTCAACTTTCACGTGATCGATGCCGGGCGCAGCTTCGATGAGACCAACCGCGCGCTCAAGCAGGGGATCCTCGCCGTTCTGGACACCGATGAAGACGCAGAAGAAAAACCTCGCCGCCGTTGATATCGGCACCAACTCGATTCATCTGATCGTGGCCGAGATCGATCCGGAATCGGCCGGATTCCGGACGCTCACGCGCGAAAAGGCCCTGGTGCGCCTGGGCGCCGGCTCGACCGACATGAAATATTTGTCGGATGCGGCCATGGACCGCGCGCTTCTGGCGCTCCGGCGCTTCCGGCTCATCGCCGACAGTGCCGGCGCCGAAATCCGCGCCATCGCCACCAGCGCCGTGCGCGAAGCGCTCAATAAGGAAGAGTTCGCCCGGCGCGTCCGAAGCGAAACCGGCATACGCGTCGAGATCGCCTCGGGCATCGAAGAGGCCCGGCTCATCCATCTGGGCGTGCTGCAGGCGCTGCCGGTCTATAAAAAGCGCCATCTCATGATGGATATCGGCGGAGGCTCCACGGAATTCCTTCTGGGCCATGAGCGAACGGTGCTCTATAATAACAGCCTCAAGCTCGGCGCGGTGCGCATGACAGAGCGGTTTTTCCCGGAAGGGCATGCCCCGAAAAAGGCGATCAGCGAATGCCGGCATTATGTGCGCGGCGTCCTCACGCCGGTCGAGCGCGCCCTCTCGCACGAAACCTTCGAGATCGCCATCGGCTCCTCCGGCACGATCACGAACCTGGCGCAGATCACGGCCGCCGCGCGCGGCATGAAGGACGATCTGCCGATGAACGGATTTTCCTTCACGAAGAAGGAATTGGCGCATGCGGTCGACTCGGTGCTCTCGAAAGCCGAGCCCGCCGAGCGCGCAAAAATTCCGGGGCTCGATCCGGCGCGCGCCGATATCATCGCGGCGGGCGCGGTGATCCTTTCCGAGATCTTCGATGTGCTCGGCTTGAAGGCGATGACGATTTCCGACTTCGCGCTCCGCGAAGGCATCATCCTCGATACGATCGAAAAATTCTACCGCCAAACGACGCTCGATCATCTCCATGACATCCGCTATGCAAGCGTGCTCCATATCGCCTCGAACTTCCAGTATGAAAAAAAGCATGCGCATCATGTGGCCTGCCTCGCGCTCCGGATCTTCGACCAGACCGAAGCCTTGCATCATCTGGGCGCCAGAGAGCGCGCGTATCTCGAGGCCGCGGCGCTGTTGCATGAAGTCGGCCTCTTCGTCTCGCACGCCCAGCATCACCGCCACTCGTACTATCTGATCCGCAATGCGGAGCTGCTCGGATTCACCGAAAACGAGAAGGAGATTATCGCCAATGTCGCGCGCTATCACCGCAAGAGTCATCCGAAAGTCAAGCATGAAGGCTACAACAGGCTCGAGAGCGAGGAGCAGCTGGTGGTGCACAAGCTCGCCTCCATTTTGCGCGTGGCCGACGGACTCGACCGCACGCACGCCGGCGCGATCAGGGATGTGCGCGCCCAGATCGGGCGCTCGCACTGCACATTCACGCTCGTCAGGAAAAATCACGCCGATGGCGAGCTCGAGCTCTGGGGCGCCGAGCGCAAGAAGGAGCTCTTCGAGGAGACGTTCCATACGCGCCTGGAGTTCATGGGGTAGGCGCGCGTGTTTGTTTCATGGAAAAATTTTCTTATTTTTATATACTGCAGTCATTCCATGAGAACAAACACACAAGAGTCCTATGACCGAACCCATCAGCACCGAGAAATCCGATTTCATCCGCGATATCATCAACGAAGACCTGGCAGCCAAGAAATTCGAGCACGTCCACACACGCTTCCCCCCCGAACCCAACGGGTATCTCCACATCGGCCATGCAAAATCGATCTGCCTCAATTACGGCATCGCCCGTGAATATCGCGGCAGGTTCAACCTCCGATTCGACGACACCAATCCGACGAAGGAGGAGCAGGAATACGTCGACTCGATCGTCGATGACGTGAAGTGGCTCGGCGGCGAGTTCGAAGACCGGCTCTTCTTCGCATCCGATTATTTCGAGACGATGTACGGCTATGCCGTCGAGATGATCAAAAAGGGGAAGGCGTATGTCTGCGATCTCTCGGGCGACGAGATCCGCCGGATGCGCGGCACGCTCACCGAGCCGGGAACGGAAAGCCCGTACAGGAACCGCTCGGTCCAGGAGAACCTCGATCTGTTTGCGCGCATGAGAAAGGGAGAATTCGCCGACGGCGCAAAGACGCTCCGCGCCCGAATCGACATGTCCTCGCCCAACATCAATCTGAGAGACCCGATCATGTACCGGATCGTGCATGAGGATCATCACCGGCAGGGTTCCGCCTGGTGCATCTATCCGACGTACGACTGGGCGCACGGCATCGAGGATTCGCTCGAAGGCATCACGCATTCGATCTGCACGCTCGAGTTCGAAAACCACCGCCCGCTCTACGACTGGTTTCTTGACGAGCTGAACGTCTACCATCCGCGGCAGATCGAATTCGCGAGGCTCAATCTCACATACACCGTCTTGAGCAAGCGCAAGCTCCTGAAGCTGGTCACGGAAGGGCACGTCTCGGGATGGGATGATCCGCGCATGCCCACCATCGCCGGATACAGGCGAAGAGGCTATACGGCCGAGGCAATCAGAAATTTCTGCGACACGATCAGCGTGGCCAAGCGCGATTCGACGATCGATGTGGCGCTTCTGGAGCATGCGATCCGCGAGGATCTCAATAAGCGCGCCAGCCGCGCCATGGCCGTGCTGAATCCCGTGAAGGTCGTGATCACCAATTACACGGCAGGGGAAAGCGAACTGCTCGATGCCGTCAATAATCCCGAGGATGCCTCGGCCGGCATGCGCAAAGTCCGCTTCTCGCGCGAGCTCTACATCGAGCAGGATGACTTCCGGGAAGTGCCGCCGCCGAAATATTTCCGGCTCTCTCCCGGAACGGAAGTGCGCCTGCGCTACGGCTACATTATCAAGTGCGTCGATGTCGTGAAGAACGAGGACGGGTCGATCCGTGAGATCCACTGCACGTACGATCCCGAGACGAAAAGCGGCATGCCCGCCGCCGCGCGCAAGGTGAAGGCGACGATCCACTGGGTCTCGGCAGACTCGGCCGTCGACGCCGAAGTGCGCCTCTACGACCGGCTCTTCCTCAAGGAAAATCCGGACGACGCCGAAGAGGGCATGGACTTCCTCTCGAATCTGAATCCGGATTCGCTCCAGGTGCTGCACCACTGCAAGCTCGAACAGAGCCTTGAAGCGGCCGCGCCCGGCGCGCGCTATCAGTTCGAGCGCATGGGATACTTCTGCGCTGATGTGCGCGACTCGAAGCCCGGCGCTCCGGTCTTCAACCGCATCGTGTCGCTGAAGGACACCTGGGCGAAGATCGAGCAGAAACGAATGTGAGAAAACAAGCAGCAGACATAACAGACCAGCGGTCATCCTACCATACACAAAAAGCAGTTCACACAAAGGACCCATCTTCTATGAGCCAGACGAAACAGCCGACGAATACGGGAGCGTTGGCGACATTGGTAACGGTGTTTTTCTTTTGGGGATTCATTGCCGCCTCGAACGGCATCTTCATTCCGTTCTGTAAAAAGTTCTTCCAGCTGACGCAGTTCGAATCGCAGCTGATCGACACGGCCTTTTACGGAGCATACTACATCGGTTCGTATATTCTCTTTTTAAGCACCGTGCTCACAAAAGTGGATATCCTGAACAAGATCGGCTACAAAAAAGGCATCATCCTCGGACTCTTCATCTCGATTGCCGGCGCGATTCTCATGATTCCCGCGGTCAATGCCGGCGGCATCGATGCGACGGGATCGTATTCGGGCGCGTTCCCGTACATTCTCGGCGCCTTCTTCGTGATCGCGCTCGGCTTCTCGCTTCAGCAGACATCGGCCCAGCCCTTTGCCATCGCGCTCGGCGATCCCTCGACGGGTTCGCACCGTCTGAATCTGGCCGGCAGCGTCAACAGCTTCGGCACGACGATCGGACCCTTGATCGTCTCTGTGGTGCTCTTCGGCTCGATTGCCGAGGGGGCCGCCGGCGCCGCCGATATCGGACAGATCCGCTTCCTCTATACGATCGTCGCCGGCGTGTTTCTGCTTGCCGCGCTGATTTTCATGTTCTCGAAAAAGCTGCCGAACCTGAGCTTCGAAGAGCATGTCGAGGCAAGCCCGAAGGCCCTCATGAGCCTGACGGCCCTGACGCTCGGACTCGGCGTGATCATCGCCATCGGCCAGGCGACCGATCTGTCGAAGCTCTCGCTTTCGAGCTTCGCGCTGGCGCTCGTCTTCATCGTGCTGGCGATCTCCTACATGATGGCCTCGAAATCGAACGACGGCTGGGGCGCCATGAAGTATCCCCAGCTCATTCTCGGCATGTTCGGCATCTTCACATACGTGGGCGTGGAAGTGACGATACAGAGCAACATGGGCGCGCTTTTGAAGCTGCCGGAGTTCGGCGCCTACGACGAGTCGCACATGTCGCAGTTCATCTCGCTCTACTGGGGCAGCCTCATGATCGGCCGCTGGACGGCGGCGATCTCGGTCTTCAATCTCTCCAGGACGATGAAGCGCGTGCTCACGTTCGTCGTGCCCTTTGCCGCCTTCGCCCTCATCCTTCTGATCAATGCCGGCAGAGGCAATGATGTGAGCATGCTCTATCTCTATCCGATCTGCATCGCGGTCTTGATCGCGGGCATCTTCTTCGGCCAGGAAAAGCCGATGAAGACGCTGATGACGCTTGCCCTTCTTGCCGCGGCAGCGATGATTCTGGGCATGGTCTCCACCGGCATGGTGTCGATCTACGCGTTCCTTGCCGGCGGACTCTTCTGCTCGGTGATGTGGCCCTGCATCTTCTCGCTCGGACTGGCGGGCTTGGGCAAATACACGAGCGAAGGCTCGGCCTTCCTGGTGATGATGATTCTGGGCGGCGCGGTGATTCCTCCCTTCCAGGGAGCGCTGGCCGATGTGGTCAATATCCACATGTCCTATATCGTCCCGATTGTCTGCTTCCTCTTCCTGGCCTTCCTCGCATGGAAGATCAAGGACGTGCTGAGCAAGCAGGGACTTGATTTCGATACGCAAATCGGCGGCGGACACTAACGCGCCATCTTCCCATCGCTTTTTTTAGGCGAAGCGCTTCCCGCGCAGAAAACGAAAGACACTGTTCCTCGTCTTTCACTTTTTCTTGCGCGGGATTTCTTTTTTTAAACCGGAAGCATCTGCTTGCATAAATAGATGATTATTGATATACTCTCCGATATCCATCCACGCCGCTGTTCACCTGTTGGACACTGGGAAGGCATCGTCTCGTATGGAGCATTGTTCCATCATCTCTTCTTCACTCACGGCCGGACGCATGCACGGTCTTCTTTCCGGCCCCGGCATCGTGCATACGGAAAAACGACTCAAGGATCTTGGCGGCCTCTTCGCCGACCAGGATGCATTCCTCAAGGCCGATCCCGACACGCTCGTCTACCGCGTGCAGTCCCTTCAGCCGGTTGAAGAAGGCACGGAAGGCGGACTCTTTTTCGGCGCGACGGTGATCGAGACCGGACTCGTCGGGCGAGAATATTTCATGACGCGCGGCCACTTTCATGCCAAGTCCGACAGAGGGGAATTTTATTGGACCATTGAAGGCGAAGGCATGCTCATATTCATGGACCGGCAGCGGCGCACCTGGGCGGAGAAGATGACGCCCGGAAGCCTGCACTACATTCCGGCCGAAACCGCCCACCGTACGGCCAATACCGGGGAGAGCCGGCTCACCATCGGCGCCTGCTGGCCGTCGGATGCGGGACATGATTACCGGTCGATCGCAAGCGGGGGATTTTCAGCGCGGCTTCTATCGATCGAAGGCAGTCCACGGCTCATATCATAACCAGGAAAGCGACGGCGATGAAAGCGATTGCGCTCGATCTCGGCGGAACGCGCATCAAGGTTGGCATCGTGGAGGGCAGAAGCGTTCGGGCGACCACGATGCTCGAAGCCTTCTCATCAAGCGGGCTTGAAGCACGGCTTCCTTTGATCGAGGAAGCCGTGCGCGAGCTTTTGCAGCGCGCGGGCATCCCATCGGGCGACTGTGCCGGCATCGGCATCGCCATGCCGGGCATCATCGATACCGAGGCGAAGCGCGTGCTTTCGGTGAACGAAAAATATGCCGATGCGCCCTCGATCGATCTGAAGAAATGGGCGCTCGATGCGTTTGATCTGCCCGTGTATCTGGAAAACGACGCGCGCTCGGCGCTCATGGGCGAGCACCGCTACGGGGCGGGCGCCGGCACGGGCGACATCGTCATGGTGACGCTCGGCACGGGCGTGGGCGGAGCGGCGATGATGGGCGGACGGCTTCTCTGCGGCCGGCATTATCAGGCCGGATGTCTCGGCGGACACTTCACGATCAACTATCTCGGACACCGCTGCAACTGCGGCAACGTCGGATGCGTCGAAACCGAAGCCTCCACATGGAGCCTGCCGCGCCTGGCGCGTTCGGATCCGCATTTTTCGACGAGCCTGCTTGCCCAGGCCGGCACGATCGATTATGAGACCGTCTTTGCCATGGCATCGCGCGGCGACGAACTCTCCGTCAAGCTCGTGCAGCGAAGCCTGCGCGCCTGGAGCGCCTGCGTCGTGAATCTGATCCATGCCTATGATCCCGAACTCGTCATCCTGGGCGGAGGCATCATGCAATCGGCCGATGTCATACTGCCGTTTGTCAAAAATTATGTGGAGGGTCTTGCCTGGACGCCGTGGGGACGCGTCGACATTGCGCCTTCGCTTCTGAACGACAATGCGGCGCTCCTGGGCATCACCGCTCTTCTGGAAGACTCTCTTCGCTGAATGTCTATGAACCAGTTCCGCACGCACCCTTGTGCCCTCACGCTCGAGGCCGAAGCGCCTCCCGCGCTCGGATGGAAGGATTGTGCCGATCGCATCCGACAGGCGCTCAACGGCAGAAGACGCAGTCTCTTGATCGTCGAATGCTATCACGGCGTCGCGATTGATGAAGCGGCCGAAGCGCTCGCTCTCGAGCTTTCCCCGGCCGCACTCATACGGGCAAGGGAAGCGTATCACGATCCGGAAGCAATCGCCCGCATGGTCCATCCCGATGTGACCGATGACCGGCTCTTCGGATTTCTCACGCGCCTGACAATCGATGCCTGGTTCGATCGGACGCGCTGCGCGCAGATCCGCCGCCGGATCGAGGCGGTCGAAGAAGGACTCATCCTCATTATCGGCACGGGCGCATCCTTTCTTGCGCCCGGGTACGATCTCCTGGTCTATGCCGATATGCCGCGCTGGGAAATCCAGCAGCGCATGCGGCGCCATGAAGTCGACAGCCTGGGGCTGCACAACAAGGAAACGCCGGATTGGATGCTGCTCTATAAGCAGGGCTATTTCGTCGACTGGCGCGTGTGCGACCGGCTCAAGCGCACGCTCATAAAAAAATGGAATTTCCTTCTTGAAACCACCCGGCGCGACGCGCCAAGGCTCATCGAAGGCGCGGTGATCGATCGCGCCTTCCGGGGGCTGCTTGAGCGTCCCTTCAGCCTCATGCCGTTTTTCGATCCGGGTCCGTGGGGAGGCCAGTGGATGAAGCGCGTGTGCGGGCTCGACGAAACGGTTTCCAATTATGCCTGGTGCTTCAACTGCGTGCCCGAAGAAAACAGCCTGCTCATCGACGTCAACGGCGTCAGGCTCGAGCTTCCGGCGATCGATCTCGTGTTTTTCGATCCGCGTTCGCTCCTGGGCGACGCGGTGCACGCCCGGTTCGGCGCCGAGTTCCCGATCCGGTTCGACTTTCTCGATACGATGGAAGGCGGAAACCTGAGCCTGCAGGTGCATCCCGATACGGACTATATGCGCGAGCACTTCGGACTTTCCTATACGCAGGACGAAAGTTATTACATCATGGATGCCGAAGAAGGCGCGCATGTCTTTCTGGGGTTGAAGGAAGGCATCGACCCGTCGCGCATGCTCGATGCGCTTGAAGAGGCGCAGACAGGCGCGGCGGACTTCGACGCCGACGCCTTTGTGGAAACCTGGCCCGTCAGAAAGCATGATCACGTGCTCATTCCCGGCGGCACCGTCCACTGTTCGGGACGAAACGCGATGGTGCTGGAAATCAGCGCCACGCCCTACATCTTCACATTCAAGCTGTGGGACTGGGGGCGCCTGGGGCTCGACGGGCGTCCGCGCCCGATCAATATCGGGCACGGCATGGCGGTGATCGACTGGCATCGCACAACGGAGTGGACGAGGCGGAATCTCATCAACCGCACGGAGCTCGTGGCCGAGGCAGACGGATGGCGCGAGGAAAAAACCGGTCTTCATGAGCGCGAGTTCATCGAGACGCGCCGCCACCGGTTCACATCCATCGTGCGCCACAGGACGGAAGGATCGGTCAATGTCATTTGTCTTGTGGAAGGGGAAGAGGTGATCGTCGAGAGTCCCGCGCATGCGTTCGATCCCTTCATCGCGCGCTATGCCGAGACGTTCATCGTTCCGGCCTGCATCGGCGAGTACACGATCGCTCCGCACGGCACATCATCGGGGAAGGAATGCATCACCATCAAGGCACGCGTCAGGATCCACGCATGACAGACAAAAAAGGAGAGGCATGGCACCACATGGCAGGCTCTTTCTTTTCGGCACGACTTCGGTTGCGGCACTGGGCGGACTGCTCTTCGGTTTCGATACGGCGGTGATTTCCGGTGCGGTTCCCTTCATTCAGTCGTATTTCGGGCTCGATGACATCACGCTCGGCTGGGCCGTCTCGAGTCTGCTTATCGGCTGCATCGCGGGCGTCATCGTCTCGGGGCGTCCGGCCGACAAGCTCGGGCGTAAGCGGACGCTCATGATCTCGGCCGTGCTCTTTCTTTTCTCGGCCGCGGGTTCGGCTGCGTCGCGCGCGCTGGCGCTGTTCATCCTCTTTCGCTTCACGGGCGGCGTCGCCGTCGGCATCGCCTCCATGCTCTCGCCGATGTATATCGCGGAAATCTCCCCGGCAGAGCGCCGCGGCAGGCTCGTGTCGCTCAACCAGCTCATGATCGTCATCGGCATCCTTGCCGCGTTCTTTTCCAATTACCTGCTTGTGGAAACAGGCGACGACAACTGGCGCTGGATGCTTGGCGTGATGGCGGCGCCCGCCGTGCTCTTTTTTGCGGCGCTCATCTTTGTGCCCGAGAGTCCGCGCTGGCTCATGCAGCAAGGGCGGAAGGAGGAGGCTCGTCTCGTGCTCTCGCGCATCAGCGGACAAGAGCGCGCCGAAGAGGAAATTGAAGAGATCGCGCGCTCGATCTCCGCGCAATCGCACGCTTCCTACCGCGACGTCTTTTCAAAGAATGTGAGTCCCATTCTCTGGATCGGCATCAGCGTCGCCGTCTTCCAGCAGGTGACCGGCATCAATTCCGTCATGTATTATGCGCCGATGATCTTTGCCAAGACCGGCATCGGCATGGATTCGGCGCTCATGCAGACGGTCGCCGTGGGCGGCGTGAATCTGCTCTTCACCGTGATCGCCATCCGCTACATCGACCGTGTGGGAAGAAAGCCGCTGCTCATTGCCGGCACGCTCGGCATGACCGTCTCGCTTCTTGTGCTGACGGCGGCCTTCTATGCCGGACGTTTTGAAGGCGCGATCGTCCTGGCGTTCATCCTGCTCTATATCGCAAGCTTCGCCGCTTCGCTCGGCCCCGTGACCTGGGTCTTCATTTCGGAAATTTATCCAAACCGGCTCAGAAGCGAAGCCATGAGCGTGGCGATCGTCGTGTTGTGGGCGGCGTGCTTTCTCGTCTCGCTCACATTTCCCTACGTGCTCAATGTGCTCGGAGGCGGCATGGCATTTCTCGGCTTCGGCGCCATGTGCGTCCTCTATCTGTTCTTCATCATCCTGAAGGTGCCCGAGACCAAGGGGCGGAGCCTGGAAGAGCTCGAGGCCCTGCTCGTAAAAAAGTGAAGAAACGGAGGTGTGCTGTGATGACATTCGATCCCGGATTTGCGATTACGCCGACGATGAGCCCGATGGGATTCCAGTACGGCGAGGGCGTCTTCGGTCCCGCGGTCGAGTACCGAGCGCTCGATGCGATCAGGCCGAGCCTGCGCGATGCCGGGTGTTCGGGACCCGATCCCGTCTATGCCATTGCCATGGATACCGGCAAGCGCACGCATCGCCGGATGCTCGAAGAGCGCCGCTTGCTCTATGGCGCCGTCACGTATGCCGCTGGACGCCTGGGCTCCGAGCCCGTCCGAAGCCAGGGGCACATACACCGGCGCGTGAGGGGCCAGCATCTTTCTCCGCCTGAAGTCTATGAGATCTGGACGGGCGAGGCGATCATCCTCATGCAGGAGCGCGCCTCGGATGATCCGGGGCGCTGCTTTGCCGTGAAGGCCGCTCCCGGAGAGATCGTCGTCGTGCCGCCGGACTGGGCGCATGCCACGATCAGCGCCGATGCCGAAACGCCGCTCACATTCGGCGCCTGGTGCGACAGGGATTTTGCCTTCGAGTACGACAAGGTGCGCGCGCATAATGGGCTTGCCTGGTTTCCGCTTGTGGCCGACAACGGCGCGATCATCTGGAGCGCGAATCCTTCCTATAAAAAAAGCACGCTCATCATCAAGCCGCCCGCCGACTACGGGGCGCTCGGCATCCGGTCCGGCACGCCGATCTACACGCAGTTCGAGCGCGATCCCGATCGCTTCCTCTTTGTGAGCCGGCCGGAATTGAAGGAGGAATGCTGGAAGGAATTCATTCCATAGGAGCCGGAAAGAAAGAGCCGGAACACGCGAGGGCGGTTGATTTTCCATCTTGAATCACATACATTCCATGCACGCTGTGCCTCACGGCGATTGATGACAACCGATGACCATGAATTATTGCACATCTCTTGAACTGCTGCTTTCGACCTTCGATCAGGCGTGTGCGCTCAACGTTCTTGACCGGCTTCCGGTTGACATTCATCACTGCGACTTCACATCCCGCAACAGCGATGTGCTGCCGGGCGCCGACGCCTACTGCTGTGGCGAGCATCACGCAGAATTCGGTCCCGATCCGATGAACGAGGAAGAAGACGGCAGCGCCTTTCATGACAGCCTTTCGGTGCCCGACTGCGGCATCCGCTGCAATGTGCAATTCCGCTATTCGCTCTTCAAGCCGAGAGCGGCGCAGAAAGCGCGCTCGGTCATTCTGATGCTCAACGGACTCAATGAAAAGCGCTGGGATAAATATCTGCCCTGGGCGCTTGCCCTGGCCGAGCGCACGGGAAAGGCGGTCCTGCTGTTTCCCATCGCCTTCCACATGAACCGCACGCCGGTTGAATGGAGCACGACGCGCACGATGAGTGCCGTCGCATCCGAGCGCCAACGGCGCTATCCGGCCATCGCCCATTCCTCGTTTGCCAACGCGGCCATCAGCACGCGACTGCAGTCGGCGCCCCAGCGCTTTTTCTGGTCCGGGCTTCAGACCTATCTCGATCTCGTGCAGCTGGTGCATGAGATCAGAAGGGGAGACCACGAGCGGATCGCTCCCGACGCCTCGATCGACATCTTCGCCTATTCGATCGGCACCTTTCTTTCGGAACTCGTCCTGATGACCGATCCCGACGGACTCTTCACGCACTCCCGGCTCTTCATGTTCTGCGGCGGTCCGACGCTGGACCGGATGTATCCGGGATCGCGCTACATCATGGACAGCGAGGCGGTCATCGCGCTGCATTCATTTCTGATCGAACATCTCGACAACGAGTTCCGCCGTCATAGGCGCCTTGCGCATTATTTCACCGACCATCACGAGGTATGGGATTATTTCCGCGCCATGCTCTCGAACCCGAAGATGAAACAGCTGCGCGAGGAGCGCTTCCGCGCGCTCTCGGCTCGCATCCAGGCGCTCGTGCTGAAGCAGGATGACGTCATTCCGCCGGTGGAAGTGATCAATACGCTCCAGGGGGATTTCCGCGATATCCCCATCACGGTCCACCTGAAGGATTTTCCCTATTCCTATACGCATGTCGCGCCCTTTCCGCACGCGAAGGGGGAAGCGGCATCGCAGGTCGATCGCTGCTTTGCCGATGTCTTTGATATTGCCGCATCCTTTTTGCACTGAGAATTGAAGAAGAACGAACTTGTTCGTCAGTCTCCATCATCACAGTAGAAGGATCAATCACATGGCGGGTTCTCTCCTTGCACAGGCTTCTCTTGTTCCGGCAGTGCTTGTCGATACGAGGATCATCTCGCTTGGTTGGATCGACAGCCTCATCGTCGTCCTCTATTTTCTGTTTGTGCTCGGCGTGGGGCTCTATCTGATGAAGTTCACGAAAACGGGCGAGGACTTCTTCATGGCCGGGCGCTCGATGACCGCCTGGATCGCGGGACTCTCGTTTGTGGCGGCGAACCTCGGCTCGCTCGAGCTGATGGGATGGGCCGCCGCGTCCTATCAGTACGGCATCCTTGCCACGCACTGGTACTGGGTGGGAGCCATTCCGGCGATGCTGTTTCTGGGCCTCGTGATGATGCCCTTCTATTATATCTCGAAGACGCACTCGGTGCCCGGCTATCTGAAGCTCCGCTTCGGCGAGGGCGCCAGCATGGTCTCGGCCTTGTCCTTCGGCTTCATGACCGTGCTCATGAGCGGCATCAACATGTATTCGATGGCGCTCGTGATGAAAGTCGTGCTGGGCTGGGACATCCATTTCTCGATCTGGGTCAGTTCGATCACCGTCATGCTCTATGTCGTCCTGGGCGGACTGCTCTCTGCGATTCTCAACGAAGTGCTGCAGTTCATGCTCATCTGGCTCGGCGCGCTTCTGATCCCGATTTTGGGCATGATCGAAGCCGGAGGCTGGGCGAACATGGCGGCGCGCATACAGCAGAATTTTCCCTCGGGCGATTACACGCATCTCTGGCGCACGCTCGGCACCTTCCAGGATAATCCGATGGGCATACACTGGACGGGCATCGTGATCGGGCTCGGCTTCTGCATCAGCTTCGCCTACTGGACCACCGACTTTCTTGTCGTGCAGCGCGTGCTCACGGCGAAGGATCTGCGCTCGGCGAAGATGGCGCCGGTGATCGGCGCAAGCTTCAAGATGTTCGTGCCGCTTATCGTGATTCTGCCGGGACTTCTCGGGCTGGCGGTGATGCCGGGGCTGGTGGGAGAGGCGGAGGCCGTGGCCAGAGGAGGCCATAGCTACAACGAGGTGCTGCCGTTGATGATGGCGCGCTATCTCGGTCCCGGGCTCCTGGGCCTGGGGGTGACCGCGCTGATTGCGGGCTTCATGTCCGGCATGGCCGGCAACGTGAGCGCCTTTGCCACCGTCTGGACCTACGACATCTACCGTCCGATCCACCGCAGGATCTCGAAGCGCGACGCGACCGATGCGCACTTCGTCACGATCGGCCGATGGACGACGATCGTCGGCGTCTTCGTCTCGATCGGCACGGCCTATCTGGTGCAGCAGTTCGCGAGCATCATGGATTATGTGCAGGCGCTCTTCAGCTTCTTTGTGGCCCCGCTCTTCGGCACGGTGATCCTGGGCATGCTCTGGAAGCGCGCCACGAAGCAAGGCGGCTTCTACGGACTGCTTGCCGGCACCGTCTCTTCGATCGCCATGTGGGCATGGGTGAAACTCGATCCCTCGGCGCTCCGCATCATCGCGCTTTCGCCCTATGCCAGGGACATGGCCGAGAACATGTACCGCGCGCTCTGGTCGTGGATGATCTGCGTGGCGGTCACCGTCGCCGTGAGCCTTGCGACGCAAGCGAAGCCCGAGTCCGAACTCGACGGTCTGGTCCGAAGCTGTACCGTGCTTCCTTCGGAAGGTCATCTGAAATTGTACGAGCGTCCGGTGTTCTATGCCGGATGCGTCTTCATCGTCTTTCTTGCATTGAACATCATCTTCTGGTAGGAGATCCACTCTATGCACGAACAACATTTCATATCGATCTGGTTCATTATCGGATGCCTCCTTTTGCTCTTCGGACTCATCATCTTCTCGGCAAACCTCGTCGATTGGATCGCGCCTTTTTCCGGCACGCAGACGGTGCTGAAGGAGCTGCACGCGGGCATCTGGTGGGGTGCGCTTCTGATCGGTGTCGGCGCCGTCTACACGATCGGCTTTCATCCCTGGAAGAAGAAAGAGTAGGAGCATACATCGGATGCACACACACGGGCATTTCCACATCCACACACAACAATGGAGTGATGATATGGCAGCACTTCAGACACAGATCCTTCGCATGGCCTCACTGGCATGCCTCATTGCGGCGCTTTTGCCTCTTCAGGCCGATTCCACCACCAAGAACGGACGCACACCCATGAAAAAAGCGGAAGTCAAGCAGGAAGCATACGCCGTCACGCACGACGGAAAGCAGGTCATGCTGTTCACGCTCACCAACGGGCGCGGCATGAGTGCCACGATCACCAATTACGGAGGCATCGTGACATCGCTCTCGGTGCCGGATAAAAACGGGAAGGCGGACAACATCGTGCTCGGCTTTACCGATCCTGCCGCCTATTGGGATGCATCGTACACGGACGGCTGTCCGTACTTCGGCGCATTGATCGGGCGCTACGGCAACCGCATCGCCAGGGGGAGGTTCACGCTCGATGGAAAGGAATACAAACTTGCCACGAATAACGGCGCCAATCATCTTCACGGCGGCGTGAAGGGCTTCGACAAGGTCGTCTGGAATGCGAAGCCGCTGCCGACGACGGCCGAAGGCGCGGCCCTCGAGCTGACATATACGAGTGCGGACGGAGAGGAAGGCTATCCCGGCACGCTCACCACGCGCGTCGTCTACACCGTCACGCCGAAGAACGAATTGAAGATCGCCTATGAAGCCTCGACCGATAAAAAGACGATCGTCAATCTGACGCATCACAGCTATTTCAATCTGAAGGGGGAAGGCTCGGGCGATATTCTGGGGCATGTGCTTGCGATCGATGCGGAAGGATACACGCCGGTTTCGGAGGACCTCATTCCCACGGGAGAGGTGGCCAAGGTCAAGGGAACGCCGTTCGATTTCCGCACGCCCCATGCGATCGGCGAGCGCATCTCTCAAGTGAAAGGCGGGTATGATCACAATTTCGCGCTCACCGGGAAACTGAATGCGATGCATCATGCGGCGCGCGTCGAGGAGCCCGAAACCGGCCGCGTGATGGAGATCGAGACGACGGAGCCGGGACTCCAGTTTTATTCGGGAAACTTTCTTGACGGCAAGCACAAGGGGCCCTCGGGCCGCGCCTACGCGCTGCACAACGGCTTCTGCCTCGAGACGCAGCATTATCCCGATTCGCCGAACCATCCCAACTTTCCCTCGACCGTGCTCGAGCCGGGAAAGAAATACCGGACTACGACGATCTACCGGTTCTCCGTGAAAAAGTGAGCACTCCTGTGCGGTGCGCGCGCTTGCGGGCGCGCACCGGGAAAGATGCTTGTATTTCAAGGGCGGATTTTCTATCTTTTTAGGACAGACAACCGGCATTTTTTCCATCACATATTGGCGAGATTGTGAGCGATATGACCTCGTATAAAGAATTAGGATTGGTTAATTCCAAAGAGCTCTTCCAGAAAGCGGTGAAGGGCGGTTATGCAATTCCGGCGTTCAACTTCAATAACCTCGAGCAGCTGCAGGCGATCATCGGCGCATGCGTCGAAACGAAATCGCCCGTCATCCTCCAGGTCTCCAGCGGCGCGCGCAAGTACGCGAATCAGACGCTTTTGAAGTATCTGGCAAAGGGCGCCGTCGAATATGCAAAGGAACTCGGCTATCAGATTCCGATCGTTCTGCATCTCGATCACGGCGATACGTTCGAGCTCTGCAAGTCATGCGTCGAGTCGGGCTTCTCTTCCGTCATGATCGACGGCTCGCATCATCCGTATGACAAGAATGTGGAGCTGACGCGACAGGTCGTCGAGTATGCGCATGCGCACGACGTGACGGTCGAAGGCGAGCTCGGCGTCTTGGCCGGCATCGAAGACGAAGTCTCGAGCGCGGTGAGCCACTACACGAAGCCGGAGGAAGTGGAGGATTTCGTGAAGAAGACCGGCGTCGACTCGCTGGCCATTTCCATCGGCACATCGCACGGCGCCAACAAGTTCACGCCCGAGCAGTGCACAAGAAACGCCGACGGCGTGCTCGTTCCGCCGCCGCTGCGCTTCGACATTCTTGAAGAGTGCGAGCGCCGCATTCCCGGCTTCCCGATCGTGCTCCACGGGGCAAGCTCCGTGCCGTCCGATCTCGTGAAGATCATCAACGCGAACGGCGGCAAATTGAAGGATGCCGTCGGCATTCCCGAAGAGCAGCTGCGCCGCGCGGCAAGCTCGGCCGTCTGCAAGATCAACATCGATTCGGACGGACGCCTGGCGATGACCGCGGCCGTGCGCAAGGTGTTCGCCGACAGTCCCGCGGAATTCGATCCGCGCAAGTATCTCGGCCCGGCGCGCGACCAGTTGAAAGAGCTCTACAAGTACAAAATCGTGAACGTGCTCGGCAGCGCAGGCAAGGCATAACGCGCGCATTCACAAAGAGACACCAGATAAAAAAAGTGTCCATCGGTCTCGGCTGATGGACACTTTTTTTTTCATACCGGAATTGAACAAGGAATTACTTCGCAAGCGCCTGCGGCACTTGGACGCTTTCGTTGCCCAGACGGTCGACCGCCGTGAGGGCGATCTGCGTCAGGCTCTCGGTGAGCGTCGGGGGAATCTCCTGAGAGGCGGGAGCGGCGGCCGAGGCGCGGCGCGCGCGCGGATTGGCAACCGAGCGCGAGCGGGCAAGCACCACCGAGCGATCGGCGCGGTTGAAAATTGTGTACGTCCATGCGGTGCCGTACTGATAATAGAGCACATAATGGAATGCATCGGCGGCATCGGCGGGCGTCCAGGTGATGCGGATGGAATCCGCGCCCACAGGCGAAAGCTCGACTGCCGGGGCCTGAGGCGGCGTCTGATCGAGCCAGGGCGAGCCCGGCACGAGCGCCTGATTCCGATAGGGACCGGCCAGGAGCGCCTGATTGAAGACCGTCGTATCGCGCATGAAGACCTTCATGCTGAAATGGGCATGTCCCGGCGCATCGGGCACCATGCCGCGCGTGACCATGATCTCGTTGATGGCTTCATCGGTGCCGCGTTCGCTCGCGGCGCGCGTGATGATCATGCCGGGCCACAAATTGCGCTTCTCGGTGTTTTCCTTCGCCCACCATCCCAGCAGGACCGGAAAGCTCTGCGGCACCTGGTTGATCGGCCAGTAGAGCTGCGGCGTCCAGTAATCGACCCATCCCTTGTTGAGCCAGAGCTTCGCATCGGCATAGAGCCCGCTGTACTGATCGAATCCGGAGACCGATGCGGGATATCCCGGACGCCAGATGCCGAAGGGGCTGATGCCGAATTTCACCGAGGGCTTCGCGTGTTTGATGCCGCGATAGATGCGCTCGACAAATGTGTTCACGTTCTCCCTCCGCCAGTCATCGCGCGAGAGCGTTCCGCCCGAGCGCTGATACTCACCCCAGCTCTCGTCGTCCGGAAAATTCCCGTCGCCGTACGGATAGAAGTAGTCGTCGAAATGCACGCCGTCGATATCGTAGCGCGAGACGACGTCCATCACGACCGCATAGGAATGATCCTGCGTCGCCTTCTTTCCCGGGTCAAGCCAGTACATGCCGTCGGGAAGCCGTTTGGCAAGCTCGGGGTGCTGCTTGGCAAACGACGCATCGGTCAGTTCTCCTTCGGCCGGCAAGTGCGCGCGGTAGGGATTGAACCAGACATGGAGCTCGATGCCGCGGTTATGCGCCTCTTCGACCCAGAAGGAGAGCGGATCATAGAACGGCTCGGGCGCCTTGCCCTGGGCGCCGGTCAGATAGTACGACCAGGGCTCGAGCATGCTTCTGTAGAGCGCGTCGCACTGCGGACGCACCTGGAGGATGATCGCGTTGAGATGGAGGTGCGATGCCGTATCGAGGATGGCGAGGGCTTCTTTCTGCTGTTCGCTTGTGGAAAGGCCGGGCTTCGAGGGCCAGTCGATATTGGCGACGGTGGCGACCCAGGCCGCGCGGAACTCCCGTTCCGCGTGCGGAGCCTGCGCAAGGGCGGCATTGTCCGAGGCCGCGTTCGATGCGCTGCAGGCCGAAAGCAGGCACATCAGGCCGAGGCCGAAAATGAGGCGGCTGGAAGACTGAAGTTTCATGTGAGTGTCTGTGCTTGGTGTGTGAATGATGTGTGGTGGAGCGTTGTGCGTGGCGGCGTCTGAGCGGACACGCATGATATGAAAATGCGGAGAATGTATGGAAGAATCAAGCCCGAAAGATGATCGCGAGCGCGTTTTTTGGGCGTGCCGGAATGTGATGAGGGGCCCTTGACAATGAGTCCGGCGAATGCTATTCTCTCTCTTGAAACGGCCCGTTCCCACTATCCGGCAAAACAAGGAGGATGCATACGATGAAGCTCAAACTTCCGCATTCCGTCTACAACTGGACCACGCTTGCAGGCGTGACGATCGCGCTCATCAGTCTGTTCATGATCGTCTTTCTCTTCATCATTTCCACCTTCATACAGCAGGGCAGTTCCTATCTCGGGCTCATCATCTACATCGTGCTGCCGGCCTTCCTCATCGCAGGACTCATTCTTATTCCGGTCGGCATGTGGTCGAAGCACCGGCGCATGCGTGCGGGCGAAGACCGCGCGATCGGATGGCCGGTGATCGATCTCAACACGGAGCGCAACCGCAACGCGTTCATCATCTTCGCCTCGGGCACGACGCTCTTTCTGCTGCTCTCGGCAATCGGCAGCTACCAGGCCTTCACGTTCACCGAGTCGGTCGAATTCTGCGGCACGATCTGCCACGGCGTGATGAAGCCGGAATATACGGCATACCGGAATTCGCCCCATGCGAAGGTGGCCTGCGTCGAATGCCATGTGGGCTCGGGCGCCAACTGGTATGTGCGCTCGAAGCTCTCGGGACTCTATCAGGTCTATGCCGTCACATTCAATGTGTATCCGCGGCCGATCCCGACGCCGATTTCGAACCTCCGGCCCGCGCGCGAGACGTGCGAGCATTGCCACTGGCCGAGCAAGTTCTACGGCGAGTCGCTCGTGCTCAAAAAATATTATCTGGCCGATGAGGCCAATACCCCGTGGCAGATCAATATGGCCGTGAAGATCGGGCCGTCGCACAGCGCACACGGACTCTCGGAAGGCATCCACTGGCATATCAATCCCGATGTGAAGATCGAATACGCCGCATCCGACCCTCAGCGGCAGTCGATTGTCTGGGTGCGCTACACGAACCGGAAGACGGGAGCGGTGACCGTGTATCAAGACGAGGACGACAGAAGGTCGGCTGCGCAGATCGATTCGCTCGGCGTGCGGACGATGGACTGCATCGACTGTCACAACCGACCCTCGCACAATTATCTTCCGCCCCAGGTCTTCATCGATCATGCGATGGAAGCCGGAGTGATCGACCGGTCGCTTCCCTCGATCAAGCGCATCGCGATGGAGCTGATCGGGAAGCCCTACGGCACGACAGACAGCGCGCATGAGGCGATCAGCCGGGGCATCGAAGAGTTTTACCGCACGACATATCCGGACATTGCAGCATCGCGCCGCCAGAGCATCCTGGCTTCGGCGCGGAGCGTGACAGAAGAATATTCAAAAAACATTTTTCCGGAGATGCAGGTGCGCTGGAGCGCGTATCCCTCGAATATCGGGCACATGGAATTCGACGGCTGCTTCCGCTGCCACAACGACCGGCACCAATCCGAATCGGGCCGGAAGATTTCCAAGGACTGCAATCTCTGCCATACGATTTACGCGCAGGGAAATCCCGCTTCGCTGGCGATGAGTCCCTTGAACCAGCCGATGGAGTTTCAGCATCCTTCGGAGATCGGCGATGTGTGGAAGGAGTCCCTGTGCACGAGCTGCCACACGGGACTGAATCCCTGAGGCACATGCCCGCCCCAGCCTGGAGGGAGGGGCGGGCGTCAGAAAAATGGGACTTGACAATGGCATGAAGGTTTGCTATTTTAATCGCTAAAGTTATCGGTAAAGTATGGGAACCCCCTGCGCGGACCGAAGACACGCCTCCCTCCGTGCAGGGAAGAGGGAATGCCGCAGGCGCCTACTTAACCGGTAAACTAAGGCAAAAAAGACGCTGAACTATGCAACGGAGTGCTCGGTATGACGATCTCTACGGTTGTGCGCAGTGTGCTCTTTCTTTTCCTTCTTCCGGCCGCCGGAATTGCCCAGGGCTCGCTCCAGGGCCTGATCACCGACTCCACACAGGGCGATCCCTTGATCGGCGTCAACGTGTTCCTCAAGGGCACCGCGCTCGGCGCCGTGACCGGCATCGAAGGCAAATATAAGATTCCCCGCATCGCCTCCGGCCGCTACACGGTCCGCATCTCCTACCTCGGCTACACCACGAGAGAACTTCCCGTCGCAATCGAGGAGGGCAAGACGACCGTCGTGAACGTGCGCCTGAGTCCGGAGATCATCGAAGGCGAAGTCGTCGTCATCACCGCGCAGGCGCGCGGACAGATGGCCGCGATCAATCAGCAGCTCACGGCCCGGACGATCGTCAACGTCGTCTCCGAAGAAAAGATCAAGGAACTCTCGGACGCCAACGCGGCCGAAGCCATCGGCCGCCTTCCCGGCGTGTCGCTCCTGCGCTCCGGCGGAGAGGCCAACAAGGTCATCCTGCGCGGCATGAGCGACAAGTTCACCACCGTGACCGTCGACGGCGTGAAGATCCCGCCGACCGACCCCGATTCGCGCGGCGTGGATTTGAGCACGCTCTCGCAGGGATCGCTCTCGGGCATCGAGCTCTTCAAGGCCCTCACGGCCGACAAGGATGCCGATGCCATCGCCGGTTCGGTGAATCTCGTGACGCGCCGAGCGCCCTCGGAGCGCCTCTTCCAGCTCGACCTGAAGGGCGATTACAACAACCTGATGCGCTCGGCCAAGCAGTACGATCTCGGCCTGCGCTACGGCGAACGCTTCTTCGACGGCATGGCCGGACTCCAGGTGATCGGCACGCTCGAGGACCGCATCAGAAGCAACGAGGCCACGAATATCCAGTATCAGGACCTCTTCAATCCCTCGCGCTATTACATCAGCAACTTCAAGCTCCAGTTCGTCGACGAGGTGAGAAAGCGCAACGGCGCGACCGTCCTGTTTGACTTCGATACGCCGGACTCGGGATCGATCCGGTTCAACACCAATTACAACTACACCAACCGGGACTACGGCACCTATTCGCGCAACTACATGACGCGCAATGCGCCATCGACCCCGGTCTTCTATGAAATGCGCGACCGGCTGCAGGACATCACGACATTCAACACCGCGCTCTCCGGCGAAAACAACCTCTTCGGCACGACGGTCAACTGGGGCGGATCGTTCGCGCGGTCCGATACGAAGACCCCGTTCGACTACTACCTCGATTACGTCGAAACCATCGGCTCCCTCGATTCGACCGGACATCCGATCTCGGGCATGGATCTGCCGGCGGGCTTTGCCATCACCGACAGGCCCGAGCAGATCATTCCGTATGCGGTCAACAACTTCAGCGTCGCGACGATCGATTCCGGCATCTACAACACATCGGAGAACCGCGAGACGCAGACAACCCTCTTCCTCGACCTGAGGAACCGCTATACGCTCGGCCGCGCGATGTCGGGCGAAGTGAAGTGGGGCGGCAAATACAAGGCCATCGCCCGCTCGAAGCACTCCGAACGGCTCTTCACGCCGTACTATCTGGGAAGCTGGGTGCCGAAGAATCTGATGGGCACGCGCTTCGAATCGTTCTACCGGCGCTACCTGGCGAATAACTTCATCCGCTCGCCGCAGATGTCGGACTTCCTCGATGCGGTGCCCGAGACGCGGAGCCTCTTCGACAAGTATCTCTTGAATCCGCTCATGAACCGGCAGGCGATACACGACTGGTACGAGCTCAACAAGAATGGCACCGGACCAGCCAACGAATATTACGTGGACAACACGGCGGACCTCGATTTTTACGACATCGATGAGCGCATCAGCGCGGCCTACATCATGAACACGCTCAATATCAGCCAGAACGTCACGCTGATCGCCGGGCTGCGCATGGAGCATGAACAGAACGACTATCTCTCGCGCTTCGTGCCCGGTTCGGGCGCGCTCGGAGGATTTCCCACGCCGACCGGACTGGTGAAGGATACGACGACCTCCTATTCCTCGACCGTGTGGCTTCCGAACTTCCATCTCACCGTGCGGCCCCTGGAGTTTCTGAACCTCCGCTTCGCGGCCTATAAGGCGCTGGCCCGTCCGGACTACAACGCCCGGCTCATCAAGCTCTACGCGCAAAGCGCGGGTCCCGTGAACAACCTCTATGTCGGGAATCCGAATCTGCGTCTGTCGCAGGCCTGGAACTTCGAAGTCAACACGTCGGTGTTTTCCAACACGCTCGGACTCATTAGCGTCTCGGCCTTCTACAAGACGATCAAGGACGACATACATACGCTCTACGGCGGCGGACTCGTCGGTCCGAGATTCCTGGACAGCCTCGGCATTTTCTGGAACACCTCGCTCACGCGCGGCGGCTATCAGCTCACGCTTCCCTATAATACGACGGAGCCGACGAAGGTCTGGGGGCTGGAGTTCGAGCACCAGGCCAATCTGAATTTCCTTCCCGGCTATCTCCAGTTCCTGGTGCTCTCCTACAATTTCTCGATCATCCGCTCGGAAACGCACATCGTGGCCACGCGGACCGAAACCACCTATACGCCCGATACGACCGACTTCGGCGTGATCATGATTCCGAGCTACTACAACCGCGTGATCGACAAGAAGCAGAAGCTGGAGAATCAGCCGGAATTCTTCGGCAACGTCGCCGTGGGCTACGACATCGCCGACTTTTCGGTGCGGCTCTCGGTCTACTATCAGGGTGAATTCAACGCGAACTTCTCGCCCGATGAACGCACCGACGGGCTCACCGGAAGCTATACGCGCACCGATGTCACGATGCGCCAGAAGCTCACGCCGAATGTCGCGCTCACGCTCGCGGTCAACAATATCTTCGATGTCGATGAGACCACCTCGTCGACAAACCGGATCGACAACTGGACGCGCCTCACCGGCAGCCAGCGCTACGGACGGACGGTCGATTTCGGCGTACGCATCACATTCTAATACACGCGCATTCATTCAATCAACCACACTCTACACATACATGATGATCTAATAACCTACACACACATGGAGGCTGTTTATGAACGTGAAACGGAATACGATTGTTGCCGTTTGCCTGCTTGCCGCACTGCCCCTGCTTCTGCAGGCACAGGAGCTGCGCCTGACGCCGTGGACCGGTGGCGGCAGCCTGACGCTGAATCAGCAGATCGCCGCCGACACGGCGATCGCGAAGCTTCCCAACCGCGTCTACGTTCTCACGCGCGGCGCACTCTACGTCTCCAACGCCGTCTTCGCTTCTCCCGCCGGCTGGACGCTCAGGATCAAGGCCAACGACAGCTCGACGACGAAGAAGCCCGTGGTCATGCTCTATCCCACCGGCACCGGCACCTCGCCGTGGAATCCGCCGGGACAGCTCTTCCAGATGGCCGGCAATCTCGAAATGAGAAACATCCAGCTCACCGGCTACTATGAGCCGACGGACACCAACCGCTGGAACATGCAGGGCGGATTGATACAGATCCCCTCGACCGCTTCCGGCGTCAATATCACGATCGACTCCTGCATTCTTTCCAACTCCAACGGCAACCACATCAGAACGGACGGAGCTCCGGCCACGATCAAGATCACCAACACGATCTTCGCCAACATGGGGTATCTCGGCCGCTCGAATCTCGGCGCCGGCAAGGCGATCGACCTTCGCGCATCGACGGTCGACACGCTCGTCATGACAAACAACACATTCGTCAACTGGCTCGACCGCATCATCCGTCATTATCCGGCGACATCCACCGGAACCTCCACGGGCGCCATCAAGTATCTGAAGTTCGACCACAACACGCTCGTCAACGGTTCTTCCTATCACGGCATCCTCTCGCTCGGCACGGTGGGCGACCGGGCGATCATCACGAACAACCTGTTTGTCGATGCCTTCGCCATGGGCAACGATTCGGATGCCACGCGACAGGCGGAGTTCATCCCGAGCGGCGAGAAGGATCCCTACGGCAACGCGCGCATGAACTGGATCTTCTCGTTCCCGAATGCGACCACGAACTGGACGATCTCGAACAATTACTACAGCGTCTCGGATTCCGGACAGGCCTTCTACAACCAGTACGCCTCGGCCGGCGTGACGGGCGAAGGTGCGATCCTGACGTGGCATATCAACAGCCGGCTCGGCGCCGATTCCTCGAAGGCGTTCACGAAGATCCCGCTCACATTCAACAAGGCCCCGAAGCTCATGACGCAGCTCATGCGCTGGTATCGCTCGCCTTCCGGAGGCAACAAGACGAAGAACACGCCGGGCGCGTGGACGTACGGCACGGCATCCGACCCGAATGATTTCGACAGGAAAGGCTATCTCTACCTGCGCGACACGCTCGATCTGCGCTATCCGACCACATCGCCCGCCTACACCGGCGGCACGGGCGGACAGCCTGTCGGTTCGCTCAACTGGTTCAAGATCGCAACCGCCGTGCATGAAGCCGAAGAACTCGTCCCGAGCGGCTTTGCGCTCATGCAGAATTATCCGAATCCGTTCAACCCCGCGACATCGATCTCCTTCGATCTGCCGAAGGCCTCCGCGGTCTCCCTTGCCGTCTATAACGTGCTCGGACAGAAAGTGGCGTCGCTTGTCGACGGACGGATGGAGGCCGGCCATCATACGGTGCGCTTCGATGCATCCCGTCTCGCCTCCGGCATGTATCTCTACCGTCTGGCGACGGAAAAAGAAAGCGCCGTCCGGAAGATGCTGCTTGCGAAATAACGGCTCACGCATCATGCCATCGCATCGCTTTGCCTGAAGCGTCAGGCGCACGAGACCGAACGACACTCTGCGCCTGACGCTTTTTTTCCCCCAGCTTGTGGAACATCCGGAATTTTCTATATTGGCTGTTACTGCCGATCCATCGACAGGGAAACGCGGTTGCCATCGTTGCGAAAAATAAGGGGGGCACGACCGATGATGAGAAGCAACGTTCTGAGCGTCGCTGCTGTACTGGCAATGGGAATAGTGCTCTTTGCATGTTCATCAGACCGGCGAAAGGAGGATCGCACCATGCCCGATGCATCACTCGGGGCCGATATCGCTCTCATCAGGGGCGCGCGCATCTATTTCGGCCATCACTCGGTCGGCAACAACATCCTGCTCGGCCTTTCCGAACTGACCGGAGACTCATCCGGCCGGGCGCTCCGGTTTCATCGGATTTCCGCAGACGCTCCGCTTTCCGACGGCGCGCTGCTTGCCGACGGCATCATCGGCGAGAACACGAAGCCGGGGACCAAGTGCGACGCCTTTGCCCGCGAGCTTGAACGCTTCGGGGAAGCGGGACCCGATATCGCCATCATGAAATTCTGCTTCATCGATTTCGGCCAGGGCATGAAGGCCGAAGAGATCTTTGCGCGCTATCGCGCGACGATCGATTCCCTGAAAACGATCCATCCGAAGACCCTCTTCATTCATGTCACCGCTCCGCTGACTGCCCGGCGCACCGGCGTGAAGGAGTTCATCAAAACGCTTCTGGGCCGCGGCGACCGTTTCGAAGCCGACAATATCGAGCGTTCCCGCTTCAATCATCTCCTGCGCGAGCACTATCGCGGCCAGGCGCTCTATGACCTGGCCCGCGTCGAATCCACGCATCCCGACGGATCGCCGGAGCGGTTCGTCTTCGAAGGCGCCGAGTATGAGGCGCTTGCGCCCGAATATACAGACGACGGCGGGCACTTGAACCGTGCGGGCCGGGCGAGCGCCGCGCGCGAGCTCATCCGCGTGCTGGGCGAGGCGCTCCGCACGCAGCAAAAAAATCTTCACGCCGCCCTTCCAAAACTCTGAGAGCTGCCGATAATAGAATCATCATAACGTTTGTGCGACTATCATGACGGGGGAATCGTATGAACGGGATCCATGCTATTGTTGTACCGCAGCTGAACGTCAACGACGACACGGTGAGGTTTGTCGAGTGGGCGGTCCCGCACGGGACGTCCGTCGGCATCGAGACGCCTGTGTCCGTCGTGGAAACTTCCAAGGCCGCCGCCGAAGTCTGTGCCGAATCCTCCGGTGTGCTCTATCATCTGGTCGCCCCGGGAAAGAAAGTGCATGTCGGCGATGAGCTCGGACTGATCGGTCCGTCCATGGACGAGATCGAGCGCTTCCTGGCCGATCGCACCCGGTCCGAGCCGCCTCCCATGAGCAGGGAAGAGGGCGGACAGCCCGAGGTGACGGTGCGCGCGAGGCTCCTGATGGAGGCATCGGGCATTTCCGAACTCGAGATGCGCGCCCGGGGCGTGCGCGGCGCGATCAAGGAAAAGGACGTGCGCGCCTATCTCTCGGCCAGAGAGGCAAACGGAGCGGCACGGGAACGCCCCGTGCTTCCGGAATCCATCCGCCTTCGTGTCGATGAACTCGGACCGCTTTCCGAGCATGAGGCCGCCGTGGCCGACGTGCTCTCTGTCTCCCGCCAGTCGCTGCTTCTGACGAGCGCCTCGAGGGATATCAGGCTTTCCTCCATCAACGCCTTCATCCGGCGATCGCAGGAATCGGGGTGCATGCTGACGCTCCTGCACTGCATCATCGGCGCCGCATCCCGAGCGCTGAAGAAATTTCCCCGCCTCCGCTCCATCTATTACAGCCGATCGGTCTACTGCTACCGCAGCTGCGATATCGGATTCGTCGTGCGCAGTCTCGACGGCAGACTCTTCACGCCGGTGGTGCGCGAGGCCGATACGCTGCCCGTTGAGGAGATCGCACGGCGCTCGACGGCGCTCGCGATGAAGGCCAACCGCGGATCGCTCCGTGAGGAAGACTCGGCCGGCGGCTGCTTCACGATCTCCCATATCGCGGAGCCTCCGCTTCTCTCATTCCAGGCGCTGCCGAATCAGTATCAGTCGGCCATCCTCGCCGTGGCCGGCGAGCGTGCGAGCGTCGAACTGCTGGACGGGAAATGCCGGGAAATCCGCCTCTGCACGCTGACGCTCTCCTACGATCATACGCTGTGCGACGGCATGTATGCTGCCGATTTTCTTCACACACTCGATGACGAACTCAACCGACTCTCCCATGAACCGATCCAATGATGCGGCGCGCTGTCTGTGCATCCCGCTGTGCGACAGACGCTCGGATGCCGAGGCGCTCTATGAGCTGATGTATACGATACGGAGTTTCGAAACCTCCGTGCTCGAGATGTTCGATGCCGGCGAAGTCGCCGGCACGACACACACCTGCCTGGGCCAGGAAGCGACGGCCGCGGGCATTCTCTCGGCCGTCGACCGGAGGCGCGACCTCATCGTGAGCAACCACCGCAACCACGGACATTTTCTTGCCTATTGCGGCGAGATCGAACTGCTGTATCTCGAGATCATGGGCAAGCCCGGAGGCATGTGCGCAGGCAGAGGGGGAAGCCAGCATCTGCACTTCCATCGATATTATTCGAACGGCGTGCAGGGAGGAATCGTGCCGGTGGCCTGCGGCATGGCCCTTGCCGAGAAGATGAAGCCGAGCGGGGCGGTCGCCGTCGTTTTTCTCGGCGACGGCACGCTGGGTGAAGGCGCGGTCTATGAATCGTTCAATATCGCGTCGCTCTGGAACCTGCCCGTGCTCTTTGTGATCGAGGACAACGGCTATGCGCAAAGCACGCCGTCGAGGCTCGGTGTCTCGGGATCGATCCGCGCGCGCGCCGAAGCCTTCAACATCCGCGCCGATGAACTCTTCGAGCGTTCGCTCGATGCGCAGGCGCTGCTCGGCGTCGCTTCCTGCTCGATCGACGATGTGAGGGAGCGGGGGCGGCCGCGCTGCCTCATCCTTCACAATGCGAGACTCGGACCGCACAGCAAGGGCGACGACACGCGCGAGCGTTCCGAGATCCGGCGGGCGTGGGAGCGCGATCCGCTCTCGGCCTTCCGCGCGAAGCTCGCGAGAGACCGCGCATGGGAAATCGAACAGCGCGTGACATTGCTCATTCACGAGGCGCAGGCGCATGCACAAGAGGCGCCGGCCTACAGACACACGGGAACGCTCCCCTATGACTACACGGTGCGCACAGACAGAAAAAACGGCAACGGTGCTCTCCTCGCTTAACGGCGCGATGCATATGCTCATGAGCAATGACCAGCGCATGGTCGTGCTCGGCGAGGACATCCTGGATCCCTACGGCGGCGCGTTCAAGGTGACGCGCGGACTCTCCGCATGCTATCCCGACCGCGTCTTCGGCACGCCGATTTCGGAAGCGGCGATCGTCGGACTTGCCTGCGGGCTGGCGCTGCGCGGCTTTACGCCGGTCGCGGAGATCATGTTCGGCGACTTTCTGACGCTGGCGGCCGATCAATTGGTGAATCACGCGGCGAAATTCCGGTGGATGTACGACGACACGGTCAGCGTGCCGATGGTCGTGCGGACGCCGATGGGCGGCAGGCGCGGATACGGTCCCACGCACAGCCAGTCGCTGGAGAAACATTTCCTTGGAGTGCCGGGACTCGCTGTGGCGGCCATCAATCACGTGGCCGATCCGGGCGAGCTCCTGTCGATTGCCGTGCAGTCGGCGCATGCGCCCGTGCTCTTCATCGAGAATAAGCGGCTCTATGCGCAGGAACGCTTCACCTGTCTGGAAGGCTGGACTCTCGAACGGCTCGAGGATCCTTCGGCGCTTTTTCCCACGGTCGTTCTTCGCCAGCGCTTCAGCCCTGTGAGTGATGCGCTATTGTTCTGCTACGGAGGCATGGCGCCCTTGTGCATCGAGGCCGTCGCAGCGCTCCATGAAGACGAGGGGCTCGAGTGCGACCTCGCCGTCTTCTCTCAGCTCTCGCCCGTGCCCCGAGCGCATCTTGCCTCGCTGATGAACGCCGGGTTTCCTTCGCTGCTGGTCTATGCCGAGGAATCACCCGTGGAATCCGGTTGGGGATCCGAGATGATCGCATCGATTGAAGAGATACGGCACAGCGTGCCGGGAGCGATGCTGCCGGCGCCGCGCCATGTGAGAATCGGCGCCGAGGCGTCTCCGATTGCCGCATGCCGCGCGTTGGAATCCGAACAGCTGCCCCAGACCGCAACGATCGTTCGAACCGTGGTGGAATGCTGTTGAAGAGGAAGGAAAAAAATCAATGATGGCGATTGCCGAGAGAATCAGACGGCTGATGGCCGACATCTTCCAGATCGATCTTGCCGCCTTCGGCGCCGATATCACGCCGCAGACCGTTGCCGTGTGGGACTCGCTTGCCCACATCAGGCTCATGCTGGCGTTGGAGCGGGAGTTCAAGATCGAGATTCCCGACGAACGCATTGTGACATTGGCCAGCTTCAGCGAGATCGTGCGCACCGTGGCCGAACTTGCCGGATGCTGAGTGCCAGGATAACCAGAGCGATCCCCGCTCTTTCTATAAAGGACGACGCACGATGAGCCGTGTACGCGCGCTAAAGCAGTCGGATATTCCGCAGATCGTCGAACTCAACGACAAACTCTTTCCCTCCGCCTCCGGGGTATCGGCAGAACGCCAGGCGCGGATATTCCATGAAGTCTGCTTCGCGAGTCCGTGGACGGATCCGGAAATCACCTCGCTCGTCTTTGAGGAGGAAGGCGGCCGGATCTCCGGATTTCTGGGCGTGATCATGCGTCCCATGTCCTACAACGGCCGAAGGCTCCGCGCGGCCATCTTTCAGCATCTCATGGTCGATCGTTCGACGCTGGCAAGCCTGCAGCTCTTCCGAAAACTCCTGGAGGGTCCGCAGGATGTGTCGATGGGAGAAAACGCGGTGGAAGTGGTGCATCAGCTCTGGACGCGGCTCGGTCATCCGTCCTCTCTGCTCAACAGCATTTACTGGAGGCGCTTTCTCAGGCCCGCATCGGTTGCTGCCCGGCTGCTTTCGAAGCGCCGCGCGATGCGCGCGCTCTCGCCGGTCATCCGGCCTGTCTGCAGCGCCGCCGATAGGGCGCTGGCGCATCTGAGCGTCAATCCGCTTCGTATGCCCGCAGGCTCATACGCCTCGGGCGACGATGAAGAGCTCACGGCGGATGTGATGCTTCAGGCGCTGCCCTCGATGATGGAGTCCTGCCTGCTCACACCGGTCTATACGCAGCAATCCCTTGCATGGCTCCTTTCGGTGCTCGAAGGCGAGCGCCGTAACGGCGTGCTCCAGAAGAAACTCGTCCGAACGGAATGCGGCGAGATCGCCGGATGGTACATGTATTATTTGAATCACGAGGGGCCGAGCGTGGTCTTCCAGATCGCAGCGCAGGAGAAGACGGCGCCTCTGGTGCTCGATCATCTCTTCGCGCACGCCTATCGTCACGGCGCTTCGGAACTGACCGGGCGTCTGGAGCCGCGCTTCATGAAGACGCTGCGCGAGAAGCGGTGCTATTTCATGCCGGGACGCAATTGGATGCTCGTGCATGCGAAATGTCCCGAATATCTCCATGCCATCGATGCCGGCAGGGCGTTCCTTTCCCGGCTCGAAGGAGATCTCTGGGTGCTCTGACAGGGAGGAGCTCAGAGATTGAGAATGAGCAGTTCGGAATAGAGATTGTCGATCTCGGACGGGGCAAGGCGCGTCGACTTGTACATGCGCGGGCAGGTCACGCGGAAGCGGATGCTGCCGGCAATGGAGCGCGGCGAGCCGAGGAGCCGGCAGTCGACTTTCAGGAACGGCGTGCCGGTCTCGAAAAAGAGCCGCGCGCCGATGTTTTCCCGGTGCGCAAGGAACAGCTCCGGATCGCCCACATGCTGCACGTGATTGAAGCGAAGGCGGTTTCTGATGATCGTCGTGTAGATCAGATAGCAGTACGACTGCGTCTTCCGGCTGTAGAGCAGGAGATGCCCGCACCGGAAATCGCGGTGATGCCGGAAGAGCGTGCGATCGGCCTCCGAGACGAGCGTTTCGATGCGCGCGCGGTCCGTGATGAGTTCATAGGGACGTTCGCGCAGGAGCCGGAAGGAGCGGAGACCGGGATAGAAGATGAATGCGTGCGTGTCGAGATAGGCGAATCCCAGCTGCTCGAAGATGCGCGTGACGGTCGCGGAGGGACTGAAGTTCGTGATGGTGCACTCGGGCAGGCGCAGAAGCGGAAGCACCATGCGGATGCTCTCGCCCCTGTAGCCGGGAAGCACGATCCAGCTGGTCACGTTGCAGAAGCGTTCCGTGCGCTCTCCGATCCTGCGTTCCGAAAACACCGTTCCCAGAAATCCCACCACGCGCGCGCCGTCCAGAAGCACATATCCCGGCGGATCGCACGGGTTTCGCCACGGATAGGTAAAGAGTCCGCGCCATTCCGCCGCTCCCAGGCGCGGGTTATTGAACTGCCGAAGAAGGGCGTGAATGTCGTCGAACATGCCGAGATCCGCCGGTTGAACGGTTGCCATACTCCAGGTCTCCTTCCGGGTTGTTGCTTCAATATAGAGCCCCATGTGTATGAAATCAAGTCCTGAGGGATGAGGGTGCGATTTTGAAATAAGAAAAAAAAATCGCACATTATGACATTACCATCCGCACTCCTTCATTTTCACTGCCGGAGGTTTTCCTGTTTCTGAAGCGATGGAGTGGATTTGAAAAAGAAAAAAGATTTGTATGTCCGATTCATCTGTTCATTCGTTCCACATTCCGGTGCTGGGCCTCGCATTTTCCATTGATACACCGCTTCGCGTCAGCCGCTTCGGCATCTCCTCGGTCGTCTCCATTGTCGACGATATCCTGATCGAACACATGCGCAAGCACTATGCCTCGCTCTACGGCGAAGAGTACACGCCGATCGGGCCGAAGGAAGAGGATTCGCGCGCGCGCCGCATCACGGCGTATTTGAATCTCATGCACCGCGCGATACAGAAGCAGGTCGCCGAATTGAAGCAGTCGGCCTTCGACAGCAAAAGCGAGCTCGTCAAATATTTCGAGATGCTTGCCGAAACCTCTCCGCTCAAAGCGCTCTATGAGCGCATGATGCAGACAGAGGACGCACAGGTGCAGACGACGCTGCAGGAAACGCTGCGCAGCGCCGTCACTCCCGGCTCGATCGACGTGAATATCATGACCAAGCTCGACAAGATCAACCGCGGTCCGGATGGCGAGCCGCTGCCGGCCGAATTCTCCGATGCGGTGGCCGCGCTGCGCGGCTTCCTCAACAGCGATCTTGAATCGGCCGTCGTGCTCTCGGCCGGACTCAATCCGCGGCTCTTTGCCTACATGGGACAGTGCCCCGAGTTACTGCCCGATGCCGAAGGCCGGTTGAAAAAGCAGGTGATATTGAAAGTGAGCGATTTCCGTTCGGCCCTGATCCAGGGCAAGATCCTGGCGAAAAAAGGCGTCTGGATTTCGGAATACCGCATCGAATCCGGGCTCAACTGCGGCGGTCACGCCTTTGCCACCGAGGGCATGCTCATGGGACCGATCCTCGAGGAATTCAAGACGCGTCGCATGGAGCTGCAGACCGAGCTTTTTTCGCTCTATCAGGCGGCATTGAAGGAGCGGCAGGGGACATCGATTCTGGAACCCTTCCCGATCCGCGTGACGGTGCAGGGCGGCATCGGCACGGCGGAAGAAGACCGGTTCCTGCGCGAGTACCACGGCGTGGACGGCACGGGCTGGGGCTCGCCGTTTCTTCTGGTGCCCGAGGCGACGAATCTCGATGAGCCGACGCGCCGGATGCTTTCCGAAGCGAAGGAAGAAGATTATTATCTGAGCGACGCCTCGCCGCTGGGCGTGCCCTTCAACAATGTGCGCGGCAGTTCAAGCCACGAGCTCATCGCCCGGCGCGTCGAAAAGGGCCGTCCCGGAAGCCCCTGCACGAAAAAATATCTGGTCTCGAACACGGAATTCACCGAGACGCCGATCTGTACGGCATCCAGGAAATATCAGTCGCTGAAGATCAAGCAGCTCGAAGCCAGCGGGATGCCCGAAGAGGAACTCACGCGCACGATCGCCAAGCTCGAAGAGAAGGCGTGCCTGTGCGAGGATCTGGCCGCGCCGGGCGTCATCAACAGCGAAGGGCACGACCAGGAAGAAACGCCGCTCGCGGTGGCGGTCTGTCCCGGACCGAACCTCGCCTTTTTCTCGAAGATCGCCTCGCTGGAAGAAATGGTCGGCCATATATACGGGCGGCTCAACCTGTTGGCCGAGCGTGACCGGCCCAACATGTTCATCAACGAGCTGCGTCTGTATGTCGACTATCTGCAGCGCGAGATCGACAAGCATCTGGGCCGCATCACGTCGAAGGAGCAGAAATATTTCACGGGATTCAAGGCGAATATGATGGAGGGCATCGCCTACTACAAGTCGCTCATCCCGAAGCTTGCGCGCGAAACGGACCAGTACCGCGAGGCGATGAAGCGACAGCTTCTCGCGCTTGAAGAGGAGCTCAAGCGGATCACCGTGCCGGATCCCGTGCAGGGATAAGCGCCCGGACGCACACACTCCCGTGCTCCGACTCTGCGCACAGACACCGATGAGGCCGCGTTCGTGTTTTACGACGCGGCCTCTGCTGTTTTCCCCATATAGACGAGGCTCATGCCCGCTTCCTGGGCGTATGTGTTGATGCGCTCGTCGCGGTAGAATTCCTGGTAGTAGATCTTGCGGATGCCGCTGTTGGCCAGGAGCTTAAAGCAGGTGAGGCACGGAGAGGCCGTCACATATATTTCGGCGCCGTCGATGGCCACGCCGTTTTTGGCGGCCTGCGCCACGGCATTGGCTTCGGCATGGACGGTGCGGACGCAGTGCCCGTTTTCCATGTCATGTCCGGCATCGTCGCAGTGCACGCCGCCGCGCACGCTGCCGTTGTAGCCGGTCGAAAGAATCGTGCGGTCTCGCACGATGACGGCGCCGACATGTTTGCGGCCGCATGTCGAGCGCGTGGCCACCTGGTCGGCGATATTCATGAAGTATTCGTGCCAATCGACCCGTGTATATTCCATGGTGTTCCGTTGATCCTGTCTTGTGTG
Organism: Acidobacteriota bacterium; assembly: GCA_050258555.1. Classification (GTDB taxonomy): domain Bacteria; phylum Bacteroidota; class Ignavibacteria; order UBA10030; family UBA8401; genus CAISDA01. The sequence goes on along the minus strand of JBLMZA010000018.1, from coordinate 2,670 downwards.
AAAAGCCTGAGTGGATGAATGAACGCGGTGATGGGTTCGTGAATGCCTCAATGTAAGGAAGCCCCGCCGGAAATCCAAGCCGTGAACGCATGAAATTCCGGCCGGAGACACCCCGAAAAAGTGGAAAAATCTCTTGACATTCCTCTGAAATGTTGATACTTTAAGTTACCGTTAAAGGAACCGATAAAGTTAACCGTCCTCCTTTTTCCCATGACGATGCCGACTTCGACCCGACACCTGTTCCCCGGGCGCGCATGGTGTGCGCTCATCCTCTTCGGACTGTTCTCTTGTGCGGCCTCTGCCGCTGCGCCTGCCGCCTCGAGTGCCGGATGGAGCGGCCGGGCGCGCATCCTCTCGCGCATTGCGCCTCCGACATTTCCGGCGCGCGACTTTGTGATCACTTCCTACGGTGCCAAAGGCGACGGCATGACCGATTGCACCGAGGCCTTCCGCAGCGCCATCGATGCCTGCGCGAACTCCGGAGGCGGACGCGTCATCGTGCCCGAAGGTGCCTGGTCGACCGGCGCCATCCATCTGCGCTCGAATGTCAATCTCTATATCAGCCGCGGCGCCGTCGTGAAATTTTCGACCGATCCGGCAAAGTATCTCCCCCTTGTCTTCACGCGCTGGGAAGGCGTCGAGTGCATGAATTATTCGGCGCTCATCTACGCCTATGCACAGAAGAATATCGCCGTCACGGGCGAGGGCGTCCTGGACGGCCAGGGATCGAACGACACCTGGTGGAAGTGGAACGGGAAGAAGCAGTACGGATGGAAGGAAGGCGAGCCGTCGCAGAAGGAGGCCAGAAAAAAACTCATCGCCTACGGCGAAGCCGGCACGCCGGTTGCCGAGCGCGTCTTCGGCCAGGGCTCGTATCTGCGCCCGAATTTTTTCCAGCCCTACAAGTGCGAGAACGTGTTGATCGAGGGCGTGACGCTGAAGGATTCCCCGATGTGGTTCCTCCATCCGGTGCTTTCGAAGAATATCACGGTCAGCCGCGTGACGATCAACGGACTCGGTCCCAATAACGACGGATGCGATCCGGAATCATGCGAGGATGTGCTCATCAAGGAGACGCTCTTCAACACGGGCGACGACTGCATCGCAATCAAGTCGGGCCGCAACGCGGACGGACGCCGCGTGAACGTGCCCACGCGCAATGTCGTCATCACCGGATGCAAGATGCTCGACGGGCACGGCGGCGTCGTCATCGGCAGCGAGGTCTCGGGCGGCGTCCAGAACGTGTATGCCGACAACTGCGACATGGATTCGCCGAGGCTCGACCGCGCGCTGCGCTTCAAGACGAATTCCGTGCGCGGCGGCTTTCTCGAGAATTTTTATGCGCGCTCGATCCGCGTGGGACAGGTGGCCGAAGCCGCGCTCATCGTCGACTTCCAGTACGAGGAAGGCGATGCGGGGCGCTTCACGCCCACGCTGCGCACGATCGTGATCGATTCGATGACCTGCAGGAAGGGCGAGTATGCCGTGCTCATCCAGGCCTACAAGCGCGCGCCGGTCGAGAATCTCACGATCACCAATTCGACATTCACGAATATCGCGAAGCCGAACGTGATGCAGTATGTGAAGAATGTGCATTTCAGGAATGTGCATCTCAACGGACTCGATATTTCGGACGAGAAAAAAACGCGCGCCGGGCGCCTCATGCCCTGGTCCACGCTGCTTGCCGACAATTTCCTTGCGCTCCATCCGGATTCGATCACATACAACGCCGAGAAAAAAAGCGCGAAGTGGAATTACGAGCAGGGGCTCATGATGGAGGCCTTCTACCGATTGTGGCGCGAGACGAAAGACCGGAAGTATTTCGACTACGTCAGGAAGAACGCCGATTACTATGTGAGGCCGGACGGCTCGATCGCCACGTATGCGATGACCGACTACAATCTCGACAATATCGCTCCGGGCCGCGCGCTCATCCATCTCTTCGACGCCACGAAGGAGAAGAAATACCGCGCGGCCGCAGATACGCTCCGCCGCCAGCTCGAGACGCACCCGAGAACAAGCGAGGGAGGCTTCTGGCACAAGCTCATCTACCCCCATCAGATGTGGCTCGACGGTCTCTACATGGCTGAGCCGTTTTACGCGCTCTATGCCAAAGAGTTCAAACAGAACAAGGCGTTCGATGATGCGGCGCTCCAGTTCATGCTTGCCTCGCGCCACATGAAGGATCGGAAGACCGGGCTCTACTATCACGGCTGGGATGAATCGAAGGAGCAGAAGTGGGCCGATCGGACGACCGGATGCTCGCCCAATTTCTGGGGCCGCTCGATCGGCTGGTATATGATGGGGCTTGTCGATGTGCTCGATCTCATGCCGAAGTCGCATCCGAAGCGCATGGAACTCGAGACGATCTTCCGCGATCTTGCCGATGCGACCGCCCGGTTCCGCGCTCCGAAGACCGGGCTCTGGTCGCAGATCGTGGATCAGCCCGAACGCAAGGGCAATTACCGGGAGGCATCGGTTTCGGCGATGCTGACCTATGCGTATGCGCGCGGCGCCAATCTGGGCCTGCTTGAGAAGCGCTTCAGAGTGCTCGCGGAAGAATCCTTCAACGGCATCGCCACGACGCTTCTCGGCATGGATGCGGACGGCACCGTGAATCTCAACCATGTCTGCTCCGTTGCGGGGCTCGGCGGCAAGCCCTACAGAGAC
>JBLMZA010000017.1:0-7460 GCA_050258555.1 Acidobacteriota bacterium | reverse complement strand
GCCCTGCTATGAAAATAATATGTTGTTGTGTTTTTTTATGTTGTCATAACAGGGTCTTGAACCATGACCGAAAAGCCTAATGATTTGAGTTTTCGGATCAGGCGATTACCCAGGACTTCTTTGTTCTGGAGCGTGTCAAAATAATTGGCTCCAAGGTCGCGATACTGCTCGTTTTTTGAAAGCATCTGGTAGATGATCACGAGCATCGAATGTGCCACGGCAACAAGTGACTTTTTCTTGCCCAAGCGCTTGACCAGATGGTGATACTGGGCCGCTAAATATGTGTTCTTTGCTCGTGTCGCAGCCCAGGCTGCCTGGACAAGCGCCGTGCGCACATACGGATTGCCCTCTCGGGTTTTGCCTGAATGCCGTTTGCCGGCAGATTCATTATTACCTGGACATAAGGCCGCCCAGCTGGACAAATGATCCTGCGACGGAAAGGCACTCATATCCGTACCGATCTCGCTGATGACATCGACCGCATTCTGCGGACCAATGCCCGGCATGCCATCGATCTTATCGACGGAGTCCTTGATCTCCGGATGCGCAGCCAGGTGCTGGGCAATCCGACTGTCGACTCGGGCGATGGCCGACTCGAGCTCCTCATAACGAACCAGGAGCTCGCTTAAGACAAAGCGCTGTGCCGAAGTCATCTGTCCACTGAGCGCTCGGCGAAGCTCCGGGAGCTTGTCTTTCAGTTTTTTTTGTGCCTGGCCGGCCATCATCTCGACATCAGTTTCACCGGCGGCCAACAGCTTGAGCATCTTGCGGCCGCTTGTGCCGAGTGCGTCCGAGGCGACTTGCCTGAGCTTGATATTGCCCGATTCGATATCCTTGATAATGCGATTGGCGATTCTCGTCATTTCGCCTTTCAGACTCTGGCGATACCGGGTCAACTCACGCAGCTCCCGGATCTCCAACGGCGGAATGAAGCTGGCTTTCAAGAGTCCGTGCTGCAAGAGGTCCGCGATCCATTCGCAATCTTTGACATCGGTCTTGCGACCCGGAACGGCCTTGATATGCCGGGCATTGACCAGCATCACGGTGATCGTGCCTTCAAGGATGTTGAAGACCGGCTTCCAGTAGATCCCGGTTGACTCGATGGCCACGATCGGACACTGGGCGGCAGAGAGCCAGTCAAGCATTGCAAGCAGATCATCGGTCATTGTGGAAAATGTCCGGACCTCTTTCTGCTTGCCCGTGAGCAAGCAGGCAACGACGGTCTTGGCATGCACGTCAAGACCGCAACAGATCTCGTTGACGATACGCATCATAGTCTCATCTCCTTACGTGATTACCACACGCATGTGTGTGAGAGCCTGCGTGTTAAGGATGACGATTCTGCTATGCGTGCTCACTTAGATAAAGTGGCAACAATGTGTGGTGCCGATAGTAGGCTCTCGGTCACGCTACAAAACGGGCTCGTTTGGCACCAAGGGCGATCGACTTGAAACACACGTGTGGTACTGAAAGCAATGTACCATAAAGAACAGATATTTTCATGTGGGGTGGTGAATCCCACATTCATGAACGCTACAAAATACAATGTATCGAGTTATAAAAAATTTTTTATGGACGCGGCGACATCATCCGCCGCGATGTCGTTCATGCACTTGAAATGTCCGAGCGGACATTCGGCACGGCCGATGTGCGTGCACGGCCTGCACGCGAGGTCCTTGCGCTCGACAACCTGGGCTTCCGTTCCGAAGGGACCGAAGCCGAGTTCGAGCACGGTCGATCCGAAGATGGCGACGATCCTTCGCTGGCGCGCCGCGGCGATGTGCATCAGGCCGCTGTCGTTCGTGACGACGACGTCGCAGAAGTCGAACGCCGCCGCGGTCTCCATGAGCGAGAGCGATCCGGAAAGATCGAGCACCGCTCCTTCACCCGCCTTCCTCCGGATTGCCTCGGCCACAAATGCACAGTCCTCAGTTTCAGCATGGCCGCCGAAGAGCAGAATCTTCGCATTCCTCTCGAGCGCGAAGCGCGCGCCCGTCTCGGCGAATTTTTCCTTCTGCCATCGCTTCGTGAAATGTTTCGCTCCGGGACACAAGCCGATCACATGATCGAACCGGCTCAATCCGGCCGATGAAAGCCTGCCTGCCACGGCGGACTGGATCGCATCGGGGATGAAAAGTTCGAGACCGCGGCCGTCGTCTTCAATGCCGAATTCCGACAACGTCTCGATATAGCGCAGAGGAACCGGGATGATCTCGCGATAGAGATTCTTTTTGCGGTGCACCAGCTGCCAGCGCTCCCACTGGCGTTTGTCCACGACCGTCGTCCGTGCGGCGCCGCAGCAGGTGCGGAGATACTTCGTGCGGAGACTGTCGTGCAGATCGACGGCGAGTCCGAACTCTTCGCGCCGGAGCGTCTCGTTGAGTTCCCGAAGCCCCTTCCATCCCGTCGCGGCATCGTACTCATGGACGACGGAAATATGCGGATTCGTGCGGACGAGTTCCGCAAACTCCTTTCGCACGACGAAGTCCAGCCGCGCCTTCGGCCCCATCGCGGCGCGCAGTACGCGCAGAAAGGGCGATGCCAGCACGATATCGCCTATGGAACTTAATCGAAAAACAACTGTTGTTAAAAGTAATTGTCTCATTGAACGAACAAACGCAGCGAGTATTCGACGGACCGCGGATCGGATTGTTTACAAAGATAGCATAATCGGTCTGCACTTCCAAGAATATTTGGATTGAACGAACACAATTCGGAACTCGACATTTATGAAACGACCAACGACACTCGGCGAACTTCAGGACTCGGGATATCAGGTGCTTCCGGTCAAGGAGGAACTCCGAAATAATCTCATCGCCAGGATGCAGAAGGGCGAGAAGCTCTTCCCCGGCATCATCGGATATGAGGAGACCGTCATCCCCTCGCTCATCAACGCCATTCTCGCAAAACACGACATCATCCTGCTCGGACTTCGGGGACAGGCAAAGACGCGTCTGGTCCGGCAGCTTCCGACCCTTCTGGACGAAGAGATACCGATCATCAAAGGCAGCGAAGTGAACGACAATCCGTTCGCGCCCGTGAGCAAGTACGGCGTCGATCAGGTGGAAACCTGCGGAAAGTCGACGCCCATCGAGTGGATTCCGCGCGCGGCGCGCTTTTCCGAAAAGCTCGCCACACCGGATGTGACGATCGCCGACATCATCGGCGACATCGACCCGATCAAGGCCGCGACGCTGCGCCTTCATTTTTCGCATGAAGGCGCGATTCATTTCGGGCTCATCCCCCGCTCCAACCGCGGCATTTTCGCCATCAACGAACTGCCCGACCTGCAGCCGCGCATACAGGTCGGCCTTCTGAACATTCTCGAGGAAAAGGACGTCCAGATCCGCGGCTTCAACGTGCGGATTCCCCTGGACGTCATGCTCGTCTTCACGGCGAACCCCGAAGATTACACCAACCGCGGCAGCATCATCACGCCGCTCAAGGACAGAATCGATTCACAGATCCTGACGCACTATCCGCGCACGGTGAAGGACGCCATCTCGATCACCGAACAGGAAGCCTGGACCGAACGACACGGCATGCAGGTGGTCATACCCCATTACTTCAAGGAGATCATCGAGTTCATCGCCATCGAGGCGCGAAAGAGCGAATTTGTTGACCAGAAATCCGGCGTGAGCGCGCGCATGACGATCGCCGCCATGGAAAACCTGATCAGCAACGCCGAGCGCCGCGCGCTGGCACTGAAGGAGACGACGATCACGCCCAGGATCTGCGATCTGCCGTACGTGCTTCCGGGACTCACGGGCAAAGTGGAACTCGTCTTCGAAGGCGAACAGGAAGGCGCGACCAAGGTCGGCCGCTCGCTCATCGGCAAGGCCGTGCGCGAAGTCTTCAAGCATTACTTCCCCGATCCGCTCCAGAAGCCGCGCACGCGCGGACAGGCCGGAAGCCATGAAGAGTCGGAATACGCCAAGATCATCCAGTGGTTCGAATCGGGCAACACGCTCGAAGTCTCGGACACGATGCCCTTGTATTCCTATATCGCAGAATTGGAGCGCGTGAAGGGTCTGCGCGATCTGACCAAGCGCTATCTGAAGCTCGACAACGCCTCGAAAGAGGAGCTCGCCTCGGCAATGGAATTCGTGCTCGACGGTCTGCATCAGAACTCAAAGATCGCGAAGGACGATGTCACCAACGCCACGGTCTATAAGGACATGGTGAGCAGCATCTTCACCGGCCGGGGCGGCTCGACCGTGGAAGAGTTCGAATGAGAAAGGTGTAAATCATGCGTTTCAATTATTCGCAGTGGCGTCCGGATTCGCAGACCGACGAATCGCGCCTGCAGCAATTGATGTCCCTTTTCAGCCACGTGCTCATACAGACAAGCGGGGACGTGCAGGAAGCGCTCGACTGGCTCAAGCAGCTGGCCGAGGAATACGGCATCTTCGACGAGAATCTGTCGATGGATGATCTCATGGACAAGCTCCGCGAGATGGGCATCATCGAGGACGTGAAAGGCGAGCCGACGCTCACCAACATCGGCATCCAGAAGATACGGCAGGATGCGCTGAACGAAATCTTCACCTCGCTCAAGAAGTCCCCCTTCGGCTCGCACGAAACGTCGCATGCGGGCGGCGGCGTGGATCGCCTGAGCGAAACGAAAAAGTGGACGTTCGGCGAGCTGCCCACGAACATCGATCTGACGACCACGATGACGAATACGTTCAAGCGGAACGGCATCGACAATTTCACGCTGAGCGAAGACGATCTGGAAGTCTACGAAACGGAAAACCTGTCGTCCTGCGCAACGGTGCTCATGATCGACATCAGCCACAGCATGATCCTCTACGGAGAGGACCGCATCACGCCCGCCAAGCAGGTCGGGCTCGCGCTTGCCCAGCTCATCATGAGCAAGTTTCCCAAGGACTATCTCGCGCTTGTCACGTTCGGAGACGACGCCAAGCTCGTGAGCCTCAACGAACTGCCGTTTCTGAACGTCGGCCCGTTCCACACGAATACGCGCGCCGGACTTCAGCTTGCACGGCAGCTTCTGCGACGCTCCGGCAAGGCGAACAAGCAGATCTTCATGATCACCGACGGCAAGCCCTCGGCCATCTTCGAACCCAACGGACAGCTCTACAAGAACTCGTTCGGACTCGACCAGAAAATCGTGAACAAGACGCTCGATGAAGCGGTGGCATGCCGGCGCGACAAGATCACGATCAGCACGTTCATGATCGCGCGCGACGCATACCTGATCAATTTCATCGAAGAACTGACGAAGGCAAACAAGGGACGCGCATATTATTCGTCGCTCAGCAATCTCGGGCAGTTTATTTTTGTCGATTATATACGCAACCGCAGGAAGTATTTCTCGACCTGACTCGCTTACTTCACCCGGAGGAACGATGCATCCTCTGCTGCGCTGCATGCTCTTTGGCCTGCTTATCGCGGCCTGTACCGCTCATGAAGCATTTTCGCTTCCCAGATTTTCAGCGCGCACCGGCGAGCGCTGCCAATCCTGTCACGTGAATCCGATGGGCCGCGGCATCCGCACCCCGTCCGGCGCCGCATTCGGACGCGACGATCTCCCCGTTCCCGCATGGAAGGATGCCGTCGACTTCGATTCGATCGGCACATCAATCGCCCCCACGATCTCGATCGGCACCGACGTCCGCACGCTCTACTTCTATAACGAATCGGACAAGACAGGCAGCTTCTTCCAGATGGAGGGAAACCTTTATCTGGATTTCCGGCTCAACCGGAAGCTCCGTCTTTCCTTTTCAAAAGGCCTCTATCAGGGATTCGAACTCTTCGCACTTGCGCGCGTCCTTCCCGCTCAGGGCTGGATCAAGGCCGGAAAGTTCGTGCCGGCATACGGCGTGCGCATCGACGATCATAACGCGTTCATACGCGGCGGCCGCTACAGCGGGGCGTTTTTCCGCGCCATCCCGCCGGGGTATCCGCAGGGGCTTCGGTTCGGAGAGCGCGCCGAAGATACGGGCGTCGAAGTCGGCCTCGCGCCTTCCATTTTCACGCTGAGCGCGGGACTCTTCAACGGCACGCCCGGCGGAGGACTCACAGGCACGTCGGGCCTGAAGCATTATGCGGCGGTGCTGCGCGGCGATGCGCTCATCGACATGGGCCCGGCGAATCTGACCGTCGGCGGCTCGTTCTACAACAGCCCGAACAACGATGTGCCGGGAAAGACGCAGTTCTACGGGGGCTTCGGCATGCTGGGCATCGGCGCGTCGCTTGTGCTGATCGGCGAAGTGGACTGGCTTGTCTCGCACGTCATCGATAAGGAAGCGACAGGACGCATGGTCTACAGCGAAGTCGATTACACCATCGTCGACGGATTCGAGCTGACGGCGGGATATGAGTTCTACGATCCCGATGTGTCTCTGGGCAACGGCACGGTGTCGTCCGTCAATATCGGCGCATCGTTCTATCCGCTGAGCGGCGTCGAGCTGCGGCCCTTCTACCGCATCAACAGGGAACATCCGACGGAGATCACCAACAACGAATTCAGTGTTCAGATGCACTTTTTCTTCTAACCACAGTATGAAAGGATCGGTATGAAATTCTTCGCAGCCGTGATTGCAGCCCTGCTGATTGTCCTGACCCTCGATGCCGCACAGAAGAACGCCCAGAAGAACGTAAAGCCGGACGCGTCTTCCGCTTCGAAGTCCGTGCCCGTTTCGTTTTCAAAGGATGTGATGCCGGTGCTTTCGAAGAAATGTCTCGACTGCCATACCACGGAGGATGAAAGCTCGAACCGGTTTTATGTGGACACCTATGAAGAGCTGATGAAGGAATCGAAGCACGGCGTGAATGTGATCCCCGGCAAGGGAGAGGAAAGCACGCTGATCAGGAAGATGAAGGGAACGGCGACATTCGGCGCGAAGATGCCCAAGCGCGGCAAGCCAGTCCCCGACAGCACCATCGCGGTGATTTCGCGATGGATCGATGAAGGCGCGAAGAAAAACTGAGGAAGATGCGGTATCACAGATACGCGGCAAGCGCCGCTGTGCCTCCGGCGGCGGCGCATGCCCAGTTCACAAGATCGTTCGTGATCCAGGAGATGCCTCCGGCGGGCACGGCCGGCTTTTCGCAATGCACCGGACGTTCCGTATGCTTGCAGCAGCAGACGCATCGGTACCGGGCCTGCAGCGTCGCTCCCAGCATGCTGTCTGTGATCGTACCGCACAGGCCGCCTGCCAGGGCGCCTGTCAGAAGGGCCTGATACTTCTGCGGTTCGTTGAAGACCGCTGCGGCCGACATGCCGACGACGAGCGCTCCGAGCACTCCGGCGGCGAGTCCGGCCATTGAAACGCCTCCGCTTGTGCCGGGCGGAACTTTTTCAAGCGAAACGATCGATCTCGGCTGTTTCCCCAGGAGCGTTCCGATTTCCGTGCCCCACGTGTCGGCAGCCGCCGCCGCCAGCGCGCCCACATAGGCCGCATACAGACTGTCCCATTGCGGGAACATATACC
>JBLMZA010000016.1:0-20648 GCA_050258555.1 Acidobacteriota bacterium | reverse complement strand
GTCATGTTCATCCTGCTCTTTGCCTATGCGCTCTGGGATACGATGAGGGCGAAAGAAGAGGAATAAGAAGTCATGAAAAAACGCTGTCCGATACCATTGTCGCCATAGCTTTTCAGCACCTGCCGCCGCCGCTCATATGTGATCCTTCTATGGGATCCTCCGATTGAGCCGCGGCGGTGGTGTTTTAAAGGGTGGAAGCCGGGTTTTTCCGAAACATGCGAAAGGCCATGGGCCTCTTTCTTATCTTTTAGAATGAAATTTTTGCACTCTGCGGTTTAATGCCTGAATTCGTCTATATTTCTGGCACTGTATTTGACTCCATAATAGACAAACATACATTGGGTCCCGTCCCTCACGAAGAGGCATGCGCGGGGGGCGGGCACACTTCTCGACAAAATTTTTGTAAAGGGTGAATCCATATGATTCGTGGAACTGTTGTGATCGCCCAGGATGTCTGCAAGGGATGCGAGCTGTGCATCACGGCCTGTCCCCAGCAGTGTCTCGGGCTTTCCGACCATTTGAATGCGCGCGGCTACCGCTTTGCGCAGCTGACGGCCGATACGTGCACCGGATGCGTGAACTGCGCGATTGTCTGTCCCGATTCGGTGATCACGGTCTACCGTGAGCCGAAGAAGGCCGCGTCGCGCTCCTCTGTGCAGGCTTCGGTCTGACGAGACACAGGCGCATCCTCACACACACCTATACACACAAAAAAAATTGAAGCGAACACACACTCATGGGAACGACAGACACCAACACTGAAACAAAGCTCATGAAAGGGAACGAAGCCCTGGCCGAAGCCGCGCTCAGAGCGGGCATGCAGGCCTACTTCGGATATCCGATCACCCCGCAGTCGGAAATTCTTGAATATCTCATCGTCCACGGACCGAAGCGCGGCGCGGTCATTCTTCAGGCCGAATCGGAAGTCGCGGCCATCAACATGGTCTACGGCGCGGCGGGCGCCGGAGCCCGCGTCATGATCTCGAGCTCGAGCCCGGGCATCAGCCTCATGCAGGAAGGCATCTCCTATATCGCCGCTGCCGAGCTGCCCTGCGTCATCGTCAATGTGCAGCGCGGCGGTCCGGGACTCGGCACCATCCAGCCGGCGCAGGCCGACTACTTCCAGGCCACGAAGGGAGGCGGACACGGCGACTATCGTCTCATCGTGCTGGCGCCGAGCTCCGTCCAGGAAATGTCCGATTTCATGTTCGAAGGATTCCGCCTCACGGAACGCTACCGCATTCCGGTGATGATCCTCTCGGACGGCGCGCTCGGACAGATGATGGAAAAAGTCACGATGAGGGAGGACGGTTCTCTTCCTCCGACATCGAAGCCCTGGGCCACGACGGGCAAGCCTTCGACGCGCGAGCGGAACTTCATCACATCGCTCCATATCGAGCCCGAGCGCATGGAAAAGATCAATCTCCACTTGCAGGCCAAATACGCCGATGTGGAGCGCGCGGAAGCCAAATGCGAGCTCATTCAAACCGATGATGCCGACGTGGTTCTTGTGGCGTTCGGACTTTCCTCGCGCATCTGCCAGAAGGTCCTCGAACTGGCGCGCGCCAAAGGCATCCGTGCAGGCCTCGTGCGTCCGATCACGCTCTGGCCCTTCCCGAGCGCCGCGATTGCCGGGCTTGCCCAAAAAGCCGGCGCGTTCCTCACGGTCGAAATGAACGCGGGACAGATGGTCGAAGATGTGCGCCTGGCCGTCAACGGAAAGAAGCCGGTCTTCTTCAAGGGACGCATGGGAGGCATGATTCCCACCCCGGAGGAAGTGCTGGCCGAACTCGAATCGATCGTCGAACATCAACTTGTGCATGCATGACTCTCTCATGAGAAAGGCGGAAGAAGAAGAACCTATGGAAACAGTACTGGATGGTTTGGAAGTCGTCTATAAGAAACCGGAAACGCTGACCGATACGCTCATGCATTACTGCCCCGGATGCGGCCACGGCGTGGTCCACCGCGTCCTGATGGAAGTGATCGAGGAGCTCGGCATGGCCGAAGAGACGATCGGCATCGCGCCGGTCGGCTGCTCGGTCTTTGCCTACAATTATATGAACATCGACATGCAGGAAGCCGCGCACGGCCGCGCCTCGGCCGTCGCCACGGGCGTCAAGCGCGTGCTGCCCGACAAATTCGTCTTTTCCTACCAGGGCGACGGAGACTGCGCCGCCATCGGCACGGGCGAGACGATACACACGATCAACCGCGGCGAAAATATCATGATGATCTTCGTCAACAACGGCGTCTACGGCATGACCGGAGGACAGATGGCGCCCACGACGCTGCCGGGCATGAAGACCACCACCTCGCCTCTGGGACGCGATGTGGCCACGATGGGCAATCCGCTCCGCATCACAGAGCTCATTGCGCAGCTTCCGGGCGCCTATTATGTGACGCGCCAGTCGGTCCATACGGCCGCGGCCGTGCGCAAGCTCAAGAAGGCGATCCAGGCGTCGATCGGATACCAGAAGCAGAAGAACGGAACCTGCTTCATCGAAGTCGTCTCGAACTGTCCCTCGGGATGGAAGATGACGCCGGTGGAGTCCAATGAATGGCTCGAGAAGAACATGTTCCCCATGTATACGCCGGGCGATATCAAAGTGCCCAAAGCCTGACACAGATTGTTCATTAAGAGACTGAGACGATTATGACCACATCACATGAATGTATTTTTGCCGGCTTCGGAGGACAGGGCGTTCTCTCGATGGGACAGATTCTCTCGTATGCCGCGATGATTGAAAACAAGGAAGTCAGCTGGATGCCCGCCTACGGTCCCGAGATGCGCGGCGGCACGGCCAACTGCATCGTCATCGTATCGGACGGGCGCATCAGCTCTCCGATCGTGACGACGTTCGATTCGGCGATCCTGCTGAACCAGCCCTCGCTCGACAAGTTCGAACATGCCGTGAAGCCGGGGGGACTCCTGATCTATGAAACCTCGACCGTGATCAAGCCGCCCACGCGCACCGATATCGAGATCGTGCCCATCTCGGCGATGGAGGAGGCCCGCAAGCTCGAGAGCAAGCAGGTGGCCAATGTGCTGCTCCTGGGGGCGTTCCTCACGCTGCGGCCGATTGTGGAGGGCGATGCCGTCGCGCGCGCGCTCAAAAAAGTGCTGCCGCCGCACCGCCAGCATCTCCTGCCTTTGAACGAGAAGGCGCTGGTGCGCGGGCGCGAGCTGGCCTTGGAGCTCTCTGTCGTGTCGTGATAAATTTTTTGTGGGGCGAATCTTTATGTGGGGCGAAGCGCTGCTTCGCCCCCGTGTTGTGTGATTATTTTTTTGTGGGGCGAAGCGCTGCTTCGCCCCCGTGTTGCTTTTCTTATTTTCCAGCGGGGATGGATGCATGAATGAACAGTCGATGTTCTGCAGGCACGAGTGCCGTCACACGTGCGCGATGTTGGTGGAGATTCTGCGGCGCGAGTCGTCGCTGATGCAATTGTATGAGCAGGTGATCGCCGAATGCGACGATCCCGAAACGCATACGCTCGTCAATGCGCTGAAAGAGCGGCGCGGCACGATCGTCGAAGAGATCGTCGCCAAGCTCAACCGTCTGCGCGCGCAGGGCGAAATCCTGGACGGGATCATCGGGTCGTACGACTCCGATCCTCCGGCATCGTGAATGATTTTTCTTTCTGCCCGGCTTTTCGTATCATGAGTAAAGGTATTCCGTATTCTGCCGATAATCACCATAGTGTGTATATCCGGCGCAGAGCGGCACAGCGCTCCGGATACCGTTGTTATGTTCCATTGATCGAAGCAGCCACGAAAGAAATTCATGCACATGGAGTCCCTCGTTACGTATTTTGCCTCCCCCGAGCGTGCCTCGGCAGATACGCTCATGGCCGAACGCGCGGAAATCGAATCATTCGGTCCTCTCATCGGCATTCTTGAAGCCCTTCCCGATCTGGCCGCCGTCCTGAACCCGCAGCGCCAGTTTTTGTATGTCAATCATGCGCTGCTCAATCTTCTCGATGTGAAGACATTCGAGGAAGTCCTGGGCAAGCGCTGGGGCGAAGCCATCAACTGCACGCATGCCTTCGACTTGCCGGGCGGATGCGGCACGAGCGAATACTGCAAATGCTGCGGCATGACGCAGGCGATCGTCGAAAGCCAGGAACTCCGCCAGGCGCGGACGAAAGAGTGCCGCGTCAGCGCGTCGAACGACGGCATGCTCAAAGCCTATGACCTTTCGGTGACCGCCACCCCGTTTCAGCATCACGGCGCCGACTACACGATCCTCACGATCAAAGATATCAGCGACGAGAAGCGGCGGCGCGCCCTCGAGCAGATCTTCTTTCACGACATCATCAACCATGCGCAGAGCGTGGCGGGACTGCTCACCTGCGCGCAGGAAGTCGTGAATCCGGAAGAGATCCGGGAGATGCTCGATCTGGCCCATATGGCCAGCGTCGAGATGATGGACGGCGTGTTGTCGCAGCGCGACCTGCTGGCGGCTGAAAACGGAGAGATCCGGCTCATGAAGCGCCGCCTCACCACCAGAGCGGTCGTCGAAGAATGCGCCTCGGTGATCCGCCATCACTTCGCGGCATCCGACCGCCGGCTCTCGATCGATCCCGCTGTGGCCGATGCGTTCATCGAAACCGATGAAACGCTGCTGAAGCGCATCCTGACCAACATGATCAAGAATGCGCTGGAAGCCACGCCCGCCGGAGGAGAAGTGGTCATCGGCTGCAGAGCCGAGGGAGCCTCCGTTGTGTTCTGGACGAAGAACCCCGGATACATTCCGCGCGATGTGCAGCTGCAGATCTTCCAGCGTTCCTATTCGACAAAAGGAGTCAACCGCGGCCTGGGCACCTATTCGATGAAGCTTCTGGGCGAACGCTATCTGGGAGGAAAAATATGGTTCACCACGGAGGAGGTGTCCGGCACGACATTCTTCTTCGAGCTTTCCGCCTGCGCGCTCTAGAAAAGAACGGACAGGCGCACACACATGCCGCTGCTCTTGTGCGCCTGTTTCCGCCGCGAGACACACGTCCTAAAAAACATCCGCCTGCCGCTTTTTCTGTTGCATTTCTGAGTTCTTATGGATACTTTTGAACGCTGGTACTCCGCGTAATTTGCGGGCCTGTGTCGGCGCCTGCGGCGGCGCTCATGCCTCCAAACGCAACTAACAACCGTTTTTCGACACCATTATCTTCAGATACCGCGCTCATGCTCAATCACGTCTGGATGTGGCTTATTGCTATCGGCCTCCTCGTAGCTGTCTCAAGAGATGTCAACGATGAAGTGCGCAATACGTACAGAAACGGCATCCCGGTGCGCACCGCGTTCGTGAACAAAAAAGCGATGCCCGGCCTCGGCGCATCCTATGCCGTGGACATTGCGGCATCGCGCGAGGCGTTCAACGGATTCTATGGCGCGGAAGTCCTCGCTAAGGACGCCGTGATCCCCGCCGTCATCACCTCGCTGCCGAATACGGGCGAGATGAGAATCTCGATCTCCGTGGCCGATAACTCCGTCCCTTCGATCTGGAAGGACATGGCCAAGTCGCTGGGCAAGGACAAGCTGGAAGGGCGCGTCCGCTCCTTCGAAAGCACCGACGGCACCGGCGCCGTTTCCTTCGAGCTGGAAAAAGTGAGCTATACGAAGATCCGCGCCGTCACGCGCGCCGCGCTCGATTATGCCGATACGGCCGTGACGATTTCTCTCGGACTCATCGGCGTGATGGCCCTGTGGCTCGGCGTCATGAAGGTGGCCGAGGAAGCCGGCCTGCTCAAAGTGCTCACGCGCGTGCTCACGCCCCTGACCAAACGGCTCTTCCCCGATGTGCCGCCGGACCATCCGGCCGTGGGCGCGATGATCATGAATATCGCCGCCAATATGCTCGGACTCAACAATGCGGCCACGCCTCTGGGCATCAAGGCGATGGAGGAACTGGCGAAGATTTCGCCCAGGGCGGGCGTGGCAAGCAATGCCATGTGCACGTTCCTGGTGATCAACACCGGAGGCCTCGTGCTCATCCCGGCCACCGCGATCGCCATACGCGCCGCACAGGGCTCGGCCGATCCGGGCATGATCATCGGTACATCGATTTTCGGCGCCGGTTGCGCCACGGCGGCGGGACTCGTTGCGGCGAAGATCATGCAGCGCCTGCCTGTCTACAGGAAACCATTGGAGGAGGGCGAAGACAATGAATGAGCTCTTTCGCAGCGTCATCAATATCATATCGGTCATTGCCATCCCTCTTTTTATGCTCGTCTTCCTGGGATGGGGCTATGCCAAGAAACTGAAAGTCTATGAAGTCTTCGTCGAAGGTTCAAAGGAAGGCTTCTCCGTCGCCGTGCGCATCATTCCCTATCTGGTAGCCATGCTCGTGGCCATCGGCATCTTCCGCGCAAGCGGCGCCATGGATTTCGTCGTCTGGGCGCTCTCGCCCGTCACGAACCTGATCGGCATGCCGGCCGATGTGCTGCCTCTGGCCCTGCTTCGCCCGCTGTCGGGTTCGGGATCGATGGGACTCATGACCGAACTCATGAAGATCAACGGACCCGATTCCTTTATCGGCGTTTTGGCATCGACCATGTACGGCAGTTCGGAAACCACATTCTATGTGATCGCGGTCTATTTCGGCGCCGTCGGCATCAAAAACACGCGGCATGCGCTTCCGGCGGGACTCATCGCCGATTTCTTCGGCATGCTCGGCGCGCTCTTTATCGTGCGCGTCCTGTTCGGCATCTGATATTTGAAAACAACAATGATATGGAGCGGAGGCAGTATCGTTACGGGAAGGATTCTATGATTATGAGGAAATTTCGCACACTTCTACTGATGCTGTCGATCGGACTGACGGCATCGACCATCGTTCTTGCACAGACGCAATTCCGGCGCTCGCCCCTGCAGCGCCAGTCCAACGGGAGCCGCTTCGAAGGCTCCGCGCTCTCAGACCAGAGCGTCATCGGCGGCGGCCTCGGACTCACCTGGATCGACGGCGAGCCGTATTATCTCATTTCATTCCAGCCGGAACTGGCCTTCGGAAATTTCGGCGTCGGGCTCGATGTCAATTTCCGCATCAGCTCGAAGGACCAGAAGCTCCGCTCTGTCGATTTCGACGAGGGATACGACTATCTGCGCCTCATCCGCTATCTGCGCTACGGGCACAAGGGAGAGGATGTCTACGCCCGGCTCGGCGTCCTGGATTATGCCCGGCTCGGTCACGGCTCGATCATGTATCTCTATAATAACAGCCCGGTCTATGACGAGCGCCGCCTGGGAAGCGAAGTCGATCTGAACTTCGGAAACTTCGGCTTTGAAACCGTCTATTCGGATTTCGCCCGCTCGGGCGTGATCGGCGCGCGCGGCCATGTGATGCCCCTGCAGTACACCGACCTGGCCGAGATCCCTGTGCTCGGGAAACTCGAACTGGGCGCCACCTATGCCGTCGATACCAGGAAGGATTCGCGCGACACATCCGTCCAGTTTATCTCGAATCCCGTTCCGGGCGGCATTCCGATCGCCAAAAAGATGGAAAACGGAGCGCTCTCCATTATCGGCTTCGATCTCGGCCTTCCCATCATACGCACCGGCATCGTGAGCTCGACGCTCTATTTCGATTATGCGAAGATCGTCGATTTCGGCAGCGGCACCTCTCTCGGACTCGAGCTGAACTTCAACGGCCTCGGACTCGTCAATATCGCCTCGCGCTTCGAACGCCGCTGGCAGGGAGACCGCTACATTCCGGCGTACTTCGACGCCTTCTATGAAGTCGAACGGTACAATTTGTACAATCCGCAGACGCCGCTTCGGCCCGGCGACGCCTACACGGGATCGTTCTCGAGCAAGGCGCAATACCTGAACAGCCTCGTTTCTCCCGGTCCCGGATACTTCGGCGATCTTCTGGTGGATGTGCTCGGCTTCATCCAGGTGCGCGGCATGTATTCGAAGTTCGACAAGATCGACACGAGCGGCACGATGCATCTCGGCACGGGTCTCGGCAACAAGATCCCGATGATCCATGCCGAAGCCGGCTACGACAAGAGATTGATCAAAAGCACGAAGGACGCCTTCACGCTCGATGACCGCTCGCTTCTCTATGCCGAGCTCGGCTACAAGCCCTATCCGTTCATGATCATCTCGGCGCTCTACACCTGGACGTTCAAGCCGGTGACGGACGTGCGCGGCAACATCAACTATGCCACCGAAAAGCGCATCACGCCCAAGGTGTCGTTCGTCTTTCCGATCCAGTAACTGTGGGAGGCTTGGTTGAATCTATGAAACGATCAATCGTTGCTGTTGCGCTGATAGGTGCGCTTGTCGCGCTTCCGGCACGCGCCGAAACCAAAGAAATGCCCACGCAGATCCGTTCGGTGATCGTGTATTCCGACCGCGCCCAGGTGACGCGCACGGGAAAAATCACGCTGCCTTCGGGAAGCCGGACCGTCGCCGTGGCGGGACTCCCGGCCGTGCTCGATGAGCGCTCTGTGAAGGTCTCGGGAGAGGCCGCCGGCGCATCGATCAGCGATGTGCGCGTGGAAACGACCTATCTCGATTCGGTGCCCGATCTGCGCGTGACCTCACTCCAGAAAACGATCGATGACCTGAAGCACCGGCAGTCAGGGGTGCGCAACCGCCACTCGGCGCTGCAGCAGGAAGCCCAGTTCATTCAGCAGATCCATCCTCAGCCCTCAACAGGCACGGGCGATCTGCGCGCGCCCAAATACACGGCCGATGACTGGCAGAAGTCGCTCTCTTTCATCGCCTCGAATCTTGCGCGCGTGAAAGCCGGCCAGCTCGAAGCGGAAGAGGAGATCGCCTCGCTCCAGAAAAAAATCGACGCGGCGCAGAAGCAGTTGTCCGAAATCTCCTCGCGGTTGCAGCGCGTCACCAAAACGCTCCTGATCGATCTTGATGTGCAGCGGGGCGGGGACGTCGCGCTCACGGCCAGTTACGTCGTCTTCAATGCGCGCTGGTATCCGCAGTATGACGTGCGCGCCTCGCGCGATGCCGCCTCGCCGACGGCTGAAATCGAATACCGCGGCGCCATACAGCAGAGCACGGGAGAAGACTGGACGAATGTCGATCTTGCGCTGTCCACAGCCCGGCCCGATATCGGCGGGGTGAAGCCCGAGCTTCAGCCCTGGTTTGTTGCGGAGGCGCAGCCGGTCACGATACAGCCGTTCATGCGCCGAAACGGGGCGGCCATGATGAAGACCGAATCGCTCCAGGCCGCGCCGCAGCCCGTGCCCGATGCCGAAGAGGCCCCGGCCATGGCGCCGATCGAGGAAGTGGCCGCCGGCGTCGAAACGGGCCTCACATCGGCCGTCTATACGATCGCCTCGAAATCCTCGGTCCCCTCGGACAACGTCGTGCATAAGGTCGCGATCTCGCGCGAGAAGTTCTCTTCCGAGTTCTCGTATCTTGCCGCTCCGAAACTCTCGCCGTTTGTCTATCTGAAGGGAACGATCAAAAACTCGAGCGAGTATCCGCTCCTGCCCGGCATCATGAACGTCTTCAGCGGCCGCGAATATATCGCGCAGTCGTCGATGAAGCTCGTGGCGCCGAACGAGACATTCGATGCCTACTTCGGCATCGACCGCACGATCGGCATCGAGCGCAAGCTCATCAACAAGTCGACGGAATATACCGGCACGTTCTCGAAATCCGTGAAAGTGACGTATCACTTCCGCTACACGCTCGAGAACAGAAAGAAGACCGATATCACGGTTGCCGTGGAGGATCAGCTTCCCGTCTCGCAGAACGAACGCATCACGGTCGAACTGATCGAGCCCCGGGATCTTCCCCGCACCGACCAGGGATTTGTCACATTCACGCAGACGGCAAAGCCGTCTGAAAAGAAAACGTGGGATTTCAGATTCTCCGTCGAATATCCCCGCGATATGAAAGTCACAGGAATAGAATAACACCGTATGAGTCTCCTCAATAAAGCTGTCTCCGCAACGCTGCCGTTTGTGCCGCGTCCGATTGTCGGCATCTTTGCCAAACCGTACATCGCCGGTGAAACACTCGATGAAGCCGTCAACACCGTCCGCGCCCTGAACAAGGAAGGCGCGATGGCCACCGTCGACGTGCTCGGCGAAGACATCACGCAGAAGTCCGAAGCCCTCTCGGCGCGCGAGCAGGTCAAGAATGTGCTCGCCGCCATCAAGGCCAACAAGCTCGATTCGAACATCTCGATCAAGCTCACGCAGCTCGGCATGAACCTCGATCTGGAGTTCTGCAAGGAGAATGTGGACGAGATCATCCAATCGGCGCGCGAGCAGGACAATTTCATCCGCATCGACATGGAGAATCACACCTGCACCGATAAGACCTTGGAGGTCTACCGCCATGCGCGAAGCCGGTATGAGAAAGTCGGCATCGTCATCCAGGCCTATCTCCACCGAAGCGAGGCCGATATCCGGCTTCTGGCCGCCGAGAAGGCGTCGGTCCGCCTCTGCAAGGGCATCTACAACGAGCCGGCAACGGTGGCGATCAAGGACCGCCGCGGCATACAGCAGAATTACATCCGGCTCCTGAAGATCCTGATGGAAGCCGGCTCGAAAGTCGGCGTTGCCACGCACGACGACGTCCTGATCGATGCGGCGAAGCAGGTGATCGAGGACCTGAAGCTCTCGCATGACCGGTACGAATTCCAGATGCTCCTGGGCGTCCGGCCCGCGAAGCGCGCCCAGCTCATCGCCGAAGGCCACAAGCTCCGCGTCTATACGCCCTTCGGCAAGGACTGGTACGGATATTCGGTGCGCCGGCTCAAGGAGAACCCGGAAGTGGCCGGACATGTCTTCAAGGCCATCTTCGGCGGGGGCAAATAAGAGATCCGGCATGCCGTTGATCCAGAAAACATTGTTACACAGATATACTCATTCATCATCTCTATATTAATACGGGAGTTGTTATGGCAGAAACACAAACAGGCGGCGGAGGATTCACACCGTTCGTGCCGGTGGAAACCGATATGAAGGAATTCACGCTGCGTGCGCTCGTGATCGGCCTTGTGATGGCAGTGATCCTCGGCGCGGCAAATGCATATCTCGGACTGAAAGCCGGCATGACGATCGCGGCCACCTATCCCGCGGCCGTGATCGGCATGGCGATTCTTCGCATGATGAAGGGATCGATCCTTGAAGAGAACATGGCGCGAACCGTGGGCTCGATCGGCGAGTCGGTCGCCGCGGGCGCCATTTTCACCGTGCCGGCCTTCTTCATTTCCGGTATCTGGGATACGACCAATCCGATCGCGTATTATTTCCAGGCCACATCGATCATGCTCGTGGGCGGCGTCTTCGGCATCCTCTTTGTCACGCTCCTGCGCCGCGTCATGGTCGAAGACGTGTCGCTGCCCTTTCCCGAATCGGTCGCGGCATCGGAGATCCACAAGGCGGGACAGAAAGGCGGCGGCGGAGCGGCGACGCTGTTTTCGGCGATGGGCATCGGCGCCTTCATACAGATTCTGGGCGCGCTCAACGTGTTCGCCGCGAGCTGGGAAAAATTCGTCCGCTTCTCGCGCTCGGTCGTGCCGGGTTCCGACTCGATTAAAGCCGGCGGCATCGCCGGTCAGGGCGGCACCGTGATCTCGACGCCGGGCGTGAGTCCCGCTTATGTCGGCGTCGGTTACATCATCGGACCGAAGCTCGCCGCGCTGAACTTCTCGGGCGGACTTCTGGCGTGGGGATTGTTCGTGCCGCTTTTGATGTTCCTTCTGGGTCCCTCGCTCTATGATGCCAGCGACTTCTCGAAAGTGACGAGCCAGTACACGGCCGTGCAGACGTCGGTTGATGCCAAGGGCGTGCCGCAGCAGTACATGAACACCACGACGAAGGAAACGATCAGCCAGCAGCAATATTATCAGCTGATCGACGAGGATGAGGAAGGCTGGATCGCCATCGCCGGAAAGATCTGGCGCTACTTCGTTCGTCCGATCGCCATCGGCGGCATGCTCGTCTCGGCCGCGAACACGCTCTTCCGCATGCGCAAGAGTCTCGGTGCGGGACTCTCCCGCGCGGTGGGTGATGTGAAGAAAGCCGCTTCCGGCGGCGCTTCCCATGCGCGCACCGAGGCGGATATTCCGTTCAAGAATATCTTCATCGGCATTCTTGCGGCAAGCGTCGCGACGTTCTTCATCTATTATTATTTCAGCCAGAATGTGACGGCGGCGCTCGTGGCCACCGTCTTCATGATCATCGCGGGATTCTTCTTCGCTGCCGTGTCGGGATACCTGGTCGGCATGATCGGCTCTTCGAACAACCCGATCTCCGGACTCACGATCTCGGCCGTCATCATCTCGGCGCTCCTGATGGTGATTCTCGGCATGAAAGGCCAGCAGGGCGTTGCCGCCGTGCTCGGCGTGGCGGCCGTGGTCTGCGTCTCGGCGGCCGTGGCAGGCGAGATGCTGCAGGATCTGAAAGTCGGTCACATCCTGGGCGGCACGCCCTGGAAGATGGAAGTAGGCGATCTGATCGGCGTCGTGGTCTCCTCGCTGGTGATGTTCTTCCCGCTTCTGATCCTCCAGCAGTCCGATATCCAGTCCGGCGGCATGGGCTTCGGCGGCAAGGCGCTCCCGGCTCCGCAGGCGGGACTCATGGCATTGCTTTCACAGGGCATCGTGGGCGGAGAAATGGCATGGCCCCTCATCATCGTCGGCATGCTCATGGCCGTCTCGTTCATCCTCATCCAGGTCAAGAGCCCGATGCTCGTCTGCGTCGGCATGTATCTGCCGCTGGAAACCACGTTCGCCATCTTTGTGGGCGGCCTGATCCGCGGCATCGTCGACCGCATGACCGAATCGCGCCGCTACAATGCGGCCCAGAAAACGCGCGTCGAAAATGCCGGCGTCCTTGTGGCCTCCGGTCTGATCGCGGGCGAGGCCTTGATGGGACTGGTCTTTGCCGGACTGAAATTCTTCGAAGTCAATATTCCCGTCCTGATCGAGCATTCGAGCTTCATTACCAGTATCGGCGTCTTCGTGGTGATCGCCGTGGTGCTCGTGATGATTCCGCTGAAGAAGGCGGGCGAAGCCGACGAACCGGCTCCGCCGAGCGCCTCGTTCTGATGCCGTTTCATGTGGGGTGAAGCGCCATGTGGGGCGAAGCGTCATGTGGGGCGAAGCGCCATGTGGGGCGAAGCGCTGCTTCGCCCCTCTCTGTACTCCGATGTTGTCATGTGGGGCGAAGTCGAAAATGATACGCGCGTCAAGCGCGGTTATTGTCGCTTCGCCCCTTTCTTTTATGCTTTTCTACTCTGAAAATCGTATATTAGTGCACTCAATGGGCAGTGTCATTTGAACCGTAAAATCCGATGAAAAAACAACAGTTTGACCCTTCCATCAATCTGCTTGATGTGCGGCCGAAGCGTCTGGCCGACTGGGAAACGGCCGATGACGGAAGGGTCGTGATCCTTGTTCCGAAATTCACCAACAGATTCCTTGTGAAAGCGCTCCTTCCGTATCTGAAGAGCAAACACTTCCGTCTGCAATTGGATGCCTACGGCACGGCGTTCTGGAATGCGTGCACGGGCGGCGCGACGGTCGGCTCCATCATCGAGACGATGAAGCGCGCATTCCCCGATCAGGCCGAAACGATGAGCGAGCGCACGATCAGCTTCACGCGGAATCTCTTCAGGGAAAAATTCATCGGGTACGACATTCAGGCGGATTCGTTATGAAAATGAAAAAGTTGAATGATTGGGGAATCTTTGCCAAGATCCTGAGCTTCAGCATCGTGTTCTCGATCGTGATGGCGGTCATCTTCCGCTATGTGATTCTTCCTCAGATCGAGGAAAGCGTCTATGCCAACAAGCGCAAGGCGCTCAGCAACGTGGTCGATGCGACCATTTCCATCATCGCCCATCTGCAGTCGCAGGTCGAGCGCGGAGAGATGACCCAGGAAGAGGCGAAGCAGAAGGCCTTCGGCATCATCCGCGACATGAAATTCAACGCGAAGGATTATCTCTTCGTCAACGATGTGGACGGCTACTGCCGCGTGTCGCGCAACGCGGATAACGTCGGGAAATACGTCGGAGGCGATACCGACAACGACGGCGTGTATTCGGCGAAGTTGATGCGCGACATCGCCGTGCGCGACGGCGCGGGCGACGCGACATTCCACTGGAAGGTCGGCGACACGATCATTCCGAAACTCTATCACTTCGAACTCTACAAGCCGTGGGGATGGATCGTCACCGGCGGCATGCTCCTGGAAGAGATCGAAGCCGAGATTGCGCGCGTCGAAGAGAAATTCCTGATTGCCATGGGAGTGCTCCTGCTGTTGGTGATTGCCGGCGCCTACGGCGTGGCAAAGAACGTGAGCCGGCCCATCCATATGCTCAACGATGCGGCGATGAAGGCAAGCGCCGGAGACTATGATGTGACGCTCGATGTCTCGACGCGCAACGAGATCGGCATGCTCGCCGATTCGTTCACGGCGATGCTGCAGAATATCCGGCTCTCGATGTCGGCCATCCGGGAAAAGAGCCTCGAGGCCGAAGCCGCGGCCCGCAACGCCGAGGAAGCCAAGCGCATCTCCGAAGCCCAGCAGCGGTATTTGGCAGAAAATACGGAACGCATGCTTGCGGCCATCCGCGCATTTTCCGAAGGAGACCTGACGGTCCGCATCGACAGCACGCTCGATGACAGCGTGGGCGAACTCTTCCGCGGGTTCAACGAGGCGCTGGAGAAAGTGGAGCGCATGGTCGGACATCTTCAGCAGGCCATCCATGCCGTGGCCGATGCCGGTTCGACGATCAGTCAGAGCGCCGATGCGATGGCCGAAAGCGCGCGCAGGCAGACGACGCAGGCCGAATCCGTGGCCGCCTCGGTCGATGAGATGAACCGCACGATCATGGCCGATAACAAGACGGCCGAGAGCGCCGCCGATGGCGCCACGCGCAACGCAGGCAAAGCCGGCGAAGGCGGCATGATTGTCGCCCAGACGGTCGACGGAATGAAGAAGGTCGAAGCGGTCGTGGGTTCTGCGGCCAAAACCGTCGAGTCGCTCGGAGAGCGCAGCGCGGAAATCGGAGAGATCATACAGGTGATCGACGACATCGCCGATCAGACGAATCTGCTCGCATTGAATGCGGCGATCGAAGCCGCCCGCGCGGGCGAGCAGGGCAGAGGCTTCGCGGTCGTTGCCGATGAAGTGAGAAAGCTGGCCGAGCGCACGACGAAGGCCACGAAGGAAATCGCGCAGATGATCCGGCAGATCCAGACGAACACGGACCTTGCCGTCCAGTCGATGAAAGAGGGAACCATCGAAGTGGAGCGCGGACGGGCGTTGGCGGAAAAAGCCGGCGCCTCGCTTTCCGAAATGATCGATGTGGCAAAGAACGTAAAAACCTTCACCACGAGCCTTGCCGAATCGGCCAAGCGCCAGGCCGAGACGGGCCGCACGGTGAACCGCAGCGTCGAATCGATCGTTTCCGGCATCGCGGAAACCTCCTCCGGCATCGAGGCCATCGCGCGCACGGCCGAGGATTTGGATGCGCTGACGCGTCGTCTCGAAGAATTGAGCGGTCAATTTACCATCACAACGGCGGCGCCGGGCCGGGCAGGGCTGCGTGCGCTTGCAGCCGGAAGATAACGGCAGCCGCCATACACACAGGAAAGGATTGAACGTATGTCTACAGCAATCGAAGGTCTGAAGCCCGAACGGGTGTTCTATTATTTCCAGGAGATCAACAAGATCCCGCGCGGATCGAAAAACGAAAAGGCGATTTCCAATTACATCGTCGATACGGCGCGTGCGCTCGGTCTCGAGGCGAAGCAGGACAAGTCCCTGAATGTCGTCGTGCGCAAGCCGGCCAGTCCGGGCCGCGAGCAGGCGAAGTCGGTCTGCCTCCAGGGACACCTGGACATGGTCTGCGAGAAGAACAACGATACGGTGCATGATTTCGAAAAGGACCCGATCGAGCTCGTGCGCGACGGCAACTTCCTCAAGGCCAACGGCACGACGCTCGGCGCCGACAACGGCATCGCCGTGGCGACGAACCTCGCCATCATGGAAGACAAATCGCTCGAGCACGGACCGCTGGAATTCCTCTTCACCACCGATGAAGAGCAGGGCCTCAACGGCGCCAATAATCTCTCGGCGGACTTTCTGCAGAGCCGCACGCTCCTGAACCTGGATTCGGAAGAAGAAGGCGATCTCTTCGTCGGATGCTCCGGCGGACGCAACACGATGGCCTCCTGGACGCTCGATACGAAGCCCGTGCCGGCGAAGCATGCGGCCGTTCAGATTACTGTCAAGGGATTGAAGGGCGGCCATTCGGGGCTTGAGATCGACAAGGGCCGCGGCAATGCACTGAAGATCCTGAACCGCGCGCTTCTGGCGCTCGATTCCTACGGCACGCATCTGGCGTCGATCAACGGCGGCAATAAGAGCAACGCGATTCCGCGCGAAGCCGAGGCTTTGATCTTCGCCCCGGTGAAGAATCTGGACGCCATACAGGCCCTCATCGCCGAATACAACTCGACGGTGCATGCCGAACTCGCCACGGTCGAGCCCGATCTTTCCATCACCATGGAAGTGAAGCCGAAGGTGAAAGCCGGCAAAGTGATCAAGAACAAGCTCGCGCGCCGCATCATGCAGACGCTCTCGGCGCTGCCGCACGGCGTTATCAAGATGAGCGCCGATATCAAGGAACTGGTCGAGACCTCGACCAATCTTGCGATCGTCAAGACGGACAAGAAGCGCATCACCGTCACCACGAGCCAGCGAAGCTCGGTCGCTTCCGAAATCGATGAAGTCTGCCAGATGGTCGCCAACTGCTTCGAGCTCGGCGGCGCCGACGTCGAAGCCAGCGAAGGCTATCCGGGATGGAAGCCGAATCTCGATTCGCCGATCCTGAAGGTGGCCAAGGAAACATACAAGAAGCTGTACGACAAGGACACGAACGTGAAGGCGATCCATGCCGGACTCGAATGCGGCATCATCGGCGAGAAGATCCCGGGCATGGACATGATCTCCTTCGGCCCGACGATGGAAGGCGTGCATTCGCCCGACGAGCGTCTGCATATCGACACGGTGGAGCGCTTCTACAACTTCGTGCTCGCGATCCTGAAGAATGTCAATTAACCCGAAAGCATGTGCATCTCCAATACATAATCATACACACGTAAGGAACCCAATGAAAGCAATTGCAGCAGTAGCGGTACTGGCGCTGGCCCTTCTTCTCGGCTCGTGCTCGAAGAGCGGAGGCAAGGTCGAAATGAAAACGCTCACGGACAGCGTATCGTACGCGATCGGATTCGACTTCGGAAAGAACCTGAAGCAGCAGGATGTCGACCTGAACGCGGACATCGTCGCGCAGGCGATCAAGGATGCGAAGGACACGAGCATTCACCTGATGACCGACGAGCAGATCCGCAGCGTCATGACGAACTTCCAGAAGCAGGTGATGGCCAAGCAGGAAGAGAAGATGAAGACGATGGGAGAGAAGAACAAGACCGAAGGCGAGAAATTCCTGGCCGAGAACAAGTCGAAGCCGGGTGTGGTCGCGACACCGAGCGGTCTGCAGTACAAGGTGATCACGATGGGCACGGGCCCGAAGCCGAAGGAAAACCAGATGGTGATCCTGAACTACCGCGGCACGCTTCTGGACGGCACGGAGTTCGACAATTCGTACAAGCGCGGCGAGCCGGCGATGTTCCCCGTGAAGGGCATCATTCCCGGATTCACCGAAGCGCTGCAGCTGATGCCGGTCGGCTCGAAGTGGCAGCTGTTCATCCCCTCGAAGCTCGCCTACGGCGAACGTGCGGCCGGTCCGCAGATCGCGCCGAATGCGACGCTGATTTTCGAAGTCGAGCTTCTGGATGCCCGTCCGATGCCCGATTCGCCGCACGGCGCAATGCCGCCGAAGGGCCATTAAGCGCGTCATACGAAATAGGCTTTTCCGAGAAGACCAGAGTGCACGCGGTTTAGTGTGAGCCATCGGAGTCGGAGCGGGGAAGAGTTGGAAAAAAACCTCTGGAGAATCGGAAGATTCAACGGAGGTTTTTTATTTCATCCGCCGATATCGTGCGAACGACAGGAGCAGACTCATGAACCACAGAGCGCAGGAAGCGATGACGTGTCCGATTTGCTCGTACCGATTTCCGTTTCGAAGCGTCTTCACGGTGGCGCCGCAGAGGCATCTGCAGTGCGGGCGCTGCGGCGCAGAGCTCCGGCCCGTGCAAAAACGCCGCGTGACCGTGACGGGAGTGCTGGCCGGTCTTCTGGGAGTGTTCAGTCTGGTGAAGGATCAGCTCTTCGGGAAGGAGTCGGATACTGTGGCGGTGTTTCTGTGGTTTATTCTTTTTACGGCGGCGCTTCTTTTGCTCCTGGTCTATATACTCTACCGGACCACGTATTTGGAAATCATCGAGGAAGGCGTGAGCGCCCCCGGCGGTCTTACTCAAGATCGATCTTCTTCGACCGGTGATGCTTGACCGCGCTTCGCAGCTTTTTCCCTTCCAGCCGGCGCGTCACCGATTGGCGCGTCGGCTGCGTTTTCTTGCGCGACTTCGGCACATGGAGCGCGCGCGTGATGAGCGCCGCGAGCTTCCGGGCGGCCAGACGCTTATTCTGAAACTGGCTGCGTGACTCCTGGGACGAGACGGCCACGAAGCCCTCGGAATCGATGTGCCGCGCGAGCTTTTGGGCGATGCGCGCCTTGTCCGCCTCATTGAATGCCGACGAGCGTGCGAGATCGAACAGGAGTTCGGCCTTCGTGGCAAGCTTGTTCACATTCTGTCCGCCCGGTCCCGCGCTGCGCGCAAAGCGGTACCGGAGTTCCGACGCCGGAATCGTGACCTCTTCGTTGATGATGATATCCTCGTTCATACTTCCTTTCGACGTTCATTCCTGTACATTTTCCATGCATACAATATAGAGCCTCCGCAGGGAAAGTCAATAATGTTTCATAGCCGCTCATCGGCTTCCGCCGAATCGAAAAATCCCAGACGGTAGGCCTTCTGCACGATGTCGAGGATGCCGCAGGTGCGCATTTTCTTCTCGATGTTCTCGATGTGAAAATACACGGTCTTCTCCACCAGCCCGAGGCCTGAAGCGATCTGCTTGACGGTCTTTCCCTTGACCAGGCCGAGAAAGATCTCGTACTCCTTCTCGGTGAGCGAGTCCTTCAGTTCGCGCCGCTCCTCCCGGATCCTCAGCTGATGCGTGATGTCGCGCCTCCGGCCCACCATGCCGGTCAATTCGAAGCCGCTGGCAATCAGGCCGATGCAGTTGAGATAGCCGTGATCGATCGAGCCGTTTGAGGCATGCACAGAGATGAATTTCACAATGAAGGGAAGACGATCCGGATCATAGTGGACGAAGAGATCTTCGATGCGCTCTCCGAAGACCAGACGATTGACGGGAGTGTTGAGAAGCTCGCCGGGCGCGCCGCACCCGCACTGCCGGGCGAAATTCAGGCTGCAGTCGCGAAGGATAAGATCGGACTGTTGGAAGAATTCGTGCAGGCAGAACTCGTGCAGCGGCATGCTTCGCACGAGATCGGCGCGCCACACGCTTTCATCGGCATCCTGCAGCAAGAGCTGCAGCATCAGATCAGGCCGTGTACCATTCTCCATGCGTCCCCTCCGGAATTGTCTCGAACCTGTATAGGGACTTTCACAGTACTTATGCGGCGTGAAAGGACTGAAATCGGGTGTTGAATGGCGTCTATTCTTACAAGGGTAATATACGCCCGCTCACAGGCGTTGTCAAATTAGAAAGTTCTAATCGCTGATCCTGAATTCCTTCTGCGCCGGCCGAAGCGCATCATACAGATGCTTCAATTCCTCATACCCGTTCTGATTGCCGCGCTGGGCGCACGAACGGTAGAGCCTGGCGGCTTCGGCCAGATTGATCGGCACGCCGAGCCCGTTCTGATAACAATAGGCAAGCGCCAATTGCGACAGGACCGAACCGTCATCCTCGCCGCGCTTCAACTCGGCGATCGATCCGGCATCGACCGATTTCTGATGCAGTATGTCGTAGGCCAAAATGCGCAGCCGCGCCTCCCGGCTCCCGAGTTCCGAGGCCTTCTGCCAGTAGCCGAGCGCCTGCGCCGTATCGCGCGCAATCCACTTGCCGCGATAATAATTGAACCCGAGCTCGATCAATGCCGGCGGATGATTTTCCTTTGCCGCGCGCTGCAGGAGCTTCAATGCCTGAGGCTCGGTGAGCTGATAATCGAACTTCGAGGCCACAAGCGAGGACCAGCAATACAGGGCCCGCGGATCGTTCTTCTCGACGTGCGCTTTCAGAAGGGGAAAAAATTCCTTCTGCCGCAGGAGTTCGGCCAGCGCCGCAGGCGCATGCGGCGAATCCAGACGGAACGCACGGATGTAATATTCCGCCGCCTCCACCAGGTCCTTCTTCACCGAGATGCCCTTTTCATGCCACTTGCCCAGAAGCGCCAGGGCCTCCGGACTTCCGGCGTCGGCCGCATAGCGCACCAGGGCCAGCCCTCTGAGCGTGTCTTTGGAACTGTCTGCAATAACGGACATACCGAGGGCGCGTCGCAATTGCGCGTTATTCTGCAGAAGCGAGTCCGAGGCGAGGATCTCTTCGCTCGAGGGACCGCCGTTGGTCTCTCCGAAGTCAAGAAACACTGGCTGGTAGCGCGCGGCCGATGACGTATCGGCCTGCGCCGTGTGCGCATTTTTCGCGGAAGACGGACCGAG
>JBLMZA010000015.1:0-19714 GCA_050258555.1 Acidobacteriota bacterium | reverse complement strand
GGCCACGATCGATGCGGCGGCGATCGAATGCGAAAGCGCATCGCCTTTGACGATATTCAGAACCGGACACGTTTCATGTTTGAAGAAGTTGCCGTCCACCAGCAGCTGCTCCGGCTCGACCGCAAGCTGCGCGATCGCGCACTTCATGGCGCGGATGGTGGCCTGAAGAATATTGATGCGGTCGATCTCCTCATGCTCCACAATGCCGACGCCCACAGCGAGCGCGCGCTCATGGATCAGGCCGAAGAGCGCATCGCGCGTCCGTTCGGTGAGCTTTTTCGAATCGTTGACGCCTTCGATCACCACATCGCGGGGAAAGATAACCGCCGCGGCCACAACGGGTCCGGCCAGCGGCCCCCGTCCCGCCTCATCCACTCCGGCCACATGCAGCAGGCCTTTCGACCAATATCGACGTTCAAACTTCAGGAGCATACGCGTGCAATCCTATCCGAGATAAATGGCGGCCAGTCCCACGATCATGTCGTATTTCAAGATGGTGCTGAGCCGGTGAAGATTCGCCGTCGACTGATCCGTCCAGAGCGAATACAGGCAGTAGCCGATGACGCTGATCATTCCCGCGGCAACGAGAATGAGGTATTTCCAGGTATAGATCGAGAGCACGACGGGCGCCATCGAGGCTGCGACAAGCAGGAGCAGGACCGCCGTGGCGGCCGAAGCGCCGGCTTTCATGCCGAATTTCACGGGAAGCGTGAGCGCTCCCTCCTTCCGGTCGCCCTCGACATCCTCCATGTCCTTGATGATCTCGCGGCCCGCATTCATCAACAGCGCGAAGACGGCAGGCAGCAGTCCCCGCTCCACCGATCCCACCGCCGCACCGCCGTAGATGAACGTGAGTCCCGTCATGAGTCCCACGGCGATATTTCCCGCAAGCACGGTGCGCTTCAACACCGCGCTGTACACATAGATGATCACCGAAGCGATGACCGCGATCAGCTGCGCGCCGACAGGAAGCGTGAGCGTCAGAAGCAGTCCCGAGGCCGTGAGCGCGCGGTAGGCCATGCGCGCCGCGCCGGGTGAAATCACGCCGGAGGCCAGGGGGCGGTCGGGCTTGTTGATCCGGTCGATGGCGATATCGAAGAGATCGTTGATCACCATGCCTCCGGCGCCGATGAGGGCCCCGGACAGCGAGGCCGCGGCGATGAGCATCCATTGCGCCGCCGTGCCGCCGGCAAGCACGCACGCGAGCGCAATGGAACACAGTGTGATCACGAAATTCGAAGGACGGATCAGGCGCAGATAAGGGTTCATATCAGAATTCGTTGACGATGCCGAAGTGGATTTTGCCGGCGCTGAATGTGTCGCCTTTTCCGAGCGCGTAACTCACGCCCAGTATGCCGAGACCGGTCTCGAGCCGCGCTCCGATGCCGTATCCGTAAAGCATGCGCTCCTGCTGTGAGACGCCGCGCTCGGGCTCTTCCGGACGCGAAAAATATCCGGCATCGGCGAAGACGAAAACATGCGAGAGCCTTCCGGTCAAATACCGGTACTCGAGCGACGTCCATGCGACGCGCGATCCGAAGAACTGGTTTTCCCTGTAGCCGCGCACGGTCGATGAACCGCCGAACTGGATCATGTCGCTGATCTCGAGCACGGTCGACGACACCTGCCTGCCGTGTCCGCCTGCTGCGAAGACATGCCGGCGCCACGGCATCAGATACAGATCGAGGTCCACCGATACGCGGCGCAGAAAATAATTGCGCGTATCGGTCGGCAGAAGATACTGCGCCGGCCCGGTGATCTTCTTCGTTCCCGTCTGATAGCTTGTGCTGTAGCGGATGCCCGATGTCGGCACACGGCTGTTGTCGCGCGTATCGTAGCGGATCTCGCCGCCGAGCATGAGCGAGGAGCTTTCAAAGACCGTGAAATACCCGACGCTTGTCGACGGATAGATCGACTCGCTGTTCACCGTGGCCGAAAACGTCAGTTCATCGGTCAGATTGTAGTCTCCTCTTCCCGAGAGCACATCCTTCACATACAGCGAATCCTGTTTGCGCTGATAGTATCCGGCGCTCAGATCGAGCGGTACGCCGAGAAACCACGGCTCGGTATAGCGCAGCTCGAGCTCCTGCGTCGACGCCGTTTCGCGCTGCCACCTGGCCGAGACTCTTCGGCCGGTGCCGAAGAGATTCTTCATCGTCAGCGAGACGAGTCCCGTGAGATAGCCGCGTTCCTGCGCCGTGCGTCCGGGCACGTAGCCGATCACGCCGTCGAATGTCGTCATGTTCCCTTCTTCCACCGTGCAGAGAATGCCCCCGTTGCGCACCGGCCGCGACGCACTCGAATCGTTCAGCAGATAGAGCTGAAGCTCCCCGACGGAGGTGAAGAGCTGAAGCCGGTCGAGCCGCCGTCTCAGCCTGTCGAGCTTCGACTGCGAGAAGGGTTCATCGGCGCTCAGGCGCGCCTCGCGCACGATGACGCCGCTTTGCGTGACGGTGTTGCCCTGCACGGACATCTCCCGCACGATCACACGGGGCCCCTCGTTGATGGTGAAGAGAACATCGGCCGACGGCGCATCCATCGTATCGGCAAGCGTAACGCCGATGCGCACTTCGGCAAAGGGAAATCCGAGTCCGGTGTAATAGGTAAGCAGCGCCTGGATGTCGCGCTCGACCGTCGACTGGCTGAGCGGAGCTCCGACGGCCGTTTCGATGTGCCGCCGCAGCAGCTCGTCTTTCACCTCCGCATTGCCGCGCAGACCGACCGAGGAAACAACAGGCATGGCATCCTGTGCGGAAGCACCGGCATGGACCGCAAGCAGCAAGAGTGCACACCACAGAAGACGCATCGTCGAAGAAAAAAGGAATCGTCGTTTATTTCGCGCGCTGGAGCAGATCGTACACCGGCGTGATGAGCTTGAAGTCGCCGAAGCCGGTATCGTCCACGAAGATCACCTGACGGTTGTAATCGTAATAGGACCAGATCTCGTACGGCTTCGAATCGATGTCGAACGGATGGCGCTCCACATTGTTCGGCGAGCCGAGCAGGATGAAGACCATGCCCATGTCGGTGCGCCAGCCGGGCAGGTAATGCGAGAAGTGCTGGTTCGCGTACTCCACGCGCGAATAATACTCCTCCATGTACTCGTTGCGCTTGGTATCGGGGCTCGGATCGCGCCGGCGCCAGAATTCCTGAAACAGCTTCTGCTTCTCCTCCACGGTCTTCGCCTCGGAAAGCTGCTCGTACTCGCTGTCCTTGGCGATATAGCGGAGCTGGCGGATCGCAAGATCCCAGTCGGTGACGCTGTAGGGCATGTTGCCCCATTTGGCGACAAACGCCTTCTTCTTTTCGACGCTCTGCGTCTCGCGTCCCGGCTCATGCGCCAGCGCCCGGACCTGCGCCGTCAGCACGTATGTGCCCATCGAATACTGGGCGGTATCGAGCTTCTCGATCACCTGCGTGCGCCGGCCCGAGAGCCGGTGCAGCACGCGCTGGCCGAACACGCTCTTGCCCTTCATGTCCGTGATCGAATAGAGCGACTCGACCGAATCGCCCACATCCATATTATAGACTTCATAGAAGACGTAGAGGCCGTTGATCACATCGGCGACGTTACCGGAAATGTTCGGCACGATGTTGAGCCTGCCCTTGTCGGATGTCACGCGGCTGATGAGCATGATGTCGCTCATGGCCAGGGCGCTGCCGCCGTAGCGGCCGACCGTCACCTTCCGGATCACGGTCGCGTTCTTTTTCGACTCCGTATCGTGCACAAGGGCCCGCAGCGTATATTCGCCCGGCTCGAGTTCGAATGAGCGCTGCGTCAGATTGTAGGCGGCGCGGTTTTCGGTTTCCTCATACGTGGAATGGGTGATGTCCTCGGTCCATGTCTTTTCTGCGACCGAACGGTCATCGCCGGTCATCACGTTCACCGTGATGTCGTATTTCGCCTTGAACGTCCCCTCGCTCATGACGAAGCGGAGCACGTCGTAGGGCACATGGATGTACACATCCAGTCGCGAATGCAGGGAATCGTTTGATGCAAAACTGATGGCATCGAGAAAGAATTCCGGGATATCGGCACCCGGGGTGGTCGGAACGCGGGTTTCAACCTGAGACCATACTCCTGTACGGACAACAGACAGCAGCATCAGCACAACGATGGTTCGTACGATCATGTGATAATGTATTATCAGACCACATCTCCGTAGAGATCATACTCCACGGCATCCTTTACAGTACTTAAAACAAACTCACCGGGCAATAAGTGTCGATCGTTCGGGGAAGCGATGAAGATTTCATTGTCGATCTCGGGGGCATCATATTCGGTGCGCCCCGCATACACGCCGTCTTCGTGCCGCTCCACAAGCACGCGCACGGTGCGGCCGATCTGCCGCTCGTTGTGCTCGAGCGAGATCGCCCGCTGCACGTCCATCAGGTATTCCTTCCGGCGCTCCTTCTCCTGCTCGGGAATCGGATCGCCGAGTCCGTACGCCGTGGTGTCTTCCTCCTGCGAATACGTGAAGATCCCCAGCCGCTCGAAGCGCATCTGCTTCATGAACTCGGCCAGCTCCTCCACATCGCGTTCGGTCTCATTCGGATATCCCGTGATGAGCGTCGTCCGGAGCGCAATATCCGGCACGGCGCTTCTGATCCTGCCGATGAGGTCCTCGAGCGCGCGGCGCGTGATGCCCCGGCGCATCGACTTCAGCACGGCATCCGATGCGTGCTGCACGGGCATGTCCAGATACCGGCAGATGTTGGCATGGTCCGCCATGACGGGCAGAACATCCAGCGGAAACTTTGCCGGATAGGCATACATGAGCCGGATCCATTCGAAACCCTTCACCGATGCGAGCGAGCGCAGGAGCGAGGAAAGAGCGCGCTCCTTGTACAGATCGAGTCCGTAATACGTCGTATCCTGTCCGATGACGATCAGCTCCTTCACGCCTTTCGAGGCCAGGCGCACGGCTTCGGACATGATTTCTTCCACCGGCTTCGAGCGGTGCACGCCGCGCATGAGCGGGATGGCGCAGAACGAACAGGGATTGTCGCAGCCCTCCGAAATCTTCAGATAGGCTGAATACTCGGGCGTCGAGAGCGTCCGCTCCCCCAGGAGTTCGTATTTGAATTCGCCGCCGAGCGCATTCAGGATGTTCGGCAGCTCGTTCGAGCCGAAGAACCGGTCGACCTCCGGGATTTCCTTTGCAAGCTCCGAATGGTAGCGCTCGGAAAGGCACCCCATCACATAGACCTTGTCGAGCTTCCGGCGCTTTTTCAGTTCAACGGCTTCGAGGATGGTGTCGACGGATTGCTTCTTCGCATCCCCGATGAATCCGCACGTGTTGATGATCGCGATGTCCGCCTCGGAGGCATCCTGCGCCATCGCAAAATGGTTGCCGCGAAGCTGTCCTTCCAGTACTTCCGAATCTACGGTGTTCTTCGCACATCCCAACGTCACAATATGAATCTTTTGCTTCTGAGTTTTCATTCTTTCCTAGCCGCACAAAATAAATTTACGATAACACCACAAAGTCTATATAAAGATACAAAATCGGGGCTGTAAACACCAGACTGTCGAACCGGTCGAGCACGCCGCCATGCCCGGGAATGAGCGACGACGAATCCTTGATGCCGGCGTCGCGCTTCATCGCCGATTCGACAAGGTCGCCGATCTGGCCGAAGATTCCGATGATGAGTCCGATCACGACGGCCTGATGCACGGCCACATAGGGCAGCACGAGGCTGCGCATGAGGAGCATCGTCGCAACCGAGGCCAGAAATCCCCACGCGGCACCTTCCCATGTCTTGTTCGGGCTGACGCGCACGAAGAGCTTGTGCCTGCCCATCGCCATGCCGCCGAAATACGCCATCGTGTCGCACATCCACAGCGAAGCGAAGATGGAAATGATCGTCCATCCTCCCCATGCATAGGTCGTGGCGCGCACGGCATCGTCGGCCAGAGGCGAGAGCCCGCCCGCGTGCGCCATCGCAAGCGACACGGGAAACTCCATGCCGTAGAGCTCGCGCAGCCCGATGAGCGTACCGAAGAAGACGCCGATATAGGCCATGCCCGCCATGGTCGCCGCCGCATTCAGGATGACCGATCCCTTGTTGCGGAAAAGTTCGACGAGCAGCACGACGACAAGCGAGAGGAAATAGAGCGTAATGAACAGCTGCAGCTTCGTCAGCAGCGAGATGCCTCCCTTGTCGATGAAGAGCGGCAGGATGAACGATTGGATCTGTTCATGAAAAAACGAAAGAAAGATGAGCAGCATCCCGGCAATGCCAGTCCAGCGCTGCGGAGACATGCCTTTGGCTTCCGTGATCGTGTAGAATTCCTGAAGTGCGAGAATCCCGACCGCTGTGATGAGCGCGAAGAAATAGAGTCCGCCCATGTATGCCGCGAACAAGAGCGCGGGAATTCCGATGACGGCAACGGCGATGCGCAGCGTGAGATTCGAGTATTGTTTTGCCATGTGTTCTGTATTTTCCTGTAATCAGTGTGAGTGTTGAGCAACATCCTGCGTCACAACGCGGTACGAGTAGAGGCACAGCGCAAAGACCACCGCTGAGACCGCCATGACGCCGAGCACATAGCCCGGAGGCACATCGGCTGAGGCGCCCTCGAGCAGGAATGAGGCGGACGCCCTGTCCTGCTGCCAGAAGAAGCCGGCTGTCGAGACGGCATTGTTGACGAAGTGCGCCGCTATCGGAAGCACGAGCGTGTTCGAGCGCGAGCGCACATAGCTGAAAAAAATTCCCAGCGCCGAAAGCGGCACAAGCAGGAACGGATTGAAGTGATAGATGCCGAAAATCAGTCCCGTGGCAATGATGCCGGTGCGCGTGTTCGAGGCGGCGATGAGATTCTTCTGGATGAGCCCGCGGAAGAACAGTTCTTCGCAGACGGCCGGCGTCACCGCCACAACAAGCAGCACGAAGAGGAGCTCCGGAGCCGAATGCGCCTCCCCGAGCAGTTTCATCGTCTCTTCGATCATCCGCTTGACCGTCTCGAGCATGCGCTCGAGTTCCGGGGGAAGCGGGATCATGTCCTGGAAAAAGAGATAGCCTTCCAGCGCCTGCTGCAGCGACACGACGCAGAGCACGACCAAGAGCGTCTCGGCCGCCTTCGGCATCCGAAACGGCATTGCGCCCGAGACCGATCCGTGCTGGAACTTCATCAGGAGCAGCGTGGGCACAAGCAGAAAAAGAAGCTGCGAGAGCATGGTGGCCGCGCGGATGCCCGTCACGGTCTCGCGCGTGACGCCTCCGCCGAAAAGCAGGAGCGTGAGGGCTCCCCCCACCCCCTGATACAGGATGAAGATCCCCGCCAGCGCGATGATCGTGAACGGAATGGGTGAAAATTTCAGCCCGGACCGCGGCGGCGCATCGCCGGGACCGCTTTCTTCAGCGGAACGAGGTTCTTCAGACATGAATGGGCTGTATGAAATGGAATACGGTGACTATTGTGTTTTCGAAGTCAGCGGGCCGGTCAGGCCGTAGTACTCGCGAAGCTCGGCGGTGATCGATCCGATGAGCACCTTGGTCTGCACCTGAACGGGCATCTTGCGCTCGTCATCGGTCATCCAGAGCAGGATGCGTCCCTCGCTCTTGAAGAGCCCGCCTTCCTGCACCAGAGGCTCGACGATGATGCAATTGAATGTCCCCGCGTTGACTTCAATCGACTGGCGCCCGATGAATTTGACCGCCAACGGGTACGTCTTGTTTCCGTAAAAATTCTGGAGCATGATCTTTTCGCCGGGACGCGACTTCGTATAATCGAGCGTCCGCGCGTAGTAAAAGGCCGAAAGGATGTCGTGCACATACGGCGGTATGGGAAAATTTCCCTCCGTCGTCTTCGCCACATGCTCCTTCTGATCGAAGATGGCGCTGAAATCCCGTTTGTATTTCCCTTCCTTGATGTGCTGCTCGAATCTCCATGGGAAGGTGCCCTTCACATCGAGATATGTCTCGTACCGGTCGATGACCTCGAAGATGAACGAGAATGTCGGTGACGACCTCACTTCGAACTGCACCTTCATCGTCTTGTTGCCTTCCACCCATTCATAGGCGGGGATGGACATGATCGACTCCCCGGCTTTGATGAATCCGTATTTCATATCGAAGACCAGCCGTTCGCCGACGCCGAACGCATTGTGCGGCTTCGAGGCCTGGGCATCGGCGCGCATCATTCCAACGATCAACCACAAGAGCACGGCAGTTCCACGCAGGACCATTTTCATAGTATTCAACCTTCCCGTAAAAGTACCATAATACCTTCTTCAACGGTATCGACTGAGATTTGGTTCATGCAGACATCGGACCGGCATGGTCCGCCCTTGCAGAGCGGACAGGTTGCGTTATTGCCTTCAAAAATGACTTTCTTCCGCGTCCACGGGCCCCACCGGGCGGGACTGCATTGCCGGATGGGCGGATAGAATGCCGCGACCGGCGTACCCACTGCGGCGGCGATATGGAGAGGGCCGGTCGAATTCGAGACGAAGACTCTGGCGCGCCGGAAGAGCGCCGCAAGCTCGATGAGCGAAAATTCTCCGACGCACGAAACGGGCATGGGATGCATCAGGCTGCAGAGCTGCTGCACGAGCTCGCCTTCCTGCGGACCGCCTGTGACGATGACATTCAATCCGTGATTGGATTGGAGACGCGTGCCCAGTTCGGCGAAATGTTCCACGTTCCAGTCGCGCGCCGATCCGCCGCTGCCCGGATGAATCACCGCAAAGGGGCAATCGGCCGCGATATGATGCGCTTCAAGAAACCGTGTGACCGTCTCTTCGGCTTCGGCGTGCCCGGGAAGTTCGAACGTTGCCTTGTCCGGAGCCGGATCGATTCCCAAGGCGGAAAGAAGATGCAGATTGTATTCCAGCTCGTGATGCCGGGCATCTTTCCTGTGCTCGAAGATCTTGTGCGTGAAGAGAAACGAGTACCATCGGTAGCCGGTGGCGATGCGGACCGGAATGCGCGCCGCGAAGGCCAGGAGCGCGAGTCTGAACCGCGGATACGGAAGAATGACCGCGTCGAACTTCTTCCGGCGGAGCGCGCGGGCCTGCTGTATCAGCGCGCCGACGCTTTCCGGCGCATCATAGATGAGCACGTCATCGACGCACGAATGCCCCTCCACGAGCTCACGCGTATAGGACTGCACCATGACGGTGATCGATGCGTCGGGGAATCGCTCTTTCAGCAGCGGAAGCATCGGCAGCGAAAGCATCACGTCTCCGATCCGGTCTGTGCGTATGAGCAGTATGTTTCGGAGCGTCAATGGCACGCGAGCATTACTCCAGCGGTTCATCCATGAGTTCGTATTGATAGGCGCCCTTGAAATCGAAGTGCCACCATTCGGACCGCAGCGGCAGGAAGCCATGCCGCATCATCGCCGCCTTCAGCAGCTCGCGGTTTGTCCGCTGAAGATCGGGCAGGTCCATATAATCCTGCGCGGCCCGGGGTGAAAACGTGTCGTATTCGGTGGGCATGTCCAGTTCGGCGCCGGTCGAATCGATCACGATTGTCAGATCGACGGCGGCGCCGCGATTGTGCCGAGAGCCCTTGGCCGGATTGGCCACGAAGTCCTCGTTCGGCACGATCTCCCACAGCTTTTTCTGTATCGAGAGCGGACGGTAGGCGTCGTAGATCTTGAGCGCAAGGCCCGAACGCCGGAGGTCCTTCTGCACCGCGCTCAGGCTTTCGGCCGCAGCGCGCCGAAGCTTCGCCTTTGCAACCGGATAGAGCACCTGGTGCGTGAAATTGTTCGCCGTGGCGTAGCGGATGTCGATCCTGATCGTCGAATCGATCGAGCGCACATCCACCAGGTCATCGGGCTTTTGCGCCTGCGCCACAAGTGCCGTCAGGCAGACGATGAAGGAAAACAAAACGGTCCGTCGTATCATGGGATGCCATTATGAAATGAACACCTTCGCCACATCCAGCAGCATCGAGGGCTGGTTCCAGAGCGCCGTGCGGAAGATGCCGCCGAGCGTGCGTTTTTCCTCGGGGAGTTTCAATGCCGAATCGCAGATCCCGTTGAGCGTGTCGTCCGAAAAGTTCGAGATCGCTTCCTTGATATTATAGAACACGTCATGCCGCCAGCCGAGTCGTTTGTGCCAGCGCTTTTCGTATTCGCACAAATGCTGAAGGTCATTGGCCGCAACGGCTTCGGCCGCCGTCTGCCCCGCCATCATCCCACCGATCATGCCCGAGATGATGCCGCCTCCCGAAACCGGATTGACCTGGTGGCCCGCATCGCCCGCCAGCATCACATGATTGCGCACGAGCGTGCCGCAGGTTTTCGAGCACGGCACACCGCCCGCAATGTGCGTGAGCACGGCGGCGTTCGGAAACTTCTGCCGCACGAATTCTTCGAGATAACGGATCGCGGATTTCTTCTTCGCCTCTTCGACGCTCAGCCCCAGTCCCACATTGGCCGTGTGCTTTCCCTTCGGGAAGACCCACAGGTATCCGCCCGGAGACACCTCGTCGCCGAAATAAAAATCGAGCGTATCCTGGTCGACATCGATGCCGGCGATCGTCATCTGCGCGCAGCTTTCCATATCGCGGATATGCGCCGCCGTGTCGATGCCGGCCCACCGGCCCACGCGCGATTCGACGCCGTCGGCGGCGATCACGACACGGGCGCCGATTTCGACCGGCACATCCTTGATGAGCGCGCGCACGCCGCAGGCCTGGCCTTCGCCGTCGCGCAGCAGATCGTACACATACGCCTTGGTCACGATCTCGGCGCCGGCGTTGGCCGCCAGCTTGCCGAGTTCGTAATCGAAGAGTCTGCGCTCGAGCACATAGCCCGTGCCGTCCAGACGCGGGACCACGCTGTTGCCGTTGGGCGCCACGAGCCGGAACTTCGTCACCGTCGCGGCGATCCACCGCGGATCGGGTTCGATGAACTGTATGACGCCTTCATGGCTCACGGCTTCGCCGCAGCGGACGGGATAGCCGACATCACGGTCTTTTTCCAGCACGAGCACGCTGGCTCCGCCTGCGGCCGCATAGCGCGCGGCGGTGGTTCCGGCCGGACCCGCGCCGACGACGATCACATCATAGGACTGTTTCATCGCACGACCTCCTTCGGCAGCTCGCTCACGCCTTCGCGATGAAACTCGATCACTTCCCACGGACAGGCCCACACGCATTTGCGGCAGTTTGTGCAGCGCTCTTCAAGAATGGTAATAGTCGACTCCATCAGCTCGATGGCATCTTCCGGACACACGCCCACGCAGCATCCGCAATAATCGCATTTGCCGGGACGGATATGGATCATCAAAAACGGCTTTGCCATACGTATTCTTATTTATTCACCGCCAGGAGTTCGATTTCAAAGATCAGCGTCGCATTCGGAGGAATGATTCCGCCGGCGCCCTGATCGCCGTATCCGAGTTCGGGGGGAATGGTGAATTTCGATTTGCCGCCCACTTTCAATGTGGCCACCGCTTCTTCCCAGCCCTGGATCACATATCCGCGTCCCAGACGGAACGAGAACGGCTCTTTCCTGTCGACCGAGCTGTCGAACTTCTTTCCGTTTTCGAGCCATCCGGTATAATGCACCGTCACGGAATCTCCCGCCTTCGGCGCCGGACCCGTTCCTTCTGTGATCACTTCCCATGTTACACCGTTTGCCGTCATATTCGCCTTCTTTCTGCACGCACCGGCGGCAACTGCCACTGCCAGCACGGCGATGATGAGATAATATGTCTGTCTTGTGCGCATGATCGTTTCCGATTATGGTATGTATGGTACTAAAAAGATCGGTGCATTCCAAAAAAAAATCTCACGTGCGCGCCTGATCATCCGAGTGCGATCAGGGGCGTGCGTGAGATTGACGTTCGGTCTTACAGATCCTCAGGCGGCATTATGCTTCGAGAATCGCATCCTTCGCCGCTTTTGCCACTTTGAACTTCACGACCTTTTTCGCGGGGATCTGAATGGTCTCGCCTGTGGCGGGATTACGTCCCTGGCGGGCTTTGCGGTCGACAAGCACAAGTTTCCCAATGCCCGGAATTGTGAATTGGTTAGCGGCCTGTGCGTAGGCAAGCTGCGCTAACTCTTCGAATAATTCGTT
The DNA here is from genome assembly GCA_050258555.1 of Acidobacteriota bacterium. Taxonomy (GTDB): domain Bacteria; phylum Bacteroidota; class Ignavibacteria; order UBA10030; family UBA8401; genus CAISDA01. Next base: position 7,671 of record JBLMZA010000015.1, on the reverse strand, counting down.
CACAACTTTTTTCTTCAGATCAAATTTCTGAGCGAAATGATCTGCGATCTGGCTCTTGGTCATGGATTTTGCCATTGCAAAACTCCCTACGATGGTGAATGGATTGTGTAAGTAAGAGGTGTTGACCAGCCTCAACGAGGGGAAATATAGAGAATTACCGAACAAATATCCAAATTTTCTGATATTTTTTTGATTTTTTTTTCGGAATCATTTTCGGGAGGCGGATGTTGAAAACAGTAACTCTCCATGATCCCAGACACATACAAGAGGATGGCGTATGAAACACTTCATGATTATTGCCGTACTTGCGGCCATGCTGGGCGTTGCGGCATCGGCTCAGGAAACAAAAACCGTCTCCGGCTATCTCGTCGACAAGATGTGCGCTTCATCGATGGTGAAAAAAAGTCCGGATGAAGCGATGGCGCGCGCCGCAAAGCATACGCGCGAATGCGCGATGGAAAAGGACTGCGCGGCCGCCGGCTACGGCGTCGTCTCGGACGGCAAGTGGATCGGTTTCGATGCGGCCGGAAACGAGAAAGCGGCCGCATACCTCAAGTCCACGCACAAGGAGGATCATCTCTTGGTCGAAGTGAAAGGAACGCTGAAGGGCGACGTCTTGAATGTCACATCGATCAGAGAAGTGAAGTCTCCGGCAAAAAAGCTTCCCAAAACGACCGGCGCCTGAGCGCTGCAGTCCAACGTTTAGTTTCCACGGCCCGGCATCCTCTGTTTCCAACCGATGCCGGGCTTTTTTCTTCCTCTCCAGCTCTCTATATCAGGCGGACGGGAACGGTGCGTGCATTGCAATGCTGGCAAATATTGAGTACTTTGAAGTATTCGTCTTCCGTCCAATCCATTCGAAAAACGGAACCATACGCCTGGTATTTATCATGAAGACTTTCACGACGTTCATTCTCGTCTGCCTCCTTTCTGCATTCGCCTTCGCACAGAATACGAAGGAAAATGCCGATCTGAAGCTGGCGATGAATCTCTACAACGACAAGATGTACGATCTCGCGCTCGAACAGTTCAAGCAGTTCATCGCCAATAACCCGAAGAGCGGACAGCTGAGCGATGCGCGGTGGTATCTGGGACTCACGCAGCGCGCCGCCGGAAAAATCGACGACGCGCGGACGACGTTCCAGAACTTCGCCCTCACGTATGCCGATAATCCCAAGGCGCCGGAAGCCTTCTGGTATGTGGGCGAGCTCTTCGCCCAGGAAAAGAAATTCGCCGATGCCGCATCGGCATTCGAGCGCATCAAGGTCTTCTATCCGAAAAGCAGCTATGCGGCCAAAGGCCTGCTGCAGGCGGCGGAATTGTTCGACCGCGCCAACGATCCCGACAATGCGGTGAAAGTGCTGCGCTCGCTCTTCAGCGACTTCCCGTCGGACGAGCTCGTGCCGGCCGGACATCTGCGCCTGGGCATGCTCTATCTGAAGCAGAACAATTTCGCCGCCGCCAAGACCGAACTCTCGCTCGCATCCGAAGCGGGCGTCAATAAGGAACTCAAGGCGACGGTGCTCTTCCAGCTGGGCGCGCTTGCCGAAAAAACCGGAAGTCCGCTGGAAGCCGAAAAGCTCTATAAGTCCGTGATCGACGACAAAGCCTCTCCCTCGGTGACGGTCGCCGAATCGCGCATCGCGCTGGCGCAGCTTCTGGCCGGCGCGGGAAGAACCGCCGAGGCAGCCGAGCAGTTGAAAAAAGTCACGCTCGATACATCGAAGGTCGCCCCGGTGCAGCGCACGCAGATCCTTCTGGCGCTTGCGCGCACCTATGAAGCGCAGCGCGACATGAAACGGGCCGCAGAGCATTGGGACCGCTATCTCGCCTCGCCGAGCATGGCGACCGATTCGACATTCGGGCTGATCCATGCGGGCAATGCCTACGCGGAGATGAAGGAGTACAAGCGCGCGCTTGCGCGCTATGCATCGGCCGCCGAGCGCGCCGCCTCAGCCGCCGAGAAGAAAGAGGCGCTGCTCAGAGGAGCGTCCGTCGCCGCGATGCAGAAGGATTATGAGCTGGCCGCGCAGTACTATCAGAAATTCGCCGCATCGGCTCCGAACGATGCCGATGCGCCGGAAGCGATGTTCCGCGCCGCATCGCTTCTGCGCTCCCCGCTCGGCGAAACGCAGCGTGCATCCTCGCTCCTGAAACAGATGATCGCCGCCTATCCGCGCGCGCCGCTTGTCGACGAGGCACTCTTCCTGCTTGCCCAGACGCTCGAACAGCAGGAAAAGCCCGAGCAGGCGATCGAGTACTACGACGAGATCATACAGCAGTATCCGGCAAGCGAACTGACTGCGCAGGCGCAGGCGCGCCGCATGGCGCTCCAGCAGGTGTCGGCCGCAGACAAGAACGAGACGATGAAGATGCTCGCCGGCATTCTCGGCGATATGGTGGCGGACCGGCCGAAGGCGGAACTCGCCTTGAAGCTCGGAGATCTCTATTTCGAACGCCTGCGGGAGTATCCCCTGGCCGAAACCCAGTATGCGAAGGCCGAATCGATCGCGGCCGATGAAGCCGGCAAAGAGGCGGCGTCGTACAAGCGCGTGCTTTCCATCCTCAAAAACAGCGAACTGGACACGACGAAGCGCGCCGATGCGCGCGCCGCGGTGAATGAATATCTGAAGCGTCCCCACAATAAAAAATATTTCGAAGACGCATCGTTCGATCTCTTCTCGCTGCAGGCGCGCACGCAGTCGTCCGATGCCGTCATCGCATCGGCCCGCCAATTGATCGGCGAACATCCCTTCAGTCCGCGCCTTTCCGAAGCGCGTCTGGCTCTGGCGCGCGCGCTCGAATCGCGCGGCAGCCTCTCCGAATCGATCGATGCCTACCGGCAGATCCTTTCGCTGCATGCCGGATCGCCCGAAGCCGAAGAAGCCTCGGCGCGCCTCGGCATACAGCTGGCGCATTTCGGCAGACAGGATTCGGCGCTTGCGGTGATGAACGCGTATCTGAAGCAGTATCCGAAGGGCCGCTGGAGCGCCGATGTGCTGCGCGAGAAGGGCGCCGCACTGCTCTCATCGGGCCGCTCTCCCGAGGCCCTGGCCGCCTTCGAGAAGCTGCACGCCGATTATTTTTATACGCGCGCGGCCGAACAGGCTGAATCGGATCTTGCGCGCGCCTACCGGCGCTCGGGCGCATTCGATAAGGCGCTCTCGCTCTACGCGGCCGAAGAGCGCAGGCTTTCCTCCCCGCTCTATGCCGATGAATCGCGCCGCGCCGCGCTCATGCTGAACCTGGCTCGCACGTACGATGAATCGGGCGATGCGGTTCCGGCATCGGCCGCCTATGCCGCATTTGTGAAGGACTTTCCCCAGCACGATTCGGCATCCTCGGTTCTTTCGCGCCTGGCGCTGATGGAACAGGAAAACGGAAGGAGCGAATCGGCCATCCGCTATCTCGAACAGTCGGTTTCGGTCCGCCGCACGGCCGACAACACGCAGAAGCTTGCCGATCTGCTCTATGACAACGGACAGTATCCGAAGGCCCTGGGCGAATACCAGCAGCTTCTGCCGCTGACGGACGATGCCGGAGCGCGGAAGAAGACAGAGCGGCGCGTGATCACGTCGCTCTTCCGCAGCGGCAAATTGAAGGAAGCCGAGGCGAAAATCGACGCCTACGAAAAGGCGTACGACGACGATGACGACGCGCAGGCGGAATTCACGTTCGAAAAGGCGATGGTCGACTTCCGCGCCGAACGCTATCAGGACGCGCTCTCGGTGTTGAGGAAATTCCCGTCGAAATACGACAACACCACGTTTGTCGACAAGAGCATCTTCTGGACGGGCAAGATCTACGAGGCCACCAACCAGCCCGACAGCGCCCTGTCGAACTATATGCGCGTCATGAAGTCGTTTCCGAATTCCGAAATGCTTCCGAAAACGTATCTGGCGCTCGGCAACATTTATTACTTCCGCGAGCAGTACGACGATGCGATCAAGTACTACCGCATGATCGTCGACAAACCGTCGGCCTCGCCCGACCTGATGCCCTTCGCCATGAACAACATCATCGAGGCATACAAGGAAGTCGGACAGAATGCGCTCGCGCTCGAGCTGACGCGCAAGTTCATCGAGCGCTACCCGATGCACGAGACGATACAGAACAAGAAGATCGACCTCGGCGTGCTCTATCAGAAACTCGGCTATTACGACCGGGCGATCGTGCAGCTGCAGGCGCTGCTCGAGACGACCGACAAGGAGCTCGAATCCGAGATCCGCTATTATCTCGGCGAGACGTATTTCTACAAGAACGAGTATCAGCAGGCAATCCTCGAATTTCTGAAGGTGCCGTATCTGGTGAACAAGAAGACGAAGATCGACTGGACACCGAGCTCATATTACATGGCGGGACAGTCGTACGAGAAGATGGGCAAGTACGACCAGGCGCTGAACATGTATCAGCAGATCGTCGACCGGCCGGGCATTGACGGAACGTTCAAGACCGCCGCGCAGAAGGAAATCGCGCGCGTGAAGGGCGCCGTCGGCACGCCTTCGGCATCGACGCCACAATAACTCATCCATCACATTATGTTTGACCAGGAAACCACACAGTTCTTCCACATGCTCCGATCGAACACGATCGGCGAAGGCTCGTCCATCGGACTGCGTTCGCTGCTCGAGTCGAACATTCCGGCAAACGTCAAGACGTTTTTCCGCGCCGATGTCGAATGGCTCCGCATGCAGGAGAAGATGCGAGAGGTGAAATCGTCGAAGTTTTCATTCGCCATCCCCGAGGTGCGCCTGCTGGAAGAGCAGATCGACCTGCTCCTGGTGAACAATTTCACGTTCACCAGGAAGGACTTCGACGCCTCAGCAGACAAGTGCATCCATTTCCTGCTGAACTATCTGTGCCGTCCGCAGTGGACGCTCAACAGTTTCTTCTTCGACCAGACGATCCGCATCACGGCCGAAGAGATGCTTGCCAAGCTGCGCTACTGCGCCGATTACGCCTACTACCGGGCCGTGCTCGAAAAATATGCCGAGTCCAGGCAGCGCACCGATGTGGGCAGCGAGGAGATGAAGCGCCTCCTGAAAACGATCGACGATGAGATCTGCCTGCCGGCTTCGCCAAAAGAACTGGCGGTGATCACGCGTCCCGTCTTCGATTTTGTGGGCGCGATCCGCGCCACGATGGATCCTCCCCTGCCGGCGCGCGTGCCGGTGCGCGCGATGATCTATTTCTTCGAGGACAAGAAAATGACGAAATATGCCGAGGCGTTCTCGGCGCTGCGCGAGCGGGACAGTGCGCTCGAGCTGTCGCAGTTCACGCTCGAGATGGTGCTTGAAGCCGTTGCCGACAATGCGCCGGTGCCGGATCCCTCAATGCTCATGGCTGCCGCCTCGGAGCATGAGGCATCGGAAGCATCAATTCTGTCCCGCTTTGCCTTCGAGACGAAGCCGGAACACGCTGCGGTTTCTTCCGAGGCGCCATTGGAATCCGCGCTGGTTTCCGTCGCGATTCCCGAGGAGCCTGTCGAGACACCGGAGCCTTCTGCGGCATCGATTGATACGCTGCCGTCCGATACGGAACCGGAACTCTCCTATACCGGCAGCGCGGAAAAGCCCGCCGATGAGGACGAAGTGCAGAGAATGATGTATCAGCGCCAGGCTGGCATCGTCGAGCATCATGAAGAAGAAGCGCCAGTAGTGGCTGCGGCGCCGGAAGAGACGGAGCCTGAGGAAGTGGAAACGCCGGAAGAGGCGACGGGCGGCCCCATCGTCGTGTCTCCCCCGTACTTTTCGGACGGCGACAAGCAGACGATCATCAGCACGCTCTTTCAGGGCGATGAAGCGCTCTTCGACGAGGCGATCAGCACGGCGGCCAATACGCTGACATGGGATGAAGCGATCATTTCGCTCGACCGCTTCTTTGCCGAGCACGGCATCGATCCGTTTTCGAAAGAGGCGATGATGTTCGCCAACATTCTCGAATCCTGGCACCGCATGCTCAGCGGCAACGAACCGTAGGGCGAATCTTTATGTGGGGCGAAGCGACATGTGGGGCGAAGCGCTGCTTCGCCCCTGTTTCATCTTTCTTTTACAGTATTTCAATTTTAAACTCTTCACACACAAGGATACCCGTTTTTATGTTCATCGATTCCGCAAAAATCTTCGTCCGCTCCGGCAAAGGCGGGAATGGCATCATCCACTGGCGCAGGGAAAAATATGTTCCGAAAGGCGGTCCGGACGGCGGCAACGGCGGCAACGGGGGCGATGTGATCCTTCGTGCGAACAAGCAGCTCAATACGCTGCTCGACTTCCGCTACAAGCGCAAGTTCGAGGCGCAGAACGGCAATCCCGGCGAAGGCTCGAACTGCGAGGGCCGCTCGGGTGAGGATGTCGTGGTGAGCGTGCCGCTCGGCACGATCGTCCGCAACCACGAGACCGGCGACGTGATGGCCGATCTCACGGAGCACGATCAGGAGGTCGTCATCGCCAAGGGCGGCAGGGGTGGCAAAGGCAACTGGGTCTTCAAGTCGCCCACCAATCAGGCGCCGCGCATCTGTACACCCGGCACGCCGGGAGAAGAGTATACGCTCGATCTCGAACTGAAGCTCTTGGCCGATATCGGCCTGGTGGGATTTCCGAATGCGGGCAAGTCGACGCTCATTTCGGTGATCTCGGCGGCCAAGCCGAAAATTGCCGACTATCCTTTCACGACGCTTGCTCCGCAGCTCGGCATGGTGTATTACCGGCAATCAAAAAGCTTCGTGGTGGCCGACATACCGGGACTCATCGAAGGCGCACACGAAGGCAAGGGGCTCGGCACGCAGTTCCTGCGGCATATCGAGCGCACCAAGGCGCTTGTCTATCTGATCGACTGCACAAGCGAGACGATCAAAGAGGATTACAAGGTGCTGTTCAACGAGCTCAAATCGTTCAATCCCGATCTTCCCAAAAAGCGGACCGTGATCGTGCTCACCAAGCTCGACGTCGCCGACGACGACGTGCGCGCCGCTATCAGGAAGGTGAAATTTCCGAAAGGCACGCCCGTCTATTCCATTTCGGCCGTCACGGGCGAAGGCATCGATGAACTGAAGGAAGCGATGTGGCACCTCGTTTCCTCCGACCAATAATATCATTCACTCTTCATTGTAGGGCGAAATGCCATTTCGCCCCCTGCTTCACCTTTCTTTTTCTCCCATGTGGGGCGAAGCGCTGCTTCGCCCCCTTGCTTTACCTTCCTTTTATTCCATGTGGGGCGAAGCGCTGCTTCGCCCCTTGCTTTATCTTCCTCCTCTTCGTTCATATGTGTGCCGCGGCGAAGCGCATGCCTTCCGGAATCTTGTATCCCAGATACGTGCCCGAGCTGATGCCCATCAACAGCAGGATCGAGGCGTCGAAGTCAGGCATGCGCATCTCGGTAAAGACCGTGTAGAAGAACACGACCGCAAGCACAAGGGTCCATCCCGCCATCTGAAAACGGTGAAAGCACACTCCGTGCTCATCCGAAATGATGTCGATGAGAAAGTCGTGCGACTGTTCGGGAGCGCTTCCCTTCCTGATGCGCGTATCGATCACCGCCGCACCGAGCGCGGTTGCGGCGCTGATCCCGAGCATGACGACCACCGACAAGGGCATTGTATCCGTCCTGCCGGTCTCGACCCAGAGAAGCAGGAAGGACACGATCGCGATGAAAAACCACAGCGCCATCTGCGCG
>JBLMZA010000014.1:0-17220 GCA_050258555.1 Acidobacteriota bacterium | reverse complement strand
TCCTTCATGGACGCCACGACCGACGATTCGAAATCGGCCACCAAGCTCGACAATATCGGCTTTGCCTTCCCGTTCCCGACGCGCCAGGGAAGCTTCGTCGTCGCCTTCGGCTACAACCGCGCCAGCGACTATACGACGGCCCTGTCCTTCAACGGATTCAATCCGAACAGCTCGATCATTCCCTCGCTCTATGATTCGGATGAATACTACGACGTGCCCTTCAAGGTCTATCTCGAGAATTCGAACGGCTACACACCCATCACGCGCAACGTGAACCAGAGCGCGGTGGTGAAGGAAACCGGCGGACTCGGCAACTGGTCGTTTGCCGCGGCCATCGATGTGGCGAAGGATGTTTCCTTCGGCGTCACGCTCAATGTGCTCTCGGGTTCGTATACATACCAGCGCAATTACCTCGAGGAGGATACGCGCAATGTCTATGCGAACACGCAAGCGCAATTGCCGGCCGATTCGGCCTATCTGCGCTTCAATAAGTTCTACTACGACAGCGATATCGAAGACGACATCTCGGGCGTCAACGCGCTCTTCGGCATGATGTACAGAAGCGACCGCTTCCGTTTCGGACTCACGATCAAGACGCCGAGCGCGGTGAAGGTGAGTGAAACCTACACCGATGCGGGCCAGAGCATCTTCGATGCGAATTACAATCCTGGCGCAACGCAATATTCGTACACGGCCGACAACGAATACGGCATCACATCGCCCTGGACGTTCGGCGCCGGCGTTTCCGTGGAGCCCCTCAATGGGCTCATCCTTGCCGGCGATATCGATTATGCCGACTGGACGGAGATCGAATGGACGAATAACAAGGATCTTGAAAAGCAGAATACGGATCTTGCAAAACAGTATCGCGGCGTGACGAACCTCCGCCTGGGCGCCGAATACGAAATTCCTTCTATCGGCGTCAGGCTCCGGGGCGGGTACATGATCAACCCGTCGCCCTTTGCGGGCGATCCGTCCTCGTTCGATGTGAAGACGGTCACCGCCGGCGCAGGAGTCCTGCTGCAGAATAACGTTCTGCTCGATCTCGGCGTGGCGCTCGGATCGTTCAACACGTTCCATACGGCCTATCAGGATCAGCTCTTCCCGCCGCGCACATACGAATCGGTCGATACGCGCCGTGTGAACTTCTCTGTGTCCTACCGGTTCTGAAAAAACGAGCATCCGCTTTTTTTCATATTTTTTCAATCGACGCCCCTGCAGACCGAACGTTTGCAGGGGCGTTTGTGTTTTAGTCGGTCGGGGTAACAATTTCATCACTTGTTTCTTCATGGCAATCACGGTACATTATCATACGTCGTTTCCTTTTTCCACAACCCACAGGCAGGCATGAACCAGCGGCAGTTGAACAAGACGATTGCGAGTTTCGATTCAAAAACATTTTCATCATCCGAAGAGCTGTTGACGCATGTGCTCCACCAGATCGTGGCGCACGATACGATTTCGATACACGGAGGGCGTGTCTGGAAGCTTGAGCGCGAATGCGTCGGCTACAGGCTCATTGCGCAGGTGGGATCGGTCGAAAAGATCGAGCCGGATTTCATGGTCAGGGTGAGCGAGTACCGGATGTTCAAGGATCTGTCGAAGCACCGGACGATCGTGGCCAAAGAGACCAACTCCTACCTTCGCTCGAAAGGCATCCGCAAATATTCGGCCACCGGCGTGGGAGACCTGGTGAAGGTCGACGGCATGGAGCTCTTCCAGTACGTGCTCTCCTTCAACACGGACATGAATCATGACAGCGCCGCGCCGACATTGAACATCATCGGCATGACCGTGACGCACATGCTGCGCGACCGGCACATCGCGCGCAAGCAGGCGCTCCTGACGAAGGACCTCGACAAGGCAAGCGAGATCCAGCGCTCGATTCTTCCGGCGCATGAAATGAAGTTCCATAATTACGAGGTCTTCGGCATCTCGATGGCCGACCGCATCGTGGGAGGCGACTTTTTCGATTACATCCGCGATGAGGAGGACGACCGCCTGGGCATCGCCGTGGGCGATGCGGCAAGCAAGGGCATCTCGGCCGCCGTGCAGGCGCTCTATGTGTCGGGGGCGCTCAAGATGGGGGCGGGCTATCAGACCAAGATCAGTTCGCTCATACGCAAGCTCAACAACCTGGTCCATCACGCCTTCACCGACGACCGCTTCATCACGCTCTTTTATGCGGAACTGGCGAAGGATCGGCAGGGATTGTGCACGTACGTCAATGCGGGCCACTGCGCGCCGATGCTCTACCGCGCATCGAGTGATACGATCGAATGCCTGGAGGCCACCGGCAACATCATCGGTCCCTTCCCGAATCAATATTATAGAAGCGAAGGGGTCATGATCGGCAAGGGCGACATCATGCTCATCTTCACCGACGGCGTTTCGGAGGCGATGGACGCCTCGGGCATGCAGTTCTCGGAAGGCCGCCTCTCCAAGCGCTTGAAGGAGCTGAAGAAGCACAGCGCCAAGGAGATCACGAGCCTGCTGATCGAGGATGTGCTCTCCTTCAACGCGCGCGGCGCCTACTCGGACGACAAGACGATCGTTGTCATCAAGAGAGTGAAATAATCCGTACTCCTGACAAATGGGCAAGACGAAAACAAATGCATGGACGCCGTCGCTTTCCTGGCTGCTTGCCTGCATTCCGGCCGCGGCGGTGATCCGCTACGGCTTTCCGGAGCTGCAGACCCCGCTGTTTGTGCTGTCGGCGCTGGCCATACTGCCTCTGGCCGGCATGCTCGGCGAAGCGACCGAACATGTGGCCGAACACACCGGCGAGGGGATCGGCGGGCTGTTGAATGCGACATTCGGCAATGCCGCCGAGCTCATCATTTCGCTCATGGCGCTCCGCCTCGGACTGCATGATGTCGTGAAGGCGTCCCTCACCGGATCCATTATCGGCAACATCCTGTTGGTGATGGGCGCTTCGTTCGTGGCCGGCGGCATGAAATTCCGCATACAGCGTTTCAATCCCACTGCCGCGCGCGCACAGGCCACGATGCTGACATTGGCCGCGATCGCGCTCATCGTGCCGGCCATCTTCCATCACATGAGCGTCTCAAGCCCCAATGTCCGGGTGATGGAAGCCGATCTGAGCCTCGAGATCTCGCTCGTGCTGATTCTCACCTATGCGGCAAGCCTCGTTTTTTCGCTCATCACGCACAAGCAGCTCTTTACCGGAGAAGCCGTCGGCGCCGAGATCCACAAGGAAAAAGGATGGAGCCTTACGCGTTCGGTCACGATGCTAGCCGCATCGACCGTGCTCATTGCATGGATGAGCGAGCTTCTGGTGGGTTCTGTCGAACACGCCGCGGCGAGCTTCGGCATGTCGAGCATCTTCATCGGGGTGATCGTCGTGGCCATCATCGGCAATGCGGCCGAGCACAGCACGGCGATCATGACGGCGATGAAGAACAAGATGGATCTGAGCTTCGGCATCGCCATCGGCTCGTCGATCCAGGTGGCGCTCTTTGTGGCGCCGGTGCTCGTCTTTGCCAGCTATCTTGTGGGACCCCGCCCGATGAACCTCGTCTTTACGCCGATCGAGGTGCTGGCCGTGGGCCTGGCCGTCCTCATTATGGAGCAGATCGCCAGCGACGGGGAATCGAACTGGCTTGAAGGCGTGCAGCTGCTGTCGGTCTATATCATCTTCGCCCTCGTCTTTTACTTCATTCCCGCATAAAGTTCTGCACATACCGGCCGATAATTGACAAGATGACAGAAATCCTGCTTCCATGGAAGTTACTGCTTGCACTATTCACCGATTGTTTAGTATTTTGTGCTTGTATACAATGGATGTGCTCACATACCCCGCAATCTCTCACGTATTAAAATTCCGGACGATATGAAAAAATCGGTACTCGCTCTTTTCCTCATGCTATGTACGACGACACTGCTTCATGCCCAATCGGCGAGTCCCAAGCGCGAGTTCCGCGGCGTCTGGGTCGCCTCGGTCGATAATCTCGACTGGCCGACCAGGGGCGCTTCCCCTGCAAGCCAGCAGGCGGCGCTCACGGCGATCTTCGACCGCATGAAGGCGGCGGGCATCAATGCGATCATCTTCCAGGTCCGTCCGGAATGCGACGCGCTCTACCAGTCTCCCTTCGAGCCGTGGTCGCGCTGGCTCACCGGCACGCAGGGTGTGGCGCCCTCGCCCCTGTGGGATCCGCTCACATTCGCCGTCGATGAGGCGCACAAGCGCGGCATGGAGCTCCATGCGTGGTTCAATCCCTACCGCGCCGTGAAATCGATCGGCAATTACACGCAGGCCGCAACCCATGTGTCGAAGACGCATCCCGAGTGGACGCTCACCTCGACGGCCGAGAAGATGATGTATCTCAATCCGGGCCTGCCCCAGGTGCGCGACTTCGTGGCCTCGGTCTGCGCCGACATCGTGCGCCGCTACAATGTGGACGGGCTCCACGCCGACGATTATTTCTATCCCTACACCCCGATACAGAACGAAGATGCCGCGACATTCGCCCAGTATCCGCGCGGCTTCACCGATATCGGGGACTGGCGTCGCGACAATGTGAACCTGCTCATGAAGGCGATCGATGATTCGGTCAAGGCGATCAAGCCCTGGGTGAAGTTCGGCATGAGTCCCTTCGGCATCTGGAAAAGCGGCATTCCGGCCGGCACGAGCGGACTCGATGCCTACAATACGCTCTATGGCGACGCCATCGCATGGCTTCAGCAGAAGACCGTCGACTATCTGACGCCGCAGCTCTATTGGGCGATCGGCGGCGCCACAGATTATTACAAGCTCACCTCCTGGTGGGCCTCGCAGATGGACGGTCGCCATCTCTATACCGGCCAGGCTCCGTTCCACATTTCAGACGGCACATTCGGCGTAAGCGAAGTGCAGACGCAGATCCGCTACAACCGTCAGGTGCCGGGCGTGCAGGGAAGCGTCTACTTCCGGGCGAATGTCGGCATTTCGGACAATCCGAAAGGGTTTGCCGATTCGCTGAAGAACGATCTCTATAAATATCCCGCCGTGCCGCCGGTGATGAGCTGGAAGGAAACGGTGCCTCCGAACGCGCCGTCGAACCTGAAGCTGCAGCAATCAGCCGGATCGATCACGCTCACCTGGGATGCGCCCGCGGCCGCCGCGGACGGCGATGTCGCCTCGCGCTACATCGTCTATCGGTTCAAGAAGACAAATCCGACGGCGGCCGACCGCGAGGATGCGCGCAACATCATCGCCGTCACCGGCACGGAAAGTGCCTCGCCCTCGGCGCGCGTCGATGAAGGCAACGCCTCATACACGTTCGCCGTCTCGGCGCTCGACAAGAACAACAACGAATCGGCCGGCATGACCAACACCGTATCGGTTTCGGCCACTCCGGCTGCCCCGGTGCTTGCCGCTCCTGCGGACAATGCTCCGACGTATCCGTCGGGCGCCGTGCTGCAGTGGAATCCTGTTGCCGATGCGGCGGCGTATCAGATCGAATTGGCCGCATCACCGGCATTCGAGCCCTCGAGCATCCTTTTTTCGCTTAATACGACATCGACATCCTATGCGGTGAACGGACTTCCGCCGCAGCAGCGCTTCTTCTGGCGCGTCACATCGGGCGCCGTGGGCGGCACGAGCACCTATTCTTCCGTGCGCAGCTTCACGACCGCATGGCCCGCGCTTCCGACGCTCCTGACGCCGGTGATTTCAACCAGCATGACCCGGTGGCCTGTCTTCACCTGGACGAAAGTCGGCGGCACCTCATTCCGTCTCCAGCTTTCCACATCGGCCGATTTCACGCAGACACAATACATGGTCGTGGATACGACACTCGCCGATACCGTCTATTATAGACGCGCCGCGCTCGATCCGGTGAAGCAGTACCGCTGGCGCGTAATGGCAAGCAATGCGTACGGACAGAGCGCATGGACCACATCCCAGGCCTTCCGCACGAATTCCGAAACGGCGGTCGAGCGCGATCCTTCGGTTCCGCAGAGGACCGAATTGCTGCAGAATTACCCGAATCCGTTCAATCCCTCGACGACCATTCGCTTCACGCTGGCGAAGGCGGAATTCGTCCGCCTTGCAATAACGGACATGCTCGGCCGTACGGTATCGGTTCTGCTCAATGAAACCATGCCCCAGGGTTCGTATGCACTCGACTGGAACGCGGCGCACCTGCCGAGCGGGGTGTACTTTTATACGCTGAGGGCCGGTTCGTATTCGATGACGCGCAAACTCAATCTTCAGAAATAATCCGTTGTAGGGCGAAATGCCATTTCGCCCTACAGGTACAATCATAATCTAGAACGCAGAGACTCCATGATGAAACGTTTTCTTCTATGTGCAGCAGCAGTGATGCTTCTCTCGATGCATGCATCGGCGCAGTCCCAGGCGCCCAAGCGCGAATTCCGCGGTGTCTGGGTTGCGACGGTCACCAATATCGACTGGCCCTCGTCCTCGACGTATTCGAATCCGGAAAAACAGAAAGCCGATCTCATCGCGCTCTTCGACAAGCTGGCTGCATCGGGCTGCAACGCGGTGATGTTCCAGGTCCGCCCCGAATGCGACGCGCTCTATGATTCCCCGTACGAGCCCTGGTCCTACTGGCTCACCGGCGAACAGGGCCGCTCGCCCTTCCCGTATTACGATCCGCTCGCATTCGCCGTCGATGAGGCGCACAAGCGCGGCATGGAGCTTCATGCGTGGTTCAATCCCTACCGCGCCGAGCGTTCGGCCGGCAACTATACGACCTCGCCGAAGCATGTCACGAAGCAGCATCCCGAGTGGGTGCTTCAGGTCGGCTCGGTCAAATTCCTGAACCCGGGATTGAAGGAAGTGCGCGACTACAACGCGAAGGTGATCGCCGATGTCGTGCGGCGCTATGACATCGATGCGGCGCACATGGACGATTATTTTTATGTGGAAGGCATCACCGCGGCGCAGGATGCGGCGGCGTATGCGGCCGATCCGCGCGGACTCTCGCTTGCCGACTGGCGGCGGGACAATGTGAACAGGCTTCTGAAGCAGGTCTACGACTCCATCCAGGTGATCAAGCCGAATGTCCGGTGGGGCATCTCGCCGCGCGGCATCTGGAGAAACGGCGTGCCCTCGGGCATCATCGGCGCGGATAATTACAACGAGATCTACTGCGACGCCGTGGCGTGGATGCAGGGCAAGTACATCGACTATCTCGCGCCGCAGCTGTATTGGAAGACCGGCGGCAGCCAGGATTATGCGAAGCTCATGCCCTGGTGGTCGTCGCAGAAGAACGGCCGGCATCTCTATCCGGGACTTGCCATCTATCGCATCGGCGCATCGACGTACGGCGATGCCGGCATGCCCGCCTCGCAGATCCGGTTGAACCGTTCGACGGCGCTCACCGAAGGATCGATCCTCTATACGGCGAACAACGTGACCGGCAACACGGGCGGCATCACCGATACGCTCATCAACACGCTCTACAAGTACAAGGCGATCCCGCCCTCGTATTCCTGGAAGGATTCGGTGAAGCCGAACGCACCGCAGAATCTGCGCTATGCGAAGGTGCCCGGCCGTCCGATCGCGCAGCTCATGTGGGATCTGCCGGCGAAGGCCGCCGACGGCGATACGGCCGTGCGCTATGTGATCTACCGGTTCGACCACGGCTCGGTCCAGGCTTCCGAACTCGATGACGCGCGCAACATCAACCAGATCACGTCGCTGCGCTCGGTGACGCCCGCCGTGTCCGCATCGAATCAGACGACGTACTTCGTCGTCACATCGCTCGATATGAACAACAACGAAAGCGCGATGAGCTCTGTCGCATCGATCAGTGTGCCGCCGTCGATCGCGCTTTCGCTTCCGGCCTCCGGCTCGGTCAATCAGCCGCAGGGTGTGGTCGTCTCCTGGAAGGGAGTGGAAACAGCCTCGATGTATCATCTGCAGGTCTCGTCCGATTCCACATTCCAGACGGGCTTCATCGTGAACGACGCCTCGATCACCGATACCTCGAAAGCCGTCATGGGACTCACCGGGCAGAGGCAGTATTATTGGCGCGTGCGCGGCGTGAACGCCGCCGGCTCCGGCGACTTCAGCCAGGCGCGCACGTTCACGACCGGCTTCCCGTCGACAGTGGTGCTGGCCGCGCCTGCGAACTATTTCGCATCGGCTCCCGCAAGCGGCGCAGTCGCCTGGATGAAGAATCCTTCGGCGCAGACATACCGCGTGCAGCTCTCGGCCGGTTCCGATTTCTCCGTGAACATCATCGATACGACCGGACTTTCCGATACGACCATCACGTATGCCAACCTCGATGTGCCGAAGATTTATTTCTGGCGCGTGGCCGGTACGAATGCCACAGGCGTGAGCAACTGGTCCGAGACCTGGAGATTCCGCACGGCGGTCGTTGCGGGCGTCGAGCGCTCGCCGAGCGCCTCGCCGACGGAGTTTTCGCTCGGACAGAATTATCCCAATCCGTTCAACCCCGAGACCTCGATCGGCTTCACGGTGAGCGCGCCGCGCTTCGTGCATCTGGCCGTCTACGACGTCTTGGGCAGAGAGGTGAGCGTGCTGGTCAACGAGCACATGCAGCCCGGCACATACCGCATGCGCTGGAACGGAAGCGGACTGCCGAGCGGCATTTACTTCTACCGCATGAATGCGGGTAACTTTAACGAAGTGAAGAAAATGCTGCTGCAGAAGTAAGGCCGGATGTTCCCGGCAACGGGGCGGGGGCCGACATGAGGGCTTCCGCCCCAAAATGCTGAATTCGGGCGTATTTAGGGGATAAAATAAATTTCCAAGGGAAGAAATAATTCTTATTTTGTACTTGCTATTAACACGTAACTTTTCTTAATATTGTATACAATACGTCCTGTATACAGCATTTTTTCGACAATTTAGGGACCGCAAAGCCCCGAGTTGCGCTGCATCACACCATCACATATCACACGCATCAAACGATATAAAAAAAATGTTGTCCTAAAGTTTCATTCCACGCAATCATTCAACACAGTTTCAAAAGGAGATATATCCCGTGAAACGACTTGTTACACTTGCACTTCTTGTCATCTCTTTCGCCTCGATGATGATCGCAGGCACGACCGGTAAGATCGCCGGCACCGTGACCGACGCATCGAACGGCGAAAAGTTGGTGGGCGTAAACGTCATCATCGACGGGACGCGTATGGGCGCCACGACGAACATTGACGGCTACTTTGCCATCATCAACATTCCTCCCGGCAAATACCGGATCAAGGCATCGCTCGTCGGCTACAACACGGCGAACGTTGTCAATGTGGAAGTCAACGTCGACGAAACCACCGTCCAGAATTTCAGCCTCAAACAGTCCGATCTTCAGGCAGAAGAGGTCGTGATCGTCGCCACGCGTCCCGTTGTGCAGAAGGACGTGGCCGCGAGCCGCGCCAATATCTCCGTCGAAGAGATCCAGAGTCTGCCCGTGACCTCCGTCTCGGCGGTCGTCGGCCTCCAGGCCGGCATCCAGGCCGGACTCGTGGTGCGCGGCGGCGGCTCGGATCAGACCGCGTTCATGATGGACGGACTCACGCTGCGCGATGAGCGCAACAGCACGCCCTTCACCGGCATCGCGCTTTCGTCCGTGCAGGACATCCAGGTGCAGACCGGCGGCTTCTCGGCCGAGTACGGCAACATCCGTTCGGGCGTCGTCAACGTGATCACGAAGGAAGGCAGCCCGAAGACGTACACCGTGAGCTTCACGGGCCGCTACAGCCCGCCGACGGCGAAGAATTTCGGCGGATCCATCTTCGGTGCGAATTCCTATTTCATCCGCCCGATGATCGACGATGCCGTGGCGTGGACCGGAACGAAAAACGGCGCATGGAATTTCTTCCAGCAGCAGGAATACCGCGAGTGGGAAGGATGGAACTCGATCGCGGAAAAATCGCTGAAGGATCCCGATCCGTCGAAGCACCTGACGCCCGAAGCGGCCAAGGAACTCTTCCTCTTCCAGCACCGCAAGGCCGGCGACATCGTGAAGCCCGACTGGGATATGGATATGGGCTTCGGCGGCCCCGTGCCCTACGGCGAAGCCCTGGGCAACCTGCGCTTCTTCGCAAGCTATCGCCAGATGCGCAACATGTATATCCTTCCTCTTGCGACCGATTCGTATGAGGATTATGCGGGACAGATCAAAGTCACATCCGATCTTTCGGGCGGCATGAAGCTGATGCTCTCCGGTTTGATCGGCAAGCAGTCCGGCACGAACGACAACAACTCGGGTCTGCCGGGCATCTTCAACGGGGCCGGCTCGATCGCCAGCGCCATCACCTCCGGCGGCTCGTTCGCCGATTCGCGCCTCTATTCGGATTCCTACTGGGGTCCGACCGATGTGAAGCAGCAGAGCTACGGCGCAAAGTTCACGCACGTGCTCTCGCCCAAGACCTTCTATGAAGTGTCGGTCAACCAGTTCGGCACGAAGTACAACTCGAACCCCGGCCGCTGGCGCAACACCGACAGCGTCTATGTGTTCGGCAACGGCTTCCGCACCGATGAGGCCCCGTTCGGATTCAGCGGCGTTTCGGCCACGGGCGTCGACGGTCTTCGCATGTCGATCGGCTTCTCACAGTCGCGCGACTCGAGCCAGTTGAATGCCTGGCAGGCGAAGTTCGACTTCAACAGCCAGCTCGACCGCTACAACCAGGTGAAGGTCGGCTTCGACTTCCAGTACACCGACAACAATGTGAACTACGGCAACGTCGATCTCTACCTGCCGCGCTCGAACACCACGAGCCGCTGGCACACCTATCCGATCCGCGGCGGCCTCTATGCGATCGACAAGATCGAATATGAAGGCATGAACGCCGAACTCGGTCTGCGCGTCGATTATTCCGATCCGCAGGGCGACTGGTACGAATACGGCACATACGACAAGGCGTTCACGAGCGAATATTCGCTCGGCCTGGACACCATGCTTGTGAAGCACTCGGTCGACAAGCAGATCACGCTGAGCCCGCGCCTTGCCGTGGCATTCCCCGTGACGGATAACTCGAAACTCTATTTCAACTACGGCCACTTCCGCCAGATGCCGACGCCCGAGAACCTGTTCCTGGTGCGCCGCTCGTCGTTCGACAATCAGGTCGTGCGCCTGGCCAATCCGAACAATCCGCTCATGAAGACGGTCGCCTACGAACTCGGCTACGAGCAGAGCATGTTCGATGAGTTCCTGGTGCGCATTTCGGGATACTACAAGGACGTGACCGATCAGGTCAATTTGATCAATTTCGTGAGCCGCGACACGAAGGTGAACTATTATGTCTCGAACCCGAACGCCTACGAGGACATCCGCGGCTTCGAGCTCACGATCCAGAAAAACCGCGGCGAATGGATCACGGGCCAGTTGAACTACACGTACATGGCGCGCACCACGGGCCAGTTCGGCTTCTCAAAGCAGTATCAGAACCCCGGCGATCAGCGCACATACGAACGCGCCAACCGCGAGACCGATCTCTATCAGACGAAGTCCGTGCCGCAGCCCTATGCGCGCGCGATCGTCGACTTCTTCACGCCGGCCGATTACAATCCGATTGAATGGGCCAAGCCGTATCAGCTCCTGAACGACTGGCGTCTGAACGTGACGGCCAGCTGGTCGAACGGCAACTACTTCACGTGGGCGGGCGGCAGCTCGATTCCCGGACTCCGCAACAACGTGCAGTACCGCGACAATTATTACTGCGATCTGCGTCTGTCGAAGAACTTCCGCTTCTTCAACAACGTGAACCTGCAGTTCATCATGGACATGAACAATGTGTTCAACATCAAGAACTTCTCCGGCAGCGGCTACGGCTTCTGGGGTGAGAACTTCAACGACTATATGAGGTCACTCCACCTCGAAGACGGCATCGTCGATGGCCGCTTCGGCTACATCAACGTGCCGGGCTCCGACAAGCCGGGCGATGTCCGCAAGGACGGTGTGGCGTGGACGCCGATCAGGGCCGTAAGCAGCACCGCATCGCTTGCGGATCCCTATCCGGCCGGTGTGGCGATCTATTACGATGCATCGACCAAGTCGTTCGTTGAATACAAGAACAACACATGGGTGGCCGTCGATCAGGCTCGCATGGACAAGATCAACGAGGACAAGTCGTATATCCGTATGCCGAATATGCCGCAGCTGTTGTTCCTCAATCCGCGCCATATCTATTACGGCGTGAAGCTGTCGTTCGATTTCTAATATGAGCATGTGTGCGCTCCCGCCTTTGTGACACACAAAGGCGGAAGCGCAGGACCGAAACCAATTTTTTTATCATCGAGGAAACCATGAAGCTTTTCAAAACAGCAGTTGTGCGGACGACACTCGCGATCGCAGCCGTGTGCTGCCTCGCCGCCGTCGGACACGCGCAGCAGACAAAGTGGATGTCCGTTGGCGCCTACCAGAGCTGGTATTCAAGCTCGGGAGCCGAAATCGAAGAAGGCCGCGTGCAGGTGCAGCAGGACGGCATGCGCTGGCCGGCGATCTATCAGCTCACCGACATGGAAGCCGCCAAGGGATTCTGGATCGGCACCACGAACTACAAGGACAAGGACGGCAAGACCTATCAGCATAAAGTGGTCCACGTCGGTCCGCGCAACAAAGGACAGAGCGAATTCTTCTCGACGAAATTCAAGATGACGAGCAAGTTCGAGCCGCCGGTCGTCTCGGTGACGGGTGTCCTTTCCGAAGGCGTGGCAATCGACAACGACGGAGTGGATCCGACGCTGAAGGCCGACCGCATGATCGAAAGCAACATCAACACCTCGATCGGCGTGTCGGTCACGCGCAAGATTCTCGGCTTCTCGAAGAAGGGTCATGAAGATTACAACATCATCGAATACACGTTCAAGAATACGGGCGACATCGACAATACCGGCGGCAAGCGCGATGCGGTGACACTGACCGGCGTGTATTTCTACTGGCAGTACCGCCTGGCCGTTGCCGGCGAAACCCGCTACGTGATCGGCAACTCCTCCGGCTGGGGTGTCAATACGATGAACCATGCCGTGGGCGATACAAGCGTTCCTTCGACATTCTGGCCCACGCCGTCGCCGTTTGCCTCCAATCTGCGCGCATCCTACGCATGGCACGGCAAATATTCGGCGTTCACCGGCGGCTATGACAATATCGGCGCGCCGATTTTCGTTCCGTATTACTCGTGGCAGAAGGGCGACACGGTCGGCCGCCTCGGCGCAAGCCAGTTCGTCGGCGTCGCCACGCTCTTTGCGCAGAAGTCGCCCACTGAACCGGTCGACGATCCGAAGCAGCCGAGAACGACAAGCTATGAAGGCTCCGATGAAACGAACAACGGCAACGATGCGAGCGAGGCCTATAATTCGAACAAGATGGATGCGCAGTACGAGTGGATGTCGAAGGGCCATGCGATTCCGCGTCACGCCGATAAGATCGGTCCCAATGGCGATCCCTCGACGGGTTCGCAGGGCGCGGCCGGCTACTCCACCACGATGGGCTACGGTCCCTACACGCTGGCGCCGGGCGATTCGATCAAGATCGTCGTGGCCGAAGGTGCAGGCGGACTCTCGCGTGAAGCCAATGTCGCCATCGGCAAGGCGTACAAGTCGGCTCCGGCCGCCTCGCGCGACGCGCAGCTCATTCCGTATAACGGCGTGAGCAAGACGAAGAACGACTGGGTCTACACGGGCCGCGATTCGCTCTTCAAGACATTCCAGAATGCCATGGCCAACTACGCATCGGGCTATGCGCTGGCTGCCGATGTGACGCCTCCGCCTTCGACGTTCAGTGTGAACTCGGGCGCCGGCAAGATTTCGCTCTCCTGGACGAAATACGACAACGACGCCAAGACGGTCGGCTATCAGGTCTGGCGCGCGGTCGGCCAGTACGACAGCGCGTATTATAAGATCTGGGAAGGCACGGGCAACTCCTACAACGATACGACGGCGGCCATCGACGTGGCGCACTACTACTATGTGCTCGGCGTTGACGGAGCCGGCAACACGAGCAACCGCTACTATGCCCAGACGTACGACCCGGCATACAAGCGCGTCGCCGCTCCGCTCGAGCTGAAGAAGTCGGATATCCGCATCGTTCCGAATCCGTACAGCCTCGGCGCCGATCCGACCAATCTCTTGTATCCCGGCGAACAGGACAAGATCGCATTCAAGAACATTCCGGGCATCTGCACGATCAAGATCTATACGGAAACCGCCGAGCTCGTCAAGACGATCGAGCATGTGGACGGCACCGGAACGCAGGATTACGATCTGACCACGAATTCGCGGCAGATCATCGTCAGCGGCATCTACATCGCCGTGATCTCGACGCCTTCGGGAGAGAAGGCTATCATGAAATTTGTGGTCATTCGATAATCTATCACAGTGGAAAAGAGAATGGGTATGCCCATGAAAAAATATCAACTTATCTTTACGGCAGTGTTGTGCGGTGTTCTCCTGTCCTCGGCCGCGCTGGCACAGGACAACGAGAAACGGGCGCAGACTGGTTTCAAATTCTTGAACGTCGCGACCGATCCCCGTGCCGTCGGCATGGGTGAAGCCGTGACGGCAATCGAAGGCGGCTCGTCGTCGATGTTCTTCAATCCGGCGGCGATGGCGCGCATGACGTCGTTCGCCGATGCGCAGGTCGGGCAGACCAACTGGATCGCCGACATCAAACACATCTACGGCTCGATCGCATTCGCTCCTTCAGGCGGCGATTACGGCGTGCTCGGCTTCACGTTCCAGTCGGTCGATTACGGCGAAATCCTTGCCACCATCCGCAACGATGCGGCTCCGGGCGGCTTCCAGGATGTGGGCAACATCAAGCCGAAGGCGATGGCCGTCGGCATCGGCTATGCCCGCGCGCTTTCGGACCGCTTCTCGGTCGGCGGCAACGTCCGCTATACGATGCAGGATCTCGGCGGCTCGATCAACACGATCTCGAAAGGCGTGCTCGGCGATGCGAAAGAGAACAAGAAGTCGGTTGCGGCATTCGACTTCGGCATGTATTACAAGACCGGCATCAAGAGCCTCGACTTCGCGGTCTCGATCCGCAACTTCTCGACGGAAGTGAAATACGAGCGCGAAAGCTTCCAGCTTCCGCTCATCTTCCGCGTCGGACTCTCGTTCAACATGATGGACCTGGTGACGGATTCGAAGGATGCCGACAAGTTCGTCGTGTCGGTCGATGCCACGCATCCGCGTGACTTTTCCGAACAGATCAACGTGGGCGGCGAGTATGTGTTCATGAAGATCCTTGCGCTGCGTGCGGGCTACATGTTCAACAACGACGAGTACGGCTTCACCGCCGGCGCCGGCGTGAAGCTCGCCCAGGAAAACTGGGGCGGCATCGGCGTCGACTACTCGTATACGAAGTTCACGGAATTCGGCAACGTCAATCGCCTTGCCGTGTCTCTTTCATTCTAATCCCATCATTTAATTCAGATAAAGCCAATGAAAACCATCAACACTCATATGAAACGGATGACAGCCGCAGGACTCCTTGTGGCGGCAATGCTTCTGTTGATGACCGGCTGCAAGGAAGACACGGCGGCGAGCCTCTACGATCCGAACTACAAGAGCGCTCCCCAGCCCGTGGTTTCCGCCATCACCTCCTCGCACGGGACGGTGACGTTCGCCGGCATCAGCATACTGACGATCAGCGGACAGAACTTCTCCGCTGTTCCGTCCGAGAACCTGGTCTACTTCGATCAGACGAAGGCCGTGGTGCTCGAAGCCTCTCCCACGCAGCTGAAGGTGAAGGCGCCGATTCTCGTGAAGGATTCGATCCAGATGAAGATCGCGGTC
Organism: Acidobacteriota bacterium; assembly: GCA_050258555.1. Lineage (GTDB taxonomy): Bacteria > Bacteroidota > Ignavibacteria > UBA10030 > UBA8401 > CAISDA01. The sequence goes on along the minus strand of JBLMZA010000014.1, from coordinate 1,481 downwards.
CAGAACGCCGCCAAGTACAGCGACGTGAAACTCGTAAGAATTGACGCCGCCGTAAAGGAATACGGCGGACTCGGCGTCACAGAGGAAGCCGTCGGCATGGCAACCGATGCCGCGGGCAATCTCTACGCCTCGATGAAAATTGCGGGCGCCGGAAACGGCATCCGCAAATATGATGCGACGACCGATGCGGGAACGCAGTATGCTCCGTCGGGCGGCGTCACACAGTGGACCGGACTGAAAGTCGGACCCGGCGGCGTGCTCTACGGCGCACGCGTGCAGCGCGCGCTCTATACGATTCCTGCACAGGGTGTACCGGTGCTCTGGGCTCAGGCGGCCGGCTCATCGCTCACAGACCTTGATTTCGGTCCCGGCGCTGAGTATATTTATGCGGTCGGCAACAACGCGAATATCTACCGCTTCAAGGTATCCGATAAATCGGTGGCGACCTATCCGTTCACCGCGCTTCTGCGCTCGGTCCGCGTCTTCAACGGCTACGTCTATGTTGCAGGCAAGCAGGATTCGACCGAAGGCGTGTGGCGCTTCAAGCTGAATGCCGACGGATCGCTCGGTGCAGCGGAACTGTTCTTCAACCTCTCGGCGCAGCCGGGCTATATGTATAACGGCCCGACGGCCAATGCCATCACATTCAACAAGAAGGGCGAGATGTATCTCGGCACCAGCGGCGCCGACGCCATTCTTCTTGTGGCTCCCGACGGCAAGAGCGCGCAGTCGTATTATCCGGGACTCTTCACGCCCTCGACGATTTCATTTGCCTGGGGCAAGGGCAGCACGCTCTATGCGGCCAGAGGCGGCGATGCGGCCGTGAAGACGATCATCAAGATCAATACGCTGGAAGAAGGCGCCCCGTATTACGGAGCGCAGTAATTCCGAAGTATCGCTGTAACGTCTCTTCATGCTCCGCATCAGCCCTGATCGTCGGAGCATGAAGAGATTCTGTTTGCGTGTCACGTCTGTGGAAATGTGTTCTTTGCGGCATCCCCCGTATCACCGTTATTGCAATAATGAGCTGAACGCTTTTTTAGCTGTATCTTCTTGCAGTTGCAGTACAAAACAACATCCACACATCCATTTTTGGAGGCTCCAATGAAAAAAGTGCTTACCAATTTGTTTCTGCTGTCATTGGTTTGCTCCTTCGTCGCCTTAGGACAGACGAAGTATAATTACAAATTCGACAAGTCATTCCCTGATACGAGCTTCAAGCAGGGCAATGCCGGTCACGGCGTTGTGGTGGACCCCGAAGGCAAGGTCTGGATCCAGCGCTACAATTCATCGGATAGCATTTTGAATGCGGCCGGAAAATACCGCGCTGTCCGCGTTGTCTATGTCTACAAGCCGGATGGAACACCCGCATCGTTCTCGCCGATCAAGACCATGACGACCGGCGGCGTGACCGATACCATTCCCAACTTTAACGTCGGTCTGGATAAGGATGAGAACGGCAATATTCTTGCCGCCAGCCT
>JBLMZA010000013.1:0-5132 GCA_050258555.1 Acidobacteriota bacterium | reverse complement strand
ATCGTTGTCGATCGTTTTCGGCACATGGATCGCGCGTACATCCAGATGTTCCTTCGCCAGAAAATCCGCCAGACGCGAGGCCGACGAGGCCGTATCGTCTCCGCCGATGGAGACGAGCAGTTTGATATTGTGTTCCTTGAAGAAGGCGCTCGTGAAATCCGATTCCTTCGGCTTGAAGCGGCTCATGCGCAATGAGGAGCCGCCGAGGCTGAAGATCCGATCGGCATAGTCGAAATCGATGTCGACCGTATCGGGCGCAGGGCTCAGGAGTCCCTTGAAGCCGTCATGCACGCCGATCACACGGTAGCCGCTCGTGAGGAAGGGACGCGCCACGGAACTGATGACGGTGTTGATGCCGGGGGCCGGGCCGCCTCCGCAGAAAATGGCTATTGATTGCTGATTCATCATATCATAAGAAATAAAAAATGTGACAACAATATGCGTATCGGAAGGCATTTTATCAAGCCTCGGTGCATGCATGGTTCGGGCGGGAATAAAAAAAGGCGAACATACGGCGTCCGCCTTTTTTCATGTTCACGTGCGCACCGTTCTCGGGCGCTTCAATTGCCGCGTATGTCGAACCTGTCCAAGTTCATGACCTTCGTCCATGCCGCAACGAAATCGCGCACGAATTTTTCCCTGCCGTCTTCCTGCGCATAGACTTCGGAGAGCGCGCGCAATTGCGAATGCGAACCGAAGACAAGATCGACGCGCGTCGCGGTCCATTTGTGCGCGCATGTCTTCCGGTCCCGCCCTTCGAATGCGTCGGCAACCCCGGCCATGGGTTTCCACTCCGTTTCCATCGTCAGCAGATTGACGAAGAAGTCGTTGGTGAGCACCCCGATCCGCTCCGTGAGGACGCCGTGCGTCGAGCCTCCGGCGTTGGCGCCGAGCACGCGCAAGCCTCCCACCAGCACGGTCATCTCCGGCGCGCTCAACGTGAGGAGCTGCGCCTTATCGACGAGCAATTCTTCGGGCGACATGGTGAACGCCTTCTTCTGATAATTGCGGAATCCGTCGGCCTGCGGCTCGAGGACGGCAAAGGACTCGGTATCGGTCTGATCCTGGGAAGCGTCGGTGCGTCCGGGCGTGAAGGGAACCGTGACATCATAGCCGGCCGATTTCGCGGCGGCTTCAACGGCCGCGTTGCCCGCAAGCACGATGAGATCGGCCATGGACACGTTCTTTCCATCCGTGCGGGAGGAATTGAAGTCCCGCTGAATACGCTCAAGCACCTCCAACACTTTTGACAGCTGCGCGGGCTCGTTGACCTCCCAGTCCTTTTGCGGCGCAAGGCGGATGCGCGCGCCGTTGGCTCCGCCGCGCCTGTCCGAGCCCCGGAATGTCGAAGCCGACGCCCAGGCCGTTTTGATGAGTTCCGGAATCGTGAGACCGGAAGCCATGATCGCGGCTTTGAGCGCGGATTCGTCTTCTTTATCGATGAGCGCATGATCGATTGGAGGAAGCGGATCCTGCCACAAAAGATCTTCTTCGGGCACATCGGGTCCGAGGTAGCGCGACTTCGGTCCCATGTCCCGATGCGTCAGCTTGAACCATGCGCGCGCAAACGCGTCGGCAAAGGCCTGGGGATCGTCGCGGAAGCGGCGCGCGATCGGCTCGAATCCCGGATCGAAGCGCAGCGAGAGATCCGCGGTGGTCATCATCGGGCGGTGCTTTTTCGAAGGATCGTGCGCATCGGGGATCATGTCTTCTTCCTTCACATCCTTGGCCAGCCATTGGAAGGCGCCGGCGGGACTCTTGACGAGCTCCCATTCATGGCCGAAGAGCGTCTCGAAGTAGCCGTTATCCCACCGGGTGGGATGGGGTTTCCAGGCGCCTTCAATGCCGCTTGTCGTGGTGTGCACGCCGATGCCTGTGCCGAAGCGGTTCATCCAGCCGAGTCCCTGATGCTCGAGCTCCGCGCCTTCGGGTTCGGGTCCGACCAATTTCGGATCCCCGGCGCCGTGCGCCTTGCCGAATGTGTGTCCGCCCGCCACAAGCGCGACGGTTTCCTCATCGCTCATGGCCATGCGCGCGAATGTTTCGCGCACGTCGCGGCCCGATGCGACGGGATCGGGATTGCCGTTGGGTCCTTCGGGATTCACATAGATCAATCCCATCTGCACGGCAGCCAGGGGATTCTCGAGTTCGCGCTCGCCGCTGTAGCGCGTGTCGCCGAGCCACGCCTGTTCCTTGCCCCAGTAGATATCCGCTTCGGGCTCCCAGATATCCTCGCGGCCCCCGCCGAATCCGAACGTCCTGAAGCCCATCGATTCGAGCGCGCAGTTGCCGGCCAGGATCATCAGATCGGCCCAGGAAATCTTATTGCCGTATTTCCGCTTGATCGGCCACAAGAGACGCCGCGCCTTGTCCAGGTTGCAGTTATCCGGCCAGCTGTTGAGCGGCGCAAAACGCTGGCTTCCCCGGCTTGCGCCGCCCCGGCCGTCGGCCGTGCGGTATGTGCCGGCGCTGTGCCATGCCATCCGGATGAAGAGTCCGCCGTAATGTCCCCAGTCGGCGGGCCACCACTCCTGCGAGTCCGTCATCAGTGCCGTGAGGTCTTTTTTCAGCGCCTCGAGATCGAGCGTTTTGAATTCTTCCGCGTAGTTGAATCCGGGTCCCATCGGATTGGACGCCGGCGCGTGCTGATGGAGGACGCTCAGGTCAAGTTGATTTGGCCACCACTCTCGATTCGACGTGCCTCTGCGCGAGCCGTGTGCGACCGGACATGTGCTTTCCTGACTCATCTTCATGCTCCTTTCGATTAGTAGTGTGTGTGCCATTGAACGTGCCGATGATCTGAAGCCGGACGTCCTTCACCGTGAAGCGGGGGATTTTCTTTTTCCGGAAATACTCCTCGAGCAGCCGGTTGAGTGTCTCGTCGACGTAATCTTCGATACGTTCCGTTGTTTCGCAATACAGGTGATGATGTTTCTCCAGGACGGCGTCGTAGCGCATGACGCCGTCCTCGGTCTTCACCTTCCGGACCAGTCCTCTTTCGATAAACGTTTCGAGCGTCTTGTAGATGGTGCCGACGGCGATGTGAGGATGATGCTTCACGACATGATCCTTGATCTTATCGGCCGTCGGATGATCGTGCAGACTGCGGAGCGCTTCAAGCACCGCCAGGCGCTGCGGTGTCACCTTGAGCCGGCGGTCCTTCAATTCGGTTCTGTGCTGTTTCTGTGTCATGAGGAATGACTATTAAATAGGAATGATTCTCCGTTAGGATACGGACTTTATTTGTGAATAGCAAGCATGGGCGCGCGCGACGGCTGTGCAGGGGGCATGCACCGGCGCGATGCAATATTTTAATATGTGGAAAATGGATTAACTAAATAAAATACCGCTCATTCCGAAAAAATGCTGAAAATCACGGTCGAATGGCTCTTTCCGGTCGGGAAATGAGGCGTTGCGGCGTGCGGGAGGCATGCGGGAAGGAGACGGTCGTTCCGTTCCGTATGGAAAAAGAGCGCAGATATGCGTATTTTTACTTCAATTTCAGCACAAAGCATGATTATCATGAAGGAGGTTCAGGCATGGATGTCGCGACGGCGCAGGAAAAAGCGAAGCGTGTGTACGAATACATGAAGAAAGGCACGGCGGGAATATCGCGGGAGATCGCCAACGAGGTGGACCATGATCCCGCAAGCTGGGGAATGGATATCGACGATTGGGACTGGAACGCGGGCGTCGGCATGATCGCCATCTCCGACTACTATGAAAAAAGCCGTGATCCCCATGTGCTCGAATACATTGCGCAGTGGATTGCGCGGAACAAGCACCAGTGCGCGAAGAAGGACCACGTGAACTATCTGACGCCGCTGGCGATCTATCCCCAGATGTATGAGCGGACGAACGATGCCTTTTACCGCGACACGGCCTTCGACTATGCGCAGTGGGTGATGGCGAACGCCGGCAGATCGAAGGATGGCGTGTTCTTCCATGGCGCCTCGGTCTCGGATGAGGTGTGGGCCGATACGGTCTTCATGGCGCTGGTCTTTCTCTCGCGCACGGCGAAGATGACCTCCGATAGCGTGATGGCGAAGGAAGTTTTCCGCCAGCTTCTGGCGCATCTGCAGCTGCTGCAGGACGAGGAGACCGGCGTGCTCTATCACGGATATCATTGCATCGGAAAGCATCACATGTCCGGCGCCTTGTGGACGCGCGGGAATTCGTGGGCGGTGATCGGCGCGCCGATCATCATCGAGACATTGAAGGGTCTGGCCGAAGCGCCGGAAGAGCTTCTTGTGCGCTACCGGAAGCTCGTCGACGGCATCCTGAGCTTCCAGGCGGAAAACGGATTGTGGCACACGGTGATGACGCGGCCCGATTTTTATCAGGAGACATCGGGCAGCGCGGGGTTCGCCGCCGGCATCATGAAGGCCGTCCGTCTCTCGATGCTGGATTCGGCATGCATGCCGCGCGCCATCGCTGCGATGGAAGCGGCGTCAGGCATGATCAATTCCGACGGGGCGGTGCAGGGCGTATCGGGAGGCACGCCGATCATGCCGACGATCGACGCCTATGGCAAACTCACATGCTATCCGACCCTCTACGGCCAGGGGTTGACGCTGCTCATGTTGAGCGAATACATCCACCAGCAGAAGGCCGGCCGATGAGTTCGCCCGCATCACTCCGCATCGGCGTCCGCGCGCACGATTTCGGCTGCCTGCCGGCCGAAGAGCTTGCCGCCTCGATTGCAGAGGCCGGCATGGTGTGCGCGCAGCTCGCTCCGGGCAAAGCCATCGCCGGGCTTGCGCTGCGTCCGGGACTTCTGAATCCGGGGCTTGCCTTCGACATCGGCGGCGCCTTCCACAGGCACGGCGTCCAGATCGCCGTGCTCGGATGCTATGTGAATCCGATCCATCCCGATCCGGCCGTACGCCGGTCGCTGCTCGGACTCTTCAAGGAGCATCTGCGCTTCGCCCGCGATTTCGGCTGCGGACTCGTCGCGCTTGAAACCGGCTCCGTCAATGCGGACTATCTGCCGCATCCCGACAATCACTCGGAGGCCGCGTTTGCGCAGTCGCTCAAGAGCATTGCGGAACTTGCGGCAGAGGCGGAACGCTTCGGCGTCACGGTCGGCATCGAAGGCGTGGCGGATCATCCCGTCTCGACGCCGAAAAAAA
>JBLMZA010000012.1:0-10994 GCA_050258555.1 Acidobacteriota bacterium | reverse complement strand
TGAAGTTCTCTTCGTTCTGCATGTTCACGCGGAACATCACCGCGATCGAATCCTGCGACGGCGTATACGGCTTCCAGAACTGCGCCTGCTGATTCGGCGAACCGTTCACGAATTCCAGCGCGATCGTCGTGTCGTTCTGTCCCACGATGAGTCTGCGGTTGCCGTTGCCCCACTGGTTGATGTCGTTCTCCCAACCGACATTGGCCGAGGCCGCATTCACCTTCGTCACATACTTGTAAGGAATCGTTTCACCCACGGGGAAGTATCCCGTATAGGACCAGTTGTCGCCGCCGATGTTCTTCATGATTCCCGGCGTATCATCGCCCCACGTCAACTGAGCACCGCCGCCGCGCACCTGGATGCTGCTCGAGGGCTTCAGCGTATCGGGAACAGTCGCCGTATTCGCCATGAATGTCACCTTCACCGAGTTGCCGTATTTCAGCAGCTGGTTGACGCCGCCGGCGAAGCCGGTTGTTGCATTCAGGAACGCGCCCGTGATCAGCTGGGACGAACCAGGCGTGGCAAGGAGCGTCCACGTCTTTCCGGTATCGCTCGACCACCACGATTTCGCGCCGGTGGCAGCGCTGACGCCGACAGCCAGCACATTGGCCGTGCCGCGGATCGGAATCACGTTGTAGGCTTTTGCGTTTGCCGGCGCCACGCCGGCTTCAAGGCTCAGCGTATCGCTCCAGGTGAGTCCGCCGTCTGTCGTCCGATGCACTTTCTGTGCAACGGTCGACGAGGAACCCGCCTGACGGTCGACCGCAAAGCCGACTTTATCGTCAAGGAACTTGATGGTGCGGAAATAATAGTTGACCGAGTTGCCGCCCGTGAGGCCGCTGACGGTAATGGCGGTCCATGTCGTGCCGCCGTCCGTCGATTTCACGATGACGGGGTCCTTTCCTGTTCCGGCATAAGTGGCGATCCAGACCGTCTTTCCATAGGAATCGATGCAGGAACCGTAGCTGGCATACCCGAACCACGAGTCTCCGGTGTTCACAGGCGTCGGAAGGTTCGTGATGCGCGTCCATGTTGCACCTCCGTCGACAGACCGAACGACGACGAGTCCGTTGGCATCGGCATCGCCGATCGCGATTGCCGTATCCTTCGTCAGGTATTTCACGCCATCGAAGAATCCGGGATCGGTGCCGATTTTATAGCTGTAGACGGTGTCCCATTTGGCGCCGCCGTTCTGCGTGCGGATGATCTGTCCTGTGTAGAGGCCGATGATAGCGACCGAGTCGTTGCGGGCGCTGATGTTCGTGGCGCCCTGGTTGCCCGAAGGGAGCGTAAACTGCGACCAGTTTGCTCCTCCGTCGGTTGAACGGAAGGCCAGGTCGGCCGCAGTCGTGTATCCCGACGCCCAGATGACATTTGCCGATGCAAAATCGATGCTTTTGATTGTCGCTTTCCCGCTGGTAACACCCGGAGCCACGGGCACCCACTTTGACGTCGCTGTAACGGCGCCGTTTCCGGGAGCCGTGATCACCGACATCGCGCTGTGATGCTCTCTGACGCCGGCGCTCAGGGAAATACTCGCTGTGACAACCAGTGCAAGGAGAATCGAAATGACTTTTTTCATAAAAATTACCTCCTGATATGTGATATGTGGTAATATTTATAATACCGATACTATTGCCTGACTGCATCAATAGCTCTACGCAGGTCTCACCTCCCTTTCGTGATAATGAAACGTTGATGAATACTTGATTCTGTATATGTTGTTGTGCCGCCTTCGGAGCGCCCGACGGCACCCTGTCACGTTACGATGTGTGCATGATATTAAAAGGTTATGCCAAGCGCAAGCGACTGCACGCCGTCGAACACGCGCATCTTCTGATACGAATAGTCGAACGACACGGCGCTGGTCGCGTTCAGCTCGTAGCGCGCGCCGACGCCGAACGAATAGGTCTCCAGCGCATCGGGCAGTCCGAGCGCACGGCGTCCGCCGCGCAGGAAGAGCGTTTCGTTATAGGAGAATTCGCCGCCCAGGTTCACGCTTTCGGCGTTGTCGCTCGGACGGAGCGCATCGGCCATCAGGGTCAGGCGGATGCTTTGCGTCTTCACCGCGTCCATCGAAATGCCCGCGCGGAACAGAAGCGGCAGAGGCCAGGAGTCGGCTTTCAGCAGCGCCACAAGCGTCTTGTTCGTGCCGCTGGCAGACGGATCGATGTCGATCTGATGATACAGATCCTTGCCGTCCATGCGCATGTCGCCGCCGAAATTGGAAATGCTCATGCCGATCTTCAGTCCGTTGAAGTCGGTGATGTAAAGCAGACCGACATCGATGCCGAACGAGGAGGCCGTGCTGTTCCAGATGCGCTGCTGTATGTACTTCGCCGTGCCGCCGATCGAGAAGCGGTCCGTCAGGTTGCGCGAATACGAAATGCCGATCGCAAGATCGCTCGCTGACCACAGCTCTCCCGTTCCGTTCTGCTGAAGGTCCGTCGTGACGGCATCCTCGCCGTAGTCGAGCTGCGTATAGCTGACGCCGAGAGCGTTCGTACCGTCGAGATTCAGGACGACGCCGGCCCAGTTCAGCTTCGTGTCGACGAGCCAGTTGGTGCGCGATACGAGCACCTGCGACATTTCCATGCGCGAGAACGCGCCGGGATTATAATAGAGGCTCGATGCATCGTACGACGTGGCCACATTCGCGCCGCCGATGGCAATGCCGCGGGGACTGACCGGCATACCGAGAAATACCGCTGCCGAGGTCCCGACTTTAGACTGCGCGCCGGCCATACTGGCGAGCCCGATTGCCAGCACCGCCGCACGCATCATGTGTTTATAGAAAATTCTCATACATGCTCCATAAGGAAATAAGTTCGTTCATTGGGGCAGCCGGCATCGTTTTGAAGGATGCCGGCGCCCGACATGCGTCACTGTCCGTCTTACTTGATGATCGCGATCTTGCCGGTCTTCGTCCCGCCGGACGATTCGACCACGTAGAAATACACGCCGTAGGCAATGTCGAGATTCTCGCTCGACTTCACATCCCATGCCACGACTCCGTTTGCAATCGATCCGTCGGCCTGCAGGCGCCTGACCAGCTCGCCGCGCGCCGTGTAGATCGAGATCTTCGCATCCGACGGCACGTTCTGGAACTCGATGCGGCGTTCGCCGCGTCCGAATGTTCCGGGTGTGAGGGGCTGCTCGCGCGACGATGCGACGACGTACGGGTTGGGCACGACGCGGATCGTATTGATGAGCGAATCCTTTTTCACTTCATTCACGAACGGTTTCTGCGTGCTGAAGCTGTACACATCGCCCGAGCGGAACGGCTTGTGCGTCGTGATGTGCACCGTGTCTCCGCCCTTCAGCGCTCCAAGCGTATCGTTGAAGTCGATGACCCATGTGTAGAACGGATGATTTTTGCTGTCGTACTGAATCAGATACAGCTGGTCGCCGTAGTTGATCCGGTCGTTCATGTCATTGTCTCCGAAGAGGCTCTTGACCGGCTTGTTTTCCGTACGGTTGATGATCTTATATTTCACGGGCTGAGGCGTAAGCCCGATGAATTCCGCCGTGCTGTCGATGTACGTGTCCGAAATGATCACGTCGTAATCGGCCGGATACTGCATCGCGTAGGCTTCCGGCGTGTTGTCGCCGTTGAGCTCGATGGGAATCGTCGAGAGCGTGGCGTTGTACGTCCGGGTATTGTTCAGGCGCGCATCGCGCTGCACGATGTCCCAGTCGTTCTGGAAAACCAGCTGGAGTCCGTCGAAGATATCCGTGTCCTTCGTTTCCGACGTGAACGGGCTTCCGTTGATGAAAGGGCTCTTGTAGACGGGATAGTACTGATACGTCACCCTCAGTTTTCTGAGGTTGACCGTATCGGGCTGCAGTGTAAAGCGCCGGCTGGCACGGATCGTACCGCGCTCGTAATTGATCGTGTAATCCGATGCCGGAATCACCGTTCCGCCCGAGGTCATCACCGTGACCGAGCCGGGCACCAGCGCCGTGCGCGGAAGCGGCGACTGGATCGTGTCGACCCTGTTCGGCGTGAACGTTCCTTCGTAGGTCATTGAATCCTGAACCGAATACAGGGTCGTGGTCGCGGCGAGCTTGCCGCTGTCGCGCGTATCGTAGAAGACGACCTTGTAGCCGTTGCCGGTGATCTTCGACTCGTCGACGACCTTATAGCCGAGCGAGCCCGTGGCGATGGTCGAGACCGGCGCAATCTGTTTCGATCCAGCCGGGCTCTGGTAGCCGAGGGCCTTGCGTCCGGGAACAACGATCGCGACGTTCTGCGAATATCCCGTGATGCGGCCGGCCTGATCGAGATCGATCTTCCAGCTGTTCTCGGACGGGAAGATGCCCGTCTTTTCATCGCCGTTATCGTAGGCCACGATCACATAATAATACGTGCGGCCGTTGATCACGTCATAGTCCGTCGTGTCGTGCACGAGTCCGGTGTTCTTTCCAAGCTGATAGGTGAAGCCTTCCGCCTGCTGGAACACATCGGCCGGAGCGCGGAAGAATCCCGACACCGAATCGGCCTTATCCACCTGGAAGGCGGCCTGATAGCCCTTCTTCACGCCGTTGGCATCGGTCACGTTGAAGGCGTCGTTGAACTCGCGGTCGGTCGCCTTGTAGATCTTGTATCCCTGGAAGTCCTTGATGCGCAGCACGGGATCGATCGCGTCTTCCGACTTGCGGTCCCAGTACAGCTTCACCTGCTTGTCGCCTGCGATCGCGCTGAGTGTCGGCGCCGGATCGGGCGGAATCGGGAACTGATAGTTCGCGTCGTAGATCTTCTGGACTGTCCGCTTGTGCTTCAGCAGATCCTGTATGTCATCGTCCACCGAGCCGCCCACGCCGCCGCCATAGACCAGCGCCATCGAGAAGCGTTCTGTCTTCTTGGCGATCAGCGGGAAGTAGGCCGAGCCGTAGATGAAGTCGCCGTCTTCGCCGCGTTCCGGTTTGTTGGCAACAATCGATTTCGGCACCGAGAAGAAGCCGGGACGCAGGCGGTTCCAGAGCAGTTCATCCTGTCCAAGCGGCACGTCGTTTGAAGGCGTGAAATACTGGAAGCTCGTCAGTCCGATCTGGTCCGATTCGTCCACGTCCGTCTTGTCGATGTGCGGCTCGCCCGGAAGTCCCGTATCGAAGCCGTTGGCCAGGTAGCCCGATGTGGGCATGCCGTCGCCCTCGCCGAAGTCGGGATTCTTAGAGTCGCGCACGCCGTCCCTGCCGACATCGTCGAAGTTGATGTCCCAGTCGCGGTCGTTATCGATCAGATCGTCGCGGCGCTCATCGATCATCGCATAGCCGTCTCCGGTCGGATTCGCCGTATACGTGCGGTGGCGCACAGGCCGGAGAATATCGATCAATGTCTTCGGCGGCACGTCATCCGATTTTTTGATCTGGCGGAAATGCAGATAGAAATTCTCATCGATGATGCCGTCCAGATCGTTGTCCACGCCGTCATAGGCGTTGGAATTCACGGCTTCGATGCCGTTGACGATCACCACCCCGCCTTCCGAGAGCTTCGTCTTACCGGGCGAGATCGCAATGGGCTCATTGGCGCCGCGCGTCATGATGGTCGTATCCTTGTTGGGCATCGTGATCACCGTGCGCGAGAAGTCGTCGTTGATCACCACCAGTTTGTCCCCCGCTTTGATGGTCACCGAGTCGAAATCCGCTGCGGTAAACAGCGGCGCGGTTGCGCCGATCGACGAATGCTCGGCATCGCCGTCGTTGTCGATTCCGTCGTACGGATTTCCCGGCGACTCGAGGAACGCGTAGCCGACCATGCCGACGGGTCCGACCCAGAACGGATTGCGCGCCATGTTGCGGCCGTAATCGCCCGTGTAGGTGATGTTCTCGTTCACATCATAGAAGGACCAGTCGTCGTCATATTCATTGAAGAGCTGCGAGCCGGTCACGCCGACCAGCGTGCCCACGAGCATGCCGAAGACCGAGCGGTCGTACGTCGTCGTGCCGGTGTTGGTGATGTCGTAGAGCCAGAAGATGTTGTCCTGCGCCAGGAACTGCGCCCACTGCATGCCGCGCACGCGGACTTCGAGGGCGAGGCCGTTCCGGCTCGGATTCGTCGAATCGGGTTTGAACGCAATGCCCGTGTTGTTGATCGTGTTGTTGGTGGCGAAGTTGAAGCGCTTGTCGTTGTTATCGTCCATCACGAAATAGCTTTCCTGATTGGCCGATGCGCGCTTGCCGAAATAGCCGTTCCACCATCCGCGCCATCCCGGATCGTTCGGATCGTTCATTTTGTCGGGCCATGCTCCCGGCCACGTCGTCTGGTCGTCGCTCATGGCGATGGAGTTCTTGTTCGCATTGAAAAAACCGGAGACCGGCATGAACGTCCACGGTTCGCCGGTCAGCGATTCATCGCGGTTTGTCGAGGGACGGCTCACCGGACATGTCACGACCGAATGGAACACGACGTTCTTGTTCGGCGTGCCGTTCTTGAGTTTCACTTCGGCGCCGACAAAGAGCGAGACGTCGCCGATGTAGCCGTTGCTGGAATAAATCCAGGCGCCGCGCGGACGCGTGTCGATCGGCTGCCCGATCACGCCCCAGTTGCCGAACACGGTCTTGACGCGGTTGCCGTTGTGGACTGCCGTGCGGTAATACTGCGGACCCGAGTCCGCCATGCCGCGCTCGACCGCGCAGAGCGCGATGAGCATCAACAGTACGAGTGAGAGAGATTTTTTCATGAAGGACAATCCTTAATTAATAGTCAGTACGCGTAATAGTCATGATCCTGTGTTCGCACATCAAAATTCGATCGTCGCGCCGAACTCGATGCGCCGCGGCTCGGAATACTGCGTCGGATCGACGAAATAGTCGTGAATCGTGTTGACGTATTGCGGAGCGCCCGTCTGCAGAGCGCGATCCTCGTTGTATGTTCTGCCTGCCCGGCCGGTGTCGCCGTAGACATTCATCTCGTTCTCCGTGTCGAAGAGGTTCGTGATGCGCAGGAACAGCAGCAGATTCACCGGATCGAGCTTCAGCGTCTTATAGAGGCGCATGTCCACATTGAAGAATTGCGGCTTGGTCTCGCTGTTGGTCAGGAAGACGGTCACGTTCTGCGACACATCGGGGGTGTAGGGCTGGCCCGAACCGTACTGGCCGATGACGCTTCCGCCCCATGTCTCGGCCGAATAGTTGAGCACCGCATTGAGCGTGTGGCGCTGGTCCCATCCGAGCGGCGTGAGCTGCACTTCGGGCAGCTTGCCCGATGTCACATCGTTGCGCGCCTGATTCGGATCCGATGCCGAGCCGCGCGCGATCTGGAACGTATAGTCGACATTGAGCGACATGCCCTGCGAGAAGCGCTTGGTCAGGCTGAGGATGAATCCGCGGATGAATCCGAAATCGGAGTTCACGTATTTCGTGTATGTGCGGGCGCTGCCCGGTCCGCCGATCGGAATCTGGTCGGCGCGCGATCCGATCAGGTTGCGCACGTCGCGCAGATACGCCGTCACATCGAGGCTCATATCCTCGGTCAGCTGCTGCTGAAGGCCGATTTCGCCGTTGATCGTCTGCTGCGCCTTCAAATCGGCATTGCCCGTCGGCGTATTGTTGTGGTCGACGTTGCCCGTGCCGGAGCCGACCTTGAAGAGCGGATTGGCATAGAGACGTTCGAAGCTCGGCGCCTGGAAGAAGTGTCCGTACGAGAAGTGGATCACGCCGCGATCGGTGATCGGGAACGACGCGCCGAAGCGCGGGCTGAGCTGCACTTTCGCCGAAGCTTTCTTATACCAATAGGCGCGGCGATCTTCGACCGTCTTCGTGCGCTCGCCGGGATCCTGGACGCCGTTGCCGTTGTCATCGAAATACTTGTTGCTTTCCTTCACCGGCGAATAGATGTACGGATCCTCTTCATCGGCCAGCACCTTGCCGTCCGGATCGAAGTAATCGAGTCTCACGCCGACATTGATGATGAGGTCCTTGAACTCCATCTTGTCCTGTATGTAGCCCGAAAGCTCGACGGGATTGTGCACATAGCGGTCGTGCACGGTCGAACTGTCGGGAAGGATGCGCGTCTTGATATAGGGACTCGAGACGAGGGGCGTGAATGCCTGCTGCTCGTCGATCGGCCGCAGATTGATGTCCTCGAGGAACACGCGGTGCATGCGCGTCTCGACGCCGGCTTTCACAAAATGTTCATTGGTGACCTGGCTTGAAAGATCCAGCTTGCCGAGCGCGGTGGTCGTCGTGCGGTAGAAGCGGTTCAGATCCGTTCCGCTCGTCTTGAAGCTGTAGACCGTCAGCGTGCGGTCGTTGAGGTCCGGATGGACGTAGCGCGAATCGTAAGGATTCTCGTACAGATAATGCTTGAACGACTTGTCGAACCACGAGGCGCCGAGCGTATAGAACGTCGACGCGCTCAGCGTATGCGTAAACTGCATGATTGCCGTATAGCTCTTGCGGTAATCCATGCCCTTGCCGTCGGGATTGTACTGGTAGGCCCGGTCGTAGGGCTGCTGTTCAAAATCCTCGCCGATGCCGGTCACGTTCAGTTTCATCGATGAGCCGAGACGGAACGAGAGCTTGCCCTGCAGATAGAGCTTCTTGTTCCAGTTCATGGGAACGGTCTTCCCGTCTCCCACGCCGTTATTATAGAGGCTGCGGTATACCGAATAGGCCGAATCGAAATTCTGGATACCGGCCGGCAGGTTCTGACGCACAATCATCGAATCGAAACTGGGGTTCGAGCCGAGCACGTATGTGGTGGCATTGCCGTTGTCATCGAAAATGCCGGCAGCCACCGCATTCGGATTGTATTTGCGGATGCCGTTGAGGAATCCGCCGAAATAGATCGACCGTCCGTTCAGGAAGAAGGAAACATCCTTGCCCATGACCGGACCGCTCAGGCTCGCTTCGAAATCGCGGATGTTGGTCGGATCGAATTTCTGTATGCCCTTGAAGACATCGCCGTGATTGCTGAAGAAGTCTCCGAAGTACGTCGTGAAGCTGCCCGAAAATTTTTCGGCGCCCTCGCGCGTGGCGATATTCACGATGCCCGACATGGCCTGGCCGTATTCGGCATTGAACGCGCCCGAGAGGACCTGCAATTCCTGGACCATGCTCGGGTTCACATCGACGACGCTCGATCCGTCGTACGCATCCGTCACCGGCACGCCGTCGATCCAGTAGGCGACCTCGCCCTTGCGGCCGCCGCGGATGTTTCCGCCCACGTTGCCCGCCTGGAGATTGATCACCTGCTGAATTTCCGTCACCGGCAGCTGCTTGATGTCGTCGCCGCCGACCACTGCGGTGGTCGAGGTCAGATCCTTCTGCACGAGCGCCCGCTCGGCTGTGATCACGACCTCCTTGCCGAGTTCGACCACGGCTTCGGAGAGCCTCAGGTCGATGCGCGTCGTGAGGTCGATATTGACGCGGATGTTTTCCATCGTCTGGCCTCCGTAGCCGACCGCCGACGCCTTCATCGTATACGTTCCCGGAGGAAGGTTGTTGATGAAGTAATTCCCGTCGAAATCGGTCGCGGCCCCGTACGTCGTCCCGACAAGCACAATCGTGACGCCCGGAAGCGGATCGCCGGTCTTCGCATCCGTCACCTTGCCGGCAATTTTTCCTGTGGTCCCTCCGAACACCGCGCTGATGCCGAGCGCCATGCACAGCAGGACTTTGTAGAGCTGTTTCATAAAGAGTACTCCGATTGATGAGTAGTGTGTGTATTCAAGCTTATCATTTCTGTTGGAGCCGCCGCTCCCCTGCATCGGTCAGGCTACTGGAGACTGCACTTCTTCAAACTGGGAATAGGTCTTGTTGCCGCCGCAGCTTTCGCGCACAACGAGCGCCGGAGTGAAGCTCTCGAGCGAAGGTGGATCGTCGGGAAACTGGATGCGGTGCATGATGCGCCGGATGGCAAGCTCTCCCATCTCATACATGGGCTGATGCATCGTTGTCAGATGGAAATGCCGCGCGAGCTCGATGTCGTCGTATCCGACAATGGCGATGTCGCGCGGAGCGCTCAATCCCCGCTCTTCCATCGCGCTGAGCACGCCGATCGCCTGCACGTCGCTCGAGACAAAGACGGCCGTGGGAAGACGGTCCTGCGTCTTTTCGAGCAGCTCCTTCATGGCCAGATATCCGGCGTTCTTGTTGAAGCCGTCCTGCTTCTCGCACGTGCTCGACACGACGTACTCGTCCGGAATCGCGAGGCCGCTTTGCTGCAGCGCATCGCGGAATCCGCGGTAGCGCTCCTGCGCGGGTGTGCTCCGCATGTTGGCATTGATCATGCCGATGCGCTGATGCCCGAGGCGCACCAGGTGCTGCGCCGCGCTGAAGGCGCCTTCGTAGTTCTTCACCTGGATGGAATCGAATTCGGGACGGTATGTGTCGACCAGCACGATCGGAATCTTCTGCTCGCTGATGAGCTTCGTGTATTTGTCCGGCAGCGTCATCGACACGAAGAGCATGCCGTCCACACGGCCTTTCTTCATGCCCCGCCGGATAAAATCGCCGATCTGCTGCGTATTGTTGACGCCGTGCAGCAGGATGTCGTAGCCCGTCTCGGCCAGCGTGTCCTGCATGCCTTTCAGCACTTCGATCGAAAAGTAATTTGTAAAGAAAGGAATAATGACGGAAAGCGTATAGGCGTGCTTGCGGGCAAGGGCCTGTGCCGATGCATGAGGCTGGTAACGCATGCGCTCGGCGACTGCAAGAATCTTGCTGCGCGTATCATCCGAGACGTTCGGCCGGTTGTTGAAGACACGCGAAACCGTGCCGATCCCGACGTGGGCTTCCCGCGCTATATCATAAATAGTGACTGGCACTGTCGAAGTCGTATAGAATTTTCTATAATATTGGAAGGGTTTCCAAACTCGGTTAAAAAACAAGGGATGATGCGCGAGGCATCATCCCTTGCCGTTGACTGTTACTTCAGTAAAAGCATCTTCTTCACGGCTGTAAAGCTTCCGGATTCGATCCGGTAGAGATACATGCCGGAGGCAAGACGCGAGGCATCGAATGTGGCGGTATAGGTGCCGGCATTCTGA
>JBLMZA010000011.1:0-36629 GCA_050258555.1 Acidobacteriota bacterium | reverse complement strand
CCGTTTTTCGTATGGATGGCAACGATGCCGCCGCCGGCATACACGATCTCCGAATCTGCGACGTAGCAGTGCGCTCCGCTTGAGCGGAGAATCGAGCGCAGCGGCTCGACGGTTTTGCCGGGCGCGGCGATGAACCATGCGGTGTGATCGGCAAATGTCTTGCGTGCAATCGCCGCGGTGTCGCCCGTTCCATAATATCCGAACGCCTCGGCAGAATCGTCATCGATCGCAAAGAGCGGAGCGATCGGCTTCGATGCCAGCGCATACGACACCTGCGCGGTATCGCCCGGTATGCGGCAGCGCACTTCCGGCATTCGTGCCGAGGGCAGCATCCTGACGCTCATGCCGGTCAGCTCGCCGATATGCGACGCATTGAGCGCGCGCCCGTCGGAATAGCCGGGCGCATAGAGCCAGATGATGGTGCGCTTGTCCTGCGCCACATGCGTGCGGATATAGTCGCGCTCTTCCTTCGTGAGCACGAACGTGTTGCCGAACACCACCGTCCGGTATTGGGAAAGATCCGTCTTGGGAAGATCATCAAGATGTATGGCATCGACGGCGACGCCGCTTCGGAGTGCGGCCAGGTAGGAATAATCGATCACCGCCGGCGTCACCGGATCGGCGCCGCGGAGGCTTGCCGTATGATACACACTTTTTGTGTCATACACAAAGAGCACATCCGAGGCGCTCACAAACGGACGGGCCATGCGCTTCTCGAACTCCTGGCGCATCAGCCGGATATTCTCCTGTATGACCGGATGATCCCAGAATCCCCACGAGCCCCTGGCGTTGTGACGGTAGCCGTCCAGGTCCGCTCCGGCAACGCCGAAGTCGTAGTACCAGAGTCCGGCTCCGCGTGTGTACGACGAGACCGTATTGCGCCGCACATTGGCCACAGCCGTGCGAAGCAGAATGTCGTGCCGTGCGTCGCGCGAGGTCGGAATCGCCGGCTCGTTATCCATCTCATCGAGCCAGAGCTTGCCGTGCATGCGCACCGATGCCGTGAGCGAGCGCGAGCGGAAGGGATCGCCCGGCAGAAGCGACTCGGGCTCATAGGCCTGCGGACCGGCAAGATAATCGATATCGGGAGAATTGAGCAGGCGCTGGAGCGCAAGGTGCCCGCCTGCGGCCTGGCGGCCGAATGTGGAAAAGAAATATCCATAGAACGTGCCGGCAAGAATCGGCCGCGGCCAGGCGGTCTTGACGATGCGTGCAAAGTAAAGAATGTCGTCGGCGACCAGTTCGTGGACGCAGGTGTAATAATCGATCGTCTTCTGCTCGCGTGCGGGATCGCGAAAGATGCCCGAGGAGGTTTCGCGCTCTTTCATCGAAGGCACTCTCACGCGATCAAACGCGGCCGACGGATCGTTCCACGCTTTTTGTAACTCCCGGTCGCTTCCGTACTTCGATCGAAGCCACGCGCGGAACGCCATCGTCATCGGCGCGCTCGTATCGGGTTCGTTCCTGAAGAATCCCCAGTTGTGCCACTCGCCGTAGATGCCGTTGGCCGGCTGGACGCCGATCAGCGCGTCGCCTTCCCTGGTCGAAGCCAATGCCGCAAGAAAGCGCCGCAGCACCTCGCCTGCCTCGCGCTTCCACGACTGGCTTGCCATGCTCACGCGCCGGACCGGAAAATTATCCTCTTCGATGATGCGAGGAAAGCCGATCGTGCTTTCCTCGTCATAGCCCGTGTCGGCATAGCGCACCCATTCATCCGGATGCGTGCGGATCCACCAGGACGGCGCGGCCACATGCAGACGCATGATCACCGCCGCATCGGGACGGACATCGAGCACGCCGCGGATCTGTTTCACGGCCGGCGTGATATCGAGCGATCCGTCTTCCTTCCACATCTGCTCGAAGAACAGATGCACCTGATACAACCGGGTGCCGTGCCGCGCGAACTCTTCAATATTGTGCTTGGGAAGTTCCTCCCAGCTCCAGCGCCCGCCGGGCACGTCGGTCAGCGCATAAATCATGGGATACACCGGGTCGCCATTCACAACGATCGTCGGCCGGCCGTTAAGCATGCGGAGCACCGTCGAGAGCGGACCGGGCGACGCGGCCTGTGATATGCTTTGCAGTGCGACAAAAAGAATGATGAGGATGCCGCTGGAGAATCGGATCATGTATAGGAATCGTAATTGTGAGTGGTGTCGTGGTTGCGTACGGAAAAAATCCCGGTGCTGCGGCATGCGCCCATGCGCCTCATGTCCTGATCAGATACTGCAGCTTGATGAAATACTGGCGCGCCGTGCTCCTGATCCGGTACGGCTCGCCGAAATCCGTCATGGCATAGGTCGATCCCGCATAGAAGATGGTCAGGGGGTTGAGCTTGTAGCTGACAAGCGGATACACTTCCATCGTCTTGTCGAACTGATTGTATTGTCCGATCACGCGCAAGAAAAGTTCCGGGGTGAACTGATACGCCCCCGTGCCGCGCAGAATGTAGCCGTCGAAAAGCAGTCCGCCTGTTGCAACGCTCGAGAGCCGGGCGCGCGAATAGGCAAGCTCGACCTGCAGCTGGGATGTCGGACGCATCTGCGCCGTGACAGAGAGTTCGTGCCCGCGCCCCATCGACGGCGTATCGGACCGGTCGATGAACCGTCCGAACTCTCCGGAAAAAAAGAGCGCCAGCGCGCTCAACGGGCGGGAGTTGATGTTGATTTCCACGCGGTTGATATTGTCGAACCGGATGCCCTTGAAGCGTTCATCGTTGACGAGGAACCACAGGATGTTGACATTGGTCTGGCTCTTGAACTGGGCCGAGAGTCCGGGAAGAAACCACTGCTCCTTTTTCACTCCGTCATAGTTGAAATGCATCCCCTGCTCCGCCGAGATCGTCCATTGATCGAGGATGCCGTGTGACGGATAGAATGTGTACTGATACGAGAGCGATCCGACGCGCGTGTCGGTGTTGGGGACAAATCCGCTCTGCGCCTGAAATGTCGGATGCCGGTCCTGATAGCTGACATTGAAGCTCAGATCGCGCGCGTCGCGCCGCAGCGACACAAAGGCCGATGTGCCGCCGTAGGATTCGCCGTCGAACCGGGCGGTCCGCCCAGTGCCGCCGAATGTGCGTGTGTCGTCGAGAAGCAGGCTGTCCTTCACTTCCTTCGTCGCGGAATAAAAGAGCTCGCCCTTGAACGTGTAGCTTCCCCCGAACCGGTAGCCCCAGTCGGCGCCGGCAACGTAGTTGTGCGCATCCGACAGGTTGCGCGTGGTGACCATCGCGCCGGCGAATGACTCGTGCCCGAAATCATAGCGTGCGCGCGCGATGTTGGAAAACGATGTGCGGCCGGTCGAGATGTAGTCCGAGCTTTCCTCGCCCGGCACGATGAACGGCGTGTTCCGGTCCGATGCGGCAAGATAGGAATACGACAGCGCGCCCGATTTTCCGATCACGCGCGCCGATGCGATCGGATTGTTGATCGTGCGCGAGTAAAAAGTCTGCGTCTCGTTTTTGAGCATCTCCGCGCCCTGCAGAAAAAACGGCCGCTTCTCGGGATAGAAAAGCGCGAATGTCGAGTTGACGCTGATCTGCGCGGCGTCCGATTCCACCTGGCTGAAATCGGGATTGATCACGCCCTCCACGGCGAAGTCCGGACTCGGCGCATAGCGCAGCCCGGTGCCAATGCGGCCGCGGAACCTGCCGTTTTCAAAGCCCGAGCGCGGATCCTCATCGTCCCTGAGCGCACCGCTTTGCTGCCCGACAACGTAGGGAAGGATATCGGCCGAGGTCACCGATTCGACGCCGGTGATGCCTTCGATGGCGCCGCCCTGGCAGATGAAGCAGGGATTATTCCGGTCGATGGGCGTCCAGGAGAGAAGCGAACGGCTTGCGCGCGGATAGATACGGCCGATCATCGCATACCACGTCTGCACGCGCTGCGACGGAAAGCGGATGCTCTTGAAGGGAATCGCCATCTCCGCCGTCCATCCGGAGTCATTCATCGACGCGGCCGATTCCCAGATCGTATCGAAGCTGTCATCCTCGTTGTTGCCCACGCGCATCAGATCTGCCTGTATGCCGTACGGGTTGACCATGAACTCATAGGAGCGCTGATAGTCGCCGTATGTATCCATCACGAGCGCAACGAAGTCGTCGTCGAAGATCTTGTCGCGGTCGGTGATGTGCGCGCGGATGGCCGAGGGATTCGAATCGCGGCAGAAAAATCCGAAATAGACGCGGTCTGCATTATACAGCACTCTCACTGTCGTCTGCTGCGGAGCCGGAATATTCTCTCCCGGCTGGGCTTCATACCCGATCTCGATCGGCACTGCGAGATTCCAGCGCGGGTCATCGAGCTTTCCTGAAAGCCTCAGGCTGCCGTCGATGCGGACCGCCTTCAGCGACGGCTTTGAAGGAGCCGGAAGCGGCTCCGCGTACAGACAGGAGTGACAGCACACCAGGAGCACAACCAGGAGCAGAGAAAGCGATCGCAACAGCGTCATAATGCCTCATGCGTTGTTCTTTCATCGAAAAAAAGGATATCGCACAATATTGAAAGAAATTGCCATTAAAACAATTCCGATGGAAGGCGTTCTGAAGAGGCGGGAAACTCGGTTGTTTCTCAGGAATGTTTTCGCTATTTTTTTCCCAGAGTCACTGCTGCATGGTTCGGACGGTTTTCACGGTTGAATTATTTATCACTCAATGAGACAGTATCACTGCTGGAGGAATAAATGGTTATCGGTGAACGCGAATACAAATCGGCCAGTTACTTGTGCGACAAGGGCCGTCGGAAATCAGCATCGGGAAACGTCGATGAAGCAATCAGGAATTTCACGGAAGCCCTCGAAGTCGTTCCCGGATTCAAATATGCACACTACGGCCTTGCCTGCTGCTACTCGCTGAAGCAGGATCCGACCCTCTCCATACGTCATCTTCACATCGCCGTCACGAACAATTTCACGGATCTCGAGACGATCCAGTCCGATCCCGCGCTGTCCTTCCTTCGTGCGCACGAGCTCTATACGTCGTTCGCCAAAAGCGGCTTCAGCCGCGAATGGACGAATCCGTCCGACTGGTATTTCGATTAAGTCCCGGATGCCTGCAGCTGCTTCACCCTCCGTGCGGTCGGCATCGATGCCTGCGCCCCCATTTTCATCACGGCGCAGGCCGCGACGTCCCGTGCAAAGCGCAGCGAGGCCGGCACATCCCATCCCTTCAGAAGCGCACAGGCGAATCCGCCGTTGAATGCGTCGCCGGCCGCTGTCGTATCGACCACGCGCACGCGGCGGGCCGGCACGCGGCATGCGCCCTCGTTCGTCACCCAGACGCAGCCTTCACTGCCCAATGTGACGATGACGTTGCGCGCCCCGGCTTCCAGCAGGCAGGCCGAGGCGGATTCGGCATCCGCAACCGTGCGGACGCTCCTGCCGGTCAGGATTTCCAGCTCGGTTTCATTGGGCGTGATGAAATCGCTCAACGCCAGGAGTTCCGGAGCAAGCGCGCACGCCGGCGCCGGATTCAGGATCGTCACGGCCTTCCGCTTCTTTGCCTGGCGCAGTGCGGCTTCCACCGTCCCGACCGGAATTTCCAATTGCACGAGCACGATCGCCGCCGATTCGAAAAGATGCCGGTGCTTCAGGAGATCGCGCGGCGTCAATTCCATATTGCTGCCGGAAACGACGATGATCTCATTCTGGCCGTCGGCATCGACGGTGATGAGCGCCGTTCCCGTCGGCGATTTGGGATCCTCAAGCAGGCCCTCCAAGTGCACGCCCTCCTTTTCCAGCGAGCGCACAAGCGCGCCGCCGAAGACATCGCGTCCGATTTTGCCGATGAAGCGGACATCGGCGCCGAGCTTCGCACAGCACACCGCCTGATTCGCGCCCTTGCCTCCCGGAAACATGCCGAATGTGTCGCCGAAGAGCGTCTCGCCGGGTTTCGGATGCCGTCCGACGGAAACGACAAGATCCATATTGGCGCTGCCCACGACAAGAATCGACCGGCCGGCCGGGCGTGGTGTGTGTGTCTTCGAATGGAGATGTGGTGACATGCGTGTGAGCCCTTGTATTATTTCATCAGCGTCATCTTGCGCACCTCATATCGCCCGGAAGCGCGCAGCACCGCAAGATACACGCCGCTTGCAAATCTGCTTCCATCAAATGCGACACGATAGAGCCGTCCGGCTTCCGTCTGCCGGTCAAAGAGTGTTGCCACTTCCTCCCCCAGCATATTATAGACAGCGAGCCGGGCGCGGCCCGGCGTCTGCAGGGCGAATGTCAGTTCCGTCATGGGATTGAAGGGATTGGGATAATTCCGGCTGAGCGCATACTCTCCGGCATCCAATCGAAGCGTACATTCGACCGGCTCGGAATACGTAAAACGTCCGTCCCGGTCGATCTGCCTGAGCCGGTAGGCGTACGATCCGCCTCTGAGCCCGTGATCCGAAAACGAGTACGTCGTCGGCACGTTCGACGTGCCCCGGCCTTCGACGAAGCCGATCTTCGTCCACACACACGATGCTCCGCTTCCCTCAACCTTCAGGCTCCGCTCGATCTCAAAGCCGTAGTTGTTGACTTCCGTCGCGGTCTTCCAACACAGCACGACATCCTGCTGCATAACGGAGGCTTCGAAGCGCACCAGCTCCACCGGCACGGCTTTCGTATAGAGCTCGGTGTATGTCGCATCATCCACCGGAAAGTTCAGTGCGCGGAACTCCGCCCGCAGATCGCTCTCGAAGGCGAACGAGAGCGCCGTCACCATGAGCGTCGAGCGGAATATGTCGGCCTCCGCCGTGTTGTCGTTCTTTGCATAGCGCGCGCCGAGGTCGGCATCGAAGAGCTGCAGAAGCGTCATCATACGCTTGAGGGGTTGTCGGTAGCCTTCTCCCGCGCTTTCGGCGTGCTCGCAGAATTTATACGCGATCGTCATGAACGTGCCGAAGGCTTCGTTCTCCGGAGTACCCTCCACATCCCACGACGTGTAGGGCATGCCGGCGCTCACATACTGCTCATAGAAAACGCGGACGTTTTTAATCGTATTGACGACATCCTGCCTGATGTCGACCATCACGTCCTCCGGCAGCCCGAGCGCGAGATACCCGTTTATGATCTCGAAGCCGGCCGCATGCTGATAGATCTGCGCCACCGACTCGGTGAGAATCGAGCTGGCCGGACCGTCGGTGTTGCCGCCGAAGCTGTACACCGGCGGAGTGTTGAGCGAGAAGTTGTGCCCCATCTCGTGAAAGAGCGACGAGTAGCCGATCCTCTCTCCGATGAAGTCATCGCCCGCGCCGAAGCAGACCGGATCAAGAAACCAGAGCGAGTAGGCGCCGGAAAATGCGGGATCACGGAACATATACTGTTCGAACTTCCCGTTGTAAAGATACACATTGTCATTCGTGAAATCCATCTCCTTCGCCGCCGCTATGGAAAGAATATACTCGACCGTCGAACGCGGCACGGCAGGAAAGAACGAATCATCAAACGGCACAAGCTCCGCCGGCGGATCATACAATCTCGTGCCGAGCGGGATCATCGATGCCGGTACGAATGCCGCCGTCATCGCAGGCAATGCGACGGGAGCGATCGAAGGCGGCACGAAATGCATGACGGCATCGGCCGTATCATGCCCGCCGCCGTCGTAATGCGAGATGACGCGCAAATGATAATTCTGCGTGAGATCGGTATAGGTGTGTGTCGCCGGAAACCAGCTGAACTCGCTCGTCCCGTCTCCCCAGAGCCATTCGAACGGCCCGGCGAGCGCGCCCATATCCACGCCGTTGACCGAAGCCGCGCCGGTCGTCCGGTTCACCGACTCAATCCAGACGGAGAGCGTTGACGGCGGCCCGGTCAGATATTTCGAATAATTGAAAAACGCGCCCTGGCAGAGCGCCCCATATGGCGCTCCGATAAGAAAGAGGAGAATCCAGGGAACATACTGCCGAACAGATGCCCGCATAGTTCCTCCCTATGGTTGTATGTTGGTACGGCCTGTCGTGTGTGCAGACGATATCGAAGCGGAAGAGGAAGCCGGCCGGGGAAAAAGACTGGTGTGCCCATGCTAGCATCCCCGGCGATGAATGTCAAGTTAGAATGTTCTAATATTTTCCGATGCCGAAGGCGACCCTTGCCCCAACAAGCGTCATTCACACTCGATGGGCTGAATCTGATGATGGAAAAGGATCGGGGCGGCAATTTCAATTCGGAGAGGAGAGGATGCCGGCGCGTGTCTATACGCGCCGGCATCCGGCAGATTCTGCGGAAGGAAACGACGCGTGTTATGCGGGCTTGATCGGATTCGACGCCAGGTCCCCGATCACGGTTGTCCACGGGCGCACACTCCAGCGCCTGATGAGGCCGTTCTTCACATAGGGATCGGCATTGGCGAACGCCTCGGCGACTTCGGGGCCCTCGCCCTTGAACAACAGAATTGCCTGATCGACCGGATCGGCGAGCGCGCCGCCCAAGACGAGTTCGCCTCTCTCGTGCGACTTCCAGCCGAGCGCCAAGTGCTCGCTTCTGAATTCTCCTCTTCGCTCCAGATACTCCGGTCCCACTTCATAGATCAGCAGATAGTGCTTCATGCTTCATCTCTCCATCATTGAAATTCAACCAGCAGCTGGCCTTTTGATACCATCGCGCCGGCGGTGACATGCACGGCTTTCACCGTTCCTGATTCCGCCGCCTTGACGGTGTTGATCATCTTCATTGCTTCGAAGACAAAGAGCGTGTCGCCTGTTTTCACCGTCTGCCCGGCCCGCACCTGCACATCGCAGATGGTGCCGGGAATGAACGCCGTCACACGCTTCGGATCGTGCGGCTGCCAGGGCTTCCGCTTCCTGTACTTCTCGGTGTAGAGCGTCTCATACGGCGTATCGTCAATAATCAATTCTTCCATGGTCATGTGTCTGTGTGTGATGTGCGTTCTCGGTTAGAAGGGCGGAATGCCGTGCTTGCGTGCGGGACGAAGATCCTGCTTCGTCATCGCCACGCGCAGCGAATGGCTGATCGATGCCCGCGTCTCCTGCGGCGGAATGACGGCGTCGATATGCCCGTTTGCCGCGGCGACATAGGGATTGGAAAATTTTTCGGTATACTCCTGCACCTTCTTCTTGCGCATCTCATCGGGATTGTCGGCTCCCATGATCTCGCTTCGGAAAATGATGTTGGCTGCGCCTTCGGGACCCATCACCGCAATCTCGGCCGTGGGCCAGGCAAAGACGAAGTCGGCGCCCAAATGCCGCGAGCACATGGCGATGTATCCTCCGCCGTAGGCCTTGCGCAGAATGACGGTGACTTTCGGCACGGTGGCTTCGCTGTACGAGTAGAGAAGCTTCGCCCCGTGGCGGATGACGCCCGCATGCTCCTGGTCGATGCCGGGCAGGTAGCCCGGAAGATCGACGAACGTCACCAGGGGAATGTTGAAGGCGTCGCAGTAGCGGATGAAGCGCGCCGCCTTGTCCGACGAATCGACGTCGAGCACGCCGGCCATCACCAGAGGCTGATTGCCGATGATGCCGACCGTGCGGCCCTCGATGCGCGCAAAGCCGATGACGATATTGGCCGCCCAGCGCTCCTGCACCTCAAGGAAGTCCGAGCTGTCGACAATCGAGCGGATCACGTTGCGGATGTCATATGGCTTGTTCGATTCGGAAGGAATGATGTGTTCGATGTCGAACGACGTCTTCGGCGGCTTGGGCGCCAGAGCCTGCGCGGGTTCGCGGCTGCTCCAGGGAATGAACGAGAGCAGACGCTTGATCTGAGCGAGGCATTCCATTTCCGACTCGGCAAAGAAGTGCGCATTGCCCGTGAGTTCCGTCTGCACGCGCGCACCGCCCAGATCCTCCATCGAAATTTCTTCGCCAAGCACGGTCTTGATCACTTCGGGTCCGGTGATGAACATCTTCGAGATCTTGTCGACGACGAAGACGAAATCGGTGAGAGCCGGCGAATAGACCGCGCCTCCGGCGCACGGACCGAGGATCACCGAGAGCTGCGGAATGACGCCCGAGGCGATCGTGTTGCGGTAAAAGATTTCTCCGTAGCCTGCCAGCGAATTGACGCCTTCCTGGATCCTGGCTCCGCCCGAATCGTTGATGCCGATCAGGGGCATGCCCATTTTCATGGCATGGTCCATCACCTTCGTGATCTTGCGCGCATGCGCGAGGCCCAGTGAGCCGCCGGCGACCGTGAAATCCTGCGCAAAGACGCCCACCGGACGGCTGCCGATCATGCCCGTGCCGGTGATGACGCCGTCGGCCGGCAGCCGTTTCTTGTCCATATTGAAATCCGAGCACTTGTGCTCGACCAACAGGTCATATTCATGAAAACTTTCGGGATCAAGCAGCTCTTTGATGCGCTCTCTGGCGGTCATCTTGCCCATGGCGATCTGCTTTTGAATTGCCTGTTCTCCTCCGCCTTGGCTGAGGTTGAGTTTGCGTTTGAGAAAATCGACGAGCTTCGTTTTTATCGACACAATAGGTCCTTCCTGTTCAACAATACGTGGAAATTTGCGGCTAGGAATATACGGATTTTTTCCCGAAAAATGAATCAAAAGACCGTTCGATTCATCCGTCACAATCCGGCGAAAGAATATTGGAAGAATTTTCCATTAAAACAATCGTTCGCCGGCCCGACGCGGCAAACTATTTCAGGATGGAGAATGTTTTTGCGCTCATGAAACGTCCGCACTGCAGCCTGTAGATATAGACGCCTGCGGAAAGACGCGCCGCATCCAACACGGCCTCATAGCGCCCGGGCTGCCGCTCTCCCTCGTAGAGCGTGGCAACCTCGCGGCCCAGAAGATCGAAGACTTTGAGCGAGACCATCGAGGCCTCGGAAAGATCGAACCGGATGACGCTCGAAGGATTGAAGGGATTCGGATAATTCTGATACAGATGGAAAGCCCTGGCCGGCCGGGCGCCGGCTTCCGCCGCGTCCACCGACGTGACGGGATCCGAGGCTTTGATCGCATCGGCCCATGTGCCTGCCGTCATGATGCGCTCGGCTGCAATGCGCTTGGTGAATGTGCCGTGCCTGATCGTGAAGCCCGCTCCGAATGTGGCCGCCTTCGAAGCCGCGGGGATGTCGAAATACTCGATGAGCGAGGCGCGGTGTTCTTCGAGCACAAACGGACGATATCGCGCCATGCCGTTGTCATAGCCGATGTGCGGATGCGCGGCAATATCGAGTCCGCTTCCTTCGATCGTAAAAAAGGGATCGCCCTCCACATCGATGAGCAGGGCGTGCCGGGCGCCGGGGTTCAGCGCCGCAGGAGCCACCTGCATGCTGATGGAAGGAAGATGCACCGCCTCGTTCGACGCCAGAAGCGAAATGGTTTCCTCCTTGAGCATCGAGCCGGCATGATCGAAGAACTGAAATGTCAGGAGCAGGTCCGACGCCGGTTGAGCGAGCGTGAGCGGCAGGCTTCCGCAAAAATATCCGGAGTCGAGCGCCTGATCGAGCAGAACCGCACCGTGCGCTTTGACGGCAAAAGAAGAGACGGTGTCGTTCAAAAAAAGTTCGATCGGGATCGTGTCGCCATAGATTCCTTCATTCTTCGGCTCCGTGATGATCGCCGTATTGTAGGCTGCCATGGCCTGCCAGGCAGGACGCACCGAGCCGTAGCGGTCTGTGAGCCCGGAAAACGCCACCAGTCCGAACCATTCCTCCGGCGAGTCATTATGCGCGAATTCATTCCCGCCTTTCCACCAGCCGTCATGGTATTGAAAGACACATCCGCCTGATGCGCCGGCATCGATCAGTCCGCGATACATGAAGAGATCGCCTGAAGCCTGCTTCTCCAGCGTATTCCCTCCGTAGGTATAGGCAAGAGCCGGCACGCCCGGCGAGACCGATAGTCCGAACTCCGTCACAAGCAGCGGCTGGTCTGCGGCGCGCCGCGATTTCAGCGCGCGCAGAAATCCCGCATAGCCGTGCGACGCGCTGATGGTGACCGGATTGTAGCAGTAGGCGTTATAGGCCGTGAAGTCGAACATGTCCTGGCTGATGAAATCTCCGGTCAGCGCGCTCGAATACGAGACGGGGATGCCGGGATGCTCGCGATGGATCAGCTCGAGCGTTTCCTTCCAGAGCGAGGAAAGATTCTCCGCGCCCGCATCGGCGATATGATCGACCGCCGGTTCGTTCATGATCAGATAGCCGATGATGCAGGAATATTTTTTCGAATAGGAAAGGACGTCCCTCACATGCGCAAGCGTCGACGCCCTGAATGACGGCGATCTGAAATCTCCCGCTCCGTCGATCCAGATGCCGAAGAGCATCTTCAGCCCCGATTCCTCGACGAGCCTGAGCTCTTCTTCCGAACAATCCGACCATGTGCGGATCGTGTTGAAGCCCGCGCTCTTGATCCTGGACAGGTCAAAGCGGATCAGCTCCGCATCAAAGCCGTACACCCAGGGCAATCGCCCGGGACGCGCATTGAATTCATAGCCGATCCCCTTGATGAAGCATTTTCGGCCGTCGAGGTAATACCAGCCGTCTTTGATCTGCACCGTCTGCGCTTCGGCCGGAAGCGCAAGGGCGGCTAGAAGCATGAGCAGCAGTGTCCGTTTCATCAGTCTGTGTGTGTCTGTCATGCGCATGCGGCCCGATCAGTGGATCTCTTCGATCCTGAACGGCGTCTGCTGGTAGATATAATAGTTGATCCAGTTCGTGAAGAGCAGATTCGAATGCGAGCTCCAGAGCGTCAGGGGCGTCTTCGACGGATCGTCGTCGGGGAAATAATTCTTCGGCACCTGTATGGCCAGCCCTTTGGCCCGATCGCGCTCGTATTCCTCCTTGAGCGTGAGCACGTCGTATTCCGAATGGCCGGTCACGAAGACCTGCTTGCCGTTTCGCGAGACGACAATATAGAGCCCGGCCTCAGGCGACACCGAAATGATCTCGAGCTCTCCGATGCCTTCGACCTCCTCGGGCCTGACGGTCGTGTGGCGCGAATGCGGCGCCAGAAACACGTCGTCGAAGCCGCGCACCAAGGGACAGTTCCTGTTCAGGATCGTGTGCGAAAAGACGCCGAACTTCTTTTCCTCGATCGGATGCTTGTCGACGCCGTAATGATAGTACAGCCCCGCCTGCGCCGCCCAGCAGATATGAAGCGTGGAGGTGACATGGTGCTTCGACCATTCCATGATCTCGGTGAGCTCGTTCCAATAGTCGACTTCCTCGAAGCGCAGATGCTCGACCGGCGCGCCGGTGATGATGAGTCCGTCGTACTTGTTCTGCTTCGTTTCCTCGAACGTCTTGTAGAACGTGTCGAGATATTCCTTGTCTGTCGTCTTCGCCTGGTGCGTGGCCGGATGAATCAGGTCCAGCTCGACCTGGATCGGGCTGTTGGAAAGCCGACGGAGCAGATGCAGCTCGGTCTTCGCTTTCTCGGGCATCAGGTTGAGCAGCAGAATCCTGAGCGGCCGGATGTCCTGGTGGCTCGCATTCGACTCGCTCATCACGAAAATATTTTCCTTCTGCAATTGGGAAATCGCCGGCAATCCGTCGCGGACTTTTATGGGCATGATGGTACAGTCCTCTTAATGATTGAGTGGAACCCTCTGCGCACTCCTTCATGGTGTTCGCGGTGCGCGTGCAATACTCTTAATATACAAATTTTTCGGCACTCGATTAGGAAAGCAGACGCACATCCCGGATCACCTGCATGAAGGCGGATCCGAACATCTTCAGCTTCTGCTCGCCCACGCCCGTGATCTCAAGGAAGCTCTCCTCATCCTCGGGCTGGTAGCGCACCATCTCGCGCAGCGAAAGGTCCGAAAAGATCACAAAGGGCGGCACGCCGCGCTGATCGGCCAGACGCTTGCGCAGGGCGCGCAGCGCTTCAAACAGCAGATCGCCCGGCTCCTCCTCTTTCCTCGCCAGCGCCGCACTCCGCTTCTTCTTTCCCGGCTTCGGCGCGCTTGTGCGCAAAGGCGGAAGCAGGATCGTCTCAGTGCCGCCGCCGAGAAGAAAGGCTTCGCCCTGATTCGTGAGCTCGATCACGGGATACTCGCCCTCGGTCTTCGCAAGCAGGCGCTTGTGGATGAGTCCGGAAATGATCTCTCTGAGCTGGCGCTCGCTGTAGGCATGGGCCTGTCCGTAGACGGTGGTGAGCTGGTCGTGGCAGTTTCTCATGATGCGGTCGTTCATCGATCCGCGCAGGACGTCGATCACATACTGCATGCCATAGCGGCTGCCGGTCTGATCGACGCAGTCAAGGATGAGCCGCGCGATCGCGCCCGCATCGACTTCATCGTTCTCCTGCATGCAGCGGTCGCAGCCGTCACAGCGCTCTTCAGCGCGCGCCTCTCCGAAATACTCGAGCAGATATTTCCTGCGGCAGACGGGACTTTCGCAGAATTCGATCATCTTCGCGAGCTTCTCTCCGGCCCGTTTGCGCTCGGCGGCGTCGTCGATCCTGTTGATGAAAAACTCCTGCCGGAACTTGTCCGCATACGAATAAAACAGCACGCAGGAAGCCGGAAGGCCGTCTCTTCCGGCTCTGCCCGTTTCCTGATAGTATCCTTCGATCGATGAAGGGAGCGTGTAATGCACGATGAGCCGGACATCCGACTTGTCGATGCCCATGCCGAAGGCGACCGTGGCCACGATGATCGGCGTTTCATCCCTGATGAACCGGTCCTGTATGTCGTGCCGCTTCTGCGCGTCGAACCCGGCATGATAGGCCGCCGCATGGAATCCCTTCTTCACGAGGTCATGCGCCACCTTCTCGGTTTCCTTGCGCGAATAGCAGTAGATGATCGCCGAACAGTTCTTGTGGCGCGGCTCGCGCAGCAGCGCCACGAGTTCGCCGAAGGCATCGTCTTTCGGGCGGATATCGTAGTGGAGGTTCGGCCGGTTGAAGCTCGAAAGAAAAACGCGCGGCTCCTTCAGATGCAGATGCTCGATGATGTCCTTGCGCACGCGCGGCGTGGCCGTGGCGGTCAACGCCACGCATCCGGCGCGCGGAAAATCCTTCCTCAGCTCCTTCAGCGTCAGATAGTCCGGCCGGAAATCGTGCCCCCACTGGGAAATGCAATGCGCCTCGTCCACCGCGATGCAGCTGATCAAAAGCGTGCGCAGAAATTTCCGGAAGCCTTCGAGCGCCAGACGCTCGGGCGCCACATAGAGCAATTTGATTTCCCCGCGCCGGAGCGCGGCGGCAATCGAGCGGACCTCATCGCCCGAGAGCGTGCTGTTGATCACCGCGGCTCTGATGCCGTTGGCCGTGAGGCCGTCGACCTGATCCTTCATCAATGCGATAAGCGGAGAAACAACAAGCGTGATGCCGTCGAAGACGAGGGCCGGAAGCTGGTAGCAGAGCGATTTGCCTCCGCCTGTGGGCATCAAGACCACCGTGTCCTTGCCGGTCAGGACGTGGCGGACGATCTCCTCCTGCAGCGGCCGGAAGCGGTCAAAACCGAAATGCACTTTAAGCAATGAAAAAAGACGTGTCTCGCTCACAAAATCAATCCTATTTCCGAAAAAGCCCGCTCTCAGCAGTGTACTGCGTATCTGCATGTGCGAAGGGAACAAATGAAGAAAGGCAGGGTATAATATCGTGCGCACGGCAACAGGATGCAAGAAGAATCGTAAAAATTCTCAACGCACGGTTTGATTCTCTCGGCATTTCCTCGTATACTGTGTTCATGCATGACGCTGTTGTGTGTATGTATGCCCGGCGCATGCTCTATTATATGCATCCTTCTTTCTCCTGCCCGACTCTTTTTTATCCATTATCTCTGACGATTACACGTGTCCATTTCCTTTACAGGCATTCTCGAACCCGATCAGCGTCGCAACGGTTTCGTCCGCTCGGCGTCCGCACGCTTCCGGCCCTCGCCGGAGGATCCCTTCGTTCCCGGCTCGCTCATCACCAGATACTCGCTCCGCCCCGGCGTCCTCATCGAGGGCACGGCATCTTCCAAAGGCGGCAGAAGTCCCGAAGTCGGCTCGATCGAACGCATCAACGGCCTTCCGGTCGATGCATGGAAGAGCGTGAAGGAATTCTCACAGCATGAAGTCATCTCCCCGTATGAGCACATCAGGCTGGAAATGGATCCGGACGCCGCGGCAGACAGAAGCGCGCGCGCATCGATGCGCATCATCGATCTGTTCTGCCCGATCGGCAAGGGGCAGCGCGCCCTGATCGTCTCTCCGCCCAAGGCGGGAAAGACGATGCTCATGCAGCAATTGGCGCAGGCCATCAGCATCATGAATCCCGAGATCGATCTCTTGGTGCTGCTGATCGACGAGCGGCCCGAAGAGGTGACTGATATGCGCCGCACGATCAAGGGAGAGGTCTTTGCCAGCTCGAGCGACTCCGAGCGCGGCGAACATGTGCGCCTGGCGCAGCTGGTGCTCGAGTATGCGAAGCGGAAAGTGGAAGCGGGAAAGGATGTGGTGATGCTGCTCGATTCGCTCACGCGGCTCGGACGGGCCTTCAACATCCATCAGAAAAGCAGCGGACGCACCATGTCCGGCGGCGTCGATGCGCGCGCGCTCGAGATTCCGAAGCGCATCTTCGGCGCGGCGCGCAAATGCGAGGACGGCGGAAGCCTCACCATCATCGCCACCGCGCTCATCGAAACCGGCAGCCGGATGGATGAGCTGATCTTCCAGGAGTTCAAGGGCACCGGCAATATGGAACTTGTGCTCGACCGCGCGCTGGCCAATGAGCGGATCTTCCCGGCGCTTTCGGTGACGCTTTCCGGCACAAGGCGCGAAGAGCTGCTCTTCGGCGAGGCGGCATCCATCCATCAGGCGCTTCGCCGCTCCGTGGCACGCATGGCTCCGCGCGAGGCGATGCTCTCCATCCTGAAGCTGATCGAGCAGTATCCCGATAACGAGACGCTGCTTTCGAAAATCCGCGCGTGAACTATTTCTGAAGATCGGAGACCGGCGTGAAGGGAACCAGCGCCGCCCGGCCCTTGATCGAGGTGAGTTCCTCGTAGGCGATCTGCTGCAGGGCTTCGGCCTGCTCGGAGGAGAAGCCGAGCTCGAGCGCCGCGCGCTCATCCTTGCCGAGCATGCGCGGATCGCGCCCGGTGACGTCGCCGAAGATCATGAGCGCGCTCAAATAATACCCGTAGGCGCTCGCATGATGGCTGTCGTGCGTCCAGAGATTGATCTGTCCCGGACTGATGCCGTCGTAGGGATTGGCGTCGGCCAGGTTATGCCTGATGGCAAGATTCCATGCCTCGCCCACCGGAATCACGCCATGCACCGATCCCAGACAGGCCGATGCCGCAAGGTCGTAGCCTTTCCGGACATCGAGCGCCATCTGCTCGATCGGCCGGCCGTGCCAATGTCCCGCTTCAGGATACGTCTGATCGGCGCGCGACCACGTCGAGACAAACCGGATCTCGACATGCGGATTGTTTTTCTTCAGCATCTCGACGATCCCCCGGGCCGATTCGATGAGAAGCGCCGGATCTCCGGGCTTGATCCTGTTGAGCGTGCTGTAGCCCTGCAAGACGACATAATCCCACTTGCGGTTGATCACGTCCGCCTTCTGCTTCAGATGATAATCGAGATTCCGTCCGGGAGAAGTCTCAAGATTCACGGCGAACTTGCACCCGGCTTCCTCCGAAAAAATCTTGAAGAGCGCGGGCACGCCGCCCTGGTGTTCGCCGTTGAGATCGGTGACGGTGTTCGGCCGGTAGAAGCGCACGGGCGATCCGGCGCCGTATGTGTAGCTGTTGCCGATAAAGAGAATGCTCGGCACGACGGGCTTCGATGCTTCCTGGGCGAACGATGCACAGGCACAAAGGACTAGACAGCACACAACGCGGCACAAGCGGAAGAGGAATCGAGTCTGCATGGATGATGGCACATTCATAATGAAGACAAACGGAAGAAGAGCGGTTCTCTTTTCAATATATCACCGGCCCCGGCACTTTTGCAATAAAAAAATTCCCCCATGTGCCTGCATTTGCGCTTGATTTCTATACCGATCTATCGCGATATTATCCCGAGACAATGAGAAGAGGGATCATTGTATTTTACGAATGCGGTTTATCAATCAGGAGAAGATGTGCATATGAGCACAAAACGTCAGGTGTATATCGGCACCGATAGCGGCGCAACGACATCGAAGACAGGCGGCGTGTGGGAAGACGGCACCCCGATTTCAACGAAGCTCTTGCAGATCCGCACGAATTCGGAAGCCGGTCCCGCGGCCGTGGTCGAGGGATGGATCGAAGGCATCAATCAGTATCTGGAACAGAACGGCCTTGTATGGGATCAGGTGCAGGGCGTCGGCGTGGCCATGCCAGGCACGTTCAAGCGCTACGGCGTGATGGATAAGCCGGCCAATCTGCCGGCAAGCTTCGAAGGATGGGATGTTTATACGGAATACGGCAATGCGCTCTCCAAACGCGCGGGACGCGCCGTGCCCCTGGTGGTGGGCAACGACGGCAACTACGGCGGCGTGGCCGAGGCGGCGCACGTGCGCGGCAAGAGCAAGAGCTCGGTGCTCATGCTCGCGCCGGGGTCGGGACTGGGATGCGCCTATATCGATTCGCGCGGACTGCCGCTGGACGGCGACACGCTTGCCGGCATGGAAGCCAGCCATATGCCCGCTCCCTTGCAGCTTC
Source organism: Acidobacteriota bacterium (assembly GCA_050258555.1). Lineage (GTDB taxonomy): Bacteria > Bacteroidota > Ignavibacteria > UBA10030 > UBA8401 > CAISDA01. Next base: position 18,072 of record JBLMZA010000011.1, on the reverse strand, counting down.
TTGAGACGAAGGCCTATCCGTGCGGATGCGGACGCACCTGGGGCTGCGTCGAAGTCTATACGACGATCTCCGGATTGCCGCACCTGCTTGGCGAGCGGCTCGAGAAATATCCCGAGCACGAACTGGCCAAGTCCCCGCTTCCGATCAAGGAAAAGGTGCTGAGCCTGCGCACGCTCGCGCAAAAAGGCGACGCACTCGCGGTCGAGATCTTCGACTTCCAGGCCAGGGCCATGGGCTATCTCGTGGCAAGCCTCACGATGGTGCTCGATGCCGAGTATGTCGTGATCGGCGGAGGGTTGATGGATCCCGAATCGACGACCGAGGAATTCCGCAGCCGCTACCTGAGGATCCTTCGCGAAACGATGGAGCCGACACTCTGGCCGGCGCAGCGCGGACGCATCAATATCGTTCCTGCCGCGCTCGGAGAGCTCTCGCAGGCCATCGGCGCCGCGCTTGTGGCGCTGTATTCAAGCAGAGCATAATAGAAATCCGGCTCGGGCTGTACAGAAAAAAAGGCAGACTCGCCAATCGCGGCGGGTCTGCCTTTTGTCTTTGTACGGCCCTGCGTACTGTTAATAGACGGCCGTCTGTATCGCGTGCGCCGGAATCGTCTCTTCAACCGCCTGTGCGCCGACCATGAGCTTATAGGTGACGGGCGCATCGGACTGGTTCATGATCACGGTGGCGATCGATCCGTCGGCGTTGGCGAACGATGTCGTCAGAAGCTGGCTGCGGCTCGCAACCGAGGAGATGCGCTTCGCATTCGGACGGATGTATTTCGAGAAATGCCCGATGTAATAATAGGAGGGCGTCAGGATCAGCTCTCCTGTTGATGTATTGGCATGCACGGGCGCGAAGCAGAAATTCTCGGCGTGATTCGGTCCGCCCTTTTCATCCAGAAGAATGTTCCAGTCGGTCCAGCCTTCCGTGCCGCAGTTCAGATCGTTGATGATCGCGCTTCCGTAGCGTTCGGCGTTCGGCCAGAACTGGTATTTTTCCGGATCGAATTTTTCAACGCAGCCTTCGGTGAAGATCAGGTGCTTCGACGGGTAGGCCTCGTGCACGGCCTTCACGTTCTCATGCATCGGCTTTCCGCCCGCCCACGTCTCATACCAGTGGAATCCCGTGCCCCAGGCATACGCCGATGCCTCGCGATCGGCGAAGATCGTGTTGACGCGCTGGTTCATGAGATCGCGGTTGTGATCCCACACGATGATCTTTTTGGCGCCGAGCCCTTCCTTCTTCATCGTGGGTCCGAGATGGTTCTTCAGGAAATCGCGCTCCTCTTCCGCCGTGAAGATGCACGATTCCCAGCGCTGGCGCGCCATGGGCTCATTCTGCACGGTGATGCCCCAGATGGGCATGCCTTCAGCCTCATAGGCCTTGATGAATTTCGTCACATACAAAGCCCAGCTCTTCGCATACTCGGGCAGAAGCCTGCCGCCCTGCAGCATCGAATGATTGTCCTTCATGAATGCCGGAGGACTCCACGGACTCGCATAGAGCATGAGCGTGCCGCCCGCGGCCTTGATCGCCTGTTTGATCAAGGGGATGCGCTGCTTCCTGTCGTGATCGATGGAAAACGTCTTCAATGCCTTGTCGCCTTCCTTCACATACGTGTACATCTCGCTGCTGAAATCGGAGCTGTGTATCGTCGTGCGCGCAAGCGTGTAGCCGATGCCTTGCTCCCGGTCGAAATACGCGGCAAGGAATTCCTTCTGCCGCGGCTCGGGCAGCTTCGCGAACACTTCCGCCGATGCGTCGGTGATCGCTCCGCCGATGCCGAGAAATGTCTGGAACGTGCTTTCGGGATTGACGAAGATGCAGATTTCGGTTTCAAGCGGCTGCACCGCCGGCGCGAATGCTTTCGTGCCGGTCTTCGCAAGCCGGTCGTGCGTGTTTTCTGCGGTGGTATAGATGGTCACTTGTTCGCGCCTGGCTTTCTGCGCGGACTTTGGCCCGGCAGAGAGCATGGCAACACTGAAACAGCAAAGAACGAGGAGAACGGATCGCTTCATGGAAATTAGTCCCGACAACAAAAAATTGGAAAATGATGAATGAATGAAAGAGAAACAACTCACTACTGCTATTTCCGAATCAGATGCGGATACTTCAGGAGCGCTTCCAGCAGATAATAATCGGCATAGATGAGCGTCACATCGACTTCCGCATTGGCAGGCTTGCTTGTGACCGAGTGCAGCGTCAGGCCGCGCGATGCGCTGCCTTCGGTCGAATACGGGAATTGGCACAGAGCGCGGATCATGGCTTCGGCGTTCTCCCTGTAGCGCCGCTGGGCATCCTTCGACTTCGTATATGTGCTTAATTCCAGAAGCCCGTTGGCGGCGATTGCCGCCGACGATGCGTCGCGCGGCTCATTGGGAATCGAAGGCGCCTTGAAATCCCAGTACGGAATATGGTCAGCAGGCAAATGGCCGATAAAATATTCGGCCGCACGCTCGGCCGTTGCAAGAAATCTCCTGTCGTTGGTGAAACGATAGGCCATCGTGAAGCCGTAGATCGCCCATGCCTGGCCGCGCGCCCAGACCGATGTGTCGGCATAGCCCTGCGCCGTGTGCCTCCCGAGCACGCGCCCGTCCGATGTATCATAGTTCACCACATGAAACGTGCTGCCGTCTGGGCGGAACTGATTGGCCATCGTGTGCTCGGCGTGGCTCATGGCCGCGCGGTAGAGTGATGAATCGGCTCCCTCTTTCACCGCCCAGAAGAGCAGCTCGAGATTCATCATGTTGTCGATGATGACCGGATACTGCCACATCGGATTATCCCAGCTCTTAATCACGCCCAGACGGGGATTGTAGCGCTTGAGCGCCGTTTGCGCGGCCTGCATGATCACTTGTTTGTACGCAGGATTCTTCGTGAGCCTGTAGCCGTTCCCGAAGCTGTTGAAGATCATGAAACCGATGTCGTGGTTGCCGGTATAGTACTGATTGGACTCAAGATGCTCCGTCCATTTTTCTGCAGCGCTCCTGAAAAACGGATCCTTTGAGTATTCATACATGTACCAGAGGCAGCCCGGGAAAAATCCCGATGTCCAGTCTGTGATCGCAATCGTCTTCCATGTGCCGTCGGCGTTGGTCGCGCGCGGATAGCGAACGGTATCGCCCGCGCCGAGCTCCCGGATGCTCAATCGGAGCTTTTCGGAGGCGCGTTCGAAGACGTTCGGCGTGAGCGCTTCGATCGATTGTGCGCGAAGAGCCGTCACGCACACGCACACAATGAGGCCGAGTTTCACGGCTGCAGATGAAACGGATCGTGTCATTTCGGTTAGAGGCCTGTTCTATAATAGAGATGGATGCGGTCTTTGTTCATCGCGCTTCCTGCAAGGCGACGGGCAAGCCTGCCGTATTCGGGCTGGCCGAACTTCACCGATGCCTGTTCGAGAATCCGGTAATATTCATTGGCCCAGTCGAAGGGCTTGATCTGCTTCCAGGTCCATTCCTTCTCATGCTTCAGGAAAGGAAGATTCCAGTCGAGCGACGATTTGATCGACCGTCCGTCTGCGGAGCGGTAATTCCACAGATCGATGCCCGCATGTTCGGCGAGTTCCGCCAATCGGAAAAATGCTTCGATATTGAAGAGCACGTAGTGCGCCGAAATCGTGCGTTTGAGCTCCTGCGGCTGAGAGCCGTCGGGCTCGATCTGCCGGTCCACGGCAAGCGAGCGCGCATTGAGCAGGATTGCGCGCGCGGCCGTCGTGTCGCCGGCAAAGAGCGCCACGGAGCCTGCCTGCACGGCAAACCAGATGGCGATGTTGTTCTCGAACTTCGATGCCGCAATGGCGCGCTTCGATGTGGTCAGCCACAGAAGATACTTCTTCGCCCAGCGTTCCAATCCCTCCTGGTCGCGGCTCGTCCATGACTTGGATCCGGCGGCCCTGAGGAGTCCGGCGGCATCGAAGGCGAGTCCGATATCGCGCGTCTCGATCGTGCCCGCGGGCCTGCCGTCATCCATGCCTTTCACGAGCTGGGCATGTTCGAGATTCGGATTCATGGCCGTTGCCGTATCAAGAAACCATGTGCGAAGCACCGCTGCGGCGCGCGCGCCCGCGCGTTCATCATTGAAGATGAACGCAGCCAGCGCCAGCGTATTGGCAGTCTCGACCATCTCCGCAAAATACGTCGCGTCGGTGATCGTCAAGATTTCGGGATTCGGAACGCCGTCCCTGCTCACATACGGCAGCCCGCCGGGCTTCGCCGAATCGGGCCAGTAGTAGCGCGCCAGGCTCATATAGTCGTGCTTGTCCCCGCTCGAGGCGGTCTGCGATTTTTCCATCACCGAATGCAGCGGAAGGGCTCGTGCACTATCGGCATCCTGTTTCAGCCGATCGAGCGCCGGCTTCAATTCCGTTGCCCCCGTGCGCCAAGCCTCGCGGGCGCGCACGACCGCGTCGGCATCATAGGAACTGATGCGCACCTGCGCAAAGCCTGCTTCACAAAGAACGAGTGTGAGACAGAAAGCCAGAATCCGTCGATTGATCATGGGAATCTCCCTCCTACCAGACGTATGTGCCGACGGCGCCCGCGGAAAGCGCCGTCACGATTTCCTTCGCGCCGTCTTTGATCTTGAAGACCTGCGTTGCGGATCCGTCGTTCAACACGAGCGCGGCTTTCCTTCCGTCCGCATTCTTGAAGACGACGTTGAGCAGCGTGCCGGGCATCGTCGAACCGATGCGCACGGCATTGGGCCGGATGAATTTCGCGGCATGCGCCAGAATGTAATAGGCCGAATTCCGGATGACGGCATCGCCCGCAAGCGTGACGGCACCCAGACACTCCGTGCAGCCTCCGTCGGTATGGATGCTGTAGCCGGGATCGGACGCGAGATTCCATTCCAGCACGGTCTTGCATCCGTTCATCGTTCCGCCGATGAAGAGATTCTTGATGTGCCATCCGAGATCGTTCGAAAAGTTGCCGGGTCCGCCGATCCACTGTTCGGTGAAATACAGATTCCTGTCGGGATGCGCCGCCTGGACTTTGGCCAGATCGTTGATCGATCCGCCGTAGAGATGGAATGCCGACCCGTCGATGTACTTCTTCGCTCCCGGATCATTCATGACCGTGATGGGATAATCGGTTCTGTCCGCGTTGTGGTCGTAGATGATGATCTTCGTGTCGATCGCATTGGCGGCGAACGCCGGACCGAGATTGTTCTTGATGAATGACGCCTGCTCGGAAGCCTGCATCACCATGCTCGGATTGTTCCCTCCGTGCAAGGGCTCGTTCTGCACCGTGATCGCATCGATGCGGATGCCTTCCTTTTTCATCTCCTGTATGTACTTCACAAAATACTTCGCATAGGCCGCATAGTATTGCGGCAGGAGGCTTCCACCCACGGAATTTTTGTTCGTCTTCATCCACACGGGCGCCGACCAGGGCGAACCGAGAATTTTGATCGTGGGATTGATCGCCAGGATCTCCTTCAGCACCGGGATGAGCATCGTCCGGTCGGGATCGAGGCTGAAGTGCGCCATCGCCGTGTCGGTCGATCCCGAGGGAAGATCGTCATAGGAAAACACATGGTCGTCGAGATCGGACGCGCCGATCGAGATGCGCAGATAGCTGATGCCGATATTGGCGCCGTCTGTGGCGAAGAGTTCCTTCAACAGCGCCTGGCGCGCGCCGGCGCTCATCAGGCTCAGAAGCTTTGCCGAGCCGCCGGTCAAGGCGCAGCCGAAACCGTCGATCGTCTGATAGGTCTCCTGCTCGTTGACTTCGATCACCGTCGGATTCCCGGCGTTGATCGTCTGCGAGACGGCCTGTTTCTGGAACATCGCCGATTTATCCGGCTTCGACAGCCAGAACTCGTACGACGACTGCTGGGAGCCGCTGCCGGTGCCGTTATCAGAATCGGATTTGCAGGAAACGAGCGTGGCGACAAGACAGAGGGAAATAACGGTGTGACGGAAAAACGGTTTCATGGATTCTCTATAGTGTTTCATCGTGGAAAAGGCGGAGCAACTGAAGAAACAATATAGAATCTGCGGGCGTGGAATTCAAGCGGTTTTCGAGGCGCCATAAAAAAACCCCGTTCTTTCGAGAAAGAACGGGGCCTTGTGTGCGAAATGCGGTATGGTCTTCGATGCTTTAGCGGATGATGACCAGTTTCTGCGTGGCCGTATCGCCTTTCTTGTAGCCCTTGCCGGTCTTCGGATCGGTGTAATCGGCCGTCACGGTGAAGTGCACGATGTAAATGCCGCTCACCACCACCTGCCGCGACGAGGTGATCGAGTTCCAGGAATGATCGCCGCTTCCGTCCTCGTGGCTGATCGTGTTGATCAATTCGCCGTTTTCCGTGTAGATGTCGATCTTGCAGTGGCCCGGAATATTGAGGAACATGATCTTGTCGGGTTCGCCCGGAAACTGAAGATCCCGAGCGGCAATGTTGTACGGATTGGGCACAATGCGGATCGACTGGATCGTCTCTCCGGCCTTGCGGCGCAGATAGGCCGGCTGGTTCGTCTTCGTATAGAAGCGGCTGCTCATGAGGCGTCCGGACGGGTTGGCCGCGCCCGTGCTGTTCGTGCTTCCGTCGTTGAATGCCGACACGTAATAATAGTACGAGAAGCCGCGCTGCGGGGTCACATCCTCGAAGCTCGAGACGCCAGGCGCCACGCTTGCGATCTCATCGAACGTGGTGTCCGGCTTGCCCACGGCACGATAGATCTTATAGCCGCCGAATCCGGGCTCCGAGGCCGAGGGACTGGCTTCCCAGTTGATCGTGATGCGGTCGCCGCCCGAAACGATGTTGACCAAGGGCGGCGGCAGAGGCGCCTGCGGAATGTTGTAGCCGGCATCGTAATTGCGCTTGGCCCGGCTGAATGTGAGCATGATCGAATCCTTGCCCGTATAGACCCACTTGTCCTTGAATGTGTCCTTGTTCGTCGTCGTGGAACCGTCGGGCAGCGTGAACGGTCCGTTGTCGCTCGCGTTGTCGTACGCCATCTTCCAGCGCGCGCCGATTCTCTGCGCCGTCTCGCGGTTGATGCCCGAAACGCCTTCGGCCATCACGATCACGACGCTGTCGCCGGGAGCCAGATCGAAGGGACCGTAGTTGATCCAGAGGTTCGTTCCGCCGCCGTCGTTGTGCACCTGCCAGGGATCGACCTTCGAGGCCATGTAGACTTCATCCATGCGCTCGGACGGATTGCCGACGCCCTTATACGGAACACCGGAGAGCATCTTGTAGAGATCGACATGGAACGGCAGCGTGCCCAGTCCCATATCGCCGAGCGCCGGATAGGTGTCGCCCGCATGCCAGCCGAGCGTGTTGGGCTGACGCGGATCGTCGCTCTTGTCTTTCGCGCCCTTATCGACATGCAGCGTCACGATGCCGGCAAACTGCACGGCGCACAGACGGCCGTCGCCGGTTCTGAAGGGGCCGCCGATATTGTCGAATGTGTTGACCGTCGACTGACCCGCCCAGCAGAATCCCGCACGCAGCCACTGCGGAATCGGGCTTGCTTCGGTGAGATTATCGTTGGCGTGCTGCAGATAATCCTCGCCGCGCCGCGTCACCCAGGTGTGCTTGCCGTAGGACTGGCCGTCGCCGATGCGCATGTCGCCTTCGCGGCTCACGCTGTAGCGCACGCCGAAGCCGAAGCGGAAGCCCTTGACCGTCTGATTGAGCACCTTCGTGTTCGTCGCGTTGACATAGCCCGTGTTCTTGAACGTATACTCCTTGATGAAATAATTGTCATGATACTGCTGGCTGAACGCATAGATCTTGCGCGTCATCGTCACGCCCATCGACGTGTTGACGACGTTGGTGACGACGCGGTCGGCAGGCAGGTTCGGATCGATTTCATCGATCTCGCTCCTGTAGGGCCCGTTGACATCGACGCCGTCCACGTACACGATCGGCAGGTCGATCTTCGATGCCTGCTTGTGCACCATCGGGAAGATCGAAATGCCGGCGAATGTCTGCGCGAAGTTGACGCAGTAATTCTCCCACTGCTGCTGCTTCGCATCGGTGAAGTTCTGGCAGCCGATCCATGTGCGCTCGATCACGGCGTTGTCCTGATACTGGTAGTCGGACGGCCAGGTCAGTCCTTCGTAGTAGACGTCGTTCCAGGCGCGTTCGGCGCCGAAGGCCGTGAAGCGGCTCTGGAGCGAGCCGACCCTCACATACCGCTTCTGCGTTTCGGGCACCTGCGAGCGCACCGGCGCTGCCGAGGCAAGAAGCATCACAGCACTCACAAGAACAATACAGTGAAAACGTTTCATAACCATTGGTATTCTCCTTTTCTCATTTCCCGGGATGACGATCAGAAGCTGAGTCTGAGCCCGAACATGTAGTCGCGCGGATTCAGGAACGTGACCGACGTGTTGTTCGGCATGTTGATGTATGATTTCTTGTCTTTGCGGGCGTTGTTGCGCGCCGTGATCGCAGGATCATTCTTCGGATTCGGCTCGAGCGGATCGTAGGCGACGCCGTTCGGAATGTAGTCGCCGATGCGGTCGTTGCCCTTCTGGTCGCCTTCTTCCCACGGGAAGCACAGCGAGGCGAGGTAATCCTGATAGTCGTACGAATCCACGAAGCCCGCGTAGTTCAGACTCTTGAAGTTGAACACGTTGTGGATGTCGAGATAGGCCTGGCACTCGAAGCCGAACATCCGGAAGGCCTTCATGAAGCGCAGATCGACATTGTAGTTGTCCCGCCACTGCACGTTGTCGACGACGCCCGGAATCGAGTTCGGATTGTATGTGGCGTAGCTTCCCGCGCGCCAGCTTGCCAGCACGTTCAGGCTCCAGCCGCCGAGCAGGTAGCTGTCCATGACCATCGGGCCGAATGTGTCGGGCGTGCGGAAGACGACGTTCGCGCGCGCATACGGCTGCGGATGCGGCTTCGACTGGTACGGATTCTGCTGGAGATAGCTGCGCTGCTTGTTGACGTCCTGATAGTACGACGTCAGATCGAAATAGCCCGATGTGCCCACATCATACGTGTAGTTGATGAAGCCGCTCACCCAGTCTCCGCTGACCTTGGTGAGCGTGGCTTCGAATCCGCGGATATCGGCGTAGTTGTTGTTCGACGCCTTGTAATAATGCACCGAGGTGTTGATGTTCTGATAATAGATCCAGCCCGGCTGGTTGGTCACATCCTTGTAGTAGGCCGCGACATTGATGAGGAACATGTCGAACGCGTTCTGCTCGAAGCCCAGTTCGTAGGCGACCGTTTTTTCGAGCTTCATGTTCGGGTTGCCGATGTATGTCACGACGCCGTTCGATTCCCTCTGCAGCCGGAAGCGGTATGTCGAGGAAGGCTCGGAAAGGAAGTGTCCGTAGTTGAAATACAGCTTCGAATTCTCCGTGATCGGATGCGAAATGCCCAGACGCGGACTCACATAAAATTCCGATTCGGCCTTCTGCTTCGTTGCATTCTTCTCGATCGAATTGCCCAGTCCCTGCCCGTAGAGCGGATCGAACTGGCCGAGATCGAAATAGTCGGAGTTCGGGTTCGAGTAATCGAGGCGGACGCCCAGATTGGCGATGAAGCCTTCGTACTCGAGCTTGTCCTGCACATAGCCCGCCATGCGGTACGGATAGACATGATAGATCATCGAGCGCGTCCAGGTCGACATCGAGGGGCTGTATGTGCCGGAGTTGATATCGAGATCCTCATAGGTGTACTGGAAGCCGGCCTTCACCTGGTTGTATTTGTCGAGCTGGCTGGTGAGGCTCAATCGGACGGAGAGATCGGAGTTGACACTCTTGTCGCGGCCGAGGTTCATCCATCCGCCCGTGCTCATCACGCCGTCGATGGCGCCGGTCGAATAGCCCCAGTAGCCGTAGGGAGCCTCATCGACGAAGATGCCCGAGACCGGCGAATAGATCTTCGATGTGTCGCGCATCGGCGCCTGGTATGTGCTGTAGCGGCTCTGATTGCGCTGCACGAACACTTCATAGAACGTGGTCGGCGAAAGCATGTGCGTCAGTGTCGCGCCGATCGTGTTGCGGAAGACCGAGCTCGGGCTGTAGCGTTCCGGCATATAGAGCGCATTCATGCCGTCCGAGCTGCTCAGGAGATCGGCGATTTCCGACTGGCTGCGAAGCATGTAGCCCGTGGGCGCCGTCGTCCAGTCGTAGGGAGAGACCGAATGCTGCTCGCCGTAGAGTCCCATCACGGTGAGCTTCATGCCCGGACCGAGATCCGACGTCAGTTTCAGCATCGTATGGTTATCGGTGAAGGCGTCGCGCGAGAGCGGATAGACGAACATGTCGCGCTCGTTGAAATACGACACATAGAACCGGAGATTGCCGAGCATCGGGCCGACGACGGGAACAGGACCGCCGAATGCGGCGTCGAGTGAATAATCCGGCTTCTGTATGTCGCCCACGCGCCGGCGCTGCCAGTCCCAGAGGCGCTTGGCGCCTTCGGGCGTCAGGTCGTTGTTCGGGTCCTTGTCTTCCAGCGTGGCCTTCGACACGGCGTTCCACCCCTGGAAGTACGGAAAGGAGTTCTGCGTGGCAAGATCCCATGCGCCGTTTTTCGTGCCGGTCCACATCACGGCCGGATCGGTATACGGCCGGTTGTAGTAGGAATTGGGATCATAGAGCGAGATGCCGAAATGCTTCGGCGCCGCAGGCCGGTAGCCGACATTGACCATGCCCGAATAGCTGCTCTTGTCGCCGTCCTTCGTGATCACATTGACGACGCCCGAACGGACGTTGCCGTATTCGGCGTTGAAGCCGCCGGTCAATACCTGCACTTCCTGCGTGGCCGCAAGGCTGACGGCCGAATAGGGAATATTCGTGCGCGAATCGTTCAACGCGAATCCGTCGACGACGAAGCTCACCTCGTTGGTGCCGCCGCCGCGGATGACGATGCCGTCGGCGCCCTGCTCGATGCCCGCATGGAGCGTCAGGGCTTCGGTGATCGTCTGAATCGGCATCGCTTCGACGGCGACCGGCCGGACATCGAACTGGCTCGACGAAATGTCCTTCGTCACGACCGGATGCTCCGCATTCACGACGACCGCTTCCATTTCCACCGTCGAGGGCTTCAGCCGGACGTTGACCGTGTTGGTCAGATCGATCTCGACGCGCGCGCCTTCGACCACCACCGGCGTATAGCCGATCATGCTGAAGCGGAGGCTGTATGTGCCCGGCGGAACATTCAGGATGGAATAGGTGCCCTCGATGTCGGTCGAGGCGCCCATGGTGGTGCCCGTGATCATGACGACCACGCCGACCAGCGGCTGGCCCGTGTCGTTATCGACCACATGTCCTGCAATTTTTCCGCCCGTGCCTGCAAACACGGAAGCGGAGAAATATGCCGCCAGTAGAGACATTAGAACTATCACTTTCCTCATGGTAACACTCCTGTCAAAAATTTTCATATTCACGTTTTTGGCGAATCCGGCTCGTCGAGCTTAGAGAGAATACCGCACCGAGATTCTGTGAATGGCATTTAAGGCTGTCTGAGGCATATAGGAATAATCAACGGCAAGTCCGAACTTGCGCACGCCGACGCCGGCGGTGAGATCGTACTCATCGTGGTGCGTGACGTATCCGCCGCGCAGAACGATCGTGTTCATGAACGTGTATTCGGCGCCGAGATTCAGGTATTCGTAATACGAGCGCGGATGCACCGCATCGAGCGACACGTAGAGCGAATGATTCTCTCTGGCTCCCGGCACAAAGTCCATCAGGTCCATCGAAATGCCGATCTTGAATGTCAAGGGCAATTGGAAGCTCTCGCGCTCATAGCGCACTTCGCGCGAGAAGTTCGAGATCGACATGCCGAAGGCGAGGCTCTTGAGTCCCGTCTTGTAGATCGTTCCGAAATCGAACGCCAGCACGTTGAGCGAGTAGTCGCGCTCGACCATCGCCGTGTCGGTCCTCACCTTCGAGGAATCGACGACGATCTTCGTGTAGACCGGCACGATGCTTTTGCCGAGGTTCTGGTAGGCAAGCTTCACCTGGCCGCCGATCGAGAACTTGTCCGAGAGCGCGCGGCCGTAGGCGAGTCCGGCCATGAAGGCCGTCGGCTTTTCGGCGCCCAGGATGTCCTCATATCCCTGCTCGTTCTGCGCCACGCGCGTGAAGTTGAACTCGCCGTAATCGACGGTCATGAAGCTCAACCCGATCACGCCGTAGTCGCCGCTGAAGGGAGCGAACGCCGCCGTTCCCGCGATGTATTTGATGTCGGCGATCCATTTCATCTGGCTTCCGGCGATATCAAGCGAGGAAATTTCGGCGATGCCGGCGGGATTGTAGAACAGTGAAGCCGACGAGCCCCGCATCGTCGTGAAGGCTTCGCCCATGCCGGTGGCGCGGGCATCGATGCCGACACTGAGGAACTGGAGGCCCGACTGTCCGAGCTTCTGCTGCGAATACGCCGGCTGAAGAAGGAAGCTGTAAGCAAGACACATCACAAGGGCCGCGGAGACCGAGCGGATATGCGTGATGGCTGCTAAGTGACTTCTTAGTCTTGGGAACACGATGTCACCTTTCGATTAGTCTGATAAAAAATTGTAATTATTCGTTCATGCTCTTTGTGTCATAACGTTGCGCCGTAATACGGAGCGCTCGTTTTTCCCGTCACATTGATCTTCAGCAGCACGCCGTCCACCGTCGAGCAGTAGATGATGCCGCCTGTGCCCCAGGCCATCGATTTCACGCCCTTGCCGAAGAGCTTCTTGTAGACCGACAGCGGCGTCACGTATGTCTTGGAAGGCGAGACGACCATGATGCCCTCTTCCGAATTCATGCCGATGTAGAGATCGCCGTCCGCAGAGAACGTGATGGCTTGCGGAATATTCTGCGGACGCACCGAGGCGAAATCGAAATAGAGCTCGGGCGTTCCGAGTCCGCTTGCAGTGATTTGAGCGCGCCAGATCTTCTCGCCCGCATCGGTCTTCGCCGCGAAATACAGATAGCCCGCATAGATGCGCATCGAGTGAATGTTGCCGGTGAAGGCAAAGGGCGTGACCGACTTGTCCTGAGCGAACCGGTAGATGTTCGTGTTGTTGCCGCCGGCCCACAGGTTTCCGCTCTGATCGAAATCCAGATCGGTGAACGAAGCGCCCACGACCTGCGCCCATGCAGCCGGCGCTGCGCCTCCTTGAAGCGCGAAGCGGTAGACGGCGCGGATATTGCGTGTGGCAAAGAGGTATCCGCCCGGACCGATCTTCATGCCCGTCAAGTCGCCGCCTACTTTCGGAGCGAAGACGGTGCGTGTGCCTGTGGAGCTGAACTTGAGCACGCCGGCTTCCAGACCGTTGAGCGAGTAGCCCGTATAGACGCTGCCGTCCTTATCGGTCGTCAGCGACGTCGATGTTTCCACCGACCCCACAGCCGAGGAGAGATTGCCGAAGACGGCCACGGCCGGCTTCAGCTGATACGCCATCTTGTTCGAAAAGTCGAAGGCGCCCTGCACCGCCGCCCTGATCACGACGCTGTCGCTCACCAGAAGCGGCGCGACAATTCTGATCTCGGTCGGCGTGGCAGAGACCACCTGCGCGGGCTGGGAGTTGAAGACAACATAGTTTTCAGCGAGCTTGGTCGAAAAGCCCGTGCCCCTGATCGTGATCGTATCGATGCCCGCAACGGCGGTATTGGCCGGCGTGACCGATTGAATGTTGGGAGCCGGCAATGATGATGCCGCCGGATTCCAGAAGGTTTTTGTGGGCTCTTCCGAGCATCCGCTCAGAAGAAGCGCCATCATGGTGCCGATGATTGCTGATGTAAATCGGAAGGTGTGAGACATTGGAAGACCCGCCTTTGTGGTGAAGATAGGGTAATTGATGAATCAAGGGCGGCGAAGGAGCCAGAATAAGGAGCCGTGGTCATCCGCGCACCCGGTAGTATTCGGAAGATCAATTCATCCGACGGTGCAACCAGCTTTGTATACAGTATGCGGAAGGAATATCGCATGCATTTGTCACAAAAGCAAGCCCCAAATGCGGACGCGCCGATTCAGCCCTTGATTTTTTCACATAATTAATGCGATATTGCGGTCTCCTGTTTTCACCAAGGACCTCCTTATCATTCACTTTTTTCTATCAGGGTGTGCATCTATGAGCGGAATGCGGAAAGTGTATCTCGGCACAGACAGCGGCGCGACATCATCAAAAACCGGCGGCGTGTGGGAAGACGGCTCGACCATCTCCACAAAACTCGCCCAGCAATGGACCAACTCGGAAGCGGGCACGGAAGCCGTCGTCAAGGGATGGATGGAAGGCGTCGAAGAATATCTGAAACGAAACAACCTCGTCTGGGATCAGGTCGAAGGCGTCGGTCTGGCCATCCCGGGACCCTATAAGAAATACGGCGTCATGGATCGCACGCCGAACCTGCCGGCAAGCTTCGAAGGATGGGATTTCTATACGGCCTACAGCACCGCGCTTTCCGAGCGGGCAGGCCGCGCCGTGCCCCTGGTCGTGGGCAACGACGGCAACTACGGCGGCGTGGCCGAAGCGGCGCATGCGCGCGGCTCGAAAAAAAGCACCGTCATCATGCTCGCTCCCGGCTCGGGACTCGGCACGGCCTTCATCGATGCGAACGGCCTGCCCCTGGACGGCGACACACTCAACGGCATGGAAGCCGGACACATGCCGGCGCCGCTGCATCTGCTCGATATGAAGGCGCTCCCTTGCGGATGCGGACGCACCTGGGGCTGCGTCGAAGCCTATACGACAATCTCCGGACTGCCGCACCTGCTCTCGGCAATGCTCGAAAAATATCCGGAACATGAACTGGCCACATCACCCCTGAGCCCGAAGGAAAAAGCGCTCAGCCTCCGCACGCGCGCCCAACAAGGCGACGCGCTCGCAATCGAGATCTTCGACTTCCAGGCAAAGGTGATGGGCATCCATGCCGCCAATCTCACCATGGCCTTCGACGCCGAATATGTCGTCATCGGCGGCGGGTTGATGGATCCCGAATCGACGACCGAAGAATTCCGCAGCCGCTATCTGAAGATCGTGCGCGATGCGATGGAACCCCTGCTGTGGAAACCGCAGCGCGGACGCGTCACGGTGCTTCCTGCCGCGCTCGGCGACCTTTCGCAGGCCATCGGAGCGGCGCTCGTGGCGCTCTATCGCGATCGCTCGCGCAACTGAACGAACAGTCACACTTTCTCATGACCACACAACACACGACGTCGCGCATGGTGGGCGCTAAGATCCGCACCATGCGCGACGATAAACATATTTCGCTTGAAGAACTCTCCGAGCGCACCGGCCTCAGCACCGGACAGATCACGCAGATCGAAACCAGCGACACGGTTCCCTCCCTTGCTCCCTTGTTGAAGATCGCGCGCGCTTTGGGCGTGCGCCTTGGAACCTTCCTTGACGACAGCGAAGAACTCGGCCCCGTCATCACGCGTGAAGCGGAACGCCGCACCGCGGCGAAATTTTCGAGCCAGGTTTCCACCACCAATTCCCACCTGGACTTTTTCCCGCTGGCGGCAAGCAAGACGGGAAGGCATGTCGAACCCTTCGTCGTCGAGATCAAGCCCGCAATGGCGCATGAGCCCATCCTTTCATCCCATGAAGGGGAGGAATTCATCTACGTCCTGGAAGGAGCGATCAAGATCAATTACGGCAGGGAAATTCATGTGCTGCATGCAGGCGACAGCATTTATTATGATTCCATCGTGGACCATCTGGTGAGCGCGCTCAACGGCGAACCGGCCAAAATCGTGGCCGTGCTCTACACTCCCATCTGATCGCGGCGCCGCGCACCGGCCCCGACACATTGCATTCAACCTCATGAATCTCTCGGATCGCACACTGGGCGACTGGCTCGAATACTGGGCCTTCGTCGCCCCGGACAAAGAATACATCGTCTATTCCGACCGCAACCTCCGCTTCACCTGGTCCGCCTTCAATCGCCGCGTGGATGCGATGGCCAAAGGCCTTCTCTCGATCGGTGTCGAAAAGGGCTCGCATGTCGGCATCTGGGCGCAGAACGTGCCCGACTGGCTCACATTCCTCTATGCGACGGCAAAGCTCGGCGCTGTGGCCGTGACCGTCAACACGAACTACAAGGAAAGCGAGCTCGCCTTCGTCGTGGAAAATTCCGATATGCACACGCTCTGCATCACCGACGGCATCGCCGGAAGCGATTACGTGGAGATGGTCTATTCGCTCGTGCCGGAACTGAAGACGACGCAGCGCGGCCGCATGCAGAGCGCGCGCTTTCCCCGATTGAAGAATGTCGTCTACATCGGACAGGAAAAACACCGCGGCATGTACAACACGGCGGAGATTCTGCTGCTGGGAAGCAATCAGGGGGAGGAGGAGTATCAAAAACTCCGGCATTCGGTCGACACGCATGATGTCGTCAACATGCAATACACCTCCGGCACGACGGGATTTCCGAAGGGCGTGATGCTCTCGCACCACAACATCGCCAATAACGGCTACCTGACCGGCGAGCATATGGGGTTCACGCAGGACGACAAGCTCTGCGTCTGCGTGCCGCTTTTCCACTGCTTCGGCGTCGTGCTGGCGACGATGAACTGCCTCACGCACGGCTGCACGCAGGTGATGGTCGAAAAGTTCGATCCGCTGGTCACGCTCGCCTCCATACACAAGGAACGCTGCACGGCGCTCTACGGCGTGCCGACGATGTTCATCGCCGAATTGAACCACCCCATGTTCGACATGTTCGATCTCTCGTCGCTGCGCACGGGCATCATGGCCGGCGCCCTGTGCCCGATCGAGCTCATGCGTCGGGTCAATGAGAAGATGTTCATGGATGTCACGAGCGTCTACGGCCTGACCGAAACCTCGCCCGGCATGACGCAGACCAGAATCGACGACTCGTTCGATGTGCGCTGCACCACGGTCGGACGCGAGTTCGAATTCACCGAAGTCGCCGTGATCGATCCCTCGACAGGCGAGCGCTGCGAAGACGGCGTGCAGGGAGAGATGTGCTGCCGGGGCTACAACGTGATGAAAGGCTATTACAAAAATCCCGAGGCGACCGCCTCCGTCATCGATGCCGACGGTTTTCTGCACTCGGGCGATCTCGGCGTGAAGGATGCGGACGGCAATTACCGCATCACCGGGCGCATCAAGGATATGATCATACGCGGGGGCGAAAACATCTCCCCGCGCGAAATCGAAGAGTTCCTCTATCATATGTCCGGCGTGAAGGATGTGCAGATTGTGGCGATCGCCTCGCCGCGCTACGGCGAAGATGTGGCGGCATTCATCATCCCCTCTTCGGGCGCCGATCTCGCACCCGAAGACGTGAAGGATTTTTGCAAGGGCAAGATCGCGCGCTACAAGATACCGCGCTACATCTTTTTCGTCGACGAGTATCCCCTGACCGGCAGCGGGAAGATACAGAAATTCAAACTCCGCGAGCTCGCCATCGAACTCTGCGCGATGCAGGGCATCGAGGTGATTTAACGGGGGCGCGCCAGGCCCTTCCAGTGGCCTGTCGCATCTTCGCCGCTCACGAGGATGCCCTTCTCGTTCCATCCCCAATAGGTGCGCACGTCGACCGGACAGTAGCGCAGCGTGAGTCCGCAGCGCCTGCGATCCGAAGTGTTGGGAAGCGAGCCGTGCAGCAGCAGGTCGCTGTGTATGGAGACTTCGCCCGCCTTCAATTCGATGAGCGCTTCCTTTTCGCCGTACTTGTATGGATCATCCACCGTCTGCGTGAGCACGTTGTGCTCCGAGGGATCGCTCTCGCGGAATTTCAAGTGCCCGTGCAGATGCGATCCCGGAATGACGCGCATGCAGCCGTTTTCCTCGTCCACATCGTCGATCGCCAGCCAGACGGTGATCGTCTTCGAGGGCGTGAGCGGCCAATAGGAACAGTCCTGGTGCCACGAGACGGCCTTGCCGTCTCCGGGCATCTTGCAGAAGTAATGCGTCGCCCAGCACACGACATTCGGTCCCAGTAGATCGCGCACGACGCCGACCAGCGCCGGATGCCGGGCCAGATCATAGAGCGAGGCGATGCGGTCGTGATACCGGTCGATCGCATAACTGTCCTTGCCCTGCGCGGTGAATTGTGAAAGGATGGAATCGAAATCCCGGCGGTTGCGCCCGGCTTCTTCGGGCGTGAAGACGGGAATGCCGCTCAGATA
>JBLMZA010000010.1:0-6539 GCA_050258555.1 Acidobacteriota bacterium | reverse complement strand
TGGCCCTCTGCGTGCGCCGTCAATCGATAGAGATAGACGCCGCTCGCAGAGCCGTGCTTGTATAACTGCGGATCGAATGTGACCGTGTGGCTTCCGGCTCCTTGATGTGCATTAACGGGTGCGGCGATCTCGCGCCCGAGCACATCGAAGATTTTCAGCGTGACATATGCGGCAGCCGGAAGCACGTAGCGAATCGTCGTGGAAGGATTGAACGGATTGGGATAATTGGGCAGCAGCGAAAAATCCTTCACGAGTACGAAAGGCTTACTAGCACCTTCGACGGCGGTCGGCGACTCTGTGCCCCAATCCCATGACACGACATCCTCGGCAATCTTCCATTGCTGGCTTCCCTCGATAGCCATGCCGTACAAATCAAACGGCACGTTTGCATCGGCACGGTCGGCAAAAGCGATATAATGACCATCGGGCGACACGGCCACACCGCTCAAATGGAGACTGCCGCCAACAAGCACGGTCGTTTGCTTGCTCGCAAAATCAAATTTGACGATTTCATTGGCGGCATATCCGAAATGTTGAATGGCATAGAGAAAGCCCGATCCATCGGGAAGCATGCTGATATTGGAAACAAAATCCGTCGCAACCACCAAGGGATGCGTGGCGACATCAGTTCCTTTTGCGCCGCAGTAAATTCCCTCGGGAGCGGCAAGAATGCTGTAATAGAGAAACTCCTCACCGCCAGGCAGCCAGCAGAGACTGCCATTCACCAACCCGGTATTGCCCGTGAATAAATTTTGTCCGCGCTGTCCGTTGGCGGGATGGGCCGGCAGAAATTCCAAGGCTCCCGCCTCGACCAGATAGGCAATTTCGCTGCCGTCGCTTTTCCATGTGAAATAGTTGATTTTATAATTGAAGGGACCATAGCCGCTTGTGATTTGCACCGGATTAGATGCCGCGACGGTCTGTCCCGGTATCACATCGGCGTATGCCTGCGGGAAGATCCATGTTCCCAAACCGCCTTTGACGAAAACGTATTGCAGCCGCCCAAGCTCGGCCACATTGCCGACCGTGACAGTCGCACTGGCGCCGGGGGCGATCAGGACTTGTTTCAAGTTCGTTGCTCCTTCCACATACACAAAAAAGATGGAAGCGTTGGAAATCAGATTCTCCACGGTGACGGTGACCGAGCCTTTGGGCAACCGGGCGAGCTCTTCACCCATGGGAGCGTTGGTGATGCGCCGCAATCCGGAACCGTCCGGTTGGATGGCATAAACATCCGAGTCGAATGCCGAACACTCCTTTTCATGGGCGCTTGCGAATGCAATTTCGCGTCCATCCGGACGCCATAGTGGAACGGGGTAAATTGTCGTCAGCCCGCGCGGCGTCCTGAAAATTATGCGGTCATTGGTTCCATTGGGATCGATAAGATGGAGTTCTGAAATGCCCGGATCGGTTTGCGTTGTACCGACGACGCGAAAATACGCGATGGTGCCGGGCAGGTTCACGGGCACTTGTGCGCATAACGATGCCGCCATGATTGCAAGCAGCATGAAAGGCGCTTTCATCGCCTTCGTAATGACCGTAGAAAATTCTTTTTTCATGACTTCCCCCTTTGCAATGGTTTGAAGTCAGCGGATGATCGGCCTGGCGGGAAGGATGGTGAATGCAGCTGCAGGTGTTGGAATTGTACGTTCAAGAACCAATGAGCAGGGGGAATTAGTTCCGGACCGCCGAGGCCGTATTGAAAGTGGGCGCGAAAATATATACTATGTGCTGAGATCTGGTGGTTTCGAACGGGCAGGATTTAAGCGAATTTTAAGGGGGGCTTTAGTCCCGCTTAATGCAACGGAGAGTATCTTTCAGGAAAAATCATCCAGGAAGGAGATTGTGCCATGCCCGAGTTAACTCATATCCATCCCATGCTCGTTCATTTTCCGATCGCGTTGCTCATCGTCGGATTTTTATCGGAAACCGTCGCACTGGCGGTCAAAAAGGAATTTTTCAGTACCGCCGGATTCTATCTGCTGCTGTTGGGTGCGGCGGGCGTTGCAGCCGCATACCTGACAGGGCAGAATGCCGGCGACGGCATCACGGAACTCGGCTCGCTCAAAGCGGCTCTCGAGACGCATGAGGGCGCCGCCGAACTCACATTGTGGCTCGCCTTGGCCGCGGCCGCCGTGCGGATCGCAACCGCCGTTTTCAAAAAATATACCGGCGTGTACAAAGCGGCGGCCTATGCATTGTTCCTTTCCGCCGTCCTTTCCGTGGGCCGCACCGGATTTTACGGCGGCGAGCTGGTCTATAAGCATGCTGCAGGCGTTCAATTGAATCTGGGCCTCGATACATTTCCCGCAGACTCATCGTCTGCCGGGACCGAGGCTCCAAAGCGTGATATGGATTGATCCGGCATGAGAATACTCGTTATTGAAGACGAATCGGGAATCGCGAATTTTCTCCGCGAGGGCCTGGAGGAAGAGGGATTTGCCGTCGATGTGGCGGCCGACGGAAAGAAGGGCCTCGCTCTGGCGCTCGTCAACGAATACGATGTGGTGCTGCTGGACTGGATGCTGCCCGGCCTCAGCGGCATTGAAGTGTGCAGGCAGATCAGACACGCATGCGGCGTTCCGATCGTGTTTCTGACGGCCAAGGATACGGTGGAGGATACGGTCTTCGGATTGGAAACCGGCGCCAACGACTATATCAAAAAACCGTTCGCCTTCGAGGAATTGCTTGCCCGGGTGCACGTCCAGCTGCGATCGGCCGGAGGCGGGGACTCGTCGTTGAGCATCGGCGACATCGAGATGGATCTGCTCTCGCACTCCGTGCGGAAAAACGGCCGCGATCTGTCATTTACCCAGAAAGAATTTGCCCTTCTGGAGTTTCTGCTCCGGAACAAGAACAAGGTGTGCACGCGCACGCGCATCATTGAGCATGTATGGGACATTCATTTCGATGCGGATACATCGGTGATCGATGTCTATATCAATGCGCTGCGCAAAAAGCTGCAGGCGGACGGCGGAAAGACGTACATTCACACGATACGCGGAGTGGGCTACGTGGCCCGTGAAGAATGAAAGAACCGAATCTGCAGGACAGAATAGCCCTCACGTACATCCTGGTGACAGCGCTGCTCATCGCCGCATTATTTTTCCTGCTCTACATTGTCACCGAAAAGACCGTCACCGCACACCTCGATGCCGATCTCGATGCCGAGATGCAGGAAGTGTATTCATCCATCGTCGTGCTTGATAACGCCGTCATGTTTACCAATCCCGATGAATGGGCGGAAAAGGAGCATGCGCAGATCGAGGTCAATCCGACGTTCATCGAAATTGTCGATACTGCCGGAAGGGTGATGAAGAAGACGCCGAACCTGCGCGGCGGAACCCTGACATTCAACGCGGGCATCAAGAAGCGGACATATTTCGACGCGCTGCTCTCGGGCACATCCATCCGGCAGATGCAGCTTCCCGTCACGAATCCCACGGGCCGCATTCTCGCCTATTTGCTCATCGCGAATCCGCAACGGGAGTCCATCCTGCTCCTGAATAATCTCCGGCACACGCTGCTCATCGGATATCCGATCGTGCTATTCGGGCTGTTCTTCATTTCGCGGTTCATTGCCGGCCGGTCGCTCTCGCCGATCAACGCGGTCATCACGACGGCCGAAAAGATCTCGAAGGAGAATCTCACCGCCAGGATCGAACTGCCGGTGAACAGAGATGTGCTCTACACGCTCGCGCAGACGGTCAACGCCCTTCTGGACCGTCTGCAGGATGTCGTGCTTCGCGAGAAACAATTCACGTCCGATGCGTCGCATGAATTGCGCACGCCGTTGTCCGTCATCAAGGGCACGCTGGAAGTGCTGATACGCAAGCCGCGGGAGCGGGAACAGTATGAGCAGAAGATCCGTTATGTGATCGGCGAAGTCGACCGCATGTCGCAGCTGGTCGAGCAGTTATTGGAGCTCGCCCGCTTTGAAAGCGGCGCGTTGACACCGTCTTCAGTGGAGATTGACCTCTGTGCAATGATCCATGAGTCATTTCAGCGTTTGTCGGCGGCCGCGCAAAAGAAAAATATCACGCTCCGCCTGTCTTCCGCGGACCATTTTTCGGTACGCGCCGACGGCTCGATGATGAATATCATTTTCGACAACATCCTTTCGAACGCGATCAAATATTCGCCCGACCACGAGTCGATCGATGTGGAGGTCCGCCATGTCTCCGGCGCAGTTACCTGCTCCATGGCCGACCATGGAATCGGTATTCCCCATGAGCAGCTCGAAAAAATCTTTGACCGCTTCTATCGCGTCGACGAGTCGCGCACATCCCATATTTCGGGGAAAGGCATCGGACTCGCAATCGTCAAACGGCTCGCCGACCTCCAGAATATCGAAATATCAGTCAGCAGCACGCCCTCGCATGGAACAACCTTCACGATTGTTTTTCCGTAGGACCGTTCCGTCAATTCGCACCAATCATTATGGAGGAGAAAGTATGGTCCCGGAAAAAAAGAAGAGACCGCTGAATTTTGTGTGGATGTCGATCGCCGCCTCGGTGGCGACGATGGCATTGAAATCGGCGGCATATGTTATCACAGGATCAGTCGGCCTGTTTTCGGACGCCATCGAATCGTTGATCAACCTTGCAGCCGGTGTGATGGCGCTCATGATGCTGTATATCGCAATGTCGGCTCCGGACAGAAAACATCCATTCGGCCACCATAAGGCCGAATATTTTTCGAGCATGACGGAAGGCATACTCATCCTGCTTGCCGCAATTGCGATCGGCGTCGCCGCAATCGAGCGGTTCCTTCGGCCGCAGCCGCTCGAAGAGCTGGGCACGGGATTGCTGGTTTCGGGCGCGGCGTCCGTCATCAATCTGATTGTCGGCCTGCTCCTTCTGAAGGCGGGGAAGCAATATCACTCGATCATTTTGGAAGCCGATGGCAAACATTTGCTGACGGACGTGTGGACCACGGCAGGCGTTCTTCTGGCGCTGGTGCTGGTGAATGTGACAGGGTGGATCGTTCTCGATCCTCTCATTGCAATCGTCGTCGCATTCAATATCATTTTCACCGGCATGCAGCTCATAACGCGTTCAATCTCCGG
Organism: Acidobacteriota bacterium; assembly: GCA_050258555.1. GTDB lineage: Bacteria > Bacteroidota > Ignavibacteria > UBA10030 > UBA8401 > CAISDA01. The sequence goes on along the minus strand of JBLMZA010000010.1, from coordinate 1,471 downwards.
CTTGATGGATACGGCGATGCCGAGTGAGGATCTGCTGAAACTATCATCGATCCTCGATGAGCACTGCGCCCCTGGCTTGAAATATCATTCGCTCTATACGAGAACCTCGGCTTCCAAAAACTTTATCTCCTTCCATCTTCTCCTGCCGGGATACTGGACAATCAGCCGCGGCCACGATATGACAAAGCGGATTGAGGATAAAATTAAGGTGTTGTTCGTGGATGCGGAGATTTTTATTCATCTGGAACCGCTGGAAGATCCCGATTCGTTTGACGATTATCTTGCCTGACAAAAGTGCTGTGCAATTAAGCCAATTTTAAGCCTGACTTTAGCATGGATTAAGTCGTGTGATTGTATCTTGAACTCACGATACACCGGATCACAATTTTCCAACTATCATGAGAAAGGGGATCACCATGAAGACCAGAACGTTCATCTATGCGCTTCTTGCACTCTTCGTGTTCGCGGCGGCGGGTTCGGCCAAAGAGCAGACAAAGACCATTACCAATATCAAAGTCGCCATAAAGGGCGAGACAACGGCGAGTGCGAAATATGCCGCGTACGCTGAAAAGGCGAAGAAGGAAGGCTATGCGAAGATCGCCCTCCTGTTTGAAGCGGCATCGAAGGCCGAGATGATCCATGCAATGAATCATCGTGCGGTGCTCGAGCAGATGGGCGCCGTGATGGAGGAGTTCAAGCCCGAGTTCACCGTGAAGTCGACCAAAGAAAATGTAGAGGATGCGGCGAAGGGCGAAGCCTACGAGATCTCGACGATGTATCCCGAGTTCATCAAACAGGCGCAGGCAGAAGGGACGAACCTCGCTTTGATCTCGTTAAACTATGCCTACCAGACGGAGAAAAAACATCTGGCGTTATATCGAAATGCAGCCGATCAGCTGAAGGCGGCGAAAGAACAAGCTCTTCCGTCAAAATATATGGTGTGCCAGACATGCGGCAATACATACGACGGTGAAGCGCCGGCACGCTGCGGAATTTCCATGACGCCGAAGGAGCGCTTTCTGACCGTCGGAGTCTGAGAACCGATTCCGTATCGCTATCTCACGAACACCATTTTCCTTGTCGCCGAGAACATCCCATGGCCCTCTGCGTGCGCCGTCAATCGATAGAGGTAGACGCCGCTCGCAGAGCCGTGCTTGTACAACTGCGGATCGAACGTGACCGTATGGCTTCCGGCTCCTTGATGTGCATTAACGGGTGCGGCGATCTCGCGGCCCAGTACATCGAAGATTTTCAGCGTGACATATGCGGCAGCCGGAAGCATGTAGCGAATCGTTGTGGAAGGATTGAACGGATTGGGATAATTAGGCAGCAAGGCAAACTCCTTCACCTGACCCAACGATCCATCGTTTCCGTTGACGGCGGTCGTCAGTGCGGGCCCCCAATCCCATGAAACGACATCCTCGGCGATCTTCCATTGCCGTGTGCCCTCGACGTCCATGCCGAAGAGGTC
>JBLMZA010000009.1:0-49609 GCA_050258555.1 Acidobacteriota bacterium | reverse complement strand
CAGCATCAAGCGCCCGGTGCTCTCGATCGTCATGTCGGTGATGATCGTGCTCTTCGGCGTGATCAGTTTCAAATTCCTGGGCGTGCGCGAGTATCCCGCGATCGACCCCCCGATCATCTCGGTCCGCACGAACTACGCCGGCGCCAGCGCCGACGTCATGGAATCGCAGATCACCGAGCCGCTCGAAAAAGCGATCAACGGCATCGACGGCGTCCGGAACATTTCCTCGAGCTCGAGCCAGGGCGTGAGCAACATCACGGTCGAATTCAATCTTGAATCGAATCTTGAGGCGGCGGCCAACGACGTGCGCGACAAGGTCTCGGGCGCGGCACGCGCGCTCCCGCAGGATATCGATGCGCCGCCGGTGGTGACCAAAAGCGACGCGAACTCCGATGCGATCCTCCAGGTGATGATACAGAGCCAGACGAAGAATCTGCTGGAGCTCTCGGACTTTGCCGAAAATGTCGTGGCGCAGAACCTGCAGACCATTCCCGGCGTGAGCTCGACGCAGATCTGGGGACAGAAGCGCTATGCGATGCGATTGTGGATGGATCCGGCAAAGCTTGCCGCCTACGGCCTCTCGCCGATCGATGTGAAGAACGCCCTGACGCGCGAAAGCGTCGAGCTTCCGGCAGGCAAGCTGCAGGGCGACAAGACGGAACTCACGGTCAACACGAAAGGCCGGCTCCGCACGGTCGACGATTTCAACAACCTCATCGTCAAGTCCGACGGCACGCGCATCGTCCGCTTCAGCGATGTCGGCTACGCCAATCTCGGGCCCGAGAATGAGGAGACCATGCTCAAGCAGTCGGGCACGCCCATGGTGGGCGTGGGCATCGTGCCGCAGCCGGGCTCGAACTACGTGGAGATCGCCAACGAGTTCTACAAGCGCTATGAGCAGTTGAAGCGGGACCTTCCGGCCGATTACACGATGGAAATCGGCATGGACAACACGCGCTTCATCAAGCGTTCGGTGTCCGAAGTGCAGGAGACGATACTCATCGCAATCGTGCTTGTCGTGCTCATCATCTTCCTGTTTTTCCGCGACTGGGTGATCGCCGTGCGTCCCCTGATCGACATTCCCGTCTCCTTGATCGGCGCGTTCTTCATCATGTACGTGATGGGCTTCTCGATCAACGTGCTGACGCTCCTGGCCATCGTGCTTGCCACGGGCCTTGTGGTCGACGACGGCATCGTCGTCACCGAAAACATCTTCAAGAAGGTGGAGCAGGGGATGCCCCCGATGCAGGCGGCGTTTGCGGGATCGAAGGAGATCTTCTTCGTCGTGATCTCGACGTCGATCACGCTTGCGGCCGTCTTTCTGCCGATCGTCTTCATGCAGGGCTTCGTGGGTCGGCTCTTCCGCGAGTTCGGCATCGTGATCGCCGGAGCCGTGATGATTTCGGCGTTCGTCTCGCTCTCGCTCACCCCGATGCTCAACGCGCGCCTCATCCGCAAGAAGCACAAACACAGCCGATTCTATGAAGCCACCGAGCCGTTTTTTGCGAGGATGAATGCGGCGTATGAAAATCTGCTGGCCCGCTTCATGCATCGGCGCTGGATGGCCGTGGCGATCATCGGCGGGGCCGTCGCGATGATTGCGGGCATCGGCGCGATTATTCAGTCTGAACTTGCGCCGCTCGACGACAGAAGCTACATCCGCATGTCTGTCACGGCCCCCGAAGGCGCATCGTTCGAATATACCGACGCCTTCATGGACCGCATCGTGCGCATGGTGAACGATTCGATTCCGGAAAAGCGCGTCCTTCTGAGCCTCACCGCTCCCGGCGGATCGGGCGGCGCGGCCAATTCCGGCTTCCTTCGCATGACGCTGAACGAGCCGTGGGAGCGCGAGCGCTCCCAGCAGCAGATCGCCGATTATATCAGCGCACGCACGCGGCGCCTGAACGAAGCGCGCGTGTTCGTCTTCCAGGATCAGACCATCTCCGTCGGCGGCGGACGCGGCGGATTCCCGGTGCAGTACGTGCTGCAGAATCAGAACTTCGCAAAGATCCGGCAAAAGGTGCCGGAATTCATGGAAGAGGTCAACCGCAGTCCCGTGTTTCAGAACGCCGACGTCAATTTGAAATTCAACAAGCCGCAGATCGATATCTCGATCGACCGCGACCGCGCGCGCAGCCTCGGCGTCTCCGTCATGGATATCGCCCAGACCATGCAGCTCGCCTTCAGCGGACAGCGCTTCTCCTACTTCGAGATGAACGGCTTCCAGTATTCGGTGATGGGACAGGTCAACCGCGCCGACCGCGACGAACCGCTCGATCTCAAGTCGCTGTATGTGCGCAGCAACACCGGGCAGCTGATCCAGTTGGATAATCTCGTGACGATGCGCGAGCTGAGCGCGCCGCCGCAGCTCTATCACTTCAACCGCTTCAAGTCGGCGACCGTCTCGGCCGCGCTCGCTCCCGGAAAAACCATCGGCGACGGACTCGAGGAGATGGACCGCATCGCAAAGCGCGTGCTCGACGATACGTTCACCACGAGCCTGAGCGGTCCCTCGCGCGACTATGCCGAGAGCTCGTCGAATATCATCTTCGCCTTCATCCTGGCGCTCATCCTGATTTATCTGGTCTTGGCCGCCCAGTTTGAAAGCTTCATCGATCCGTTCACGATCATGCTCACGGTGCCGCTGGCCCTGGCCGGCGCGCTCTTGTCCCTGTGGCTCACAGGTCAGACGCTCAACATCTTCAGCGAGATCGGCATCATCATGCTCATCGGACTGGTGACAAAAAACGGCATCCTGATCGTCGAATTCGCCAACCAGAAAAAGGAAACGGGCATGAAGCTCATGGAAGCCGCGCAGTCGGCGGCCGCGGCCCGCTTCCGCCCGATTCTCATGACGAGTCTCGCCACGATGCTCGGCGCGCTCCCGATTGCGCTCGCGCTCGGCGGAAGCGCCAAGAGCCGCATCTCGATGGGTATCGTCGTCATCGGCGGACTCTTCTTCTCGCTGGTGCTGACCTTGTTTGTGATTCCGGCGATGTACACTTTTTTCTCGAAGGAATACAAGCCGGCAGAAGAGGCCTCGGCTGCTCCGGCTGTTGAACCGGCTCCGGCCAAGTAAGACGCAGTTTACTTAAAAAGGATAGGATGACAACACCTCAGCCCAATAATCCGCTTCACGGCGTCACGCTCGAAATGATGCTCGACCGCCTCGTCTCCCGCTACGGCTGGAAGGAGATGGGGCGGCGCATCCGCATCAACTGTTTCAACGACAATCCGAGCATACAGTCGAGCCTGAAATTCCTGCGCCGCACCCCATGGGCCAGAAAGAAAGTGGAAGAGCTTTATCTTGCCTCACTCCGTCATTTGTAGATGCCGTAGCCGGCCGGATTGGCCTTCACGAGCCATTCATGTCCGCTGCCGTATTGGCCCTGCTCCATGATGATCTCGAACTCGCCCCAGATCGGCTCTCCTCCCGGACGCCAGTACGGGCTGCTCTCGAGAAGGGGACCGACCCACACGATCTTCACATGGTCCGTTTCGCCGCTTCCGCCGGGAACTTTGCCGTTCCATTCATTGCTCACCCACGCATCGGGTCCCCACGGGGCGCCGTTGAATCGGGCATCATCCCACGCCTTCGACCACTTCATGACCAGCTTGTCATTCGCATACTTCGGATCGGTGCCGACTTTTCCATCCAGAACGCGGTCGTAACCATCTCCGATGCCGTTGAACAGCCGTGCCTGATAGTTGTATCCGAATTCATCGAAGCCGCCTTTGGCCAGTGACGATGCCGTCGCCGCGTTCGAAATGCCATCCGGGGCGGTGGACGGCTGATCCTGGCATCCGACAGCCAGCATCATGAGCAAAAATGCCGCAATCCCCAGCACAGTCATACCTTGCTTCTTCATGCTTCCCTCCAGACATTTTTTTTGATTGATGAATGTGAATTACGCGTGTATGTAATGAGATAAGCGCTGAAAATCAAGTTAGAAACTTCTAATAATCTGCGGCGTGTTTCTTCTTGACATTGGAGAGGGAATATTGTATTCCTTGTACACGATAACCGGGAGGGGACGGCGATGCATGAGACGAGGAACAGTATCGAGGATATCTGGGGAGAGCGCACTCCCTATGACGGCGAATGGCCGTCGCGGTATGACGAACGCGTGATGGAAGAGCCGGAGCGCTGGGTGCAGTCGGCCTGCGTCTTGTGCTCGAACGACTGCGGACTTGACATCGGCGTGAAAGACGGACGCATTGTCGGCGTGCGCGGCCGCATCGGCGACAGAGTCAATAAGGGCCGGCTCGGTCCCAAAGGTATGCATGGATGGATCGCCAATCACAGTCCCGACCGCCTGACGCATCCCTTGATCCGGCGCAACGGAGCGCTCGAGCGCGCCGCATGGGATGAGGCGATGGATCTCATCGCCAGGCAGGCAAAAAAGCTTGTGGCGGAGTTTACGGGCAATACGATCGGCTTCTACACCACAGGCCAGCTGTTTCTTGAAGAGTATTACACGCTCGGCGTGATCGGGAAGGCGGGACTTTCGACGCCGCACATGGACGGCAACACGCGCTTGTGCACGGCGACATCGGCCTCTGCATTCATCGAGACATTCGGCGCCGACGGACAGCCCGGCTCATTCACCGACTTCGACACGACCGATGCCATCCTCATGGTCGGGCACAATATGGCCGATACGCAGACCGTGCTGTGGACGCGCATCCTCGACCGGCTTGCCGGACCCCGCGCTCCGAAGTTGATCGTCATCGATCCGCGCCGCACGCACAGCGCCGCCAAGGCAACGGTCCATCTTGCGCCCAGAAGCGGCACCAATCTTCCGGTCCTGAACGGCCTGATCAATCTGATGATCGAAGCCGGAGCGGCGGATATGGATTTCATCGAAGCGCACACGGTCGGCTTCGAGAGACTGAAAGAGACCGCTGCAAAATATCCGCCCCGGCGCGTTGAGGAACTCTCGGGCGTCCCCGAAGAACAATTGCGCGCCGCGGCCGACATCCTTTCATCGACCCGGTCGCTGGTCTCGACATGCCTGCAGGGCGTCTATCAGTCGCCGCAGGCCACCGCATCGGCCTGCCAGGTCAACAACATCAACCTGATTCGCGGCTTCATCGGCAAGCCCGGATCGACCGTGATGCAGATGAACGGCCAGCCCACATCGCAGAATACGCGCGAGACCGGATGCAGCGGGGCGCTTCCCTCGTTCCGGAACTTCAACAATCCGAAGCACGTGCAGGATCTCGCGCGCATCTGGAATGTGGATCCGGGACTCATTCCCCACTGGGCTCCGCCGACACATGCGATGCAGATCTTCCGCTACTGCGAGGAAGGATCGATACGCATGCTCTGGATCAGCGGCACCAATCCCGCCGTCTCCCTTCCCGACCTCGGGCGCATCCGCGCGATCCTGCGCAAGAAGGATCTCTTCGTCATCGTGCAGGATGCATTCCTGACCGAAACCGCAAAGCATGCCGACGTCGTGCTTCCGGCGGCCATCTGGGGCGAGAAGACAGGCACATTCACCAACACCGACCGCACGGTGCACATTTCCTTCAAGGCGATCGATCCGCCGGGAGAAGCGAAGTCGGATCTCGAGATCTTCCTTGACTTTGCGCGGCGCATGGATTTCCGCGACAAGGACGGCAACCGGCTTATTCAATGGACCGATGCCGAGGGGGCGTTCGAAGCATGGAAGCGCTGCACAGCCGGACGGACCTGCGATTACACCGGCATCACGTATCAGAAGCTCACCAATGCATCCGGCATCCAGTGGCCGTGCAACAGCGAACATCCCGAGGGCACGGAGCGATTATATACGGACGGCATTTTCCAGACGGGCCTCGATGACTGCGAGATGTTCGGGCACGATCTCGATACGGGCGCGCTCGAGACGCTCGGCGAGTACACGGCGATCGATCCGAAAGGAAAGGCCTGGCTTCGCACGAGCGATTATCATCCTCTGCTCGAGCAGCCCGATGCCGACTATCCGCTGCTGCTCACGACGGGCCGGCTTGCCTATCATTTCCACACGCGCACGAAGACCGGACGCGCTCCCGAACTCAATGAAGCGGCGCCCGATGCCTATATCGAGATCAACGAAGAGGATGCGCGCGCCTGGCGCATCACCAACGGCGACTGGGTGGAAGTGCATTCACGGCGCGGAAAGGTCCAGGCGATGGCGCGCATCTGCGCGATCACGAAAGGGGAGGTCTTCATTCCGTTCCATTACGGCTATTGGGACGGGGATGAACGGCCGCGCGCGGCCAATGAGTTGACGATCACCGAATGGGATCCCGTGAGCAAGCAGCCGTATTTCAAATATGCGGCCGTCAGCATACGCAAGATCACACGCGACGAACTCGACGAGAACCCGGACCGGCTTGAAGTCGAAGAAAAGAAAGATATCCTTGAAACGATCGGCGATGCGGTCAAGTCGGCGGTGGCGGGACATCCCGAGCGGCCGTAATAGGAATGCGCCGGAAAAAAAGGAGTGCATACGATGCTGATCGGCAATTATGTGGAATTGATCGAGAGGAATGAAACCACGCTGCGCGACAGCCTGCAGAAGGTCGCATCGCGCCACAAAGCGGAGCCGGATATCATGGAAACATGCGTGAAGATCGCGTCCTGGTCCGATGTCCACCTGACCAATCTCCGTCCCCTGCTCGAGCGCTATGGCACCGGGGCGAAGACCGAACCCGAGCGCGTGGAGAAGGGCCTCTTCCATGGACTGCGGAAGGGCGGCATCGGTCTCCTGCGCGATCTGCATGATCTCTATATTCTTGCCACAGAGACGCGCGTGACCTATGAAATCCTGAAACAGGGTTCCGAGGCCCTGCACGACAAGGAACTGGAAGAATTCTGTCTTGACTCGATGAAGGAGACCATCCGGCAGCTTCACTGGATCGAGACAAGGATCCGGCAGGCAGCGCCGCAGGTGCTGGTTGCAACATGAAGACGGACATGGTCTCCTTCGTCCGGGCACAAGAAACGATCTCGGCCGCCGTTGCCGCGCTTCAGATCGGAACGGAAACCGTTCCGCTTTCCGAAGCCTGCGGCCGTGTGCTTGCAGAGCGCGTTGCGCCCGACACCGATCTTCCGGCATTCGAGAATTCAGCGGTCGACGGCTATGCCGTCTCATTCCATGAAACCGCCGATGCATGGCAGGTGAAAGGCGAAGTCACCGCCGGAAATTATGCGCCCGTGGAGATCGGACCCCGCGATGCGGCGCTTGTCATGACAGGCGGCATGATGCCCGATGCCTGCGATACCGTGATTCCTCTTGAGGATGCGAAAGGGCAGGGCGGCGTGATACGGTTAAAAGAAGGCGCGCGCTTCCTTCGAGGAATGAACGTGCGCCATCGGGGCGAAGACTGCGCCTGCGGCGTGACGGCGCTCCGGGCCGGATGCCTGCTTGCTCCGCGCCATCTTTCCGCGGCGGCGGCCTGCGGATGCACATCGGTGCGCGTGATGGCTCCGCTCAGTATCGGCATCTTTTCGACCGGCGACGAACTGATCGATCCTTCGCGTATGCCCGTGAGGGACCAGGTCCGCGCTTCGACCATGCCGGCCATCTCCGCTGCATGCCGTGCGCTCGGCATGAAGGCCGAAGAGTTCGGCCTCGTGCGCGATGAACTGCAGGAGATCCGTTTGGCGATCAATGGCGCGCTCGATCGGGGCGTCGATCTTCTCTGCATCACCGGCGGTGTATCGGTCGGATCGCGCGATTATGTGAAGGATGCGCTGCGCCGCGAAGGAATCGAGCTGCGCATCGAGGGCGTGTTGGTGAAGCCGGGCAGGCCGCTGGTCTTCGGCTGTACGAGGCATGCGGGAAAAGATGTCCTCGTCTTCGGATTGCCCGGCAATCCCGTCTCGGCGCTCACGGCCTATGAAGTCTTCGTGAAGGAACATCTGCTTGCGCGCTACGGTATGATGCCTCCCTTCCGGCATGTGAAGGCTGCATTGAGCCGGGAGATCGGCAAGCGCGACCGGAAGCGCCACTTCATCCCCGCATCGTTTGCTGCCGGCGCAAACGGATGCGCTCTTGTCACGCCGGCGGAGAAACGCTCGTCATCGATGCTTGTGCAGTTGGGCCGGGCCGACTGCCTCATCATCCTTGAAGAAGAGCGGACTGATCCGAAAGAAGGAGAGACGGTGGAATGTCTGATGCTGTGACCGGAGTGATTCTTGCCGGAGGAACAAGTTCGCGCATGGGGGAGAACAAGGCGCTCGTTTCAATCGCAGGAAGGCCGGCGATTGCGCACGTGCATGCGCTGCTCAGTGCCGTCTTTCCGAGCGTCTGCGTGATGACAAACCATCCGGAAGAATTCGCCTTTCTCGGCATTCCTCTCTATCGGGATTGCTTTTCGAATGCCGGACCGCTGGCCGGCGTGCATGCGGCGCTTGTCGAAGCGCAGACGGAAGCAATCTTCGTTACCGCCTGCGATCTTCCGCTGATGAGCGAAGAGATGGTGCGATATCTTGCCGGCTATCCCACGCGGCATCCCATCACGCTTGCCTCGGCAGGAGGCTTCATTCATCATCTCTTCGGCCTCTATAGCCGCGCATGCATTCCCCAGGCCGAACGGAGGCTGCGTGACGCGGCGCGTGCGCCTTCCGAGGGGCGCGGAAGAACCAAACACGCCTGCAGCCTGCAATCGCTCAGCAGGAGCCTGGGAGCGGAAATCATCGATGCCGAAGCACTGCCGTTTTATTCGCACGATCTGTTCTATAATATGAACAGTCCGGAAGACTTGGCCTACGTCAGGGAACGCCTGTGCCGCCGCGTCGAAAATTAATGCGGCATCGCATCGGCATTGTTCGTATATTGGTCCATCACAAGGAGGAAGACACACTATGCATATCGAACAGCAGCACAGTCTGGAGAAAGAAGAAGTGAAGAAGCGCGGCGAGGCCATTGCCGGTTCGCTTGCTTCCATGCCCATCCCGGGCGGCGTCACCCTCAGCGACATTGCGCGCGAGTGGCATCAGGACCGGATGGATTTTTCATTCCGCGTGTCAAAAGGATTCCTGGGCGCCAATGTCAAGGGACAGCTCCTCGTCTCGGATTCGAAGGTCGTGCTGGATATCGACGTGCCGCCTGTCCTGTCGAACTTCATCAATCAGCAGCAGATTGAAGGCGCCATTAAAAACAAAATGGCCGAAGCGGTGAGCTGAACTGTGTCCATTTTTTTCGGCAGGGTGCATTGAATTTTTCGCGGCACGGGCGTATTTTATGTGACCGGGAGACATTACCAGAAATTTGCCTGAAGCCCACACATCATGAAAAGAATCCTTCTTCTGCTGCTCTTTTCCACCGGCATTGCCGTTTCCTGCACCACGGTCATCATCTCCGGAAAAGCCACACGCGACGGGCGTCCGCTTATCTGGAAAAACCGCGACACCGGCCGCATCGACAACAAGCTTGCCTACTGCACGGGAGAGAAGTATAATTTTGCGGGCGTGTTCGATCTTGCCGATACGGCCGAGACCGACTGCTTCATGGGAAGCAACGATGCCGGACTCTGTGTGATCAACACCGCTTCGTATAATCTCCGCTACAAAAAATTCGCCGGCAAGATGGATCAGGAAGGCGTCTTCATCCGCCGTGCGCTTTCCACATGCGCCACGCTCGAAGAGTTCGAAGCTCTTTTGAATGCGACATCGGGCACGCGCGGCGTGGAAGCGAACTTCGGCGTGATCGACGCGAAGGGCGGCGCCGCCTACTATGAAACCGATCCCTATGCCTATGTGAAGTACGATGTGAACGACCCCCACACCGCTCCGCACGGCTACCTTGTGCGCACCAATTTTTCGTTCTCCGGCACGGTGGACGAAGGGCAGGGATACATCCGCTACCGCACGGCTGAGGATTTATTCTACTGGGGACGCCTGAACGGCGCGTTCTCCGTCGACTTCATTCTCAACCGCGTGGCGCGTTCGATGACGCATTCGCTCACGCGGACCGATCTTGCCGAGGGCGCGCTGTCTGAGGACGCCGGCGACGTCATGATGGTGCCCTTTGCCGATTACATTCCCCGATTCATCACGGCATCATCGCTCATCATGCAGGGGATCAAAGCGGGGGAGGATCCGCGCCTCACCACCTTGTGGCTCGTGCCCGGCAATCCGCTCATGACGCCGGTCATTCCCGTCTGGACGGCGATGAAAAAAGACCAGCCGTCGATCATTCTCGCTTCGGGCCGACAGCCTTCGCCTGTGAATGCCGCATGGCGCACGGTTCATGCACGATGCTTCCCATTGAAGAGTCCCGAGGGCGAACGCTATCTCGATCTCTCGATCGTGCTCAACCGCCGGCATACCGGATCGCTGCAGCGCGTGACGGAGTTCGACCGAACGACGCTCGAAGCCGGATCGTCGCTTCTGGAGCGGCTGCGCAAGGACGGATTTGACCGCGATGCGGTCGAGGAATTTTATCGCGGCCTCACACGGCGCATCGAGACATTCTATCGATAAAGGATATCGGATTACTTTTCGGAAAAGGGGAGAAACGTATGCACCGGCTCATGCCTGTCTCATCGAACGACGACATTCCCGGGCAGTACCGGGGAACGCCGATCGAGCTGCTCCTGCAGTATCACAACCTCAGCAAGGGCTACGATGCCTATACCAATGCGCAGCTGCTCATCGGCATGTGCATGGATAACAGGAAGCATCTGCGCATTCCGGATAATTTCGCGTATATCATCCGCGCCGGCGGCGCAAATCTCCGCTACAGCGAATTCAAAGTGTCGTATGCGATCGGCGTCGGAGGCGTGCGCGCCATCGCATTGATCGGACACAATCATTGCGGCATGGTCAATCTTGTGGCGCGGAAAGCGCAGTTCATCCAGGGACTGGTCGAGACGGCGGGATGGGAAGCGGAAGCGGCGGAGGAGCATTTCTTCCATTATGCGCCGATGTTCGAAATCGGCAACGAAGTGGACTTCACGCTCAGCGAAGTGAAGCGGCTGCGCCTGCGGTATCCGAAGATCGTCGTTGCGCCGCTTCTCTATAAAGTGGAGGATAATCTCCTGTACCTGATACAGGAATCCTCCGCCGCACACCGTTGAGATGCACTTCCCTGGTTGCAGCGTCAGCTGCGATGCGGTTATGCCCCGGTCTGCAGCCGGTCGATGATCTGCTGATAGTTGGCGGGAGTGAGTTCGAGACCGGTCAGCTTCATTGTGGCGTCCTTGTATTCATCGGCCGTCATGATATTCGGCATTTTGCGCTTCAAGAGCGAGGCGATCACGGCTTTCCTGTCGGGAGATTTTGCCGCCTGACGCGCCGCCATCTTCGGCTGCTGTATCGTGCTGTTGGCATCGTCATCCTCGGCCTGCAGGAAGAGCAGCGACTGGATGGCATAGCGCCGGAAATACGTGATCGTGCTGCCCATCTTCTGCGGATCGGAATTTTCGGGAAGCACGGCCTCGCTTTCAACGAGCGTCTGACCGGTCTCCGAATCGACCACGAGCGTCTTGATCGCCAGCCGGTCGGTGCCGGGAATCGTGGCCAGAGGCTGCAGCAACACCAGCCCGACTTCGTTCAGGATCGGCTTGATGACTTCGATCAGCTTGTTGATGTCGAAATAGTTTGATTTGAAAAACGGGTTGATGCTGTCTTTCGCGATCGCCCCAACCCGTTTCTGGAATTGCAAAAGCTTGTCCATAACGCTTTATCTCGATGTGAATGGAATCATGACTTTCATTATAGTATAACACCCGTCCGGCCGTGAAGTTTCATCGCCTGAGGCCTTCCAGACACGCTAACCTGTTAAAATGTAATCACTTATCAGGCGGCCGGCTTCAGGACGACTTTCGTCCAGCCGTCTTTGCGCTCGTCGAAATGCTTGTAGCCTTCCGGCGCTTCATCGAGCCGCAGCTCATGCGAAATGATGAATGAAGGACGAGCCCGTCCCACCGCGATCAGATCGCGCAGCTGCCGGTTGTATGCCTTCACATTGGCCTGGCCTGTGGCGATGCGCTGTCCCTTCTTCCAGAATTCTCCGAAGTCGAACGCGAGCTCTCCTTTTTTGGCCAGCGCATCCTGCGCGCCCGGATCCTCGGGCATGAAGACGCCCACGACGCCGATATTGCCGGCCGGACGCACGGTCTTCACGAGATTGTTCATGGTCAGATTCGGCACTTCCTGTCCCTTGGGATTGCAGCATTGATAGCCGACGCACTCGCATCCCTTGTCGGCGCCCTGTCCCTTCGTGAGCTCCATGATCTGTTCGATGCAGGAGTCGTCGGAGTTGTCGATCGGAAGCGCGCCGGCTTTTTCGGCAAGCTTCAGCCTGTCCTGATGCGTATCGACCACCATGACGAGCCCCGCTCCGCGGATGACGGACGAGTAGGCCGCCATGAGCCCCACGGGTCCCGCTCCGTAGATGACGACCGCATCGCCGGGCTGCACGCCGGCAAGTTCCGTGGCATGATAGCCGGTGGGGAAGATGTCCGAGAGCATCACGTAGTCGTTTTCCTTTTCATGCGCGTCGGGCGGAAGCTTCAGGCAGTTGAAGTCGGCCCAGGGCACGCGCAAATATTCCGCCTGGCCGCCGCTGTAGGGACCCATGCCCGCATAGCCGTATGCCGCGCCGGCGTTGCCCGGATTGGCCGTGAGGCAGAAGGCCGTCAGCCCGCGCTCGCAGTTGCGGCAGAAACCGCAGCTGATGTTGAAGGGAAGGCACACCTTGTCTCCCACCTTGATGCGGTCGACGGCCGTGCCGATTTCAATGACTTCGCCGAGGTTCTCATGTCCCATGATGCGGCCCGGCTCCATGTTCGTGCGGCCTTCATAAATGTGCAGATCGGACCCGCAGATGTTCGTTGTGGTGATCTTCACGAGCACATCGGTCGGCCGCTCGATCTTCGGGTCCGGCATGGTCTTGACGCGGATCTTCCTCGGTCCTTCATACACGATCGCTTTCATGTTCTTCCTCCTTATTCAATTTGGGATAAGCATTCAAGCGTACGAAGGAATCCCTCAAAGGACAATCGGTCGAAAGGATGAAAAATGGGTTAACCCATACAGTCGGGGCTAGCGGAGGGCGTGCGGGTCGATGGGGATCGTGCGGCGCTCATCGGCGCTTTGATGCACGGCAGTGATGATGCGGATCACATCCAGCGCCTCTTCCGCCCGGACGGCGACGGGCGCGCCGTGCACGAGCGTCTCGTAGACGGAATCGTAAAAGGCCATATAATTTCCGGGAAGCGTCTCGAAAAATTCCCTCACGACCGATCCATTCCGTTCGGTGTGAAGAAGTCCGCGCTGAGCCTCCGGCTCGCGGCCCCAGTCCGGAGTGCCCGGAAGAAGACCTTCGGTGAGCGCGGCTTCCTGTATATCCATTCCATATTTCAGAAACGATCCGAGCGTGCCATGGAGCGTGTAGCGCGGCCCGAGCTCGCGCGCAAGATAGGTCGATCGGAGACACACACGGACCGAGGGATAATGCAGGCGTATGTCGTACCAATCTTCGACTTCGCTTTCCGGGCGGACCATGGCCGTATGCGCCGTGACGGCATGGGGCATGCCGAAGAGAATGAGCGCCTGATCGATCATATGCGAGCCGAGATTATTGACCGCTCCCACGCCTGTTTCAGAGCGCTCCTTCCATGACGAACGGTTGATGAGCGGGCGGTAGCGGTCGAAATGCGATTCGAATTCGACGAGCGTGCCGAGCAGCTGTTCCTCGATCACTTTTCTGACCGTGAGAAAATCGGAATCCCATCGGCGGTTCTGAAACACGGTCAGAAGCAGCTGCCGCGCTTCGGCAAGCCGGATCAGCTCGAGTCCTTGTTCCACAGTCTGCGTGAACGGCTTTTCCACCACGACATGCTTCCCGGCTTCCAGCGCCTGCTTTGCCATCGCATAATGAAAGCGGTCCGGCGTGTTGACGACGATGAGATCGACGTCTGGATCGGCAAGCAGCTCTTCATAGGCTGTGGAAATCCGCACGCCGGGATCGTCCGGCATCGGCCCGGAACCGGAGCGGCGCAGGATGCGCCTGATCGAAAAATGCGGATGCTGTGCCAGAAGGGGCGCGTGGAACACCCGGCCTGACATGCCGTATGAGGCGAGGGCGACCCTGATGGGTGTATTCATGGGCGTGCGAGAATTGATGTGCGTTGCATTGAATGAAAAATTCCTATATATTTACATGCTTCGTCGATAGGTTATACCAATTGTCCCACACAGACGGGAGATACCTATGAAACAGCTCGCCTCTCTTTTCATCACAGCCGTCCTTGCTCTGGCATGCCTCGGATGCCAGCGCGGTTCCGAAGTCACCGATCCCGGTACGGCCTCGGCAGCCGGCAGCCCCCAGTTCCGGATTGTTCTGCCGACCATTCCCACGCCCCAGAATGTCGCGGCAACGGTTTCAGGACATAAAGCCGTCATCACCTGGGATGCCGTTGTCGGAGCCGAGGAATACAACATCGTCATCGAGAATAACGGTTCCGTCGTTCTCGATCAGATTGCGGGCGGTTCCTCATTCACCAGTCCCGAACTTCCCGCCGGCACGTATGATGTCAAGGTGCGCCTGTGGACATACCAGGGTGAAACCAGCGCCGGCGATTGGTCCGCAGCCGCCTCTTTCTCGATCGTCGATACGCCCGTCTATACGGCGATGCTCTCGTGCTGGCGTCCGCCGGTGAGCCTTGCCAGGAAGGAATTCAAAAGCGGCAGCACGCTTCCGGTCAAATTCATTGTCGTGAATACGGAGGGAAACCCCGTCACAAGCGCCGCGGAGATCATCGTGACCGTCGGATCGGTCTCGGCTCCCGCTTCGATCGATAATGCATCGACCGGCCAATGGAAGGCGGAGATCCCTCTGGAAGGAAAAGGCGAACAGACTGTCTCACTCTCGGGCTCCATCGCTCCGGCATCGATGACCATCAATGTGCGCTAACGGCGCAGGACTGACTGCTCGTTATTTCCTGACCGGCTTCAGAAGAAGATCCTGGAAGTCGTAGCTGAAGTCCGTCGACGGCGAGACGGCTTCCATTTTCGCGCGCTCGATCGTGCCGTCCGGTCTGAGCGCGAATGTCACGTACGCGTCGGCGCGCAGTTCCCGGTCATACCATCGGGCGATGAACGTGTCGTACTGAAAATGTTCAAGCCTTCCGGTAAGCTGCGGACTGTGCAGAAAACGCATTTCAAGCGCTCCATCCTTCACTTCGATCACGATATCACCATACCATGCATCGTTGTATGTGCCTGCATACATTTCAAGAGCGAGCGAGGGCTGAGAGTGAGCGTTGCGCACGGCTGAAGTCTTCGAGTCTTCCGCCCGTGTGAGCGAATCATTCCGCGCGTCGAATCTCCGATACGCCCCGATCCAGTCCACTGTGGGCAATCCGAGAAAATGATCGAGCAGGGCGAATGTGACGGCGGAAAATGCGGAGGTCGATTCCATGTTGGTGAGCACTGCGATGCCGAGACCGATCTCGGGGAGCATTGCGACCTTCGAGACGTATCCGGGCAGTCCGCCGTTGTGCATGACGAGCTTGCGGCCGGCATAATCGCGCACATTGAAGCCGAGCGCGTAGCCGTTGAAATTCGCCCTGAGCCGGGCAAGCTCCGGCGGGGGATCGGATATCGGAATCGGCGTGACTTCGCTCCAGAGCTGCCGCGTGGTGCGCGGTGAAAAAAGACGCGCCCCGCTTTCCGTGCGTCCCGAATCGAGCTGGCATTTGAGCCACTTCGCCATATCCTCTGCGCAGGAATTGATGCCGCCGGCCGGATTGGTGTTGTCGCTGATGAACGGCCGCACCGGGCGCACGACGCCCTCGATCGGACCATGGGGCGTCGCGATATTGCCTCTATTCGCCGCCGCCGAATGGCGCACGTTGCTGTGCCTCATGCCGATGTGTGCAAGTATGCGCGAGGCCATGAAATCCTCCCACGACTGTCCGCTCACGGCCTCGATCACTTCGCCTGCCACCAGATAGAGCACATTGTCGTAGGCATACGCGCTTCGGAAGCTCGTGGAAAGCGGAATGAAGCGGAGCCGGTGGGCGATTTCCTTCCTGTCGTATGTCGACGGCGGCCACCACAACAGATCGCCCGCGCCGAGCCCGAGGCCGCTCCGGTGCACGAGCAGATCGCGGATCGTCAGCTGCTGCGCCACATAGGGATCGGACAGCTGAAACGACGGAAGATAGGAGACCACCGGCGCATCCCATCGGAGCTTGCCTTCTTCAACCAGCATCGCAATTGCCGCGGCAGTGAACGCTTTTGTGTTCGATGCGATGCCGAAGAGCGTCGTTTCATCCACCTTCTCGCGCGTGCCCAGCGTCCGCACGCCGTAGCCTTTCGCCAGAAGCACCCTGCCGTCTTTCACCACCGTGACTGCCATGCCGGGCACATCGAATGCCGTACGGACGGAATCGATGAATGTGTCGAAGTTCGGGGGAAGCGTCGTCACCTGTGCCGCCGCCGTTGATGCAAGAGCGAGCGATGCCGCCGCATTGAGAAGGAGTGCAAAGAAGAATCGGGATCTCATCATGTGGCCATCCGAAATGTATGTGTGTGTGGGCGAGACAAATCTACGATGTCTTCTCCGGAATGTCAAGAAGCCGCGTTGGATGTCGTATATTGTAACAAAACGGAACCTGCGGCATCTAACAGGATGAAGGAAGAAAAATCATATGGAAAAGGAAGAACGCTACGCTTCCGTTATCGAAGAGCACAAAGACCGGATCTATCGGATCTGCTGCTGTTACGTGCGTGATGCCGACAGGCGCGCCGACGTGTATCAGCAGGTGCTGATACACATCTGGGAGCACCTCGATGTATTCAAAGGGCAGGCGCAGGTCGGCACATGGATCTACAGGATCTGCGTCAATACGTGCCTGATGGAGTTGCGCTCGGAACGGAAGCGGAAACAGGTCTTTGTCTCGGGCACCGATTCCGCCGAAGCATCCCTCATGAACTATGCGTCTCCCGCTTCATCGGCCGATACGAACGAAGAACTGGAGGCGCTCTATGAAAGGATCAACGAACTGCCGGCCGGCGACCGGACGATCCTGTCTCTGTATCTGGAAGATCTGAGCACGAAGGAGATGGCCGAGGTGCTCGATCTTTCGGAATCGAATGTGCGCGTGAAGATCCACCGCATCAAAAAGACATTGAAGGAATGCATGGAAAGGGAAGGCCATGGACGTTGATGAATTCAAAAAGAGAGTGCAGCACATCAAAGCTCCGGCGGCGGCCGATGCCGCGCCTGACGCACGTTCCGGTTCCGTGCCGGATCTTCTTGCGCTCCTGAAACAATCAGACGAAAAAAAGCTTCGGCAGCTGCGCCGCGGCCGCATCTTCTTGGGCATCGCGACGGCGGTCTTCATCGGTGCGTTTGCGCTGACGTGGCTCTCTGCCGGGTCGTCCGAGGCTGCGCGGACCGAACGGCTCTTGCAGCGGGGGAGCATGGCGCTGATCTATTGTTTCGTGATCGGACTTTTCTTCATTGAAATCAGGAAGCTGTCCCGCGTGAATTACGCCCTGCCGGTGAAGGAATTTCTCGCCCAGGCAGAGCGCCGCTACCGCTTCATGACACCCGGAAGCAGCCTGCTGGCGGCATTGGGCCTGCTTGTTGTCGGAGGATTGGCGGGCGCCGCATATGTGCCGTACCTCAGCCGCGTCTTCGGTTTCACCGGTTCCTACATGCCGATGTCGGCCATCTTTGCCGCATTCATCCTCGCCGTTGCGGCGATGGGAATGGCCTTCACGAAAAAGGATTGGAAGCGCGACCGCGCCGGACTCTGGCATCACATCCGGCAGATGCAGCGGGAGCTGGAGCAGATGTGACGCCGCATGCTCATGACGGTTCACGGACGACAACGCCGAACTTTCTGCACTGACTGAAGACGTTTTCCGCCATGATGGCATAGAAGGGAGTGATCGGAGTGCCGGCTGCGCGCAGGGCGCGCGCCGTCCACCGGTTGCAGGTGTTGGGGAAGTAATACCGGTCCGTCGCCCGGTAGAACCGGCTCGTGCCGTAGAGTCCTTTGCCGAGATCGACCGGCTCTCCGTCTGCTCCGAAGGCATAGGAGTCGATCAGGAAGCGGCAGAGATTTTGGAAGCCTTCGCGGCTCAGTGTGATTCGGATGACGCCGCTCGAGGGAAATGCCGTATCAGGCCGGCTGTTCATTGCGACGACATGGAGCACGGCGGGATTCGAAAAGATCAGCGCGCGTGCGGCCATGCCGGATGTAACATTCTCCGCGCGATAGTAGCCGTCATCTCCCCATCCCATTTCGATGAACCTGCTGCGCAGCGCGGGCATCCAGCTCGGAAGCGCCTGCCGGGGAAGCCGGTCCGTCGGTACGACGATGCCGGTATGCCAGCCGTGATTCACCACGAAGATCGTCTCGGTCGGCTCGTCCCGTGCCGGCGGAAAGAGTCCTTGCACCGGGCCGGCGCATCGCATTCCGGCAAGCACGATGAAAAAGAGCGCTGCTGTGATCGGAACTTTCATCGCCCGTCCTACCTCTCAATGTCCGGTCGATTTCTCCTTTTTGTAGAGCGGCAGGCGGAGTTTCTCCGCGACCGCTTCGGCAAGTTTCCCGCCCGCGCTGCTGAACGGCCAATAGAAGAGCGATGTGATGGGATGATCCTTCCGGATGGCCTTGATCGCATCCAGTGTGAGGCGCTGCGCGATGCCCTTGCGTCGGTATTCCGGAAGGACGAGCGCAGTGCAGAGATACACGGCGTCGTACGTCCTTCCGGCACGAGTCCGATTGAAGAGTTCACGTTCCGTCAGCTCGTTTGCGATGAAGCGCTCCATGAGCCTGTGTGAGGTCGGAAAGACCAGCACCCAGGCGACGGGTCCCTTGCGCGTCCGCTTTTCGGCGACGCACGCCGGATGAAGCTTCATCATCCGCTCGATGACATGCTCTCCGACCTGCACCTGCTCGGGATCGTTCTGCATGTCAAAATACTCGTTGGCCAGCTGGATCATCCGTTCAAGATTCTCGTTCGGCATACATCCTCTCGTTCTGATGGCGTGTTAAACCATCCTAATGTACCATATTTTCATGAAAGTTGGGTGCATCGAAGGCGCATCAGCCGGAATTGCTTTGTGTGTGTCTTGGAAAATCGCTATTTTCTTGGATCGATGCGTTGTTGAACTTTTTCGGGATGCACCGTTCTGATTACACAATCCGACAATCCGGCGATCTTCTGGCAGGGCCGCACGATTTCCTACCGCTCCGTGCTGCAGCATGTTGCGCGCTTTGCGCGTCTGTTGTCCGGGCACAACGGCCTCCGCGCCGCAATCGTTTCCGAAAACCGGCCCGAATGGATCTACGTGCTCTACGCGCTCTGGCACTGCCACGGCATTCCGGTCCTCTTCGACTTCACATCGTCCGATGACGAGTGCCGGACGATCCTTGAACAGGCTCGTCCCGATGTGATCTTCTGCTCCGCGCAGTATGAAGCGCGCGTGCGTTCCCTGCTTGGCGCATCGTCGTGTGCTCCCGCGCTTCTTGTCTTCGAACACGTGACGGAGACCAATGACGTGCCGGCAATAGACCGCGTCACATGGAGCGATATCGATGCGACGGCGCTCATCGTCTTCACTTCCGGCACGACCGGCGCGCAGAAAGGGGCCTGCCTGTCATTCCGGAACCTTCTTTCGAATATCGAGCCGGTCCTCGAATTTGCCACGCCGAAGGATGCGACGCTTCTGCTTCTGCCGCTGTACCATATTTTTCCGCTGCTGTGGACGGTGATCGCTCCGATGTATTTCGGCATCTGCACGGTGATCTCGCCGTCGCTTGAGCCGGCGGCCATTCTTTCCACGCTCCGGCAGCATCCGGTCTCCGCCATCATCGGCGTGCCGGCGCTCTATGAACGGATCCATAAAACCATCTTCGAAAAAATTCATGGAAGCTTTTGGGCGCGCAGGGCGCTGGGCGCGGCACGCTTCATCGGATCACCGGGCGTTTCACGATTGCTCTTTCGCCGCGTGCATGCGCAGTTCGGCGGATGCGTGAAGTACCTTATCTGCGGAGGAGCGGCGCTCGATGTGAAGATACAGCGCGATTTCCTCGCGCTGGGATTTCCTTTCTATACGGGCTACGGCCTGACGGAAACCTCTCCCATGGTGTCGTTCAACAAGCCGGGGCATGTCCGGCTCGGATCTGTGGGACTGCCGATTCCGAAAACAAGCGTCCGCATCGTCGAGGGTGAAATCACAATCCGCGGCGAGAATGTGATGCAGGGATACGACGACGCGCCGGAGGAAACCCGTGATGTGATGCGGGACGGATGGCTCTTCACGGGCGATCTGGGACATATCGATCCGGACGGGTATGTGTTTATCACGGGACGGAAAAAGGAAATCATCGTTCTGCCTTCGGGCAAGAATATCAATCCCGAGGACGTGGAATCGCGCCTGCTCTCGTTCTCTGATGTCGTGGACGATGCCGCCGTTTATGAAAAGGAGGGAAGGCTTGCCGCGCTGATCGTGAGCGCTTCTGATGCAGGGATAGTCCGCGAGCATGTGATCCATGCCTATAACAGGACGGTGCCCTCGCACCGGAGGATATTTTCCGTGATCGTTACGCGCGATACGCTGCCGAAGACGTCGCTCGGCAAGCTGAAGCGCCATGCGCTTCCGGCCTATGCCGACGCCCGCTCGTCAGCAAGCGCGGAAGGGGGCGATGAGGCGCGGCGCGAGTCTTCTCCGCTTCTGCGCTATATCCGCAAGATCAGGAAGCCGACGGCGGCGTCCACAGACAATATCGTGCTCGATCTCGGACTCGATTCGCTCGACCTGGTCGTGCTGCGCGCCTATATCGAATCGAACTATGGCATCACGCTGACTGCCGACGATCTTCTGCGGCATCAGACGATCGGAGAACTGTGGGCATACATCCGCCGGCACAGCGACGCCCGGCATGAGGGAGAAGAGGACTGGCGGTCCATGTTCGACGGCGTCGAGGAAATGCCGATTCCGCGCACATGGCTCACGATCGATCTGTGGCAGTGGATGCTGCGTTTCGCATACCGCTTCATGCTCCATGTGACGATCGAAGGGAGGGCATCGATTCCTTCTCCGCCTGTGCTCTTTGTGGCAAACCACCAGAGTTCGCTCGATCCGTTCCTTGTGACGGCGTTCCTCCCGAACCGGCAATTCCGCAGCACGTTTTATCTGGCCAAGGATTTCCACTACCGTGCCCGATGGAAGCAGTGGATCGTCGACCGGCACAATGTCGTGCGCGTGCTTCCGAACGAGCAGCTCGCACCGGCGCTGCGCACATTGGCGCGTTGCCTGGAGGCGGAAAAGAATGTGCTCATCTTTCCCGAAGGCACGCGCTCGACGGACGGATCGCTCACGGATTTCAAGCGCGCCTTCGCGCTCTTAAGCTGCGCGCTGCAGGTGCCTGTCGTACCGGTTGTGATCAACGGCACGCTCGACACGCTGCCCAAGGGAAAACTGTGGCCGAAATACGGCGTGCCGGTCTCCGTGCGCTTCCTCGAGGCCGTCTCTCCGGACGGACACACGCCCGCATCGCTCACCGCCGAAATTCAGTCGATCATGGAAGATGAAATTGAACAACATTCTCCACTCACACCCTCAGCATCCGGAATGTAAGACATGTACCCTCGCATCTTTCTCACTTCTTCCTTTTACATCCCGACCTATGCGCTGCTTGTCTCGCTGGCGATCGTGACGGCGGTGGTCCTGGCATATTTCGAGTGCCGGCGCTACGGCCTTCCCATGCATCTCTTTCCGCCGGGAGCGTTCTGGACGGTATTGGGCGGCATGATCGGCGGGAAAATATTTGAAATCATTTTTTTTGAATGGGATTATTTTCTGCGCGATCCTCTGGGCACGCTGACCAGCGGCGGGGGATGGATGTATTACGGGGCGGAAATCGGCGGCGCCGTGGGACTGCTGGTGTTTCTTGCGGCAAGCCGCATCGATGTCTTCCGCCCGATCGACATCGCCGGCATTGTGCTGCTTATCTCTCATGCAATCGGGCGTCTGGGCTGCTTTCTTGCCGGATGCTGTTACGGTATTCCGACAGAGAGCTGGGCGGGCATGATGTTCCCGCAGACCGTCTGCGCCGTGCATCCGACGCAGCTCTATGAAAGCATTCCCCTGGCCCTGGCCTTCTTCATCTTCTGGATCAACCGCAGGCGCTTCGTGATTCCGGGCTCGGTCTATGCCGCCTATCTGCTGTTCTACAGTCCGCTCCGTTTCGCCATCGAATTCTATCGCGACGACGCCTACACCTACGGTGTGCTGCATCTGAGCCCTTCGCAGTATATCGCGCTTGCCGCATTCATGATCGGATTGTGGCTTCTCTGGTTTGCCAGACGAAGCCATCTGCAGCATCAGACCGCATAAAAAAAGGGCGTCTGAACGATGCTTCATTCAGACGCCCTCCGGAACCTTCAAGAGGCCCCAAGAGTGAATCAGACTTTGCGCATGAACTTCATGACGTAACTCGTCCCGTTTTTCGAATAATTGAGTGTGAGCAGCATGCCGTCGAACGTGAAGTCGAATGTTACGAATGCGCTTTTCTCATATTCGATCCGGAACGCCGTCGAGCTGCCGTTGCGGATGATTCTGTACTCGCCGGTCGCCGAATAGACGTAGCTGGACTGCTCGAGATACGGATAGGTCGCAATGGCGTCGGCGCCGAGCTGCATGTTGATGTCGAGCTTGGCCGAGTGTCCGTCCTCATTGATGGTCAGGATATTGGAGGACGACGAGTTCGTATAGCGGTACGGCGCGCCCGAACCCGAGGTCGGCATGGCGGTGAACGATTCCAGACGGTATGTGCCGGCGATCAGCGGCGTTTCCGATCCTGTTGAAACGGTGAACGTCATCGTGGACGTCGCCGTCAGCGAATCTCTGCTTCTGCCATTCATCGTGTCGTAAAAGAGCGCCGTTGCCGTATACGTGCCCGGCGTATTGATGACGGTCGTGTCGACGAAGATGCCCGTGAATCCGTTCTCTTTGTCTCCGGTTTCGACTGCCATCGTGAAATTGGTGGAGTCCACAACGACGTTGCCGCGCGTGATGATCAGCGTGCCCGAGAGATCGCGCGCGGTCTGGTATTGCTGTTTCGGACGGGCGCAATCGTCCTCATCGATCGTGGTATTCTTCGCATAAATCTTGAAGGCCAATTTTCCGTAGATGACCGGAGATGCCGTGGCGAGCGTGAATTCGGAGAGCACAGGCTTTCCCGCCGTGATGACCGAACTGGTGATGCCTCCGGTGAACATGAAGAATGCAGCGATCAGAGCGCCCAGCATGCCTGCATAGATGGTCGATTTCCGTTTCATAATTGTCCTCGCAGAATGATAAAATTAGAAACTGAAGAAGAATCCGCTTGTGACGGAGTTCATTTTGCCGATATTGTAGTCGACCGCCAGATCGATCACGCCGATGTGGAACCGGGCGCCGGCCGTGAGACGGCTCTTGTTGATGCCTTCCAGGCTGAAGGCGATATTGACATCCTCCGTACCCGTCACGGTCTCGATGGTCTGGTCGTAGTTCACGTCGATCGATGATTTCTCGATCAATCCGCCCACATAGGGCGTCACGCTGAGCCATCCGGTGCCGAACGTCTTCGAAACGTTGATGCCGTACGAAGTGCCTTTCACGTCGACCACATCGCCGACTTTCGCCTTCTGAATGAGGAAGCCGAACGACACATCCACCGGCAGCGGGAGATTGAGCCACACATTCGGATTATGCTGGAGTCCGAAGCCGAGATAATTGAACTTGCCGAGATCGTCCGAGACCTTGATCGATGGGACGAAACGCAGGATGGCCTGTGTTCCGAACACGGTGCCGATCTTCAACTGGGGAGCGGCCGACGGCAGAACGCCCATTCCGTCCATGAGTCCTTTCGCATCTTCCAATTCGACGGTCTTCGACGGCACGATGACATTCACCGGGAAGGGATAGCGCGGATCGTTGATCTGCAGGCTTTCATTGCCGTTCGGAGAGAACACGATGCGGATGTGGCGGTCGCTGCTGCCGATGATCGTCGGTCCGTAGAGCACGACGGGAAAATCTCGTTTCGTGATGGCATCCACGATGAGACTCTTGACCGTCGGATCGTCGACGCCGGCCTCATCGGCGATCGTGCGCGCCTGTTCGGCCGAGAAGCGATAGGTCTTGCTCATCTCGAATGTTCTGGTGCTCGATCCCATGAATGTGCCCATGGCCACCGCTCCGAATTCCAGATCGAAGCTCAGGATGTTCGCCTTTGGCGACTTGCCGAGCCATCCGCCGTTGAGCGAGACGCCGAACGGATCGAATGCCGGCTGGACGAACTGTTTGGCCGCCGCTTCGGACAATTGACTCAGGCTTTCGTTCAGCGACTGCGAACGGGCAGACTGGGAGGGTACAAAAAACAGTGCAGCAATGCACAAGATTCCAAGCGAACGACGTAGCATGGATGTCCTCATTTGATGTGGTGGGCAATAAAAATCCGCGCTGGAAGTTGCCGAAAAAATAACGAAATTTTTTCATTGAATCAAACATTCTTTTTTTGTACATCGAGCCTCTGTGATGCCGGGCACAGGGCGGGGGCGGGGCATTCTGGAACGTCCGGCGCATGATCACGGTTAATGATTCAAACAATAAAGGAGGAGGCAGTATGGAGAAAACCATCGGCTTCATCGGCTTGGGCAATATGGGCATGGGGATGGCGCGCAGCCTCATGGCGGCAGGCTTTGGGCTGCGCGCATACAACCGCTCAATCGAAAAGACGCGCATGCTGGCCGAAGGCACGAACGCGGTCGTGTGTTCAACGCCCGCCGAGGCATGCCAGGGCGTGCGGACAGTCGTCTCGATGCTCTCGGACGATGCGGCGGTCGGGCAGGTGATCACGGGCGAGACCGGCATGCTTGCGGCGCTCGAGCCCGGCGCCGTCCATCTTTCCTCGAGCACGATCAGTCCATCGGCCGCCCGGCGCTTTGCCAAGCTGCATGATGCGCGCGGCATCCGCTACATCGCCGCACCGGTCTTCGGCCGGCCGGCCGCGGCCGCATCGGCACAACTCCATATCCTTCTTTCGGGCGCCGACGGCGAAACGCGCTCCAGCGTCCGCCCCGTGCTCGATGCGATGGGACGCAGCGTCTGGGATTTCGGCGCCGATCCCGGCGCGGCCAATGTCGCCAAGCTCTGCGGAAATTTTCTCATCCTTGCCGCAACCGAAGCGATGGCCGAAGCCTACACGCTCGCCGAAAAAAGCGGCGTCGACCGCCAGTCTGTCAACGAAATGCTTACCGGCACGCTCTTCACCTCTCCGGCTTATAAGCTCTACGGCGGCATCGTGGCTGCGGAGAAGTATCAGGCGGCCGGATTCTCGCTTCCGCTTGCCTTGAAGGATGTGCGTCTGTTCGAAGAACTGGGAAGAGAAAGCCAGACGCCGCTGCCGACGGCGGCGCTGATCGAACAGAGAATGATCTCGGCGCTGGCAAAGGGATGGGGTGATCAGGACGCGGCGGTCTTCGCCCGCGAGTCATCCGATGCCGCGGGACTGAGACGCACTGTGTGATGGGGAAGCGGTGATGGAGAAGCATGCCGGACGTTGCATCTCAATCCATTCTGTTCTATATTGGTGCTTCTTCAATCCGAGGGGCAGGCAGCAGTGTGCGGGGGGCGATGAACGCCACTATTCCGGGACGCCTCATGAAAGCGCTTTTTCTTGTCTTCCTTCCTGCAGTGCTTTTTTCGCAGACAATTCGGATCAGCGGTCACGTGCTCGATGATTCAACGCACGAGGCGCTTCCGTACGCCACCATACGTGTCGATCAGACGGACATTGTCACCTCGTCGAACAGGGACGGCGACTTTCTTCTTGAACTGCCTCCGGGCGCCTCGACGCTTCTTGTCACATACGTCGGCTACAATCCGGCAGTCGTGAAACTCCCATCGCCTTTGCCGTCCTCCGTTTCCGTGGCGCTTCTTCCGGCGCTCATACAGATGCCGGAAGTGGCTGTTGCCGCCGATCAGGAAGATCCCGCACTGGAGATCATGCGCCTTGCGATCCGTCGGCGCGAGAAAAACTACGCCGGCTTGAAGAACTATGACATCACCGGATACCGGAAG
The DNA here is from genome assembly GCA_050258555.1 of Acidobacteriota bacterium. Lineage (GTDB taxonomy): Bacteria > Bacteroidota > Ignavibacteria > UBA10030 > UBA8401 > CAISDA01. Next base: position 23,534 of record JBLMZA010000009.1, on the reverse strand, counting down.
GACATTTTCTTCAAGGGCAGCCGCATCGCGATGATCGAGGAAAAATTCATCCGCCATCTCTACGGTTCGCAGCGCCTGGAGAAGGAGTTCGTCTATTCGACGCACCGCACGGAGAACATCAAAAGCCAGAAGATGACGATCAACCTCAATGTCGGCTGGGCTCTCTTCTTCATCAACGGGACGCTCAATGTGGGCATCGGCCGCGCGCGCAGCCAGTGCGTCTTTCCGCTTGCCGATAACGCGCTGCAGTATTACGATTTCAAACTGCTGCAGACGAAATTCGCCGGCAAAAACGCCACGCATATCATCGAGGTCATCCCGCGCACATCGCTCGAGCCGCTGATCAAAGGAAGAATCTTCATCGACGATGCGACGTGCGCCGTTGTCGGCGCGGATGTCGAGACGAACGAGGGATGGCACATGCCGATGGTCAAGGGCTTCCGGCTGAAGATTCAGCAGACATATGCCAACTATAACGGATACTGGATCCCGCAGTATTCGGAACTCGCGATGGAAGGACAAGTGAGCGCGCTCGGCGGACTGGTCAGCATGGACAAGATGGAACTGTCGCAGGTCTTTTCTTCAAGCTCCTGCAAGGTCAACGGCACCATTCCCGATTCGCTCCGGCTTGCCCGGCGCTCGAAATTCGGCGGCTATACGACCGATACGACAAAGCGCGTCTCCTCTCCGAAACGGACCTGGAAGACGAAGCAGGCGCCCAGAGAGGAAGACGCCGTCTACGAGCCTTCCGCTCCGCCGCCTGAACTGACGGCATCGGCAATGAATGCCATGCGTCCGCTCCCGCTGACGGCCGATGAACGCGCTGCTTTCTTGAGACTGGACAGTACGCAGACGCTCGAAAAAATCTTTCAGCCGCAGGGAGCCTTGGGCGCCCTTGCCGCTTCGTCGGAATCCGGTCCCGGTATGATGAGCCTGACGTTCACCGCATTCAGGCGCTATGGCATGCTGCACAACAACAGGGTGGAAGGCATCACGCCCGGCGTGCATGGCGAAATCGACGACATGGAGGACGACTTCTACTACGGCGGATCGGTATCGTATTCCTTCGGCATGAAGCGCTTCGAAGGCGCCGCAAACGGAGGATGGAATCTCGCCGACGATCATTTGGACCGGATCGACGCCAATGCGTGGACCGGCGCGCAGCGGTGGCAGACTTCCGCGGAAATTTCGAAAACCGTCAACACGCTCGGCTTCACGCTCACGGCGAAGGATTATTTCAATTATCTGCGCTCGACAGGCTTCAATCTGGGCGTGCACAAATATTTTTCCGACTACACGTACGTGAAACTCTATATGCAGGCGCAGCGCGTCCGTTCGGCCGGCGGCGATCAATCGTTCGCGCTTTCCAAAAGAATCCGCCCCAATCCTTCGATTTCCGAAGGAAAAGACCATGCGGTGCTTCTGCAATGGGGCGTGGAGCCGGGCAGTGAAAACCGGTTCGGCTCCTGGGCGGCCTTTTCCATGCAGATGAATGCGGCATTCTCGCTTCCCGCGCTCGGCAGCGAGTTCGATTATCAGCGGTATTCCGCGACAGGCACGCTGAAGCTCAACACGTTCTATTCCACGATGTTCAGCAATCCCTATCTCGTCTTCCGGCTCGAAGGCGCGAGCGTGACGGGCAGCCGATACGGCATCCAGCATCTGCCTTCGCCTTCGGCATCGCTCTCGGTCTATTCGCCCTTCGGCGTGCTCAAGGGCGTGCAGCAGTATGAGCTCGGCGGAGAACAGATTGTGAGTGTGCAGGCCGAACACAACTGGCAGGCGCTTCCGCTGCTTGCGCTTGGCTGGGAAAAAGCGGGCGCAGGCGGACTGCAGTTCATCACGGGCGGCAGCGCTGCCAACGCATGGAATGCGGCGCCGTCGTATGCGATCAACAACACGTGGAAACCGTACTGGGAGGCCTATTTCAGCCTGGGCGGCATCTTTGATGTGCTGAGAATCGATTGCGTGCGCACTTCAAGAAGGCAGACGCTGATCCGTTTCAGCATTGCGACACAGATGTAATGGAAAGAAGTGATCCCGATCGCATTATTTGATCACGGGAATGGTTTCGATGTACTGATGCACGATCATCAGGTTTCTGTGTATGGCGGGGATGTGGTGATGCTGGTGCAGCTGCGCCAGCACGATCGCTTCACGCAGATTATCTTCAACGGCCGTGTGCCGCAGGCTCTCGACCATCTCGAGCGTGGAAAGGCTGTCCAACAGAAATTCCTTCTGCTCGTAGGCATCGGCAAGAATGCGGCGCGACGGATGGACATATTCGCTCAGGAGCGACGAATGCGGATAGATCTTCTGATAAAGACTTATCCAGATCGCGATGACCTTGCGCAGCTCCGTTACTGTCATGCCTTTCCCTCACTAATTAGGACTCATACTGCTTATGACTTCAATGATTCGATTATTCGCCGCTTTTCTGCTGTCGCTTGCATGCGCCGCACACGCGTACTCACAATTGGAACACGCCCGGCCGAAGATTGATTCCATCGCGCAGCATGCCCGTGGAAGAATCGGGGTCGCCGTGATCGATCTGGCATCGGGAGATACGCTTTCCGTACGCGGGAACGAACGCTTTCCGATGCAGAGCGTCTACAAATTCCCCCTTGCCCTGGCGGCGCTCGACCGGGTCGACCGGGGCGCGATGAAGCTCTCGACGCCGGTCCATGTCGCAAAGAAGGACCTTCTGCCCGACACCTGGAGTCCGCTTCGCGACCGCTATCCCCAGGGCGATGTCGATCTTCCGCTCGATACGCTCCTGCAATACACGGTGGCGCAAAGCGACAATAACGGATGCGACAGGCTTTTCCGGCTGCTTGGCGGAACGCGCCGTGTGGAAAAATATGTGCGCGGACTCGGCCTCCGGGATATCGCGATCGTCGCCACGGAGGAAGAGATGCACCGCGCGTGGAATGTCCAATACCGCAACTGGTGCACGCCGAGGATGATGGCCCGGCTTCTTGAACGCTTCCGCAAAGGCAATGTGGTGTCGCACGCATCGACGGAGTATCTCTGGGGCGTGATGGCGGGCACGACGACGGGAACGAAAAGGCTCAAAGGCCGGCTGCCCGACGGCACGATCGTGGCGCACAAGACCGGCTCTTCGGGAACGAACGAAAAGGGGATCGCCGCTGCGACGAACGATGTCGGCATCATCGTGCTTCCGGATGGACGCGAGGCGGCCGTGGTGGTCTTTGTTTCCGATTCGGATGCGGCCGAGGCGGCACGCGATGCGGTGATCGCTTCAATTGCACGCGCCGTCTGGGATGCGCTGGTGAAATAGGTTCCTGAAACGCAGGCGCACCGGGTGTTACGCTTATCTCACCAGCATCGCTTTTTTTACCTGCGTGAAGACCGATGATGAGTGAATGCCGGCCGCCGTGATCCGGATGATATACATGCCGCTTGGCAGGCTGCCAGCGTTCCAGACCGCTTCGCGCATTCCACCTTGCTCCCTCTCGTGCACGATCAGCTGTACGCGCTGCCCGAGCATGTTGATCGCCTCGATGGTCACCATGCTTTCGGCGGGCAAGGCATATGTGATGGTCGTACTCGGATTGAACGGATTCGGATAATTCTGCTCAAGCCGGTACTCGTCGGCTTGGGAGGATTTCCGGCCGACGCCGGCAGCGGCGTTCCACCCGAGCACTCTCGTGTCGCCTGCCGTGGCATTCAGAACGACTGAGGAATTCGTGCCAAGCTTTTCGCCGCTTGCCACATCGACGATCGGCGCGCCGTGATTCTCTAGGGAGAAATTCAGCGGACCGTCTTTTGCCGTATGAAACGCGAAGAAATTTTCCGTGCTCCAGCAATTCACATTCTCATCGGCAGAAAAGGCGACGCCGCAATATCGTGCCAGTGCCCGTATGACTTCGGTCGGCAGCTGAGGGGTGCCCGCAAAAATATCGGTGCCCTTCGCGCCTGTTCTGACGGCCAATGCCGGCGCGCCGTTGCTGTATGTGGCCAGCACGATCGACGATTCCGGAGAGACGGTGAATAAGGGTGAGACCTTTTGAGAGGGTCCCCAGGATTGCGTGATGCCGAAGAGCTTTCCTTGTTCCGTCGGCGCGGCGACGGAAGAGGGGAGCTCGATTTTCTGGAATTCGAATCCCGTCAATTCTTTCATCGCCGCCAGTGAACCGCCCGATTCGGAACAATACCCCGGAGCGTAGCACCATACGCGCGTGTCGTGTGCGCGGCGGCTTTTGATCAGCGCGGCGCGCTTTTCTGCATCGAGCGCCCATGCTGCAAGAAAGATCTTGAGCGGAGAGGAGACCGCTCCGGCAATCGCGTCCGTCAGCAGATACTGGCCGTATGTCGCGCCGGTCCGCGCCGTGTATTTCCTCATGGCATAGAGCAGATTCCTTCCGAGCACATCCGAGCCGCCGGCGATGTGGAGGATGCTTCCTTCATCGATGATCAATGCGATCCGGGGAGCAACATACCCGCTTCGACCGAGCATCGCCTGATCGAGCGGTTTCACCTGATCCAACACCTTCCACAATTCCGGATCGGCGAACCAGCCGCCCGGTGTGCCGGCGCCGTGATCCATCCACCATGTGCCATACCCGCGCAGTGCGGACTGCGCCGCATTGCGCAGAAGCACGGCTTTGGTTTCCTGCTGCGTTTTCAGTCCGCCATGCGCCGCCTGATCGGCCGCATTCGTATTCAAATACGTGCGCGTGTCATCTTCGTTGAACCAGAACTTTCCTGCCCGCAGCACGCTCTCTACCGAGGTCATCGAGGGCCCCGATCCCGAAAGTTCCCTGTCGTAATACGACACGGGAGCCGCCAGGATATCGATATCCGGAGTGTGCAGAAGCTTTTCCAGCGCATAATGCCCGCTTGTTGCCGGGCCGTTCACGACCGGACCGAATTCATACTGGTAGCCGTAGAAAAAGAGAACGAGCTTATCGCTGCCGAGTCCGCGTCTGGCACCCGCGGCCAGGGCTTTGAGAAAATCCGACATCTCCTCCTGCAGGAAGCGGTTGAATGCGATCACATCCTTATCAAGAATCGGATCGAGCAGCATCTGCCGTGAGGCCGACCGGCGCAGGGCGGGGGAAGGAACAACGCTGCGTCCGGAAAAATGCTGCCAGGCGCTTTGCGTGGCCGAATCGTATCCGCTCAGCTTCGCTTCCCAGGTTTTTTCATAGAACCATTCGCCGGTATTCTGTCCGCTTGGATGAATGCCGGCCAGACGATCGGGAAAGGTTTCGCGCAGATGCTTCGCCAATTTTTCAAGATGCGCTGTGGCATCCTGGCGATAGGTCCTGTCCGAAATGGACGCCTTCGTTCCTTTTGTTCCGTCTTCAAACATCATGAGCGAGCCCGGATGTTCAGTGAGCCACCAGGAAGGAGCATCCATATCCACTCTCGGAATGATGAGCGCGCCCGGATGCGCATCGAGCACCTGCTGGCATGCCGCATCCAGGGGCAGCCAATCCTCCCCCTTCGCAGGCTGGAGCCAGCAGTTCGGAACATTGAACGTGATGAAATCGACGCCGGCATTCTTCGCCATGGCGATCTCGTTCATGAAGATCGACGGAGGGCCGCCGATGTAGGTCCAGCCGTTGTTGACATGATAGACCTGCGGCGAAACGGTTCTCTCCTTATCCGCGCACATGGCGAACGTGTACCGGTATGTGATTCCGCGCTGAAGGGAAACGGAATTGCTGTAGAGATGAAAATCGGGCCACGGCTCTCCGGCCGGTGGATTTTTCAGCGTGAGATGGAGTGAAGAGTCGGCAAAGTCGATCGTTCCGACGGTGTTTTTGCTGTCGGGGGGATAGACATTCCATGATGACTTGAAATTCTGCTGGGACGCGAATGAATTCAGCGGGAAGACGACCGCACCCGTTGCCGTATTGGTGATGCGGATATTCCTGACCCGGATCTCTCCCGGCGTCTGGCCGAACCGGAAATGCCATGTGGCATTGGCCGTGAAGGGCGTGTTGACATCGAACGAAAATTCCTTCCAGTCCTGTGTCACCGTCACGGTGCCGCCCCGGTTGGTTCCCCAGAACATTCTGGGTCGGACCGGAATATTGTTGACGCTGATATACGGGCCGCCGGCCGTTTGCACAACCCTGACGGGTACTTCGGCATACAGCATGCCGCACATGAGAGGAATCACTGAAAAAAGCCGTGCCGCTTGTTTTGCTATCCGCAATGGAAGAGGGAACACTGTATTGAAGAGAAAAAAATGATAAGACATGAACTCACCGATGTGACATGGACGCCGTGATCTCTGCTCATAAAATACTGAAATATCGGCTTCCGTAAAAGCAGCTTTCAGGGAAAAATGGTGAATTCCTCTCCGAATTGTTCAAGAAACTCCAGGCTGAAGGCGCGGAACGTGACCGTGACCGGCAGCAGGAGCACCGATCCGATGTAGGGAATGATGAGCAGCACGAAGCCCAGACAGCAGGTGATCAATCCGCCGATGGCGATGATGATGACCACCAGTATATGCAGTCCGATGGAAAAGAGGGTGTAAAGAATGAAGGCGAATGGATGGTCCGAAAAAAGATGAAGGAACTTCTGCCATGCATCGATCACGGAGATGTTGTCCCGATACATGATCGGCGCCACGAAGTCGATGAGCAGCTTCGAGATAAAAAGCAGGATGAGAAAACACGCAAGTCCGAGGAAGGCCAGACCGGCCAGCGTCAGGATTTTGGACGAAACGTGGTCGGGATGGAAATAGATGCTGCGGGCGGTGAAGAAACCCACAACAAGAAATTCCAGGAACAGAAAGAGCGAAAAAAACGTGAGGGCGAACCGCCAGAGAAACAGCGTGTCGCCATGATGCGCATGCTCCTGCCAGGGACGTACGATGAGCGACCGGTTGTGTACGACGTTGTCCAGAAACATGAACGTGCCCCGAGAACTGAGCCAGATGAGGACGACCACAAGCCCGAGAATGAGAATGAGCCCGGCTCCAATGAGCGCGACCCACACCTGATGCTCTGCGATCCAGACCGAGAGAAAATCGGGCAGATTGAAAAACCAGTCCCAGTCGACATCGTGCGGAGCGCCGCCCCTTCCGCCTCCGCCGCCATTCGAATCGGTCAGATGCGCAAGAAATGCGGTGAACCCGAGAGCGAACCATTTGCCGAGATCGAACGGAGTAAAGAGAATGGTTTTCATGCGGGCGAATGCGCGCGATAAGGGGGCGAGATATTCAATGCTCATGGTGTCATCCTCCGCGTTGGGTGGGCCATGTGATGGTGACGGATGTGTTCGACCGGGCTCTATGAGAGAGAGAGCGTATGGAGCATGTGCAGGAGACAATATCGCATGAAGCGGCGAAGAAAGCAAGTTGCGCTTGATTTCTTTCCGGCGGTAAGCCATATTGTGGTCAACGTCGGATTCAGCCCATGAAAAAACACCTACCCGTCAGGACAACCGCCAGAGGAAGCGGACGCAAGATCGGCATCATCTTCGTGCTTGTGGCTCTGCTGCCTGCGCTTTTTTATACGGCCTACGAGATCAATTCCTCGAGCGCGACCGAGGATCTGATCCAGTCGATCTACAGCAAGCAGCTCGATGTCATCCTCTTTTCCCTCAACCAGTATGCATTCGATGTCACGCAAAGCTGGTCGGGCGAGGTCAACGCGCTTCTTTCCGCGTCCGCTCCGGCGCGCATCGATTCTGCCACGCGCGTATTTCTCGGGAAGAGGGCGGCTGTTCGCGCCGTGCTCTACGCGGATTCCATGGGTCGCTTTCTTTCTCTTGTCAAGAGGCCGAATGCATCCCCGGAGCCGGGCGTTCTGGAGATTCCCGGCTCGTTGCTCGAGGAACGGCCCGCACTCCTCGAAAAGCTGCTGCGGTATTCCGCATCCGGCTACCGGAAGATCGAGCCGGTCATCATCGGTGACAGCGCCTCGGCGCAGCGCCTGCTCCTGATCTTCGTCACGACTTCCTCATCGCCGGCCAGGAGGATCGCCGGATTCGAGATCGATGCGCAGTCCTTCCTGACCGAAGTGCTCCGCCCGAAACTCGAACAGGCCGCCGGCGAGGAATTCCTGCTTGCCGTGGTCGACCGCGCGAGCGAGCGCATCGCGCTTTCGACCGGCTCGGTCGAAATTGGCGAGCTTCGCGAGACGAAGGATCTCTGGCTTCTGCCGGGATACAGCATCGGGATCCGACTGCGGGGAAGCAGCATCGAGGATGTCGCACGGGCACGATCGGAGCGGAATCTCATTCTCATCGGCATCCTGGATGTGCTGCTCATCGGAGCCGTCTGGCTCGTCTACCGCACGATCACAAAGGAAATGGAACTCGTGCGCCTGAAAGGGGATTTCGTGTCGAACGTGTCCCACGAGCTTCGGACTCCGCTGTCGCTCATACGCATGTTCACCGAAACGCTTTCCATGAAGCGCGTGCCGACGGAAGAAAGAAAGCAGGAATACTACGCGACCATCCTTCAGGAGACCGAGCGCCTCACGCGCCTCATCAACAATATTCTGAATTTCTCGCGCATGGAAGCCGGGAGGAAGCAGTATCATTTTGAAACGGTCGGGCTGAACGGGATCGTCTCGGGCGTCCTGAACACCTATGCGCCTCATCTGGAGCAGGAGGGATTCACGGTGCGGTGCGAGCTCGGTGAAAACCTGCCGGAGATCCATGCGGACCGCGAGGCGGTGGCCGAGGCGCTGATCAATCTCTTCGATAACGCCGTCAAATATTCTCCCGACGACAAATACGTGCAGATCAGGACGGGAGAGGCCGGCGGGATGATCTTCGTGGAATTGGAAGACCACGGCATCGGAATCGAGAGGCATCACCAGAAGAAGATCTTCGAAACATTCTATCGCGTCCCGACCGGACTCACGCATACGATCAAGGGAAGCGGACTCGGCCTGTCGCTAGTGAGCCACATCGTCGAGGCGCACGAGGGGGCGATCGAACTGGAAAGCGTCCCCGGCAAGGGAAGCACGTTCCGTCTGCTCTTTCCCGGCGCACCACATTCACATGCTTTGAACAAAGGACAGTAGCGATGGCACATATCCTTCTTGTTGAAGATGAGCCGCAGATGCAGCGCGGGCTGCGCGACAATCTCGAATTCGAAGGCCACACCGTGACGGTGAAGGGAGACGGCGGCAGCGGCTATCAGGCGTTGACCAGGGAATCGTTCGATCTCGTGATACTGGATGTCATGCTTCCCGGGATGTCGGGATTCGATGTGCTGCGGAAGGCGCGCGAGCAAGGCATCCGCATTCCCATTCTCATGCTCACGGCCAAAGGCGAGGAGATCGATAAGGTGCTCGGGCTTGAACTGGGAGCGGACGACTATATCACGAAACCCTTCAGCCTGCGCGAGCTCATTGCGCGCGTGAACGCCCACTTGCGGCGCGGCGTGCCTGCTTCCGCAGCAGATGCGACGATGACGCTGCGCGGCATCACGGTCAATTTCTCGACGTATTCCGGATCGAAGGATGGAAAAGAATTTCCGATGACACCGAAGGAATTCGAAGTCCTGAAATATCTCTGGCAGCACCGCAACGAAACGGTCAGCCGTGATGACCTTTTGACAAAGGTGTGGGGATACGACGAATCCGTCAGCACGCGCACGATCGACAACTTCGTCGTGAAAATCCGGCAGAAGATCGAGGACGATCCGGCGCATCCGAAAATCATCTTCACCATTCACGGCATCGGCTATAAACTCATCGCCTGAGGCCGTGACAATTTTTTACATACTGTGACGGCATTCAGACAACTTTCACCTCCTGTGGGCGTAACATGGATCAGAGAGTCACATGCTGATGAGAGATCCACACAACACACAACAGGAGGATGAGATGAACACGAAACACTTGGTACTGGCTGCTGTCATGATCGCTGTGACAGCCGTTCCCTCGATGGCGCAGGGCCGGCACTCATCGGGTTTCAGTGATGCGCAGATGGACCGGATCGAAAAGAATTATGCCTACGCCCTGGGCATGGAGAACAAGGGCGTGGTCGAAGAGGCGCTGGCGATCATGACACGGTTCAAGCTCGAGCGGCCCGACGAAAAACTTCCGAAGGTCATGAAGGAAGTGCGGCATCTTGCGACACACAGCAAATTCCCGATCATACGCTACAAGGCCTGCCTTGCGGAAGCGGTGTTCGACCATCCGGCATTGTTCGAGGACATTGCGACCCGCTCATACAGCGACTCGAAGGCGTTTTTCAACGCGTTGGAAGAGCGCATGAACTCACAGCTGATGAGCAGCAACTAAAACGTCGGGATTGACATGGACTCAGTGATCATGGGATTATCCGGAAAAATGAAGGCAGCGTTGTGCATACTTTCGGTGCTCGTGTCGTTTTCCAACCCTTCCGTCGCGGGAGCGGGAGATCCGATGCCGGTTGTCGATCTCCGGGGGCAATGGAAGTTCGAAGTGGGCAGCGATGAGAACCGGTCTGCCGTCTCCTATAACGATTCGAAATGGAATGAAATCTTCGCCCCCGCTCCCTGGGAGGATGAAGGCTATGCCGGATACGACGGGTATGCCTGGTACCGGAAACATTTCCGATTGCCCGCGGGCGCCGTGAATAAACAGCTGGTGCTTCGGCTCGGCTGCATCGATGACGCCTCGAAGATCTACCTCAATGGAATGATCATCGGAGTGATCGGGAGCTTTCCGCCGGAGTTCAAGACTGCCTACGACAAGGACATTGTTCTGCCGATTCCTCTGAATGCTCTCAACGCATCGGGTGACAATGTCCTTGCCGTCTCCGTCTATGACGATCAGTTGGCCGGAGGCATTGTGCGCGGCCGGCTCGGCATCTACGAATCGAGGGACGAATTCGCACCGGAGCTTCAATTGGCCGGCAGCTGGAAATTCAACAAGGGCGATTCGGAAAAATATTCGGATCCCTTGTTCGACGACCGGCAGTGGGGAAGCATCTATGTGCCGGCATTCTGGGAGGCGCAGGGGTATCCGCATTATGACGGCATCGGCTGGTACAGGCTGCATGTGCGCGTGCCGGACGAGCTGCTGCGGCGGAATCTGATCCTGCTTCTGGGAAAAATCGACGATCTCGATGAGACCTTCGTCAACGGAGAAAAGATCGGGCACACCGGAAGCATCCGGATCGATCCGCGGCGCAGCGCGATCAACCACGAGTACGCCGAACTGCGGGCATACCGCGTGCCGCCGGGGCTTCTGAAGGCCGGCAGGGACAACGTGATCGCGGTGCGCGTCTATGACGGATGGCGCGACGGCGGATTCAGCGAGGGACCGATCGGGCTCATCACGCGCGAGCGCTTCGCCGAATGGATGAAGCAGCAGTCCCGGAAGGACAAACAGGAGAATAAATCGTTCGATTTCTTCAAGTGGCTCTTTGAATAGGAATCAGACCCTGAGCATGCCGCGGAATCCTCTTGCGGCGTAGTACGACTCGGCGCCGTTGTGATACACGAAGACCGTATCGTAACGGCGATCGCAATAGAGAGCGCCGCCGAGTTTCCTGATCGCGGAAGGGGTGTTCACCCAGCTCGATGTTTTCGCATCGAATGTCCCCAACTGCTGCAGCTGCCTGTACTGCTCTTCCGTCAAGAGCTCGATGCCCATTGCTTCCGCCATCTCGACGGCGGCATTGTGCGGCTTGTGTTCCTTCCTCGACTCCAGGGCTTCACGATCGTAACAGATGCTTCTGCGGCCCTTCGGACTTTCAGCCGCGCAGTCGTAAAAAATGTATTCGCCGGTCTTCTCATCATATCCCACCGCATCCGGCTCGCCGCCGGTCTTTTCCATTTCATTGAGCGACCACAGTTTCGCTCCATCCGTTTCCAGCGCCGCTCGGATACGATCCCATTCCATGCCCTGATGGCGGTTCATGTTGTTCCTGAAGCGGGCCTCCAGTGTTTCAAGAAGACTTGCGCGTTCCTTCGGTGACAGTTCTTTTTTCGTCATAGATTGTTTTGGAGAGATGGTTGTCGGTCCAGCGCTGCGTTTGTTTTCTTCCCAACAGAACAGGAATGGTTTGTGTTCCCACATCTACTGGATATTGATGTAAGTAATTCTTACTATGTGAAAACACAAGACAGCGCTGGGATCACGGCCGGAGAAAGGGGCGCGTGTCAGCTTCCGCGGACGATACGTCCGACCCCGCCGAATGCCGTTTTGACGATGGGAGGATTTCCGTAATAGACAACCGTGCCGACGCCGTTGACGATCGCATCGAGCTTTTCGGAAACGGTGGCCGTGCAGGTCCCGGCCCCATTCAGGATGACGGAAAAGTTTCTTGCGGTAAAGAGTTTCGCCTTGAACTCGCCGGCTCCGTTCAGGATGCAGGAAATATCGTCGCCCTGTCCGCGCAGCGTGATATTGCCGGCGCCGTTGATAATGCAGGAAAGCGAGGGAAACGCGATGGGCGCGACGGTTTCAATATTGCCCGCTCCTTCGATTGACAGGAATTTGATGTCCTTCAGTGAGACGTAGATGCGGACCGTCGTGTTCGAATAGCTTCCGTCCTTCAGTCCCACGACCAGGATTCCGTTTTGGCGCTCGGAAACCACGTGATTCATGATATTGTCGTCCGCTTCGATGCGGATCGACTGCGTTTCGGCCTGCGTCAGGTAGACTTCGCCGATCGAGTTGATGGTCACTCCCTCGCACGCTTCCAGCGTGCGCGACTCTGTGATCACGCGCCCGGAACCGTGTATGCTCGTGTCGGGATTCGAAACCGAATCGCTGCAGCCTGCCGCGAAAATGACAGCGGCGAAGAAGGGGAGTACGGACTTGAGGAATGAAGTGTTCATAACGGAGACCTTTCAGGAAAGGGCAGTATATCGGCCAAATCAGCTAGCTGGAAGATACGAAACCTTGGCGAGTAATCAAATTGGGAAGTGGACATGCTATGCAGCGTATAATTCTACCGGTTGCAGACCGGAGCGATGAAGAAACAAGAAAGGTAAATCGTATGAATCGATCCATTGCAAAGGGAATAGTCCTTTTAACGCTTGCCTTTTCAACGGTCGTGATGTCGGAGGATCAACCGAATGTTGTTGCTGCAAGGAAACTCCTCGATGTGATGGATACGAAAGCAAGGCTCAGTGAAACCATCGATAAAGTACTTGAAGTTCAGGTGACTGCAAATCCGGTACTGATACCATATAAGGGGGTTATGAGGCAATTCCTCGAACGATACCTTGGGTTTGAAAATCTTAGAGATGAATTGGTTTCCCTGTATGCTGAGTCATTCTCGACGGAGGAATTAACGGAAATAATTCGCTTTTATGAGAGTCCGGTCGGAAAAAAAACGATAACACAGTTTCCAGATCTGTTTTCAAAAGGGATGGCCATCGGGCAAAAGCGAGTGGCGGATCATACAGCTGAATTAAAGGAGCTGATTGAGAAGGAAGCCGAACGCCTTAAGAGTTTACAACAAGATTCAACAGTGAAGCCTGTCAAATAACGACGGTAATCTTTAAAACTGTCGAATGACGCACAAAAAACCACAGACACAAATAAACGGAAAGGAACCACCATGGAAGCGACGGAACAGGTATTGAAAGTCATGAAGAAGGCAAAGGTGCCGATGAGCGCCGGACAGATCGCCGAAAACGCTGGCATCGACCGCAAGGAAGTGGATAAGGCGATGAAGGCGCTGCAGAAAGAAGGCAAGATCGTTTCCCCCAAACGCTGTTTCTGGGAACCGGCGAACTGATTATTCACGAGCGACCATACGAACAGGAGCCTTCATGGACGATCCCCGGTACCCGATAGGAAAATTCCAGCCTCCCGCAGAATACACCCCGGAACTGCGCCAGGAGTTCATCCGGCAGATCTACGAAATGCCGATGCAGCTGCGAAGCGCCGTCGAGGGACTCTCGGATGCGCAGCTTGATACGCCGTATCGCGAGGGCGGATGGTCTGTGCGCCAGGTCGTGCACCACATCGCCGACAGCCACATGAACGCCTACATGCGCTTCAAGCTCGCCGTCACCGAAGACGAGCCGGCCATTAAAACCTACAATGAAAAATTATGGGCCGATCTTGAAGATTCATTGAAGACGGATGTGGAAGTATCGCTCGTGCTCATTCGCGCGCTGCATCAGCGCTGGGTGATTTTCCTGAAAAGCATGGACGATCGGCAATTCTCGCGGACGTATCTGCATCCTGAAACAGGGAAGGGGGTGCTGGACCGACTGCTCGCAGTGTATGCGTGGCACGGACGGCATCACATTGCGCACATCACATCGCTTCGCCGGCAAAAGGGCTGGTGACAACGCATGGAGATTTCGACGAACATCGGATATCCATCGATTATCGCCGACCGGCGCTGGGAACGTGCCGCGTTCGCTGCGGAAGCGGGCGCATCCGCCGCCGGGCCGAACGGCAGCGGCGCAGCGGCAGCGCCTGCCGAATGCCAGACGTGCAAGAACCGCACGTACGTCGATGGTTCCGATGATCCTTCCGTATCGTTCAAGACGCCCTCCAATCTTTCGCCCTCCGAATCGTTCGGCGCCGTGCGCTCGCATGAGCGGGAACATGTGGTGAATGAGAACGCGAAGGCGAAGGAAAACGGCGGACGCGTCATCTCACAACGCGTCATGATCCGGTACGCCGTGTGTCCCGAGTGCGGCAGATCGTATGCTGCGGGCGGAACAACGACCACAGTGACGCTGTATGAAACGGGCCGCGCATCGGGAACCGCCGCCAAGATCGCTGCGCCGGAAAAGAAGGGTGCGATTGTGGACAGGCGCGCATGACGGTCGTCGGCCGCATGCAGGAACACTACACTTGCAGAAGATCTCTCAAAACCGTTCAAACATCCATTACTTCACAGGTGACGCCATGATGAAAAAAACTGCGCTTGTTCTGTTGTCAGTTGCCTTTGCCTTGCCCGCATTTTCCCAAAGCATTTTCCTGCGCGGGGGAACGGATTATGAAATCGACCCCTCCCAATTCAGTAGTGTTCGAGCAGAGCTGGGATTCGCGTATGCGATCTCGACAAAATTTGAGCTCGCGCTCTACACGGGATATATCGCCTATCATTTTGACGCCAGCCCAATCTATGTGACGATTCCCTCTCACACATTCCATTATATTCCTGTGATGGCGAGCATTCACTATGCATTTTCGGACGTGGGATCGGGTCCGTATCTGTCGCTCGACTTCGGGAATATTTTTGATGTCACCAGCGCCAAGGATCGGAAAGTCCTGGGTTCCAACCAATTTATGTATGATCGGGACCGGCAGCACAATCGCGTGCTCAAGCTCGGAGGCGGGATGCGTTTCCCCGTCACAAATAATATGGCTATCGATGTGAGCGCAAAGATCACCCACCCCCAGAATTCCGTGGAAACAATCGAACTGATGGCGGGAATGCGCCTTGGTTTATGATAGTGCGTTATCGGAATTTGCATTCTCGAGAGTGCTGAGCAAGCTCGATACTCAACGAAAGAAAGCGAATGAGAAAATTTATTAATCTGGTATGTTGCCTCAGTATGGGGGCTCTTGGAAGCTGGAGTTTTACGAACTCAGCAGCTGCATGCTCCAGGATCGGTCCTGTTGTAGTCTCCACCACATGCATGATGGCCACCTATATTGTTCGTGCACAAGCCGTGGAGTATAAAAAGAAATCTCAATATTCTTGGCTGACGAATGGTGAGACGGATGCGGTTGTGGAGTTCAAGGTCTTGGAGGTGTTAAAAGGCGATAGCCTTTCAAATGAGATAGAGCTGCATGGCTACTTAAATGAAAAAGATGATTTTAATGATCATCCTGTCCCCTACAGGTTCGTGCGGCGAAATGGCCGGAGCGGGAGCTGTTATGCGAATACGTATAAACGGAATGCAGAGTACCTGCTCTTTATGAAGAAGACAGAGGATGGATTTACAGTCGATATCGATCCTCTGGCGCCGGTGAATGAACAACTCCATTCATCCGAGGACCCATGGGTGTATTATATTAAGGGCCTGTTAAAAGGCATAGACGCTGCGAAAAAATGAGGTTTGCAGAGGGTCGTCTTCTGTTGTTTCGCCTTTTGATAAGTTGTTTTACCGCATGCAAGAGTGATCGAAATCACGTAAAGGGTCCCGGTTCTAAGATGCCCTTGCATTCTATGGCAATATTTACTACAATGTGCGGTGTTGCGGGGGCCCTCACACGTGCAGGGCGAGAGTGTATTCCCACCTGATAAACGCTCATCTAGCGGAGGCATCACATGAAGAAAAACGCGGTTGTCATCGGAATCTTCATTTTCGGTCTTCTCTCCAGCATTCTGTCCGCACAAACCAACTGGGTATTGCAAAAAAATCCCTTCGGGTACGGCGATTCGGCAATGGTCGGAAAGATTCAATTTGTCAGCAGCACAGAGGGATGGATCTCCGGAAGGGGTGCGACATTGCTCCATACGATCAATGGCGGTGACACGTGGAGCGTCGTTACGCCGTTTGCCGCCGACACGGCATGGTCATTTTCAGATCCCGGACTGAATTTGTGCTTCATCAGCCCGAGCATCGGCTGGATCATGAAGACCCCCGGCAGCACATTCGAGAACTCGCATGGTGCGATCGTCTATAAAACAACGGACGGCGGCAGCCATTGGGAAAAAACGATCGTCACGCAGGGAGCGGGCGAAGTCGGCGTGCAGCTTCAATTCGTCGATGCAAATACCGGATGGATCACCGTCTACCAGCTCGCTTCGGGCACCGGCAGATTGTTGAAGACGACAGACGGCGGCAAGACGTGGACGCAGATCCAGACGCTGCCCCGAACCGACGAAGTGATCCTCTTCACTTTCGCGGACACCAAGAACGGCTGGATGACAACGATCAACGACAATCCTCCATTGTTCCAGATCGCCAAAACTTCTGACGGCGGATCGACCTGGACGAATCAGTATACCGATACGGCTCCCAATGGCGATACCACGACCAGCAGCGGTGCAATGCAGTTCACCGATGCGGACCACGGCTGGGTCAGCGGTCCGAATGGCAGAATTCTGAAAACCATCAACGGAGGCGCCACCTGGCAGTTGTTGAAAAATGCCGGGACCAGTACGTATACGAATAGCAAATCCCTCTTCTTTCTTGATGCAAATACCGGGTGGATCGCTTCCTCTACACATCTGCCCAACCAGCCCTCCACGCATACGATCCTTCGCACCACAGACGGAGGCGCCACATGGAGCCAGGAGCCGCTGCCTGCATGGGCGACACAAAGTTCGATCTTCAGCATGTATTTCAGCGGAAATACACTCGGCTGGCTCGTCGGAGACTATGGTGTCATCGGGAAATTCAGCGGTGTCACAGCAGTCAAAGCCGAACCGAAAATACCGAATGAGATTGCACTCTTTCCCAATTTCCCTAATCCGTTCAATCCGAGCACGATCGTCCGCTACTCGATTCCGGAGGCGCAGCATGTGCGGCTGAGCATCTTCGACGTGCAAGGCAATGAAGTCGCCGTTCTCGTCAACCGGCAGCAGCCGGCCGGAATGCATGAAGCAATCTTCAATGCCGCATCGCAGCCAAGCGGCATCTACTTCTGCCGGCTGGAAGTGAATTCGACACGGCGTGTGTCCAAAGTTCTTTTATTGCGGTAAATGCGCGGTCTCTGATTGCGGCCGCTCATGAGAGGATGCTTTAAAACGCGCAAAGCCCTGAAACTCGTCGTTTCAGGGCGTTGTGTAAGCGGGGCGGACGGGGGGCAGCGAACCCTGATGTTATTGAGTCGTGATCTGATTATGTGAGAGATTAGGATTATTTTGATGATCTGAATATACGAGGTTACGAATGGTTGATTTCCTCTTGACAGTGTCCAGAGAATCAGACATATTGTTAACATATATATATAAATGTTGACAATATGTCTGGATATAAAAGATGAACAAAGACCCGATTGAAATATTCCGCTCAGCTGGCGGCCAACTCCGAATGGTTGATGCGATCAACCATGGCATTTCCCGTTATATGCTCTATTCGCTTCGAGATAAAAAAGTAATTGAGCAGATCAGCCGGGGAATCTATCGGCTGGCAGACCTTCCTCCGATTGACAACCCTGATTTCGTCACAGTGAGTCTCCGATATCCCCAGGCAGTGATGTGTCTGATAACGGCGTTGGCTTATCACGAGATCACAACGCAGATTCCGCATCATGTTTCGATTGCTGTGCCAAGGAATTCACGGCTTCCATCGCTGGGCTATCCGCCCCTCGAAGTGCATGCATTTTCGAAGCACCAATATGAAGCAGGGATTGTTGAGCATCGAATTGATGGCGTGAAGGTAAAAATATACAGTCCGGAAAAAACGATCGCTGATTGTTTTAAGTATCGCAACAAAATCGGTATCGATGTAACGACAGAAGCTCTTAAACTGTATCGATCCAGGAAGAAGTTCGATCTGAATGCTCTTTTCAAGTATGCGAAGATCTGCCGAGTTGAAAATGTCATGCGGCCTTATCTGGAAATGTTGCTGTGAACACGCCGAAGAACATCGCGGCCTCAGTACATGAGCGGCTCCTGAATCGTGCGCGGCGGGAGGGACGGCCATTTAACGAACTCCTTCAGTATTATGCGATGGAGAGGTTTCTCTACCGGTTGTCCGTGTCCAGGCATGCTGAGCGATTCATTCTCAAAGGAGCATTGCTTTTGAGAGTATGGCAGTCACCGGAGATCCGTCCGACGATGGATATTGATTTGCTTGGAAGGACAAGCAGAGAGCTGGAGGATGTCAAATCTCAGATCCGCGATATCATCTCAACCGATGTGAAGCCAGACGGACTTGTGTTTGATGCTGATTCCGTGGAAGCTGAAAGGATCACAGAGGACGCCGAATACCAGGGGCTGAGAATCCGATTTCGTGGCTTGTTGGGCTCTGCAAAAGTAACGATGCAAATTGACATTGGATTCGGAGATATCGTCTTTCCTGGAGCTGAGAAGGAAAGCCTCCCGACAATGTTGAACGACACGCCTCCTGAATTGCTTTGTTATAGTAAAGAAAGCGTGGTGGCAGAAAAGTTCCAGGCGATGGTGAAACTCGGAATGCTCAACAGCCGGATGAAGGACTTTTATGATATCGACCTTCTTTCCCGACGGTATAATTTTGATGGCGCAAAACTTGCTGAAGCGATCCGTTTGACGTTCAATGAACGAAGCACTGAAATACCGGCGCACATCGAGGCATTCTCAGAGACCTTCATCAACTCGAAGCAGGTGCAATGGAACGCATTCAGAAAAAGATTGAAGCGCGAAGAGGTTGCTGTCGAATTTCGGATTGTAGTTCATAATATTCAGAAATTTCTTGCTCCCGCTGTTTCCGCTCTCAGCACCGGTGAAAAATTACCTATGCATTGGAAGGTTGGCGGTCCGTGGCGTTGAATCGCCAGGAATTGTTTAAAACGCACAAAGCCCTGAAACTCGTCGTTTCAGGGCTTTGCGTAAGCGGGGCGGACGGGGCTCGAACCCGCGACCTTCTGCGTGACAGGCAGACGCTCTAACCAAACTGAGCTACCGCCCCGGAGTCATTGCTGACTGCATTACAGTGTATCTAATATAAAAACATTTTCAACGCGAATCAAGTCTTATTTTTTCTTTTTCACTTTTTTGCGCTCATTCCTTCCGCACCACTTCCGCCTTCCCGCACGCTTCACGGAAAATTGTAGAATCTTCGCATACAAGCGACATGCAATCCGCTTTTTTTCGTCTTTTCTGCGGAAATAGAAAATTGGTGCAATTCTTGCTTCCCTCTGCTGGAGGGTCCTGTGCCTCCGCTTCATCAGGCCTCTCATATTTGAAAATTTTTTTGCATACGATCGACTCCACATGACTCAAGACGAATTCTTAGCGAAGCTCTCCAAAGAAGGTGAAGACTATGTGCTGGACGGAAATCTGGGCGGCGCCACGGAACGGCTCTTCTGTCCTGCGTCGTTGATTGTGCGCGGCGATATCGAATCGGGCACATCCATCGTCGTCGAAGGCGATGTCACCGTGCGCGGCTCCGTCTTCGACGCGTCGGTGACGGCCACGCGCAGCGTGACGGTCGAGGAGTCCTTCGTCGGCTCGGGCAAGGGAAAGATCACCTCCGGCATCGATGTGACGGTGAAGGTGATCAATGCGCAGTCGGTCGTGGCCAAGGGAAACATCACGATCGGCGCCGAATCGCTCAACGCCGATCTCCATGCGTACGATGCGATCGAAGCATCCGGCGCGCGCATCGTCGGCGGAAAAAGCGAGGCAAGCAACGCGATCACCGTCCGAAATCTCGGCAGCGAAGACGGCCGCCAGACGAAAGTCTATCTCGGCAACCGGAAGAAACTGCTCCAGCGCATGAACGAGATCGGCAACGAAAAGAAAAGCCTCAACGAACGCCTGCCGAAGATCAACCGCTGCATCTACAAGTGGAACCGCGTGCGCATCGACGGCGTGGTGCTGACCGATGAGCAGGAAAAGATGCTCGAGAAGCTGCGCACGATGCGCGATTCGTTCCCGCGCCAGATGGAACTCTTCCGCAAGGAAAGCGATCACCTCAAAATGCTCCTGAGGGAAAAAGTGGATTCGGTGCTGACGATCCGCGAATCGATCTATGAAAATGTGCTGGTGGATATCAACGGATACCGCGAAGTGACCGACTCGGAGCAGAAATCGATCCGCTACTATATGGGCGACCACCGGCTCTTCGTTCAGGCGCTGCACTGATTGCCATCCGGCTTTTTCCCGTTTGTTTGTTAAACTTCCCCGTACAACGGCGTGTCCAACCTCCGGTTTAAATGACTGGAGACCGATGAAAGCCGTTTCATACATTTTACTCCTTTTGGCATGCGCCGGCGCCCAGGCGCAGACTTCCTCTCTCACAGGCATCGTCGCGGACAAAACCACCCGGCAGCCTGTGGTGAATGCCAATCTCACCATGACGCGCCTCTACGGCGCGCGCAACCAGTATCATGCCTCAACCGGTCCCACCGGCGCCTACGGATTTTCCGGGCTCATACAGGATGCCTATACGATCAAGGTGACATGCGTGGGATACCAGGATGCGGAGAAACGGATTTCCGTCCGCGCCGCGGCGATGAAGCTCGATACGATCTTCATGACGCAAAAGCCCGTCGAGCTCAACCCCGTCGAAGTGGTGGATGTGCTTCCCCCGGTCGAGCTGAAAAAGGATACGGTGCAGTTCAACGCCGGCGCGTTCAAGACGAATCCGGATGCCACGGCCGAAGACCTGATGAAGAAAATGCCGGGCATCACGATCGACAATTCCACGATCAAGGCGCAGGGCGAAAACGTCCAGCAGGTGCTTCTGGATGGGCGCCAGTTCTTCGGCGACGATCCGTTCATCGCCATGCGCAACATTCCGGCGGATGTGATCGAAAAGGTGCAGGTCTACGACAAGATGAGCGATCAGGCCGAACTTACGGGCTTCGATGACGGACAGGCGGTCAAGACGATCAACATCATCACGCGCCCCAACAGGAGAGACGGACAGTTCGGGAAGCTCTATGCCGGCGCCGGCGAGGACAGCCGCTATCAGGCCGGAGGGAGCACGAACTTCTTTTCCGGCACGCGCCGTGTCTCACTGATCGGCCTGAGCAACAATGTGAACCAGCAGAATTTTTCGGCGCAGGATCTTCTGGGCGTGATGGGAAATGCGCAGCGCAGCCGCGGCGGCATGGGCGGCATGCGTCCGGTCGGCGGCGGCGGGGGAGGCCGCGGTTTCCAGGGACGCGGCGGCGACGGAGGATTCGGCGGCGGCATGGGATTCGATGCCGGGGGCGGAGGCGGCGCGATGATGAACAATTACTTCATCGGCTCGCAAAACGGCATCAATACGACGCACTCGCTCGGTGTGAATTTTTCCGATGTGTGGGCCGAAAAACTGTCGGTGACGGGAAGCTATTTCGGAAACTTCGGCGCCAACAGCAACGACCAGTCCCTCAGCCGCACCTATATCACCACGGCAGCCGACGGCCAGGCCTACAGCGAATCGGACCGCATCGATTCGAAAAACCAGAATCACCGGCTCACGCTGCGCGTCGAATATACGATCGATTCATCGAACGCGCTGATCTTCAATCCTCGCATGAGCTTCCAGAATAACCGCTCGGAGACGCGCGTTGCGGGACTCACGTCGTTTGCCGAAAGCGGCCTCTTCAGCCGTCTGGCGACGGACAACGCGTCGCACTCGGACGGCAATAATTTCTCAGGCTCGCTGGCCTACCGGCATCGTTTCGCCGAGCGCGGCCGAACGCTTTCGGTCGGCCTCACATCCGCATCGAACGCGAAACATACGGATGGAACGATGCGCTCGCTCTTCGACTATGCCGACCCTTCCGCCATCGACGATACGCTCGATCAGCAGACGCTCACCACGGTGCCGGGGTATTCCGTCTCTTCGAATATCGCCTACACCGAACCGGTTTTCGAGAACGCCATGATGCAGGCGAATTATACGGTGAGCTACACGCATAACACGACGGATAAGCGTCTCTATGCGGCCGATCCAGTGACCGGACGCTACAGCGCGCTCGATACCGCATTATCGAATACGCTGGAGAATAATTATGTCACGCAGCGCTACGGCATCGGCCTCATGCAGCGCGGCGCGGACTATAATCTCAACATCCAGCTCGGCATGCAGCATGCAAAGCTCGACGCCGATTACACCTTTCCGTCCACCCGGTCGACGGGCCGCATGTTCACGAACTTCGTGCCGATGGCGATGCTCCAGTACAGGATGAGTCCGACGAGCAACCTGCGCTTCATCTACCGCTCGTCGACCGCGCCGCCGTCGGTGTCGCAGCTGCAGAGCACGGTCGACAATTCCAATCCGGCCTTGCCGGTCGCCGGCAATCCCGACCTGAAGCAGAGCTACACGCATTCGTTCACGGCGCGCTACTCGTACGGCGGCTTTCAGCGCTCGAACAGTTTCTTCGCGCTCGTGAGCGCGGGCTTTACGAACGATTACATCGGCAATGCGACGTTCCTCTTTCCCCGCGATACGGTGTTCTTCGGCTCGACGCTGCTGAGTCGGGGCACGCAGCTCACGCAGCCGGTGAATTTCAACGGCTATCAGACGCTCAATTCATTCTTCACATACGGACTGCCGATCGACTACATCCGGAGCTCGGTCAATGTCAGCACGGGCATCGCCTACACGCGCGTGCCGGGCATGGTGAACTCGCAGGAGAATATCACGAGAAACATCGGCCTCACGCAGGGCGCCGTCCTGGCAAGCAACATCAGCGAGGATGTCGATTTCACGCTTGCCTACAATGTATCGTTCAACCGGGCGATGACATCGGCACCGCCGCAGACTTCGACGAAATACTGGCAGCATACCGGAAGCCTGAAATCCTCGGTCATCGTCTGGAACGGGATCGTGCTCAGAAACGACATGAGCTACTATGCGAGCACCGCCTCCACCGCGGGTTACGACCAGCATTACCTGATGTGGAACCTCGGCATCGCAAAAAAATTCTTCGAGGACAAGAGCCTCGAAGCGGCGCTGAATGTCTATGATGTCATGAACCGGAACAGCAAAGTCACACGGAGCGTCACCGAAACCTATATCGAGGATA
>JBLMZA010000008.1:0-35676 GCA_050258555.1 Acidobacteriota bacterium | reverse complement strand
GTCGTTGAACGAGATCACGAGAACCACCATGGAAAAAGCCGCTGCGCTCGCCGTCTTCGAATCGCTGTCCTCGGGAATCCGACATCCTGGGCAAGGAAGTGGCCACGATCGCCGAAGGCAGCTATCAGGCGGGCGTCCACACGGCAACATTCGATGCGAAGAACCTGAACTCGGGCGTGTACTTCTATACGCTCCGCACATCGACCGGCTTCACGATGTCGAACAAGATGATGCTCATGAAGTAACAGGTATATAGCCGCGATCAATATTTAATTTCCCCTTCTCGAACAGAATAATGTTTTGAGAAGGGGAAGTTTTTAACAATTTCCTATGGACAATGGGAGGTTATTATGAAAAAATATATTGTGATTGCTGCGACACTGCTCATTGTATTTTCAACTGCATTTGCCATACATTATGATATTATTAATACGCGAATTGGTATTGGTGCGCAAGCTACTGCATACGGTCCTGATAGAGATACGATTTATAAAATTTCACTGGAATCTCAATATGTACCACCTCAACGAATCGATACTTGTGAAGTAACAGAGCCAGCCCCTGGATATTATGAAACATCATTTGTTAATATCACCATTGTTGACCAAAATAACTATATGACACTTGTTAATAAAAATTATTCTGTACAAGGACAATTAAATGATGAATTAACAATTTCGAGCCCGAGCGCCGCGCCACTCATTACAATAACAAATTCTTCAAGTAGCACCGGCTATGTAGATGTTGTAATCACAGCCGATGAGTTTTAGCGGATGTGCCATATTTTAATTGGTTCCTGAAAAAATGCCAGTGAGTCTTATACTCACTGGCATTTTTGTTGGTGTGCCCGGCATGGGCAATAACTTGGTGGTGAAAGTCCTCTACGAGCCTTAATAGTGGGAATCATTAGCCAATGGCAAGGGTGTCCATCGCGAGGTGGACACCTGAAAGAAGTTAAAAGCCACAGTCTCGATAGGACGCACAAAAATGCATTGAAGGAACATCGTATTCTTCCTCAAAATGCAACATACAAGAACACAAAAGTCGAACACCATCCGAATCGTACGCATCTGAAAAATCGGCCGCTAAGCGTGACGAAGGCTATTGCTTTCACGTAAGGCAGATCTGATTGATATGTGGCAATTGTAAACATATCAGTAGCGGCCACCCCTTTGAGTGATTGAACATTCATACTCTTGATAAATTGAAGAGCTTGCTTGCCCAGACCATTTCCTCCTCCGTTAAGGATTATCCTATTTCTCTTTACAGATTGTCCAGGAA
The DNA here is from genome assembly GCA_050258555.1 of Acidobacteriota bacterium. Taxonomy (GTDB): domain Bacteria; phylum Bacteroidota; class Ignavibacteria; order UBA10030; family UBA8401; genus CAISDA01. The sequence goes on along the minus strand of JBLMZA010000008.1, from coordinate 34,395 downwards.
CTGCTTAGGTTATGCTATTGTTTTACTTTTACAGAAACAGCCACTAAATGGAGGAATATGATATATATGTTAGAATGTTGTGACTAAACAAAACCTAAGGAGGTTGCAATGAAAAAGATCGCTACTGGACTTTTGGTGCTCACGTTGGCGTTTGCTTTTACGACGCTGGGGCAGGTGACAAAATACAACTTCAAGTTCGATAGGGCGTTTCCCGATACCGGCTTTAAAAATGCCTCGGGCGCTCATGGCATTGTCGTCGATCCGGCCGGAAAGGTGTGGATCCAGCGGTACGGCAACGCAGATTCAATCAAGAATGCCGCCGGCAATTGGGTGCCGTGCCGCGTGATCGATGTGTTCAATCCCGACGGATCGAAGGCATCGTTCTCGCCGATTAAGACGATTACAGTCGGCGCAACGACGGATACGCTCTTCGGCGCGAATCTCGGGCTGGACAAGGACAATGTTGGCAACATCCTTGCCGCCGTCAAGGGCTCATATCTCTACAAGATCAACTACCGTACGGGCGCAGGCATGGCAAAGCGCTACTTCCAGATCCCGAACACCATCACGAAGCCTGCCGCCGATTCACTCGGTGAGATTGTGATTACATCGGTCTTTGCGGGTCAATTGCCGCTGTTGCTGATGGATAACAATTTCACGGACTTGGGCAATGCAATGGACACAACGAAAGCGTTTTCGCGCGCCGTCGCTATTTCGAAGGATGGCAATGATGTGTTCTTTGCTGGCTACTCGGGCAAATATGTGTTGAGAGTCCATTCGGATAATGGGTCTCTCGGACCGTATACCGTGGCCGATACGCTCTTTAACGGCAAGCTTCAGGTGGAATCCATTACACTCCATCCGAAGACGAATTATCTGTGGGTGAGTTCAGGCAACAATAACAATCCGAGCAATTATCCCGGCTTCACGGACTTTTCGTTCTACGCATTTACACCGCCGAATTATTCGACGCCGGTCGACAGCTTCAAGTGGAACGGCTCGACGGCGAACGATCCGCGTCCGCGTGGCATCGCCTTCTCGCCCACAGGCGATACGGTGTATGTCTGCCAGTTCCAAGACCCGAATTCTCCTGTGGCGCAGCGATTCGTCCGCGGCGTGACCGGTGTGACGCGCCAACCCGATGCCGTGGCCAAGGAGTACACGCTCGGCCAGAACTATCCGAATCCGTTCAACCCGTCGACCACGATCCGGTTCACGCTGCCGGTTGCGAGCACGATCAGCCTGAAGGTCTACGATGTGCTGGGCAAGGAAGTGGCCACGCTGGCTGAAGGCGCCTATCAGCCGGGCAGCTACAATGTGACGTTCGAGGCGAAGAACATCAACTCGGGCGTCTACTTCTACACGCTCAAGACGTCGACCGGATTCGTCCAGTCGAACAGGATGCTCCTGATGAAGTAATGCCTTCTTGCGCACTATCAAAAGGCATGAAAAGCCGGCGCGTCAAGTCCCCCCACTTGGCACGCCGGCTTTTTTTTATCGTCTTCCGAGGCAGTCGGGGGGCTGCGGGACGTCATTCTTGATTGTGGCGTGCGTTTTGGGTATATTTTTAATTGAGGAAAAGTTACCATACGGCCTTGCCGGTCTTCATTGCCACTATTATCACAGGAAAAACACCCGATCATGAAAACGTTCTCGACGGCCCGCATCAATGAACTCTTTTCTCACTTCCAGTCCAAACGCATTGCGGTGGTGGGGGATGTGATGATCGACCGCTACCTGTGGGGTTCGGTCTCGCGCATTTCTCCCGAAGCCCCTGTGCCGGTGGTCGAAATCGACAATGAAACAAGCCGCCTGGGCGGCGCAGCCAACGTGGCGAACAATATCAAGACGCTGGGCGGCACGCCGATTCTGGTGGGCGTGGTGGGCAACAACCTTCACGGCCAGGAGTTCCGCGAACTTCTGGAGCAGATGGACTGTCCGTCCTACGGCATCATCACCGATGCCTCGCGCCCGACGACGATCAAGACGCGCGTGATCGCGCAGGATCAGCATGTGGTGCGCGTGGACAGCGAGACGAAGCGGGATATCGCTCCCGAGATCCGGGCGAAAATCATGCAGGTGCTCACGGAACACATCGATTCGATCGATGCGATCGTGATCGAAGACTACAACAAGGGCGTTGTGGTCAAGGAACTGATACACGACGTGATCGGACTCGCCAATAGCAAGGACAAAATTGTGACGATCGATCCGAAGTTCAACAATTTTTTCGAATACCGGAATGTGACGCTCTTCAAGCCGAACAAGAAGGAGGCCGAAGAGGCGATCGGGAACAAATTCCGCACCGAAGAGGATGTGATCGAAGCCGGCCGGCTGCTTCTGGAAAAGCTGCAGGCCGAGAACGTGCTCTTGACCAGAAGCGAAAAGGGGATGAGCCTCTTTGAGCGCTGCGGCGACATTACGCATATTCCCACTGTGGCCCGAAAGATCGCCGATGTCTCGGGCGCGGGCGATACGGTGATCGCGACGCTCACGATGCTTCTGGCCTCGGGCGCCACGGTGAAGGAAGCGGCCGTCATCGCCAACTTCGCCGGAGGCATCGTCTGCGGAGAGGTGGGCATCGTGCCGATCGAAGCCGACGTGCTGAAGCGGAAGATCCTCACCGACGGCAACGCATAACACACTAATTGAAAGTACGAATGGGATCCGTCTATACACTTGAAGATCTGCAGCTCCGGCGCTCGATCTGGAAATCAGAAGGAAAAACCGTGGTTTTCACCAACGGCGTCTTCGACATTCTGCACCGCGGGCATGTGGAATATCTGAATGCCTCGAAAAAGCTCGGCGATATTCTTATTGTCGGTATGAATTCCGATGCCAGCGTGAAGCGCATCAAGGGGCCGCTGCGGCCTGTGGTGCCGGAGTCGGACCGCGCCTATATCATTTCGCAGCTCGGATGCGTCGATGCGGTCTGCCTCTTTGAGGAGGATACGCCCATCGGTCTCATCTTGGCGCTTGTGCCCGACGTCTTGGTCAAAGGCGCCGACTGGGCAGTCGAAAATATCGTCGGAAAGGATGTCGTCGAACAATCCGGAGGCAGCGTGCGCACGATTGAATTCGTGCCCGACCGCTCGACCACCAATATCATAGAAACTGTGAAGGAACGGTTCCGGTAACCGCCGGCGAAACTTGTGCTCAGGACCACAGCCAAAATATTGCTCTATGCGGCCGTCGCGCTGATCGTCTTCATCGCAGGCTCGGCGGTCTTCACGCAGACCGGCGCCTTCAAGTCGGCGCTCCGGGCCTCGCTCTATAAGATCGTCGAAAGCGAGCTCGATGCGTCGGTCTACATCGGCGAGATCCACGGCAACATCGTGACGGGCTTCCAGATCGACTCGGTGGCGCTGTATGTGAACAATGCGCCGTTTGTCGAATCGGGCTCGATCTCGATCCGCTACGATCCGCTGCCCTTGTGGAACAAGACGGTCAACATCGTCTCGCTCGAGCTCGAGCATCCGGAGGTGACGCTGATCCGCTTTGCAGACAGCACGTGGAATGTCAACCGGCTGTCGAAGAAAAAGCCGGAATCCGATTCTCTTCCATCCCCCTGGCAGGTGATCGCCAAGCATCTGGTCGTGCGCGATGCGCACTTCCGCATGATCGATTCGGTGGAGCTCGCTGCGCGAAGCGCCGAGGATGCCGTGCCCGGCTACACGCTCGACTATGCGAATCTCGATCTGCGCGCGCTCGACATCGATCTGAGCGGCCGCTATTCGGAGCGCGAGCAGTCGCTCAAGATCCACAATATCTCCTTCCAATCGCCGCGCGAAGGCTTCCGGCTGGAACGGTTCTCGGCGCAGATCGAGCATACGCCCGTCCTGGCAAGCGTGCAGTCGCTCTTGCTTCAGACGCCGGCATCGCACATCGAGCTGAGCGCACAGGCTTCCGGCATCGATGTCTTCCGCATCGGAGGCATGCGCGAACTCGAGCATATCCCGGTCGAAGCCCGCATCGTCTCCTCGACCGTCTCCTCGCGCGATCTGCAGGTCTTCCTGCCGGTGCTCGATTTTCTGGAAGGCGCGGTCTATCTCGATGCCTCGGCAAAGGGCACGTTCGCCGCGCTCGATGTGCCGAAGCTCGACTGCTCGTTCAACAAATCGATCCTGCATATCAAAGGCGGCCTGGCCAATCTGCACCGTCCGCACGATCTCTTCATCCATGCCGAGTCGCAGAAAAGCGTGATCAATCCGTCGGATGTCGTGGAGCTGATGCCGTATTTCGGCATTCCCGACTACAGCGATGCGGGCGAATCGGTGCTCGACTGCACATTTCACGGCTATCCGCTCAACTTCGCCGCCAAAGGCACGCTCGAGACGAAAGAAGCCGGCACGATCTCGATCGACGGGACGATGGATCTCACGGGCCGGGTGATGCAATACAAGGCCTCGGCCGAAGGCCGCGGCGTCAATCTTGCCGTCGTCACCGGAGAGCCCGAGCTGCGCTCGCGTCTGAATTTCACATCGAAGATCGAAGGCCAGGGCGCCTCGATTTCCGAACTGCGCTCGAAACTGGATGTGACGGCCGATTCCTCTCTCGTGCGCGATATCCCGTTTTCGCACTTCACCGGATCCTTCACCGCGGCGGAGCGCGTGTTGAAAGGCGACTGGACGATCGCCTCTCCCAAAGGCATGATGACGGCGCAGGGCAAGCTCGACTGGACGCATCCGGGCGATCCTTCATACAAAGTCACCGGTATGGCGCGGGCCGTCGATCTTTCGGCCGTCATGAAAGATCCCTATTACCAGTCGGCCATCTCGTTTGCATTCAAGGCGGAAGCCGACCGCTTCTCCTTCCTCGATGCCAATGCGCATATCGGACTCGAATTCACGCACTCGGCCTTCGGCGCCTATATGTTCGACAGCACCTCGGTCACGATCGAGACGCGCCAGTTCGACGACGGCAAGTCGCTTGAAGTCTCATCGCCCGTGGGCGATATTTTTCTGAAAGGGCGCTTCACGCTCACCGGCGTGGCGGCCGCGGTCAAGGCGCATGCCCTCGGCATCGAGAAGGCGTACAACGAGCAGCGGCGGCTCTTCGGCTATGCCTACGGCGATTCCTCGCAGGCCTCGGCCGTCGAGATCCGGCCTTCGAAGCGCGGCAGGGAGAAGGAAACGAACGAACCCTTCTATATCGAATACTCGGCGGTGATCAAGGACCTGAAGCCGCTGGCGGTCTTTTTCCAGACGACCCCGATGAGCGTGCAGGGAACGCTCGACGGCTCGATCACGGGCGATGCCGATACGCTCTCGGCCGACGGCAAGATCACGATCGCCAAGGGCACCTACGCACAGGCCGACAGCGCCATTGCCGCGCGCGATCTCATCCTGAAATACACGCTCACGCATATGAAGCGCGACAGCCTCTTCACGCAGCAGAGTCCGATGAAGATCGACATCCGCTTCTTTGCGAAGGACTTCCGCATCGGCTCCACATTCCTGCATTCGCCGTCCGTCCAGTTGGCGCTGCAGGGAAGCCACGGGGAACTGGCGGTCTCGGGCGATATCGACACGATGATGTCCGTCTCCACTTCCGGCATCGTCGATCTGATACAGCCGTCGCACCACATCATGCTCGATAATTTCGCGATGCGCTATCACGGATTCGACATACGCAATCTGCAGCCGGTGCGCCTCACGATCGCCGAGACGGGCATACGGATCGATTCATCGTTCTTTGCGCACGGCGAATCGCAGCTCCTGGCTTACGGCTCGATCGATTTCAAGAGCCGGCTCACGGGCGCCGCATTCCTCACGAATTTCCCGTTTGCCGACATCCGCCATTTCGGAAGCTCGCCCCGATTCCGGGCCAATGCCGAACTCTTCGGCGGCGCCTGGGACGCCAACGTGCTGGTCGGAGGCACGCTCAGGGAGCCGAAAATCTCCTCGGCCTTCCGCGGCTACAATATCGCGTACCGGGAAACGCAGTTCGGCACGGTCAAGGCGAAGATCGAATACGACTCGCGGCGGGCCGATGTCTCCTGCCGCATCATGCATGAAACCGTCAGCGGATCGAAGCACGATCTGGAGCTGGAAGGCGTGATCCCGATCGATCTCGCATTCGTCTCCACAGACAACAGGACGGACCTCGACGGCATGGATGTCACGCTCTCGACGGATAATATTCAGATGAGCCTCTTCGATCCGTTCATCCCCGAGATCACCAATGTGCGCGGCATCCTCAACAGCTCGATCCATGTGACGGGCTCGATCAAGAATCCGCGCTTCCACGGAGATGCGGCGCTCTCGACCGGATCCTTCCGGCTCATCAACAACGGCATGACGTATCAGGCCGAGGGCGTGCTCGCCTTCGACAGCACGCGCGTCACGCTCAACGCGTTTCACCTGAAGAATATCCCGACCGACTACGACGCCGGCGGCGCCGATGTGGACGGGTATGTGCTGATGAAAGGCTTTGCGCCCGATGAATATCACCTTCATGGCACAGGAGAGCTGATGGTGATGCAGGAACGCATCCGGACCGAAAACCGGTCCTTCTTCGGCAACCTGGTCGGCGCCACGGGTCCCGACGGGTTGCGCTTCGAAGGCACATACGACCAGTCGCTCTTGAGCGGATTGATTCTGGTGCGCCAGGCGAATCTCACATTCCCCCCGGAAGCCCAGCAGTATGAGGCCACATCGCGCATCAGCCGCGTGATCACGATCGATGACACGACGAAGATCTCGGCCGATTCGCTCATGGCGCTCGAGTTCGCCAACGAAGTGTCGAGCTCGCTGGCCAAGGCGCCCGGATTCGAATCGACGTTCATGGACGGCCTCTCTTACGAGCTTGACATTCAGACGCAGGGCAACGTGCGCGTGCAGATGATCTTCAACGCCAACCCGGCGGCCTATGAGGAGCTCTATGCCGAATTGAACGGCCGCCTCATGCTCATCAAGGAAGGAAAGAACGTGCGCCTCACGGGCACGATCAAAGTCGGCGACCAGTCGACATACACCTGGTACAAGAAATTCTCCGCCTCGGGTTCGCTCATCTTCACCGGCCCGCCCGAAAATCCGATGCTCGACATCACGGCGAAGTATGAAGGCACGCACAAGGCCATCAACGAACAGAAGGAATCGAAAGTGGTGATCACGATGAAGATCACCGGTGTGCGCCTTCGCCCCGATCCGATCAAATGGTCCATCACCGAGATCGATGAAACGGGGAAGGAGACCGAAAAGACGGATGATGTGCAGAATAACGCGGTCTCATTCCTGCTCACATCGAGCGCCGGCGTGCCGGGCAAATACCGAGACGATCTGAACAATCAGGACCGGAATGAAATCGCCTCGCAGGTGGGCGACGTGTTTCTCGGATCGGTCTCGGGACTGCTCTCGAGCGCGATCATGGACTTCGTGCAGCGCAACCGCATTCCCTTCGTCAAGAAGGTGGAAGTGCTCGGCAGCACGGGACTATTGGGCAATTCGAAATATTCCGAGGGCGCCGAGCTCCGCCTGAGCGGCGAGATGCTCGATGCGTATTTCAGCATCGGCGGCAGCACGACGTACCTCAACAGCGCGAACGTGTCGATCCAGTATCCCCTGGGCGACAAGACGCGGCGCAACTTCATGCTCGAACTCGAACGGCGCGTCGAGAACATCGACTATTACAGCAATCCGTATTTAAGCGCCCGGCTCTACTACCGATTCATTTTCTGAGAGAGACCCCAAGGGATTCTCTATCGCTCCTGCGCATCGACAATACGCACACAAACCGGAAGCATGCACATATGAGCCCTTCAGAGGAACACAGACTTCACAGCCGCGTCCAGCGGCTCTTCGACCGACACCCCAATAAAGGCTTCCGCTCGCGCGAAGTGCGCAAGAAGCTCAACATCGCCGACGAGGACGAATTCCAGAGCCTGCGCACGGTGCTTCACGAGATGGCCGATTCGGGCGAGCTGCTCTACACGAAGCAGCGCGGCTATCACCGTCCGGGCTTCGAATCGCATGATGTCACAGGCACGCTCACCGTCACGCGCAGCGGCATGGGCTTCGTCGAAGTCGAGGGGATGGGCGAGGTCTACATCGCCAAGCGTTCGCTCTCGACGGCGCTCAACGGCGACACGGTGCGCGTGGCGATCTTCGGCGGAAGAAAAAGCAAGAAGAACCGCGACGAGCATGTGGAAGGCGAAGTGATCGAGGTTGTGGAGCGCGCGCAGAAGGAATTCGTGGGCCGGCTCGAGCATTCGAAGAATTTTTATTTCGTGGTCTGCGACGATCCCACCGTCACGCGCGACATTTATATTCCTGCACAATTTCTGGCCGGCGCGCGCGCAGGCGAGAAGGTCGTCGCCTCGCTCGAACGCTGGGACTCGGAGCATCTGAATCCCGAAGGAAGGATCCTTTCCATTATCGGCCAGTCGGGCTCCATCCATACCGAGATCCAGTCGGTGATCGAAACCTTCCATCTCTCGAAGAAATTCCCCCAGGCGGTCGAGGAGGCCGCGCACGCGCTGCCCGGACGCATTCCGGCAAAGGAGATCGCCGCACGGCGCGATCTGCGTGAGCTGGCGACGATGACGATCGATCCGGTGGACGCGAAGGATTTCGACGACGCGCTGTCGATCGAAGTGATCGATCATGAAACCATCCGGCTCGGCGTCCATATCGCCGATGTCGGCGCCTACGTGAAGGAGGGAAGCGCGCTCGACAAGGAAGCCTTCGAGCGCGGCACATCGGTCTACCTTGCCAACCAGGTGGTGCCGATGCTTCCCGAGCGCATCTCGAACAATCTCTGCTCGCTCGTGCCGGACAAGGACCGGCTGGCCTATACGTGTTTCATGGATGTGACATCGAAGGGCAAAGTGAAATCCTATGAGATCGTCCATTCGGTGATCTGCTCGAAGCGCCGGTTCACCTACGAGGAAGTCGAGGCAATCCTCGATGCGGAAGAAGGGGAATTCTCCGAGGAGCTCTCCCGGCTCTGGAGCCTGGCGTCGATGCTGCGCGCCAAGCGCTTGAAGTGCGGCGCCGTCGACTTCGACTCGCCCGAGGCGAAGTTCCGCTACGACGAGAAGGGAAAGCCTGTCGAGATCATCACCAAGGAGCGCCTGAAAAGCCATCAGCTGGTCGAAGAATGCATGCTTCTGGCCAATCGGACGGTGGCCGAGCATATCGGCAAAGTGAGGAAGGAGGAGGCCGAGCGTCCGTTCGTCTACCGCGTGCACGATCTGCCGGACAGGGAAAAGCTCAAGGAGCTCTCGTTGTTCGTGAAAAAATTCGGGTATACGTTAAACGTTTCCGGTTCTGTTTCGTCTAAAGAATTACAGAGGCTCCTTGAGCAGGCGCGCGGGACGAAAGAGGAAAACGTGATCAACGAGGTGGCGATCCGCTCGATGGCCAAGGCCGTGTATTCGGAGAAGAATATCGGCCACTTCGGCCTTGCCTTCGATCACTACACGCACTTCACCTCTCCCATCCGCCGCTATCCCGATCTCATGGTCCACCGGCTGCTCGACGAGTACGCGCGCGGCATGTCGGTCTCTCGCATGCACGAGCATGCCTCGAAGCTGGGTTTCCAGTGCAAGTGGGCGTCGGACCGCGAACGCGTGGCAATGGAAGCCGAGCGCATGTCGGTGAAGGTGATGCAGGTCGAATACATGCGCGACCGCATCGGAGAAGAATACGAGGCCGTGATCTCGGGCGTCGCAAGCTACGGACTCTTTGTCGAGATCAACACGGTTCTGGTCGAGGGACTCCTCCATGTGCGGAATCTGGGCGACGATTATTACCGGTTCGATGAGCGCGCCTATACGCTTGTGGGCGAGCGGCACGGCCGCCAGTTCCGTCTGGGCGATGAGATCCGCGTCACGGTGGCCGCGGTCGATGTGGAGCGCCGCATGATCGATTTCGCCCTGGCGCCCGAGCCGAAAGCATCCCGGCACCACAAGCGCAGCCATGACGGAGAAGAGGAGCGGCCCCGGACCGCATTCGGAGAGGAATGGGGCCTGCGCGAATCCTCGCACAGAGCCGGGGTCAGGAAACCGCACGAGCAGGCGCGCGGAGGACGCGGACAAGGCGCCTCGGGCAAAAAAGAGCGCCGGGGCAAAGCGACCGGCTCACGCACGCACCGGAAAGGGCGGCGCAGGCGCTGACCGAGTCCCCATGGAATTTCTGCCCATAGGCGGATGTTGAAATTAGAAGACTATCCGTTTTACGTGTCGAATAAGGTGCACACTCATGAAAAAATTTCTTTTCCTTCTGCTGTTACTCCTTCCTTTTTGTACGGCATCGGCGCAGGAAGGGAACTTCGGCAAGAACAAGGTCCAGTACAAGAAATTCGACTGGTCGTTCATACAGACCGACCATTTCGATATTTATTTCTACCAGGAGGGCCTGCCTCTGGCCACATTCACGGCGGCCGCGGCCGAGTCGGCGTACGCCTCGATTTCCAAGAGCTTCCGATACCAGATCAACAACCGCATTCCGCTCATGGTCTATGAGTCGCACAACGACTTCCAGCAGACCAACGTCGTGAGCGAATATCTGGAAGAGGGCATCGGCGGCGTCACGGAACTCTTCAAGAACCGCGTCGTGATTCCCTTCGAGGGCAATTACGCGATGTTCCGCCATGTGATCCATCATGAGCTCGTGCATGCGGTCCTGAACGACATGTTCTACGGCGGATCGATCCAGTCGATCATCTCGAACAACATCCGTCTGCAGCTGCCCATGTGGTTCAACGAAGGCCTCGCCGAATACGAGGCCCTCAAATGGGACACAAACTCCGATATGTTCATGCGCGACGCCTCCATCCATACGTACCTGCCGCCGATCGATTACCTGGGCGGCTATTTCGCCTACCGCGGCGGACAGTCCGTGTGGTACTACATCGCCAACAAGTACGGCGAGCAGAAGATCTCCGAGATCCTCAACCGCATCAAGGGCGCGCGCTCGGTCGATGCCGGATTCAAAAGCACGATCGGGTTGAGCGTGTCGGAACTCTCGGAGCGCTGGCAGAAGGAGCAGAAGGTGCTCTACTGGCCCGATATCGCCAAGCGCGAGGATCCGGCCGATTTCGCGCAGCGCCTGACCAACCATACGAAGGACGGCAATTTTTATAACACAAGCCCCGCAATCTCGCCCCAGGGCGACAAGATCGCGTTCATCTCGGACCGCAACGACTACTTCGACGTCTTCATCCTCTCGACGATCGACAACAAAGTGGAAAAAATCGTCGACGGGCAGCGCACGCGCAATTTCGAGGAGCTGCACCTGTTGACGCCGGGCATCGCCTGGTCGCCGGACGGAAAAAAGATCGCCCTTTCGGCGAAAAGCGGCGAAGCCGACGCCATCTTCATCGTCGACGTGCCGGACGGCGATATCGAGAAGATCGAGATTCCGCTTCAGGGCGTCTTCTCCGTCCACTGGTCGCCCAAGGGCGACAAGCTCGCCTTCGTGGGCAACAATGCCCGGCAGTCCGATATCTACACGTATTCGATCCCGACAAAGGAGCTGAAGCCGGTGACGAACGATGTCTTTTCTGATTCCGATCCCGCGTTCGCTTCCGACGGGAAGACGATTTATTTCGTGTCCGACCGGCGCGACTACATCGCTCCCTCGATGGTGCCGCCGAGATTCGAGATGGCGCATTACGACTATTCGCAGACGGACATCTATGCCATCGACACCGAGACCGGCGTCATGAAGCGCATCACGGACGAACCCGGATGCTCGAAGACCAATCCGGTGCCTTCGCCCGACGGCACGAAGCTGCTCTATGTTTCGGATAAGAACGGCATCAACAACGTGTATGAGCGGACGCTTGCAACGGGCGCCGACCGTCCGATCACCAATTCGATTTCGGGCGTCTATCAGATTTCGCTCTCGGCCGATGCGAACAAACTGTCGTTTGCCTCGCTCAATGAAGCGGGATTCGACATTTTCCTGTTGAAGACGCCCTTTGAGCGCAAGCTCGCCGTGAATGAGCTCGAGCCCACGGAATATCTGAAACGGCAGGCGAACCTCATCCGCAAGACGGCCGATACGACGGGAACGGCCATGGCCGCCGCCGCGCGCAACGAAAAGAAGTCGGATACGACGGCGGTCTACGGCAGCAACATCCGGATCGATTTCAACAACTACGTCTTTTCCGAAGACACATCGAAAAAGCGCGAGATCGTTCCATCGGGCGGCTCTGCGCCGGCCGGGAAGAATATCGCGGTGGAAGATAATGTCGATGAGAACGGCAACTACAAGGTCAACAAGTACAAGCTGAACTTCACGCCCGACATCGTCTACGGCAATGCGGCCTTCAGCACATTCTACGGCGTGCAGGGAACGACGATGATGGCCTTCTCCGACATGCTCGGCGACCATCAGATCTATTTCCTCACCAATCTGCTGCTCGATCTGAAAAACAGCGACTATGTGCTGGCGTATTATTATCTGCCGGCGAAGATCGACTACGGCATACAGGGCTATCATTCGGCGCGCTTCCTCTATCTTGATTCGCCCTTCGGCGACGTGTCGCTCTACCGGTTCCGCACCTGGGGGCTGGCGGGTTCGGCATCGTATCCGGTCGACCGGTTCAACCGGTTCGAGTTCGGCGTCTCGTGGATGAACCTCCTGCGCGAAAATCTCGATTACACGTTCATCCCGACGCAGAAGCGCTCCTTGATCATTCCCTCGATCAGCATCGTGCACGACAATACGCTCTGGGGATATACCGCGCCGAATAACGGCACGCGCTACAATCTGAGCGCGATGATCTCTCCGGCCATCGGAGAAAATGCGCTCAACTTCCAGACCGTCACGCTCGACTACCGGACGTATTTCAAGCTCTTCCGCGATTATACATTCGCCGTGCGCTGGTCGGGAGGCGTCAGCCTGGGCGCCAATCCGCAGCGCTTCTTCATCGGCGGCACCGAAGGATGGATCAACCGCGAATTCGAATCGGGCGGCATCCCGATCGAGAACGTCGAAGACTATGCCTTCCTGTCTCCGGCCCTGCCGCTGCGCGGATACAATTACAACGTGAAAAACGGCACGCGCTTCGGACTCATGAACTATGAACTCCGGTTCCCCTTTATCCGCTATCTTGTCACCGGCGGACTGCCTCTGGCGCTTCAGAACATCACGGGACTGTTCTTCACCGATATCGGATCGTCATGGACGAACGACAAGGCCTACCGCGCCATCGGCACCAATGCCAACGGCGATAAAGTCACGCAGGATCTTTTGATCGGCATGGGAACCGGCCTGCGCTTCTTCATCTTCGGGCTTCCGCTGAAAATGGACGTCGCATGGTCCTATGACCTGCACGGCTTCTCGGTGCCGAAATATTATTTCTCGCTCGGAGGCGATTTCTAAACAGGCCTGTTGAAGCGACAACGACGGAGAGCGTTTCAATGCCTTCTGCATCGGTCCGATACAACGGCGCTGCAGGAGGCATTGGCGTCTTCTGGGGGGAAGGTCCCTTGCTTTCTTTCGCCGGGCAGTGTATATTACATTGTACATTATTCGCCAAATGGCTTGCAACATCCTAGTGCAGGTTTTTCCGTCCGCGGCACCGCAGACGGATGCTTGGTGTTTCTCCGACATCTTAGGAAACAAATGGCCTCAATCCTAATAGTTGACGATATCCGCGCCAATCTTGATCTGCTGGAAGACATTCTGTCGACGCAGGAGTATGAAGTCTTGCGGGCATCGAACGGGCTTGAAGCGCTGCAGGTTCTTCAGACGCACAAGGTGCAGTTGGTGATCTCGGATGCGATGATGCCCAAGCTCGACGGCTTTCAGCTCTGCCGCGAGATCAAGGGCAATCCGCAGATGCGTCACATTCCGTTCATCCTCTACACGGGCAACTACGTGTCGCCGGAGGACGAGCAGTTCGGCTATTCGATCGGCGTCAACCGCTACGTGGTGAAGTATTCGGGCATCGAGACGCTGCTCAACACGGTGAAGGAGCTCATCACAGCGGCTCCGCCGGAAGTGACGGCCGATGTCACCGCCGAGGAGAAGGATTTTCTCAAGGCGCACAATCTCGTCCTGATCAAGAAGATCGAGGACAAGATGGAAGAGCTCGAGCAGTTCAACAACGCGCTTCTGCAGAAGAACAAGCAGCTTCTGGAATCGGAAAGCCGCTACCGCAGCCTCTTTGAAAATAATTTCGTGGCGTATTTCCTGCTCGATCCTTCGCGCGGCATGGCGCTGGTGGACTGCAATCATGCCGCCGAGACGCTTCTGGGCATTCCGAAGCACGACCTTCTGAAGATGTCTTCTCCGCTGCCGATCGACATTAAAAGCATGGTCGAGCAGCATTCGGAAAGCACGGTCGAGTTTCAATATGAGGGTCCCTCGGGCGACGCGCTCATATGCGAAGCGCATGCGGGCAAAGTGCTCTACGACACGCAGGAATACATCATCGCCTATGTGCGGGATGTGACGGTCGAGCGCCAGCTCCGGGAGCAGCTGCTGCAGGCCGACAAGCTTTCGCTGCTTGGGCGGCTGTCGGCCGGCATCGCGCACGAGATCCGCAATCCGCTTGCCGCCATCAGCATGAACCTCCAATATCTGCAGTCGGTGCTGCCGAAGGACAACGAGGACGTGCGCGAGGCGATCGAGGCGACGCTCCAGGGGGCGGTCCGCATCGACCATATCATCGAGAATACGCTCAACTTCGCGCGGCCCACGAAGCCCGTGAAGAAGTACGAGAATGTGAACGGGGTCATCCAGCGCGCCATCGAGCTCTGCCGCACGATCTTCACGAAGAAGAATATCCGCGTGATCCCGCATCTGGCCGCGGAGCTTCCGCAACTGCTTCTGGACAACGGACAGATACAGCAGGTGATGATCAATCTGCTCACCAACGCCGCCGACGCGGTCAACGATGCCGGATCGATTGAAGTCACCACCCGGCTCGAGCAGGAGAAGGAGAAGCCGTACGTCGTCATCGAGGTGAAGGACGACGGCATCGGCATCAAGAAGGAAGACATGGAAAAGATCTTCAGCCCCTTCTTCACCAAGAAGGCGCATGGAACCGGACTCGGTCTTTCGATGAGCCAGCAAATCATTCAGTCGCATAACGGCGATATCCGCGTCACGAGCGCCGTCAATTGCGGAACCACATTCACCATCACGCTGCCGGCGCATAACGCACAGGAAGATGCCTTCAATGAAGCATAAAATTATGATCGTCGACGACGACCAGCTCATCTACTCGTCGTTGAAACGCGTTCTGACCACCAAGAACTACGACGTGGCCGTCTGCACCAGCGGCGGCGCCGTGATGGACACGCTCATGAACGAGCAGCCGGAACTGGTGCTGCTCGATATTTATCTCGGCGATGCCAGCGGACTCGACATTCTTCCCGAAGTGAAGAAGCTCTATCCGCAGCTTCCGGTGATCATGATGACGGCCTATTCGGACGTCCAGCTGGCGGTGAACGCCATGAAAAACGGCGCTGAGGATTTCATCGTCAAGCCGATCAACCTGGACCAGCTGGACATCATCATTCACAAGGCGCTGCAGTACACGAGCCTTCAGAACGAAGTGGCGCGCCTCAAGACGCTCATGGAATCGGACAGCGGCACGGCCAATGTGCGCGTGCTCGGCGCTTCCAAGGCGATGATGAGCGTGATGCTGGCGGCCGAAAAATACGCGCAGAGCGAGGACACGACCGTCCTGATCGAGGGCGAATCGGGCACGGGCAAAGAGCTCATCGCGCGCTTCATACACAAGTCGAGCCGGCGCTCGGACGGTCCGTTCGTCTCGATCAACTGCGGCGCCATTCCGCGCGACCTGGCCGAAAGCGAGCTCTTCGGATACGAGAAGGGCGCCTTCACCGGCGCGTCCGACAAGATGCGCCAGGGGCGCTTCGAACTGGCCAACGGCGGCACGATACTGCTCGATGAAATCGGCGAGCTCTCCCTGGATGTGCAGGTGAAGCTCCTGCGCGTGCTGCAGGAGCGCACGTTCTACCGGCTCGGCGGCACGCGCGAGATCTCGGTCAACGTGCGTGTGCTGGCGGCCACCAACCGCAGCCTCGAAAAATCGGTCGAGATCGGCACATTCCGCGAAGATCTCTTCTACCGGTTGAATGTCGCCACGCTCATTGTTCCTCCGCTGCGCGAACGGAAGGAGGATATCTCGCTTCTGGCCTACGCGTTCATGAACGAATTCGCCGAGAAGTTCAACAAGTCGATGCGCGGCATCGCGCCCGATGCGGTGAAGATCCTGGAGAACCACACATGGAAGGGCAATGTGCGCGAGCTCCGGAACACGATGGAGCGCGTCGTGCTTTTGATCGATTCCGATGTCGTGAAGCCGCAGCATCTCTCGTTCCTCACGGGCGCAAAGCCTCCTGCCGCGGGCGCGGCCGAAGCCGCGCCGCTTCCGGGCGGAGATACATTCGCCATCCGCATACCGAGCACGGGCGTGAAGATGAACACGGTGCTCCATGAAGTGATCACGCGCACGCTCAAGCTCACCGACGGCAATCAGGTGCAGGCGGCGAAGATTCTGGGCCTGTCGCGCTCGAAGCTGCGCTACCGCATGGAACAGCTGGGCATCGAAGTGGCAAAAAATGTGACGTAAAAAATGAGAAACTTCTAATCTTCATAAGAAGTTTCTAACTCGCGCACCACAGGAAATCCTCGTATACTCTAAACACACAGTGGCGGCGATACGCTGAAGCACACACAAGGCACGGCGGCATCGTGTATCATATGTGAAGCATCATCTGTTTTTCGAGGAGGTGTCTTGTGAGCAATGCCTGCCGGCGTCTGCCTTCGGCTGTCGTCCTCTCGGCCTGCTGCGTCTGTCTTTTCTCCTTCACGCTGCCTGCGAAGGCGGAGGTTCCGCAGGAGCTGCGGCGCAGGGATCCCGCCCTTGCCTCCGCCCTGGAAAAGAAGGCTGCAAGCGCCGCGCTCATCGCACAGATCGAGCGATCACTTACTTCCGCCTCGCGCACCACGGTGTCATCGGCTTCCGGCCTTCCTGCAATCATGGCTGCCGTGTATGCCAAAGAAGCCCCCTCTCCGGCGCTGCAGGCAGCGTATGCCGCGCGCGGCGGACGCATCTATCCCGAAACCTGGACGCCCCCGTCCCAGCATCACCCGCTCGGATTCTATCTCGCGAAGATCCCCGTGGCCTCGCTCGCAGGCGTGCTTTCGCTCGATGACGTTCAAAAAATGGAAACGGCGGAATCCGAACTCCTTCCCCTGAGCAATGCGGCATCGCGCGCCATCAAGGCGGATCTCGTCTGGACCTCCGGCCTTTCGGGCTCCGGCGTGCCGATCGGCATCATCGATTCGGGCATCGATGTGTCCTACGCCGGAACGGAACTGCCGCAGGGTTTCATCAAGCGGGATTATTCCTTCTATCCCCAGATCGACACCATTGTCGCCAACACCGCGACCGGACACGGCACGCATGTGGCCGGCTGCGCGCTCGGCCGGGGATTTTATTCCGCATCGAATACGGCTAACGGCGGCGGCGCCTACCGCGGAACGGCGCCGCAGGCGGAACTTGTCTTCCTCAAAGTCGGCATGGACGGGAGCGGCGCGGCGACGGATGCCTCCGTCATCGCGGCGATCCATGCGGCGGTCGACTCCTTCCATGTGAAGGTGATCAACCTGAGCTACGGTGCCTGGGATGCGTATCATGACGGATCGAATGCGATGGCCCAGGCCGTCGACTGGGCATACAGCCGCGGCGTGGCCTGCTTTGCGGCGGCGGGAAATTTCGGCAGCGCGATGCGTCATGCCTCCGGCTTTGTCTCGGCAGGCGACACGAGCGGATTCATCCCGGTCACTGTCGGCGCCTATTCCGGTACGCTCTACCTCGCATTCAATCTGGTGTGGTCCGACGGCGCCGAGCGCAGCGTGCTCTCGCTCCTGTATTACGACAAGGACGGGAAACTTTTGACCGATGTCTCGCGCAACACGACCAAGGAAAGTCCGCGCGGCACCGAATCCCAATTCTCGCAGTACAATCCGCCGATCGTCAATCAGCCCGGCACATACTTCCTGCGCGTCGTCAACCGCTCATCGGTGATGCGCCAGTTCCATCTCTATGAAAATTTCGGCCGCGGCTTTGTGCAGTTCGCCGCTCCCGATCCCGGTTTCACCGTCACCTCTCCGGGCGATGCCGATCACGCCTTCACCGTGGGTGCATTCACCTCGCGCCAAACCTGGACGGGAATGAACGGCGGAACCGGCACGGGCGAAGGACCCTCGGGTTCGCTTTCCTCCTATTCGAGCCGGGGGCCGCGCGTGGATGGGGAATTGAAGCCGAACATCGTTGCGCCGGGAACAATGATCATTTCGCTGCGAGACAGGGACGTCTATACCTCGTCGACATTCTATTGCGTGGATGATGACGGGCAGTCGGGAGGCGACGCGCATTATTACGTGATGCAGGGAACGAGCATGGCCTCTCCGGTATGTGCCGGCGCGGCGGCGCTGTTGTTCCAGCAGCGGCCCGATGCCTCTCCCCAGCAGATCTATGATGCGATCATGCAGCACGGCACGTCCGACGCCATGACGGGCTTCCTTCCGAATCCGTCGTGGGGATTCGGGAAGCTCAATGTGTATGGAGCCCTTCTCGAACTTCCGCTGCCAATCGAACTGTCGGACTTCTCCGTGCAAATGCAGGGACGCGCGGCACTTCTTTCCTGGCGCACGCAGACGGAAACGAACAACTACGGTTTCGAGATCGAGCGCAAAGGACCCGCACGCAGCGCCGAAGAAAACGCGTGGAAGAAGATCGGCTTTGTGCCGGGCTTCGGTACGACGCAATCGCCGCATGAGTATACGCTCGTCGACCGGCCCGGAGCGTCGGGCCTCTATTCCTATCGCCTCCGGCAGATCGACCGGGACGGACGGTTCGAGTACAGCCGCGTGATCGACGTGGACGCTTCATTCGCCCCCCGAAGCGTTGCGCTTGCGCAGAATTATCCCAACCCCTTCAACCCTTCGACCATCCTCCGTTTCGAGCTTGCCTCGGCCGAAGAGGTCCGTCTTTCCATCTTCGATGTGCTCGGGCGTGAGGTAGCCCTTCTTGCGCAGGGGATGATGGAGCCCGGTGCCTATGAGAAGCAGTGGAATGCCGCGGGCCTTCCGGGCGGCATGTACTTCTGCAGGCTGAAAGCCGGCCCGCACACGATGGTGCGCAGGCTTGTGCTGGAAAAGTAGCCGGCTCACACGCCGAATGGATTATTACAAAATTCTACTGGCGCCTTTCCGGAAAATTCCATAATTTCCGCTTACATACCTCGGCCTGTTTTCACGGCCGCATACGATGCGTGATGGGGAAGTTCATTATCGGAGGGGGGCCGCTATGAACCATCGTATCCGTCAAGCTTTGCCATTGCTTGCTTTGTGCATTTGCTCGCCGTCTCTGCTCTTATCCCAGCCTGCATTCTCACTTTCTTCCAAATACCCGCAGTTGAATGCCGAACAGATCGGCAAAGTCGGCAGCGCTTTGCTTCTGAGGCATGCGCGCGAGAAAGTCCGGCATGCTGCATCCCGGCTCATGAACGCCGAGGCGCCCATGCTCACAACCGTGATCTATGCGGAACATGCACCCACGCCGGCCGAAACGGCAGAACTCGAAGAGCGCGGCGTGCGCGCGTATCCCGCAAGCTGGATTCCTGCGGTGGGAAATCATCCGCTCGGATTTTTCATCGCGAAGGTGCCCGTCGACAAGATCGGCGATGTGCTCTCGATGATGTCGGTAAGGAAAATGGATTCCGCCGAGCGCCTGTCGCATCCGCAAAATAATGTCGCCGCCGTTTCAGTGAAAGCCTCCCTGGCGTGGGGTTCGGGATGGACCGGAAGCGGCGTGAAGGTGGCGGTGATCGATTCCGGACTCGATGACGCGCTCCCGGCTACGGAGCTGCCGGGCGACAAGGAAATCCGCAACTACGCGTTCTATCCGGACTCGGTCAATAATAATGTGCGCAACACGGTCACCGGACACGGCACGCATGTCGCAGGCACCGTGCTTGGCAAGGGCGGCTATTCGACGTCGCCCGTGCTCAATACCGCCAACCGCGGCGGCGCCTACAAGGGCATGGCGCCCGATGCGAAGCTCGTCTTCCTGAAGATCGGCAGAATTTCCACCAGTCAGGCTACCGATGCGGCCATGGTCGGTGCCATTAAAGCGGCGGTCGACACATACGGTGCGAAGGTGATCAATCTGAGCTACGGCGGCTGGGAAGCCTATCACGACGGCTCGGACATGACCGAGCAGGCGCTGGATTACGCATTCAGCAAAGGCGCTGCCTGCTTCGTTTCGGCGGGCAATTGGGGATCGAAAGGCTATCATTATTCAGGAACGGTCGCCGGACTCGGCACATCGCCCTATATTGAAGTCAATGTGACCAATGCCGGCATCAACGATACGAAGCTTTCCTTCAATCTCGTCTGGTCGGACGGCTTGGCGCATAATGGCCTCGGACTGAACTTTTATTCGGCGGGCGGTGTCCCGCTTTCCAACGTCATCGCTGAACCGACAACAGAAAGTCCGCGCGGAACGGAATCGGCCTATGCCATCTGCGATACATACGTGCCGGCGGGCTCGCTGACGTATCTGCTGCGCGTGTCGAATCCGTCGAGCGCGGCGCAGACATTCCATATCTATGAAGAATGGGGTAACGGGAAGGTGAAGTTCGCGCTGCCCGATCCGAGCTATACAATCAATTCTCCGGCTGCGGCCGACCATGCCTTCGCCGTCGGCGCCTACACATCGCGCGGGAGCTGGATTGATTATGCCGGCAATCCCTGGTCGTGGGGATTGGCGGAAGACGAAATTGTCCCCTTTTCGGCGCGCGGTCCGCGCATCGACGGCATGCAGAAACCGAACATCACCGCGCCCGGGCATGAAATCATTTCCATCCGCGACCGCGATGTCTATGCCACACCCAACTGGGCATGGATCGATAACGATGGCACGGTGGGCGGGGATGCAAATTATTATCTCATGGAAGGCACGAGCATGGCATCGCCCGTGGCCGCGGGCTGTGCGGCGCTGATGTTTCAGCATACGCCCGCTGCCACGCCGCAGCAGATCTATGATGCGATCGAGCAGACGGGAGTGGCAGACACGTATACCGGCAGCGTTCCCAATATGACGTGGGGCCATGGAAAGCTCGATGTGAATGCGGCGCTTCAAAGTTCTGCACTGCCTGTGGAACTGGCCTCGTTCACATCGGAGGTGCAAAACGGCGCGGTTCTTCTTTCCTGGACGACGGCGACCGAGACGAATAATTACGGATTCGAAGTGGAGCGCAAGATGGGCGCGTCCGCTTCCTCGTCGTGGGCGAAGATCGGTTTCGTGCCGGGCGCAGGCACGACAAGCGCCCCGCATGAATACGCATTCACAGACCGGTTTGCGCATACGGGTGTGAATGCCTATCGCCTCAAACAGATCGACCGGGATGGCAGTGTCGAATACAGTTGCGTCGTCGAAGCCGCGATCGAGGGCGCGCCCGTGGAATATGCATTGGCGCAGAACTATCCGAATCCGTTCAATCCGTCGACGACGCTGCAGTTTTCCATCGCGCGCAAAGGACATGTGCGTCTTCTCGTCTACGATCTTCTCGGAAGAGTGCGCGCGGTACTGGTCGATCGGGAGATGGAGCCCGGCTCCTATGCGGCCGAATGGAAGGCCGATGGGGCATCAAGCGGCGTCTATCTCTGCCGGCTGGAATCAGGAGGCTTTACGTCGGTGAAGAAGCTCATACTGCAGAAATAATCGCTTCTCTCGCAGGGAAAAATTGGTGAAAGGGCGAAATGGTATTTCGCCCTTTATTTTTTTATATTGATGATATCCACTTCAATCAGCCGGAATGCTATGTTCGATTTCCACAACGATCGCACGCTGTACTATGAACAGCAGCAGAGGAACACCAAAGAGTATGTGATTCCGTTCATCGCCCGCTCGCTTTCGCTCACCACCGGCATGCAGGTGCTCGAAGTGGGGTGCGGCGAGGGAGGCGTCCTGAAGCCGTTCGTGGAGCTCGGCATGACCGGCACGGGCGTCGATCCCCACAAATACCGCGTCGACCTGGCCTCGGACTTCATGAGGGAGGAAGTCGAAGAAGGCCGCGCCTCGTTCTACGCCAAAAGCATCTACGACGAGGACTGCCGGCGTGCCTTCGAAGGGAAATTCGACCTCATCGTGCTCAAAGACACGCTCGAACATATTCCGGAGCAGGAGAAGCTCATTCCGCTTCTTTCCGGATTTCTTGCTCCGGGCGGCCTGATCTTCTTTGCCTTTCCCCCATGGTGCATGCCTTTCGGCGGCCACCAGCAGATGTGTTCGAAGAAATGGCTCTCGATGATTCCATATTATCATCTATTGCCGCTTCCGCTCTACAGGGGACTCTTGAAGCTCGGGAACGAGGATCCGACGATCATCGAGGAGCTGGAAAATATTTATCGGACGCGCATTTCGCTCGAACGCTTCGAGCGCATCGTGCGCGCCTCGAAGCTGAAGATCGTCTCGCGCACGCTCTACCTGATCAATCCCAATTACAAAATCAAATTCAATCTGACGCCGCGCGAACAGCTGCCCATCGTGCGCGACATTCCCTACGTGCGCGATTTCCTGACGACAACGGCTTTCTATCTTATTGGACGCTGAAAGAATACCAACGCTATGAAAGAATATCTCGACCTTGTTGAGCGCGTGCTCACCCGCGGCATCCGCAAACACAACCGCACGGGCGTCGATACGATCTCGTGCTTTGCCGAACATTACACGATCGATCTGAAAAAAGGCTTCCCCTTAGTCACCACAAAAAAAGTGAACTTCAAGGCGCTTCTCTATGAAGTGCTCTGGTACTTGTCGGGCGAAGACCACATCCGCAATCTCCGCACCAAGACGAAGATCTGGGACGCCTGGGCCGATGCCGACGGTAATCTCGAGACCGCCTACGGCCGCTACTGGCGGCGTTTCCCGAGCGCGCAGATCGATCCGGCCACGGGCGCGTACAGCGTGACGGAGATCGACCAGATCGCCGAGGTGATGCACTTGCTCCGCACGCAGCCCGAAAGCCGCCGCATGGTGGTCACGGCCTGGGAGCCGGGCAACGCCCTGCACAGCAAGCTGCCGCCGTGCCACTATACGTTCGCCTTCAACGTGTCGGAGGGACATCTGAACTGCCATCTCACGCAGCGCTCGGGTGATATCGCGCTCGGCATCCCGTTCAATATCGCGGCCTACTCGCTCCTGACGCAGGCCGTTGCCCAGGATGTCGGCCTCACGCCCGGATGCTTCAGCCACACGATTATCGACGCCCATATTTATGTGAATCATATCGACGGACTCAGGGAGCAGCTGAAGCGCACGCCCAAGCCGCTTCCCGAACTGCGCATCGCCAGAAAGCCGCTCGATGAACTCTCATTCGAGGATTTCGAGCTCGTCAATTACACGCCCGATCCGGCCATCAGATTCGACGTCGCCGTCTGAGATTCTGCCTATGACACTCATTCTCATTGCCGCGCTCAATCACAAGCGCGTGATCGGAACCGAGGGCCGTCTGCCCTGGCACATTTCCGAAGACCTGAAGCGCTTCAGGCGCCTGACGATGGGGCACACCGTGCTGATGGGACGGAAAACCTTCGAATCGATCGGCCGCGCGCTTTCGGGCCGCCGCAATGTCGTGCTGACGCATCATGCAATACCGGGCATAGAAACCTATGCCTCGCTCGAAGCGGCGCTCGAAGCGCTGAAGAATGAAGAGAACGTGTTTGTCATCGGAGGCGGAGAACTCTACCGCCAGACGCTGCCCATTGCCGACCGGCTCTGCCTCACGCATGTCGAGAGCGATGCGGACGGCGACACGTATTTTCCTCCCTACGAATCACTCATCGAAAAACGCTTCCGGCTGGAAGCCGAAGAGCCGCACGACGGCTTCACATTCCGCGACTACCGCCGGATCTGATACCAACAAGACGCATGCGACGAAACGACAAAGCCATCACCGATCCGGCCCTGATCGAACACATCCTGTCTGCATCCCATATATGCCGGCTGGCCATGGTCGATCAGTCGGGCGAACCCTATCTTGTGCCGCTGAATTATGCATGCCATGAAGGCGCGCTCTTTTTTCACTCGGCCGCGGCCGGACGAAAGATCGACATCCTCAGGGCGCATCCGCGCGTCTGTTTCGAAATAGAATCCGGAGTGGAAGTCGTTCCGCATGAGCTGGCCTGCGAGTGGACGACGAAATATCGGTGCGTGATCGGGTACGGGCGAGTGGAGTTTATTGAAGGGGAAGAAGAGAAGCGCCGCGTGCTGGAGCTGATCATGGCGCAGCACGGAAAGCCGGGACCGAACGCGTTCAAGAGCGGACAGGTCCGCTCTCTGGCAATCATGAAACTCACCATCGACGAACTCACCGCAAAACAATCGGGAGATTGGAATGAATAGAATGATCGCATGCATGGCAGCCGGCTTCTGTCTCTGCCTGCTTTTTCAGGAGCCCTCGATGGCGGCCTCGGGACGCTTCGCTTCCTATATCAGGCCGTTTGTCGGCACACAGGGGGAAGGCAACACGTTTCCGGGACCCTCTGCGCCCTTCGGCATGGTGCAGTTCTCTCCCGATACCGAAATGTGGCTCTGGGAAACGGCCTCGGGCTATGAATATTCGGACAGCTCCATCATCGGCTTTTCGATGACGCATCTGAACGGGACGGGCATTCCCGACCTGGGCGACTTCCTTTTCATGCCGCAGATCGGCACGCCGAAACTCGAGCCGGGACCGAAGGCATGGCCCGATTCCGGATACCGGTCGCGCTACTCGCATGCGCGCGAGGAGGCGCGCGCCGGATACTACCGCGTGCATCTGGAGCGCTCGGATGTGGATGTCGAACTCGCGGCCTCCGACCGTTCGGGCATGATGCGCCTCACGTTTCCTCAGTCGGACAGCGCATCGATCATGACCGATCTGAAACACGTGCTGCGCTGGGATGTGCAGTGGTCGAACATCCGTGTGGAAAATGATTCGCTCATCACGGGCTATCATCTGGTCAGGGGCTGGGCGAAGGAACGGCACCTGTATTTTGCGGCACGCTATTCGCGCGCGTTCGATTCCTTCCGCATCATGAGCGACGGCAAGCCGGTCATCTATAATACCTACCGGTTCCGCAGCGCGCAGGAAGCGGCCGGCAAGGATCTCCGCTTCTTCGCGTTTTACAGGACGCAGGCAAAGGAACGGATCTCCGTCAAAATCGGCATCTCGGCCGTCAGCACGGCCAATGCGCTCAAAAATCTCGATGCCGAAATGCCGGACTGGAATTTCGAGCGGATCGTCGAGGCGACCGAAGCGAAATGGGACCGCGAGCTTTCCCGCATCGAGATCGAGGGGACGCAGGAGGAAAAGGAGACTTTTTACACTTCGATGTATCACGCCTTCCTGGCGCCGACGCTTTATGAGGATGTGACGCACGAATACCGCGGCTTCGACCAGAATATCCACCGCGCAAAAGGATTCACCAACCATGCGATCTTTTCGCTCTGGGACACCTACCGCGCAACGCATCCCCTCTTCACGCTCATACAGGCCTCACGCGACGCCTCGATGATCAATTCCATGCTGGCGCACTACGATCAGAGCGTCGAGCATCTGCTTCCGGTCTGGTCGCTGCAGGGCAATGAAACCTGGTGCATGATCGGCTATCACGGCGTGCCGGTGATCGCCGATGCGATCATGAACGGCGTGAAGGGATTCGATTACGAGCGCGCCTATGAGGCAGCAAGGCGCACGGCCATGAATCCGCATTACGACAACGTGGCGACCTATGCCGCGCTCGGCTGGGTGCCGTTCGACAAGGAAAACGAATCGGTCTCGAAGACGCTCGAATACGCCTTCGACGATTATACGATCGCGCAGATGGCGAAGAAGCTCGGGAAGACCTCGGATTATCACACGTTCATGAAGCGCGCCGGATACTACAGGAATCTGTTTGATACGAGCTGGCAATTGATGCGCGGCAGGGATTCGCATGGCGCATGGCGCACGCCGTTCGATCCGCATCAGTATGTGGACGGCGGCGATATCACCGAAGGCACGAACTGGCAGTACACCTGGTATGTGCCGCACGATGTGCCGGGACTCATCGGACTCTTCGGAGGAAAGAAAGCCTTCACGCGCAAGCTCGATTCGCTCTTTCTCCATACGCCGAAGGGAAACTTTCAGGAGCCGTCCGACATCCAGGGCGTGATCGGCGAATACTGGCACGGCAACGAGCCGAGCCATCATATCGTGTATCTCTATGATTATGCGGGAGAGCCGTGGAAGACGCAGCAGCGCGTGCACGAGATCATGAAGACGCAGTACGGGAACAGGCCCAATTCGCTCTGCGGCAATGACGACTGCGGACAGATGTCGGCCTGGTATATCTTCTCCGCGCTCGGCTTCTATCCCGTTGCGCCGGCAAGCGGGGAATATGCCATCGGGTCTCCGTGCGTGAAGCGCGCCCGCGTGCATCTGTCGAACGGGAAAACATTTACGATGACGGCAGAGAAGCTTTCACCCGAGAATATCTACATTCAGTCTGTGGAGCTGAACGGAAAGCCGTGGACGGCGCACATGCTGCCTGTAGCCGAAGTGCTGAAAGGCGGGACGCTTACATTTGTGATGGGGCCTGCCCCCAACGTGCCGGCAGGCACGCCGTGAGATGCCTCGCTGCGCACAACATGGCGAAGACGGTCGTCATGCATAGTCATCGAGCGTGTAGCCCGCCCGCGCCAGTGCGCGGCGCGTGGCATCGAGCGCATTCGGATTGTTGATGTTGGGGGAAAGCGGTATCTGCCGCGCCGAGTGCACATCCTGCATCAGCCGTTGTTGTTCTTCCTCAGGCAGGGTTTCGCAGACTTCATAGAAGCCCTCCGTGCCTTCCTCGATCACATTGTGCTTGTCCAGAATGCCAAAGAGTGCGCGGATGATCATGGGAGAGGGCGGAGGCACCAGAAGTGCGGCGATCGCGCCGTGATCGAGGCGCAGGCGCTCGGCCACGCTCTGTACGGCCGCGCCCCGCACGCGCTGAACGGCCGGGATGAGCACCTTTTCCTCGATGCTGATATGCCGGAGCAGGCCTTTGCGGAATTCGTCGTACATGGTGAGCGGCGCGGAATCTTCCATCTCGCGCCGCGTCTGTGCAAGCAGCGACTCGAGACGGCGGTGATCCTCCTCCAGAAGCCTGTAGAGCGGTCCGTGTGTGGCCATCGTCAGTAGACCGAGCCGATATTGATCGTGATGAAGAACCCGCCGAAATCCGATTTGCGCGTGATCTCGTTGGTCAGCGGATTGCGCATACTCTCCAAGCCGCCTGAAACCGGAATATAATAGTAGCGGAAGTTCACGCCCATGAGGCTGCCTTTTTCGGAACCGAAGAACGCTCCGAAGCCCACATAGCCTCCGGCCGTATAATGCGAGCGCGCATAGTGCAGGCTGTTGAAGAATTCCCGCTCATAGGGCGATGACAGAATCAGCGTGGGACCGGCTCCCGCATTGACGTACGGTCGGAACGAGTCGGTGATGTCGTCGGCAAAGAGCCTGTATTGCGCGCCGAAAAAGAGCGGCATCAGAAGGAAGCGGTTCACCTTGTTGGGCACATACGACTGTCCGTACCAGTCGACGTATTCGACCTCGTTGTCATCCTTTGAATCGGAGATGGCAAACTGGATCGTGCCGAAGAGGTCGCGCGTGTATTCATGCCGGTAAAAACCTCCCAGTCCGAAGCCGTTGCCCGAGAGCATGACATCGATGCCCCAGGCATGACGCAGCGCGTCGGGAGAATCCGTTTCGGCGGCCTTGTCCTTGCGGGGCGATGTGAAGACGATCGAGCTGTCCGGGACGCCCGATGCCGGCGTCCCCACCTGCGCGGATGCCGGCTGGGCGACAAGCCCCAGAAGGCCGAGCGCGCAGGCGAGTAATGTTTTCATTCGTTGTCTCCTAATATACCCGTACCAACGCATATTTCAGATATTTTGTTTCCGGCATCGAAGGCAGCGTGGGATGATCGCCTGCCGCGCCGGCTACGGAGACGACCTGGATCTGGCGCCCGGCCTTCTGCGCGCTCTCGCCCACCATCGAAAGAAACATGGGCTCATCCACATGATGAGAGCACGAGGCGGTGGCCAGGAATCCTCCCGGCTTCACCAGGCGCATGCCGTTAGAGTTGATTTCCTTGTAGCCGCGCAGCGCCGTGGCGACCGTCTTCCTGCTTTTGGTGAAGGACGGGGGATCGAGCACGACGATATCGTACTGCTTCTTGTCGCCGACGGCCGCCGGCAGATATTCGAATGCGTCGGCCTTGTCGAAATGCACGTCTGTGACTTTGTTGAGCGTGGCGTTGACCTTCGCCTTGGCGATCGATTCCTCGCTTGCATCCACGAAGTCGACGTGCGCGGCGCCCGCTGCGGCTGCATGCATGCCGAAGCCTCCTTCGTTGCAGAAGCAGTCGAGCACGGTCGCTCCCTTCGCGATCGAGGCGAGCGAGGCGCGGTTCTCGCGCTGGTCGAGGAAGAATCCGCTTTTCTGGCCTTCCATCACTTCCACGTTGAACTTCACGCCGTGCAGATCGATGATCGTATGCTCGACCACGCCGCGCAGAATGGTGCGCCGCATCGGCAGCTGTTCCATTAGACGAAGCGGACTCTCGTTGCGTTCCACGATGCCGCGCGGGGCGAAGATCGAGACGAGCGCATCGGCGATCTGTCCGAGCCGCAGATCCATGCCCGCGGTGAATGTCTGCACCGAGAGATACTCGTTGAACCGGTCGACGATGAGTCCCGGCAGATAATCGCCCTCGCCGTGCACGACGCGGTATGTCGTGGCGCCGGGAAAGAGCGTCTCCCGGAGCGCAAGGGCGCTGCGTATCCTGGCCTCGAAGAAGCCGGCATCGATCGCCGCCTCCTTCGCCGAGAGCAGACGCACGGCGATGAGCGAATTCGGATGATAGAATCCGACGCCGAGCGAAAGGCCGTCGGCGCGCAATATCTCAACCAGGTCGCCTGCCTCGGGAGCTCCGACGATGCGGTGAATTTCGTTGCTGAATACCCATTGATGGCCGGACTTCAGGCGCCGGTCCTCGTTCTTCTTCAAGATCACATGCTTTGTGTGTGCCATTGCTTCTCCTTGTGTGCCCTACAAAGTACGAAAGAAATTGCAAAGGACAAAACGCGCGTGCCGGCGGCAGGACCGGACCCTCGTTGAATCTTGAAGCCGCTTTCAGTATATTGTGTAACATATGACAACTCCAGACACAACTGAATTCAGAACCGGCTATGCGGCACTGGTCGGCGAGCCCAATGTCGGCAAGTCCACGCTGCTCAATGCGATTCTCGGCCAGAAACTCTCCATCGTCACGGACAAGCCACAGACCACGCGCCACAAGATCGCCGGCATTCTGAGCGATCAGAAGTCGCAGGTCATCTTTCTCGACACGCCGGGCATCATCACGCCCACATACCTTCTGCAGGAAGTGATGATGCAGTTTGCGGCATCCGCGCTCGATGACGCCGATGTGATCCTGCTGCTTGTGGACGCCGAAAAGATCAAGGCCTCGGGCATCGACAAGAAGACCGACGCCCTCGAAAAGGTGGCCGTGCACAAGAAGCCGACATTTCTTGTGATCAACAAGATCGATACGGTCGAAAAAGGCGACGTGCTCGATATGATCGCCCGCATGAATGAGATCTATCCCTTCGACGAGATCTATCCGATCTCGGCCCTGAAGAACTACGGCACGCGCGAGCTGGTCGAGGGCATCAGAAACCGGCTGCCTGTGCATCCTCCCTTCTATCCGGAGGATATCGCAAGCGAAGCGCCCGAAAAATTCTTCGTCAGCGAAATGATCCGCGAAAAGATCTTCAAGCGCTACTCGAAGGAGATTCCGTATTCGACGACGGTCGATATCGTCGAATTCAAGGAGCGCTCGGCAAAGAAGCACTTCATCAGCGCCGACATCTACGTCGAGCGCCAGTCGCAGAAAGGCATCCTCATCGGCAAGGAAGGCCGCGCGCTCAAGGCGCTCGGCGCCGAGGCGCGCAGGGAAGTCGAAGCGTTCCTCGGACACGAAGTCTTCCTTGAACTGCATGTGAAGGTCCGCGAGCAATGGCGCGAGCAGCCCCAGTGGCTCAAGCGCCTCGGATACTGAGACGACGCATCCGTGCTGTCGACACACAATTCACGCTTTCATCCATTCATCCTGAGACCGGAATCATTATGGCAACGATACAACCGTTTCGCGGCATCCGTTACAACCAAACGAAGGTAAAAATGGAATCGGTCGTCGCTCCACCCTACGATGTGATCACGCCGAGCGAACAGACCTCGTACTACGATCAGGATCCCTTCAACATCATCCGCCTGATATTGGGCAGGGAAGAGGACCGCTACAGCGCGGCGGCCGAGACGTTCGCCAAGTGGCAGGACTCCCAGATCCTCGTGCGCGATGCGAAGCCGGCCGTCTATCCGCTCGTGCAGACATTCCACACGGCCGCGGGCCGGATGGTGCAGCGCAAGGGCTTCATCGCCCTCTGCCATCTCGAGGAATTCGACAAAGGCATCGTCCTGCCGCATGAAAAGACGCTCTCGAAGGCGAAAGAGGACCGCTTCAAGCTCTTCAAGGCGACCAATTCGAACTTCAGCCAGATCTTCGGTCTCTATTCCGATCCCGAGAAGCGCATCGACGAGTTCACCTCGCCTTCGCACAAGGAGCTTCCCGCCATCGATGTGACGTTCCAGAATGTGCGCAACGAACTCTGGACGATCACCGATGAAACCGTGATCGGCAACATCGCCGCGCTCATGGAGCCCAAGCAGATTCTGATCGCGGACGGACATCACCGCTACGAAACGGCGCTGGCCTACCGCGACCTGATGCGCTCGCAGAATCCGAACCATACGGGCACGGAGCTCTATAATTACGTCATGATGTTCTTCACGAATCTCGACGACGAGGGACTGGTGATCTTCCCGACGCACCGCGTGATACACAGCGTTCCCGGCTTCGAAACGCAGGCGTTCCTGAATACGCTTTTGAATCATTTCTTCATCACCACATTCCCCTCCGCTGAAGCCATGACGGCGGTGCTGGCTACGAAGGGTCCCTACAGCTACGGCATCATCACGAAGGACGCCTTCATGGTGGCGACGATCAAGAACCGGGCCATGGTCAATAAGCTCGTGCCCGAGACGGTTCCCTCGGAGGTGAAGGATCTGGATGTGGTGCTGCTCCACTCGTACATGCTGGGCGAGCTGCTCCACATCTCGGTCGAGGCCCAGGAAAAGAAGCTCAACATCCATTACCTTCAGGATGTCGACGAATGCGCCCGCGAAGTCGCATCGGAGGTGTCGCAGATCGCGTTCATCGTGAACCCCACGCGGATCGAACAGGTGCGCGCCGTGGCGAAGGCCGGCCACACGATGCCGCAGAAGTCGACGTTCTTCTATCCGAAGCTGATCTCCGGACTCGTCCTGAACAAGATGGCCTCATGAATCACCGTCTGAAAATCGTCACGCTCTATACGCTCATCTGCCTGATCTGGGGCTCGACATGGCTTGCCATCAAAATCGGACTGGAGACGATGCCGCCGCTTTTTGCGGCAGGCGCGCGCTTCTCGCTTGCAAGCGCCGTGCTCTACGCCTATGTCCGGTTGAGCGGCATCCCGATTCCCTTCGATCGGGCGATGAGAAAGTATTACGCCAGCGTCGCCTTGTATTCGTTCAGCGTGCCCTTTGCGCTCGTCTACTGGGGAGAGCAGCACATTTCTTCGGGACTCACCTCGATTCTTTTCGGGATTTATCCGTTCAGCGTCGCGCTTTTTTCGTTTCTCTTCCTTCCCGATGAGAAGCTGAATCTTTCGAAGATCGCCGGCATCGTGCTCGGCTTTGCCGGCGTCTTCGTCATCTTCGCCAACGACATCCGCATGAACGACACTTCGGCCGTCTGGGGCATGGCCGCCGTCGTGGCCAGCGCCGTGATGCAGGCGTTTTCCGTCATCGTGATCAAAAAGGAGGGACATGCGGTCAGTCCCTTCGTCACGCTTCTGGTGCCGACGGCGATCAGCGCCGTCTTCCTGCTCGCATCGAGCGTCATGGTCGAGGATCTTTCTGCCCTCGCATTCACGCCCGCCGCTATCGGAACGATCATCTATCTCGCTCTGATCGGCTCCATCGTGACGTTCGTCAGCTACTTCTGGCTTCTGAAGCATATGGAAGCCGTGATTCTTGCGCTCTCGGCCTTCGTCACGCCGATCATCGCCGTCACGCTCGGCGTCGTGCTCAATAACGAAGCGCTCTCGAGCCAGACGGCGCTCGGCGCGCTCTTCGTGCTGGCCGGCATCGTCATCGCCAACGCCGCAGACCTCAGGCGCCTGCTTGCCCGGAGTGCCCCTCCCGTGTCGTAAGTTCTTCTTCATTTTCATAAAGGCCACGCATATGAAACGGTTACCGGTTCCTCTGCTTGTGGTGCTCACGGCGGTCATTGCTTCCGGCTTGACCGCCCAATCGAATGACCTTCCCAAATATTCCCGACAGTCCCTGCAAAAGGGACAGACGATCGAATCGAGCGCGCCGGTTTCGATCAACAATCTCTTCTCGTATTTTTGGAATAACGGCATGGGGGCGCTCAACCCCTATACGATGGATGACGGCGTCGAATTTCTGCCAAGCGTCCGGCAGGCTCCCTACGGACCGTATCAGATCACGGGTCCGCTCATGTTTTCCGAAGGGCTGCTCTGGGGAGGCTACTCTCGCGGCCGGCTCGGGCTCGGCGGCTCGGCATTCAAGTCGGCGCTCCAGGCGGGCGCCATCCTTTCTCCCGGAACGGGCACGCAGCCTCCGCGCGGAGCCGACCCGAACTCCACCCGGTATCGTGTCTATCGCGTGCGGCAGGATATTTCCCCCTCTGTGGACTTCATTCAGGCCGAAGCGCGCCTGGGCGCGAGTGAACGCTATCTGCAAAAATATGAAGTCACCGCCACACCGCGTTCGATCTACGACAAGTATTGCCGCGATTGGACGGAATGGCCCGCATCCGAAGGCGCGCCCTATACCGACATCGATCGGAACGGCTCCTATGATCCGTCGATAGACACGCCTGGCGTGCCCGGAGCCGATCAGACGCTGTGGTATGCGGCCAACGATCTGGACAGTGTGCGCACCAAGAGTCTCTATGGAGCGCTGCCCATCGGCATCGAGATGCAAAAAACCGTCTGGGTGTACAATCGGCCGGGCGCGCTTGCCAATACGATTTTCCAGCGCACGCGTCTCATCAATAAAAGCGGCGCGCAGATCGACAGCATGTTCCTCATGCAGTTTGCCGATCCCGATATCGGCGGATCGCTCGGCTACAGCGATGATTACGTGGGCTGCGATACCATCCGGAACATGGCCTATGCCTACAATGCAACGGACCACGATGGATTCTTCGGCTCGAAGGCGCCCGCGATCGGCTTCGACCTCCTGGCGGGACCGGCTGTGCCCGCATCGGTGAACGATTCGGCATTCGTCAATTTTTCATACCGGCGCGGATGGAAAAATCTTTCCATGACATCCATGGTCTACATTCAAAAGATCTGGGATGAGCCGATGGAAGGGGATTTCCGCTCTGGAGGCCTGGCGCTCTACAATCTCATGCGCGGTTTCAAAAAAAGCGGAGCGCCCGTGGTGAATCCCGAAACGGGTCGTCCGACATCCTTCGTTTTTCCGGGAGACCCCGTGGCGCATACAGGATGGGTGGAAGGCAAACCGTATTCGCCCGGTGTGACGCTCTCTCCGGCCGATCGTCGTCTCGGCTT
The DNA here is from genome assembly GCA_050258555.1 of Acidobacteriota bacterium. Classification (GTDB taxonomy): domain Bacteria; phylum Bacteroidota; class Ignavibacteria; order UBA10030; family UBA8401; genus CAISDA01. The sequence goes on along the minus strand of JBLMZA010000008.1, from coordinate 612 downwards.
GACATCGGGACCGTTCACGATGGCGCCTTCCGATACGCAGGAATTTCTCATTGCGGAAATTGTCGGCGCCGGCAGCACCAGGCTCGGCAGCATCTCCGCGCTTCGCGCGCACGACGAGGCGGTGGAATATTTCTTCCGCAAGGGATTCCGGATGGCGCCTCTGCCCGATCCTCCCGCAGTGCATGTTGCGGAACTCGACAGGGAAATCGTGCTCACATGGACCGATCAGGAAGCGGCGCAGCGGATCGAACGCTACGCGCAGATGGGCTATGCCTTCCAGGGCTACATCGTCTACCAGCTGCCCGAGGGCGACTTCTCACGAAGGCGGCCTGTCGCCGCATACGACATCGCCGACGATGTAACAACGATCGTCGATACGGTCTACGATGAATCGACCGATTTCGCCATCCCGCGGATCCTGGCCAGAGGCAGCAACTCGCTCATACAACGCTTCTATCATACGACGGCCGATTCGCTCACCGGATCGCGCCTGGTCAACGGGAGAACATATTTCTATGCTGTGACGTCGTATGTCTATAATCCCTCCGCTTCGTCGGGACTGCACATGCTCGAGAGCGCTCCTTCGATTGTTGAAGCCGTGCCGCAGACGCC
>JBLMZA010000007.1:0-17512 GCA_050258555.1 Acidobacteriota bacterium | reverse complement strand
AAAGGAAGGCACGCCGATCATGATCGACTTTCTTGAACAGAAACTGCGCGAGCAGTCCAGACGCACGCCCTATGACGGCGCAAAAAAGCGCATCGGCGTCGTCGGCCTTCATGAGGGACGCACGCTCCTTGCCGGGCTCGGCCGCACGGCGCGCTGCGAGGCGGCGGCCGGATGCGATCTTTCACCGGAAAAAATCGAAGAGACGCGCCGCGTGCTTCCCGATCTTTTCTATACCGTGCGCTACGAGGAGATGCTTGCCCGGCCCGATATCGACATCGTGGCCATCTACACGCCCGATGCGCTGCACGGGACGCATATCGTCCAGGCATTCGAAGCGGGCAAGGATGTCATCTGCACAAAGCCTCTCGTGAATTCGATGGAGGATGCGCGCCGGATTCTTTCGGCTTCGCGCGCAAGCGGCAGAAAGCTATTGGCCGGACAAAGCACGCGCTTTTTCGAAAGCTTCCGGCGCCAGCGCGCCGCCTACGAAGCCGGACACGTGGGCGCGCTCGAACTGATCGATGCGCATTACATGCACCGCATGGACTGGTTCTATGAAAAAAGCCCGTGGGCCGCGACAGACACCGACTGGATCTTTCTCGGATTGAGCCACCCTGTGGACCTGGTCCGGTGGTATGCCGGAAGGATCGACGAAGTGCAGGCCTACGGCTCCCAAAGCGCGCTCGGGAAGCGCTACGGCGTGAAGGGGTTCGATCTCTATACGGTCAATCTCAGAAGCGCAAGCGGCGTGCTTGCGCGCGCGATGGGTCATTACGGATTGAAGGAGATGCCCTCGGTGCGCAACTCGATCGAGCTGACGCTTTTCGGCTCGAGGAACACGAGCAATGCGCAGTATCACGACATGAAATACCGCTACACGCAGGATGACGGAACGGAAGTCTGCGAGGATCCGCTCTATGAGTACCGGCATTATTATTTCAACAGCGAGATCCACGGCATGCACTACGGAGAGTTCGCCAACTACGCCGAGTATTTTGCGCAGGCGCTGATCGATGGCACGCCGTACTCTCCGGATCTCGAAGAAGCGATCGAAACTTTTTGCGTCATGGAGGCGATCCGCCGTTCGGCGCACTCGTGCACGCCCGTCCGCATCGAACCGCTTTTGATCGAAGCGGGACTCGGGTCCTAGGCGCTTCAGCGCCGCATGGCGATTCTTATTCAAGCGCGGCTTCGGCCATCGCCGCGGCATGCTCCGGCGGCACATTCGGCAGGAGCGCCTCATGGCTCGGGCTGACGATCAGATGCGGCCCGAGCATTGTTTTGATTCTTCTGACTTCCTCTTTGATCTTCTGTGTGCTTCCTTCCACAAGCAGACGCTGCGTGTCGATCCCGCCCAAAAGTGCGATCCTGCCTGTGCACACTGCGGCAAGCGACTCGGCATCCATTCCTTCGGCGCGCGACTGCAGCGGATGGAGGCAATCGATGCCGGCATCGATCAGCTGCGGAATGATGCGTGCGATCGCGCCGCAGGAATGCAATATGACCTGCAGCCCGTGCCCGTGCGCCTGACGGGCAAAGCGTGTGATCCAGGGAAGCACGAACGATTCAAACTGTTCGGGCGAAAGAAGCAGATCGCGCTGCGTGCCGAAATCGTTTCCGAAAAAAAGCGCATCGGCCTCGCCTCCGGCTTCGCGGAACAGGAGCTCGTTTGCCGCCTCATAGAATCCGCACACATGATCGAATGCCGCGCGCACGACCTCGGGATGCGTATAGAGCTTCACGAGGAAGGATTCCATGCCGAAGAGATCCATCACATCATGGAAGAACGGCATCCAGAATCCGCTGGCCCGGTAATACGGACCCGCATTCTGTAGCTGCGCGATGCCTTCCCCAAGATGAAGATACTCCAAACTCGGCCAGTCGAAGCGTCGCACCTCATCAATCGACTCGCAGTCCGCAAGCGGTCCCGCGTCTCCCAGCGAGGCTTTGTACTTCCAGAGATCGAAGAGGCCTTTTCCGTGCGGCTCACGGTATGTCGACGGAAGATACTGCGGCGTGAGCCACCGGAAGTCGCTGCCCAACTTTTCATGGAGCGCTTCAAGCGTCCGCGTGCCGAAATACCGGTGGTAGAGCCGCAGCGTCTCCTCATGCGGATTGCCGAGCCAGAATCCGCAGCGATCGGTCGGACGCCGTGCGATGATCGAGCGGATGCGCTCGCGGCTTGTGATGGTATTCCTTGTCATCTCAGCACTCGGTGATCATCCGGCATTCCGCTGCCGTTCCCGCACGCTCGAACCGGAGCGTGCGGATCTCGAAGGGATCGAAGCGGAGTCTCTTTTTCACGCCGCCGAGCGTGATATCGGCGAGCGTCGTCTTTCCCGATGCTTCCTCAAGACGGAGGATGAGCGCCCGGGCGTCTTCGCTCTGCTTCAAGGCAAGCAGTCGGATCGTCGAGGGCGCGATGCGGCAGAACTCCTCACGGCTCTGCCGATGTGTTTCTCCGATGGGCAGATGCGCATAGACGGCCGGAGGCGCCGCAAGCCAGAGGGCAAGCCCCGGAATGCGCGCCATCACCTCCTCTGCTTCGCCTGCGGTGACGACAAGGCGGAATTCATGGATGCCCTGATCCATATAGTTCCGCTCTACATTCCCGTCGATCATGAATCCCTTCTCGTGACAATACGCCGCGCTTCTCAGGACGGAAAGCCTGAGTTCGCCGTCACGCCAGTCGAGTCCATGCTGTCCGCTTCCGGCGATGCCGAGCGCATGACGGCCGTCGGAGATCATGCACCACCGTCCGTGCACATGCTCCTGGCCGTCCGGGGGACGGACGACGGCCCCTCCCGGCACTTCGCACAGGAGCTCTGCGTTGTCGAGCGCGCAGGGAACGGCCAGCTTCAACCGCATGCGCCGTTCATTCCACTCCAGGCGGATCCTGTATTCCAGAAGCGGCAGATCCCGATAGGAGATCGTCCGCACGATCATGCGGCTGCGTCCGTACGTAAAAACCATCTCGCGGATCTTCCGCACCGCCCCTTCGGCCAAGAGGCTGGATGCCTCATGCTGAGGCATGAAACATCCGACGACGTTCCGGTAGCTCCAGCACTCGGCGCCCCAGGCATCGCCCGAATCCTCGACGACGAGTCCCGGCATGAGCCCTCCCTTGAGGCATTCGGTGCCGTCCTTCGTTCTGATCGATCCGACGAGTTGCGTCCTCTCATCAAACTCGTGATCAAGCGCGGCATTCCAGGGCAGAGACGCCTCGGGCGCGCCTTCATGTATGCGGATTTCATAGCGTGCAAGTCCGAGCGCGGGCACGTGCGCCATGAAGGCGAGCTTTCGGCGCCATCCGTTAAAGGGCAGAAGCGATTCGGGCTGCTCCTCCTGCGAGGGGAGCTCGCGGCCTTCCATATCATAGAGACGAAGATGCCACATGCCGCTCCACTTCGGCCGCAGGTCGAGCATGCACTCGGCTTCCAGCGGCACATGCGTGCAGGAGGGATTGGTGTTCAACACCGTCACCGGAATATAGAATCGGGCATGCGCGCCCGCATTGAATGCGGCCACGGATTTCAGACGCAGCGCCCGCGCCGACGTTTCGGCCCGGGCATAGAGCGCCAGCGCATCGGCTTCGGCCGGCTCGGTGCAGGAGCCGGGCAGGATATCGTGAAAATCGTTGAAGCAATGATCGCGCCATGCCGCATCGAGTTCAGCGGCAGGATAGGGGCTCTTTTTCATCCACCAGGCAAGCGCCGATGCGGCCTCGGTCTGCACGATCGTGCCGAGCGAGGCAACCGATGCGCGCTTGATGCGCGCGCAGGAGGTGTAGCATCCGGTGAAGACGCGCTGCAGGTCCCCTTCCACCACGGACGCCCGGGAGGCAAACGATCGCAACGAGCGAAAGAGCGCCTCGGGCGTCGAATGGATAATGCGCACGCGGCGTTCCTTCTTCATGAACGCATCGATTGTTTCCAGATCCTCGCGCGTCGGTCCCCCGCCGTGATTGCCGATGCCCCAGAAGACGGGCACATCGCGCTTCAGGCGCAACGCACGCTCCGTTCCCTCCTCGAGCCGCGAGAGAATGTTGTCGCGCTCGGTATGATAGAGTCCCACCGCGATGCGATAGGTGAGAATCTCGGACCCGTCGGCGCCTTTCCACATATAGAGATCAGAGGGCAGCGCGAGGTCCGCTTCCTGAGGACGCATGTGGATGTACATCCTGTAGCCTGCTTTGCGGAGCACCTGCGGAAGTCCCGCCGAGTGTCCGAAGGAATCGAAGTTATAGGCGACGACGGGCTCCGCATTGAAACGGCTTTTGAAGAAGCGGCGTCCGAGCTGTATCTGGCGGATGATCGATTCGATGCCCGGCAGATTGACATCGGGCTGGAGATACCATCCGCCGCTGATATGCCAGCGCTTCTGTGCGACGAGCCGCTGTATTTCCTTGAAGAGCGAAGGATCGTACCGTTCGACCCATTCGTAGAGCACCGCCTCGTTGTGGTTGAAGACGAGCGACGGATGCTCGTGCAGTATGTCGACGGCGCAGGCGAACGTCGAGAGCGCTTCGGAGCATCCTTCCTCCCACCGCCACTGCCAGACGGGATCAAGATGCGCATTGCAGATCAGATGAAGTTTCGGTTTTTCCATCGGTTTCTTCGTCCGCTCGTGGAAGATTCTTATACCATGTGAAATACATGATCACGCCGAGTGAAAGCATGAGCGCGGTCCACAGCGCCATCTCCGTATACTGCCGCAGAAAGAAATTGAAGGGAATGAGCGCAAAGGATATCTGGAAGACGGAAGAGAGCGCGCCGTTGAGGATGTCGATCTTCGGCATCGGATCGTTCACCGGAACAAGTCCCCGCGCTTCGGCTTCCAGACGCACAGGCTTCCAGAATCCGAAAGGACGCACCTTCGCATAAAAGCGGATGAGCACATCCATCTTCGTGGGGGCGAAGGCATATCCGCACACAAGCGTGATGACAAACGATGCTGCGGTGTCGAGGGCAAGCGTGGTGATGACATCGAGCGCGGGCAGAAGAAGCTTCTGTCCGATGATGAAGATTGCCGTACCGACCATGCCCCAGACGAAGGCGCGCGCGCTGAAGCGCCACCAGTGCCAGCGGAATGTCGCCGGCACCAGGATCATCGTCACCACAACGAAGATCATTGTCTCCCATGCCGAGACGATGTCGGTGAAGGCGAGGCTGAAGATGAATGCCAGAACGATCGCCAGCGCCGATGCCAGCTGCCCGTAGCGCACCAGGCGCCGCGGCGGCAGATGCGTGAGAAAGTACCGGCCGAGAAAGTCATTGGTCACCACCGAGCTTGTCACATTGATCATCGCGCTCAGTGTCGACATGAGTGCGGCCAGCAGCACGGCCATGAAGATGCCGCGCATGCCGAGGGGCAGCTTCAGCAGCACCAGCGGCATGATCTTTTCCGCATCGAAGCCGGCTGAGGCGCCAAGCAGGTTGATGCCGAGGATGAGAAACGCGCAGGCGATGATCCAGCGCAGAATGTACCCGACGGTCCACACCCCGGCCGCCAACGAAGCCTCGCGCGCGTTTCTGGTGGTGAGAAAGAACTGGAAGTCCCATACGTTCGGTCCGGCCAGCACGCGGAAGATGAGCCAGCCCGTTCCTGCCAGGAGCATCCAGCCGAAGGCATGGTAATGCTGGTAGCTTTGCGGCGTGGATTCCAGATAACCCTGCCAGAGCGTCCAGGTGGGTGAGAGCGAGCGCCAGGCGGGATCCTTCAGCGCCCAGAAGGCGCCGCCGTCGCTTCCCGAATTGAAGGCATAGATGCCCAAAATGACCGCGCCGATGGCGATCAGCACGGTCTGGAAGACATCGGTGGCGATCACTCCCACGAAGCCTCCGAGCGTCACATAAATGCCCACGACGCCGAAGACCAGAAGCGAGGACTGCCAGCGGTTGAAGGGCAGAAATTCTTCGGCGAATTTGCCCGTGCCGACCGCCATGAACATGAGGTTGAAGACCATGAGCACGAGCAGGAAGATGCCGGCCGCGATGCGCGCATATTCGGCATCGCGCGTGTCGCCGAAGCGCGTCTTATTCCACTCGGCGAATGTCATGACGCCGCTGCGGCGGATGTATTTTCCCTGGAACGCCATGTAGAAGCAGATGATGAGCCAGCCCCAGAAAATGTGCGTCATCCAGATGCTCTTGACGCCGAGATAATACATCGCGCCCACAAGCGCCATCGTGCCGCCCACGTCGATGTAGCTCGAACAGCCCGAAAGGCCGAGCATCCACCAGGGAATGCTTCTGTCGGCAAGAAAGAACGCATCGACGTGCTTCGTCGCCCGGCGCTGCACCCAGATCCCGATTCCCACATTGGCCAGGAAGTAGACAAAGATGATCACAAGATCGACCGGATGAAGAGTCATGACGGCATGCTCCGCAATATTTTTTTAATCCTGATGGAAGCCTAGTGGCGCGCTTCGGTACCGACGGCGGCATACCCCAGCGCATTGGCCAGAAGCCGGCGGAAGATCACCGGATGGATTCCCGTCGTTTCTCCCATGAGATTCGAGACCGCGCCCGGAAGCGCATGCATGACGACGCGGCCCTTGCCCAGCATCGATGTGAACGATCCGGCTGCGATCACGCGCGAGTGATCGCGTGCGTATCCGGCGGCGATCTCGACTGCGGGTCCGTCCACAACGAGGCCCGATGCGCCCGCAACCGGCGCCTGATAATAACTTCCCATCGCACAGTTCACGGGCAATCCATCATAGAGCGGATGCGCCCGCACGAAATACCAGGAGCCCATCCACGAGGCAAGCGACTCGCCGACGATGCCTTCAAATGTGAATGCGCCGGCTTCGCCAAGTTCTCTTCCGAAGGCTTCGGCTGCCGCATCGCCTTCCGAGAGCACAAGAAGCGGCGTGCCCAGACGCACGGCATCGAGCACCGAAGGATCGAACTGACGCATCGGTCCATACGACTTCCAGAGCCGTCCCTCGTGATCACGATAGTCGCTTCCTCCGCAATTGACCGTGACAACGGTATCGGCCGCATCGATTCTGATGGCCGAGATGCGCGCGCTCGGCTTGGGCACGCGCGGGAATGTAATGCGGAGCGCGCCTCCTTTCAGCAGCACGGTGAATGCGGTATCGAGCGCACGATTTTTTCCTCCGGCCGCTTTGAAGACATCGAAGTCCTTCAGCACGACGCTGTCGTTGAGCGCGACATCGAAAACGCGCATGCCCGGAGCCTCCTGAAAGAGTTCGGCAAATTTCAATGTCACGCGCGCCCGCTCTTCCGGAAGTCCCGCGATGAGAAATTCGAGCGAGGAGGCGTCGCCGTAATTGATCGTCCGGTAGAGCTCGTCATCCTCCGTCTGTACGATCTCGACAGCGGTGTCGGTCCGCGTGGAAAGCGGCCGCGTGAAGCGGTTTGCCGCCACAAGACAATCGTAGCGCTTCCCTTTCTGCCACGGTTCGAACGTAACGCCCGGCAGCACTTCCTTTTTTACGAGCAACGCAGGAATCCGGCTCACGACGCCCACGGTCTTCGGAAGCGTCCGATCGGGCGTCGTTTGAATGACAAGAATTCTTTCCTCTGCGGAAGATGTGCGGCCTTGGGCGCGTATCACATATTCGCCTGCCTTCACAAGCGCGCCGGCGTCGATCGCCATCGCCACAGGATAGACGAATCGCCCTTCCTTTCGCGGCGAAAGCGCGTACGTGCCGATCCGGCGCATCCTGCCTGAAGGATCCGAGAGTGAAAGCGTGAGCGAATCATCATGCGGCTTTTCCGTCTCATTGAGCATGTAGCAATCGATCAGGAGCGAATCTCCTTCTTCAAAGACGAGCGAGCGCGTTCTGATCACGGGCTTCATCGGAAGAAGCCGCGATGCGATCAACGAGGGATCGCCTTTGAACAGCCGGAGGTTGTCGACAAGTCCCGAATGATTTTCGATCGCGGTGGACTCCCATCCGCTGATCACGAAATAATCGTTCGGTTCGGAAAGCCTGGCCGTCTCGATGACGCGTCCCCAGAAGTCGTATGACTTGTTGCCGATCGATGTGAAGAGCCGGTCGGTTGTGGGAAATGCGCTGCGGAATCCCCACCGCTCGATGAAGCGGTTGTAGGCTGCGAGCACTGCCTCATGCTCCTTCAGATCGTAGCTTCTTCCGCCGAGCCGCCGGATCTCGCGGACCATCGCCGCATGATTGTCGGAAGTGGCTGCGCCGAGCATCTCTCCCCACATCACGATCTCCTTCTCGTTCACCGAGCGGTGCGTGAAGCTGTCGGGAGATGCATACATCTCGTCGCGCCACACGCCGGGACCGCCCACCGTGTGGTCGTCCCACCATCCGGATACGGCGTGACCGGAATCCATCATGACCGCTGTCTCGTACGGCTTCATCCATACCTGGTTTGTCGAAGGACTTCCGGAAGGGAAGCCCGACTTCACCACTGCGATGCGGCTCGGGTCTTCCTCGTGTATGCGGCGCAAGATGCGGAAGACGCGGGGATTATGGAGATCGGGATGGATCTCGTTTTGTATCGCATACATCACCAGCGAGGGATGGCTTCTGTGGGCGCGCACCATGCGGATGATCTTTTCTTCCATGTAGCGCTCGGCGAATGTCTCAGCCTCTCCGCCTCTTCCCGAATTGTCGACCAGCGTGTCGGGCGACGGCGCATAGAGCGAATATTTCCGGCCGAATGCGGTTTGCCCGCCGCCGGGCTCCATGTAGCGCAACAGTCCCAGGCGGTCCTGCGCATCGAGCACTTCCTTTTTGCCGATATTGCGATGGAACTGCAGGCAGTTGAGTCCGAGCGCTTTGGCCGCGCGGACTTCGCGCTCGGCCAGTTCGGGCGTCGGCCACAGTCCGTTCAGCCCCCAGAAGCCCCACGAGATGGCCGATGTGAGCCGGATCCTCTTTTTGTTGAGTTCCAGACGGGCCTGTGTGCCGATGCCTTCGGCGGAAAAGGAGCGGAAGCCGAATGTCACATCGCGCCGGTCGTGCGCCTTCAGGCTCAGAGCCTCGGATGTCACGCGAAGCCGATAGAGCGCAGGCTCTTCAAGCCTCCAGAGCCTCGCATGCGGATCCTCCAGGCGCACGATCGTCGTATCGACGGCGCCGGAAGGGATGCGCACACGGCGCTCCTGCGTGATGCGGCGCGAATGTCCTTTCGCGTCATAGAGTTCAAAGCGGAGCAGGACATCCTGCGCGTGCACGGAACGGTTGCGCGTGATGGCGTGCGCTTCGATCGTGTGCATATCGGGCGTGTTGAGCACCCAGGCGTCGGCAAGCGAAACCGCATCTTCGGCGCGCAAGACCAGTCCGCGGTCGAGTCCGCCGAAGCCGTGGCTTTTGTGGAATGCCTGTGTGGTGTCTCCCCATCTCAGCAGTTCGGTATCGACCCAGTCCAGCCTGCCTCCGGGATTGGTGATGCGGATGGCAATGCGGTTCACTTCGCCCGGATGAATCGCCTCTGTGACATCGCATTCAAATGGCGTCTCGGTCACGCAATGGTACCCGACCAGGCGTTCGTTGACGAAGACTTCGGCGCGCAGCCTTGCGCCGCGCACGGAAAGGATCGCATGCCTGCCCCTGAATGAATTCGGCACCGCGACATCGCGCCACCACCACGAGACGCCGAGGTAATTGCCGTTTTTCACCGTCGTATCCTCGGCCTCGAAAGCGTACTCTTCATGGTAGGGACGCAATCCGAATCTGCCCCAATCGTATTGTTCGACCGTGGAAGGAAGCGTGACCGTGATCGCCTCTGCATCATCGAGCGATGCCCAGCCGGATGTCGGAGGATGCACAGGAAGCGTCCGGAGCTCGACGTCCGACGGGAGCACCAGCGAATCGTTCTTCCATGCGGCGTCGGGATCGAGCCGGAGATGCCAGCCTTCATCCGGAATCGCCACAATCTCCTGCGCCTGAAGCGGCAGAAACGCGCAGAAGAACAACGCACAACAAAACGCGCATGATCGGTTCATGGCCTTCTGTTTTTTTAATCGATTGTTACATCTATGGTCTGTTTTGCCTTCGATGCGGCGTGCAGCCGCATGAGGAACGAATGACCTGTTCGGTGTGAACGGTGATTTCATCGATCACAGCCGTGCGTTTCTCGATCTGCTCAATCAGCTTCTGCGCCGCGAGCTTTCCCACTTCATAGGCCGGCTGCCGCACGGTGGTCAGCGGCGGTGAAACCAGCGCGGCTCTGATATCATCCGAGAAGCCCACGATCGCGATATCCTTCGGAATGGAAAGCCCGCTTTCTTCGATGGCGCGCATCGCGCCGAATGCCGCAGGATCGTTCACGGCCACAACGGCGCGCGGGCGTTGCTTTTTGGGAAGGGCAAGCAATGTCTTCATCGCCTCATATCCTCCGGACTCATGAAAGCCCGATTCGACGATCAGCTCCTCGAAGACCGTGACCTTCTTCTGGCAGAGCGCCTCGCGGAAGCCGTTCAAGCGCGAACGGCCGATCGACACGCGCACAGGCCCGCTTAAGTGCGCGATGCGCTTGTATCCGTGGCCGAGCAGGTGCAGCGTGATCTGCTTGGCCGATTCCTCGTCGTCGATGCTGACGCAGCTGGCGCCGATGCCGGGCATGCACCGGTCGAAGAAGACGATCGGAATGCCGAGATCGACGAGCTTCTTGTAGGGCATGGCGCTTTCAACGCTCTGCGCGGTGGAAATGAGAATGCCGTCGACGCGCTTCGATTCCAGCGTCATGAGCGCATCGCGCTCCCGGCGCTCGTTCTCGGCCGAATGCGTGAGGATGAGCTGATAGCCCGCCATGAACGCCGCCTCTTCGATACCGCGGATGGCTTCCGGAAAGAACGAGTGCGTGATCTCCGGCACGATGACGCCGATGGTCTGCGTCTTGTTCAATGCAAGACTCTTGGCGATGTAGTTCGGCCGGTAGCCGAGCTCCTTGGCCGCCGCCAGCACGCGCTCTCTCGTGCGCTCATCGACGTAGCCGCGATTGTTCATGGCGCGAGAAACGGTCATGATCGACACGCCGAGATGCCGCGCGATGTCCTGCGCCGTCACACGCTTCGCTTTTTTTACCGAGATGATATCTTTTTTTGTCATAAGTGTTTGTTATTGCATCCGTAGATGGAGCTCCTTCGAAACGACGGATCCGTGTCCGCCCTCGAATGTGACGCGAAGCAGTGCGCGGCCGGGTGTGCCCGTATCGATGACATCGGCGCCCGATGCGCTGCCGATCTTCTGATCGAAGAACGCCGCCGGAAATTCATGCGTCTCTCCCGCTTTTCCCTCGAGATCGATGCGGAAGCCTCCGTCCTCCTCCCGCACATCGATGATCCTGAATCCCTTCGAACTGTCGCCCACACTCGGCTCGGGCAAGACCGGAGCCAGGCCGAAGCCCTTCGTGTGCTCGAAGACGAGACGCGCCTCGCCTCGCAGTCCGATCACAACGGGTTCGGCAAGAATGCCGCGGCTTCCGGCCGCCGGCGCCTTGATCTCTTTGCCGTCGAGCACGGCATGCGTCACGCGCATGCCCAGGGGCAGCTCGGGCGCAAAGCGGATATCGACCGGAGCGCCCTTTTCGAGCGCAAATTCATAGACGGTCTTCGATGCCGCGCGCTTCATCGAAAAACGGATCACCGAGGAACCGACAGCAAGCCTGCGCACCGTGACGGTATCCCACTGCACGGGAAAACGCGGACGGAGATCGGCCGCGCCCGAAAGGGCATCGGGCTTCCATCCGATCATGCCCGTGATCGCCGGATGAAGGATATTCGTTTCAGACCAGCACTGATGCGGGCAGATGCCGGTCGGCCGATAGATGGCCCCGTGCATCACTTCTTCCACATACCCGAGCGCCCAGTGGTTCTTGATATTCATGTTGTCCCAGATGTGCATGAAGCCCTGCGTCGAATTGCCGTATTCGTACTCGGCCAGGGCCGCCCATCCGGTAAAGAGCGGCCAGATGCTTCCGTAATGATATCCCGTGGGCGCATAGAGCGGCGAGGCGGAGCTGACGATGCGGATTCCCCAGTCGGAAGAAAACCGGTTCGAGCCAAACTGCCGGAGCATGACGCGCGTCTTCTCCTCGTCATAGAGACCGAGATACGCTCCCACAGCCGGCGTGACCGTGGGCTCCTTCTGGTATGTGCCGTCTTTGAACTTCCCGAAATTATAGAACTTCGTCGAGTCGTTCCAGAACTCCGTGTTGATGAGTGTGCGGACGTGCTCCGACTCCTTTTCACACGAGGCCGAAAGCGGATACTCCTCGACCACCTGCGCCAGCAGCGACATGTCCTTCAGGGCCTGCGCCCAGAGCGCGGCAAGATAGAGCTCGGTGTGCACGCCGAAGAGCGCGCCGCCTTCGACCCAGCCGTGACCGACATTCGTGTTTTCAATGAGGCCGTCGTGATCGGTATCGGTCGAGCGCAGAAACTCAAAGGCGCGCTTCAGGTGCGGCCAGCTTTTTCTCACCCGCGCCGTATCGCCCGAGGCGCGCAGATAATGGCCCGCCAGCATGAGATAAAGCGGCGTGGCATCGGACGCATCGTAATGCACGACGCCGCTGGTTGAAATCTCGTGAAAAATCTTGCCGGATTCATCCTGGTACGTTTCATAAAACTCGAGTTGGGAACGCACCTTGTCGAAATCGCCGTAGTCGTCGATCGCAAACGACGACCAGGCGGCATCGCGCCCGAAATACCAGGCATAGCCGGGCCGGCCGCTCACTTTCTGCGCGCCGTCCCATCCGCGCGCCGTGGTCGAATAGCCTGCAAGAAGCGCCGAACCAACGCCGGGCGTTTCGGCAAAGAACTTGTCCGTGCCGACAATGGCCCACTGAAAAAGCGTGTCGAACCTTCGGTCGGGACTTTCGATCGCAAGCGCAGAGCTCAGGAGTTTTCTGTAGTGCAGCGCCGCCTCACGCCGCTCCCGATCGGGATCGGAGAGCATCGATCGGTACTGATCGAGCGCGGCCGGCCGGCCTTCATTCGTTCCGATGACGGCGAATGTCATCCGGCGCCCGTTTGTTTCATTCAGTTCATAGCGCGATGCATGGGCCACGACATTCGCCGTGCCCCGGCGGCCGGTAAGACGGCCGCGCGTGCAGAGGATCGTATCAAACTGCCCGCTTACGGCTTCCAGCGCCGGCACATCGGTTCCGGCAATCGTGTAGAAATCGCCGCTGCGGTCGCGCAGGTGCAGCGCGTTCATCCTCCCATCATATCCGTAATAGAGATCGCCGAGCGCGTTGACGTCATACGGCCACATCCACCTGAAGTCGCTTTTGTAGCGGATCACGAGCGAACACGGGAAGGCCGAGTGGTACTCGACGATGCCGCCCGCCTTATCGATCGAACTGACGATGCGCTCGCGCAGCTCTCCCTTTGGCAGCCGGTAGATGCGCGTGAAGCTCTCGGGCCGGACTTCGATACGAAGCGGAAAGGAGGAAAGCCAGGCGACAGAATCGCCCGCAACCACTCCCGCCTGATACTGATAGAGCACCTTGTAGGGATGCACCCAGAGCTCGTCGATGCCGCCGTTTTCCTTCCCCATGAAGAGCGCCCGGCGTCCGGCAACATCATAAAACTGATTCGCAGGATTCTCGTTTCTCAGAAGCAGTCCGCTTTCGACTCCGCCTTCCCTCTGCCTGTCCCGCGCCTGCGGCATCATGCCTCCCTCGGCGCGGAAGGCTTTCGGAATGTTTTCAGAACGCTCCCAGTACGTGACAGGCGTCTGCGATTTTTTTCCCGAAAGATACGACAAGGCATTCGACAAGAAGCGCTCGAGATGGCCGCGCATCTGGTTCGGCTTCGAAAGAATGACGCAGCTTCCGACCGAGACGATCATGCCCTTGTTCGAGCGGTGTTCGATCGCAAGCTTCGTCTCGGCATACAGGAAGACATAGGCCTTGTCGACCGCGATCACGCGGCCGCGCGCCGGATACTTTTCCTGCATGTAGCCGATGAAGGCCATCACCTGATCCTCATCGGGATCCCAGAGGTATTCGCCGCCGAACAATCCTTCAAAAAGCGGATGACCGCGGAAGCTCTGCAGTCCGCGCTTATCCCACAGCCAGTCGTTCCGGATCGTATCGAGGCGGATCGAGGGGCGCTCGGGCTCGATGCCCATTTCAGCGGGAAGGAGCGCGGCGTATCCTGTGGCAAGAACGCGCCCGCCCGCGTCATAGCGCCGGCGCAGTTCGGCAAGCGCCTCTCTCGCCCGGGCGATCGTCTTCCACGATGCGGAATCCGCCGCATGGATCCAGAAGACGTCGGCCGAGCTCGAACGCGCGTTCAGCGCACGCAACGGAAGCGTTTCGGCGCGGAATTGCCTCTGCGCGCGAAGCAAGTCGAACGCCGCGCGCTCTTCCGCAGACAGCGTATCGCCGGATGAAAGAAGCGCGACGCGGATGGTCCGTTCCGCGGCCTGTGCGTCCGATGCCGCGATCAGCACAAGAGAAAATGCCAGAAGAAGAAATTTATTCATATTATCGGATCAATGCCATCTTTTTTGTGACGGTGGTTGTGTGTGTGGTAAGCTGATAAAAGTAAATGCCGCTGGAAATGTTTGACGGCTCCCAGCGCACGGAATGCTCCCCCGGCGCAAGGCTCGGCTCATCGAGCAGCGCCGCGACCTCGCGCCCGAGCGTATCATAGATTTTCAGCATGACCGGTCCGGCTTCCGAAAGCGTGAAGCGGATCAACGTGGCCGGATTGAACGGGTTGGGATAATTCTGTCCGAGCTCGATCGAGCCGGGGGCTCGGCCTCCCTCCGCCCGATTTTTCACGCCGAGCACCGGGGTCTTTGCGGCAAGCGCCGCGGCTTCCTCATAGTCGAGCGAATAATGCCACCAGTTATTGAGTACGCCGTCTGTCACGCCTTCAAAGCGCGGCAGATGGCCATACCACCAGCGCAGATATCCCAGATGATCGTTGCCTTCTGCCAGCGGCTCTCCCGGCTGGTAGAACCACGTCTGCACGTTCACCTTGCGCGACTGCGTGAGCAATAACGGATATCGGATCCAGTTTTCCGCATAGGACGTCACAAGCGTCGTGTTGCCGTAATTGTAATCAGATGTGCCGTTGGGGGGGAAATGAATGTTGCCCACATGCGCCCCTCCGGGCACGTCCTTCTCGATCCGCGTGAAGAGATCCCACGGCGTGGGATTGGCGCGCTTCGTATTCCAATTGAGTCCCGTCGCTTCGTAATACGCCTGGGAGACGGCGCTTTCGGTTCTGTGTCCGAAGCTGTGGAATGCCTGATCGACGCCGCGCTCGTAATTGAGTCCCATCACCGAGAGAAGCTTCGTGAGCGAAGTGCCGTCCTTGATCGGAGGAGAATTCCACCAGAAGGCTTTCGGTCCGAGCATCTGCGATTCATACATGCCGAGATAGGGCCCGGTGAAGACCCACACTTCATCGATCTCGCCCTTGTTCCTGCGCTCATCGAACTTGTAATATTTCACGAACTCCCGGTAGTCGAAGGCGATATGGCCTGAATCGGATTCCGCCTTGAGCGTCTTCCATCCCGGTTCCTGCAGGAGCGCCACATACTGCTGCGTCGTCAGGTATTTGCCGTTCATGCGCGTGAAGAGAATGCTCGCATTCACCGTTTCAATGATGTCGAAGTTGACGACGCTGTCCGTGGCTTCGCGGAAATGCTTCACCAGCGCATTGGAAAGCGCCACAGGATCGCGCCAGTTGAACATCTGGTGGATCCTGCTTCCCGAGGGCATCATGGGATCCTGAAGCACGAGCACCACTTTCTGATGCATTGGAGGCACGTTCACCGAACGGAAGTCGTCGACCACCTGGAGTCCCGCCGAGCCCTTGAGTGTGCCGTCGAGCGTCGATGCCGATATCTCGCATGCGCCCTTCTGAAATGCGCTCACCTTCCCGAACTCATCCGGCTGGGCCACGGCGGAGTTCGACGACGCCCATTTCAAGGGCGTCGTGACGAAGTTCGGATAGAGATTCCCGCGGGCATCGAGGATCTTCAATTGCACCTGCAGCGATGTGCCGGGGATCATCTTCAGAACCTGCGGAAGAAGCGCAAACTTCGTGAATGTCACGCTGCCTTCGAGCGTGAACTCTCCGAGCCGGATGCTCGAATCCGAGGGATTCTTCACCGAAAGCCGGATGACGTGCGCCGTGCGCGCCACGAATGTGAGCGTGTCCCATTGGAAGGCGCCTGTTTCTTTCCTATTCACGAGCTTCGCGTACGAGCCGGTCTTCGAGTTCAATTCGGCGATCGATGCGGCCGCTTCGAGCGTCCATCCGGCCTGATGCCAGAAGAAGACGCCCGCCTTCGATATGCTGACGGCGCTGTCGAAGCTGATCGTGACCGTGAGCGTATCGGTCGAGACCAGTTCGAGCGCGTTGAACTGATTGGCGTCGAAGAGCTTCAGCGTATCGCCCGTGTATGCGGGAGCGATCGTCATCTGCGCCCGTCCATCCTTCAGGAGTGTTCCGATCGGAACGGGACGCATCTGCGTGATCTGCGCCGATGCGCCGAATGCCGCCAAAGCAAGCACGATTGCGATCAAGCAAGAACGTTTCATGACACACGCACCTTTCTCTTCTTGAAAAATATGCTTCCTCACCGTTTGCGGTCCTTGTCACTCTTCAATAAGCGGAAACTCGGCGATCCGCAGCTTCGTGCATCCATACGGAATGAGCGTGACGTCCTCCGCCTTTTCCTTCGAACGGATCGGACTCCAGGGCATGGGACCCGCCACGCCGTTATAGCGCTGCCACTCGGGAATTCTCTTCGCCTTCACATGAAGCGCCAATGGCGCGCCTTCAGGCGAAAATGGCTGGAGTGATGCGGGCTCGAGGCGCACGGCGCGGAAGCTCGAATCGGGAAACGCTTCATTGCCGATCAGGAGTCCGTAATTCCAGGGATCCGTCGAATGGATGGTCGAGGTGATATAGGGCTCCGTGCCCTTGACCTTTTGCCACGCTTCGCGCATCTTCAGCGCGAAGACAAGCGGACCGCGCTCGATGCCCGCGGATTCTTCATGCCATTTCGAGATCCGCACCTGCATCGGAAAGCGGATCGTGACGCTGTCTCCGTCATGCCATGTGCGCGCGATCGTTCGCACGGCGCCCCGTCCTTCCATTTCTGCCGCGCGGCCATTGACCATGACCGATGGCTGCTCGCACCAGGATGGAATGCGAAGAGAAAGCGGGAAGGCAATATCGCGCGCGGAGGAGAATCTCAGCGTGATCGTTTCATCGAACGGGTATGTCGTCTCTTCGGTGAAATGCACCGGCACATGATCGGCCACAAGCGCCGAGACCTCGGAGGGCGCATAGGTCAGAAGCGCCAGTCCGTTATCGGGCGCGGCAAGCCACAACTGTCGCGTGAACTTCGGCCAGCCCTGATGATAGTTCGCCGTGCAACACCCGTAGCCCGCATCGAGCCCGAAGAGCTGCGTGCCCCAGTGCCGCGTGTTGAAATTCTGATAGAGCGTATCGCACATGATCTGATTCGGCATCTGGTAATACTGGCGCGATGTGAAATCGGGCGACACGCCCGCAGGCAGCGCGTTGAAGG
>JBLMZA010000006.1:0-9559 GCA_050258555.1 Acidobacteriota bacterium | reverse complement strand
AGCGCAGTCAGCCCCATGAGACTATAGAGGCAATATACCGGGAATCGTCCGATCGGAGAAAGGTAGTTCCATGCAGCGATCCCCGCTGTTGCAAGGGTAATCGCGTAGAATTGCACCGGTGGTTTTTCAGAGATGCCCGAGTACACCGTGAGCATGCCGAAGACGAGCGCACCGCCTTTGGCAAGCGCTACGATTCTCCTCATCTCAAGGATCAAAGCACGATTCGAGGCGATGTCTTTCTGATAATCGATGAATACGATATACGCCCAACAAAACAGGAATATGGCAAAGTAGAGATTCTCTTTTCGGCGCGGATAGAAGAAGAAAAAGAACAAATGCATTGCGCCGATCACCAGGGGCAGCAATGTATAAATCACCTGGTAAACGGTGCGGTCGAGAATCCTCTCTGAAAATTCAACTATCCACGCATCAAGGTTGTGTAAAAAGGAACATGCGAATCCGGCATTCAAGTCCGCTGCGTAGAAATGCTCCGCTGAGAAATTGGAGTATCGAACGGCAAGAATGTGGACCTGTCTGTCTTTGAAGACCACAGGTTTGAGATTCCTATCATAGAACGCCTCCTCCTCATCATGGGACCTTCCGACTTTGCCGAATCTGTACAGAAGCTTTCCGTCGAGATACACTTCAGATGCGCCTGTCTGGAACATAAACAATCCTAGCGGCATGCCCCAGAGCGAGGAATCGACGACAAGCTCGGCGCGGAACCAGCCGATTCCATTCCAGCCCTCGCCGGGTTGCTGTTCTTTTGTGAGCCAGGGATATGTGATACTCCATGCGCGGTCATCGAATTCGGGTTTAGCCCACTCAATATTATCGCCCGAATGATAGCGCCAGTTCTCGATCATGATCCCCCACGCTTCGTGATATTTCAACTTGAATCGGGCAAGCGAAAGGAATGCTTTCGTTCGCACATCGGTAGTGTCGATTGCATTGCGCCGTATAAATTTAAGCTTATGGTCCGGTGCGAACTCGATTGTCCCCAACAGCTGGGGTGCGAGCCATACAGCGTCCGCCATGCCCGCCGACCATTGAATTGAAGACGCGAGTTCCCATGTGTTCAATCGCGTCCGTCCGCCATCATTGTCGTGAACAGTGATGGCCAATCCGAAGACATTGCCGGCACCGACATGAAAAACGCGGTCTCCAACCTTCATCCACTTCCACGCAAGACGCAATTCGAGAGCGTACCCGTCGCTGGTTTTTCGCCGGGCATAGTTGGAATTGTTTGCGGCTTCCCATGAAAGAAGGGAATCTTTCTCACGATACAGGTTATCAACTCCTTTCTCCTCGCTCGCATCGGCGGAATCAAGGGCACTCAACCGAGCGTTGATAATTCCTGTCCATGACTTCTTGCCGGGGTCAGGATCGAACTTCAGTTCGATGCAATCGTTCCAAGGGCGTACAGGGCTGGCGACCCGAACGATGTCGTCCTTCACTTCCGCGTAGAGATAGAAATACGTTTCATCCCACGCGATCCACACGTCGGCTGAGAGATCCGATTCGCCGTTAGGGCGCGGACCGTGCATTGAAACGAAGTCTGTGTGAGGAATGTGTATGAAGCCTTGAGTGCTGTCCGTTAGGCGGGAATAAAAGGGATCTTTCCGGCCGTCGATGACGGGAGGGAATTGTGCGGGAGAGAATTGTCCGAGAAGCACAAGCAGCAACGCGATGATCTTCACCGGTGCGTTCATCGTCCACTTTCGATTGGCAGACTGTTATCGCTTGAGATGAAAAGATCATGTATGATTCCGCCCAATGCATGCCGCACCACAAGGTGGCATGCGTAGGGGAAAGGTAGAACTTTCCCGGAGGAATGTCAATATCGCGGCAACTGTCCGGAGATGCCGCGATCCGGAGCGTGCCGCGAAGAAGATCGACGATGACTGTAAATACGCGCGAGAAATAAATTGAATCTCTCTGTGAAGATTGGTACATTCGAGCCACGCGCCCGTCTGTGCCGGCCGATGGGATTTTTTCCCGGGCGGCATGAAATGCGGGGCACGCGCGAAGCGCCGATCATTCAACTGTCCGGTCTGAATTATGGCTCAGAACGATTTCTCCCGAGAGCCGGCGAATGGGCCATCGGGTTTCCCTTTCTTCGAACACCATCACACGGTCATGCTCATCATCGAGCCCGACACGGGCGCGATCATCGATGCGAATGCAGCTGCGATTAAATTTTACGGCTATCGGCGCGACGTTCTGCTCTCGATGTCCATCGCGGACATCAATCAGCTGCCGCCCGAGGAGGTCCGGGCACAGCGCCGGCGCGCCGACAACGAGGAGCAGACGTCATTCGTCTTCTCGCACCGGCTGGCCTCCGGCGCCATTCGCGTGGTCGAAGTCGACTCGTCCCCGACGGTCTGGCAGGGCAGGAGGGTCCTCTTTTCGCTCATCCATGACATCAGCGAGCGCATACAGGCCGAAGAGGCGCTGCACGAGAGCAACGACCGCTACCGCTCGCTCGTCGAGTCGTCGCCCGACGGTGTGATCCTCTATAAAAACGGGATCTTCCTCTACGCCAATTCGGCCGCCCTGTCGATGTATGGCGCCGAAAGCTTCGAAATGCTCCAATCGAAAATGGTGCTCGATCTGATCCATGAGGACGATCGCGATGCGATCAGCGCGCGCATGCAGGCGGTCGAGACCGGCGAGGTGCTGCCGCTGCAGGAGACGCGCATTCGTCGCATCGACGGCTCGATCCTGCATGTCGAATCGGCCGGCAGCCGCGTCAACTACCGGGGAGGCTACGCCAATCAGATCATCATCCGGGATATTACCGAGAGGAAGAAAAAGGAAGAGGAGCTGTTCCGCCTCAACCGCACATACAAGGCCCTCTCCAGCGGCAGCCAGGCGATGATGCGCGCGACGGACGAGCTGCAGTTCATGCAGGATGTCTGTACGATCATCCGCGAGGAATGCTGCTACTCGCTGGTATGGATCGGTCTCGCCCAGAACGATGAATACAAGTCCGTGCGGCCGGTGATGTATTCCGGCTTTGACTCTGGATATCTGGAGACGCTGAACATTTCCTGGGGGGACAACGAGCGCGGCCTCGGCCCCACCGGCACGGCAATACGCACGGGGGAATACCGCACGTGCGCAAACATGCTGACCGATCCGTCGTTCGCGCCATGGCGCGGCGAGGCAGTCAAACGAGGCTATGCGTCCTCCATCGCCTTCCCGCTCAAAAATCAACAGGGGACATTCGGCGCATTGACCATTTATGCGCGCGAGCCGGAGGGATTCGCGCCGAGCGAGATTCGGCTGCTCAACGAGATGGCCGCCGATCTCGCCTACGGCATCACGGCGCTCCGGCTGCGCGCCGAACATGCGAAGATGGAAGAGGAGATCCGCCGGTCGCGCGATCTGCTCGAGCACAGAGTGGTGGAACGCACAAGGGAGCTGGCCAGGTCCGAGGAACGCTTCCGCACGACGCTCGAGAATCTGCCGGAAGGATGCATGATCATCGACTGCGGCTGGATGTATCTCTACGTCAACGATGCGATCGCGCGCCGCATGGGCCGCCGCAAACGCGACATCGTCGCACACACGGTCATGGAGCTCGAGCCGGAGATCGAGTCGACGCCGGTGTTCGAATGCTACCGCTCGTGCATGGAAGAGCGCATCAACCGCGAGTTCATCCACGATGTCGCGCTCGCCGACGGCAGCACGCGCACCATCGAGCTGCACTGTGTTCCGATCCCCGAAGGGATCTTCGTGCTCTCGGCGGACATCACCGAGCGTATCAGGACCGAACGGGCGCTGCGCCAGTACAACGAGCAGCTGCAGAGCCTCTCCCAGCGCCTGATCGAAGCCCAGGAGGCCGAGCGCCGAAGGATCGCCTTCGAGCTCCATGATGAGATCGGCCAGGTCCTGACGGCCATCCAATTGAACCTGCGCGGCATCGTCGACTTCGAGGATGCGAAGGATATTCCGGAGCGGCTCGAGGAGACGATCGGCTTCACCGACCGCCTGCTGCAGCAGGTCAGGGAAATGTCCGTCGATCTGCGCCCGTGGATGCTCGATCAATTGGGACTGGTCGCCTCCGTGCGCTGGTATGTCGACAAACAGGCGCAGCGCGGAAAATTCACGATGGAGTTCGACGCCCGGAACATCACCGGACGCCTGCCCACGCTGATCGAGATCACGAGCTATCGCGTCATACAGGAAACGGTCACCAATATCGTGCGCCATGCGCAGGCGACGAACGTGCGCGTCGCGCTTGCCTTGATCGATGGCGCGCTCGTTGCCGAGATCAGCGATAACGGCATCGGCTTCAGCATGGACGAGCTCAAGGACCGCCCCATCAGCGGCCGCGGCCTCGGCACGCTCGGCATGAAGGAGCGCATCACCTCGCTCGGCGGCACGATCGAGATCAGCTCGGCTCCGGGCAGGGGAACAACCGTCAAATTTGAGCTGCCGCTTTCGCGTGCAGTGCATTTTTCACTCAGCTGACACACCGGAATCACACGTATGAATACCATCCGAATACTGCTGGCAGACGACCATGTGCTCGTGCGGGCCGGACTGCGGGCCCTGCTCGAGCGGCTCCGCGGCATCGAGATCGCCGGCGAGGCCAACGACGGGCGCGAAGCCATCAGCATGGTCGAGTCGATCAATCCGCACGTCGTGCTGATGGATATTTCCATGCCCGGACTCAACGGGCTCGAGGCGATCGAGCGCATCAAGACCGACCATCCCGAGGTGAATATCATCATCCTCTCGGCCTCGGCCAACGAGGAATTCGTCACGCAGGCGCTGCGCTCCGGCGCGGCCGGCTACATGCTCAAGGGCGCTTCGCCCTCGGAATTGGAAGTGGCGATCAAGGCGGTCGTCAACGGCGAGACGTATCTGAGCCCCGTCGTCTCGAAGCAGGTGATCCGAGACTATCTCGGCCGCGTGACGCACCGCTCCGATCTCTTCGAACTCCTGACGCAGCGGCAGCGGGAGATCCTCCAGCTCATCGGCGAGGGGAAGTCGACGAAGGACATCGCCCGCATCCTGACATTGAGCGCGAAGACCGTGGAGCGCCATCGGACGGAACTGATGAACCGGCTCGACATACACGACGTTGCCGGACTGACCCGCTATGCCATCAAGAACAAGCTCGTGTCCATCGAAGAGGTGCCGTGATGCCCAAGACACTCCTGCTGGTCGAAGACCATCCGATCGTCGCAGCGCTTGAACAGCGCCAGCTCGCCAGGCTCGGCTACCAGGTGATCCATGCACCGAGCGGCGAGCGCGCCGTCGCGGAAGTACGGGCGAAGGCCGGCCGTATCGACCTGATCCTGATGGATATCGATCTCGGCCCTGGCATGGACGGCGTCGAGGCCGCGCGCATCATCACGGACGAATACGACATCCCCGTCATCTTCCTCTCGTCGCATGCCGAGCGCGAGGTCGTCGAGCGCACGGCGCAGGTCCCCTGCTGCGGCTATGTGCTCAAGAGCTCGGGCGTCGCCGGCCTCGATGCGGCGATCAGGGCGGCTTTCGCACACAGGGACGACAATGCGGCGTTCGGCGCCGACGATGACGCCCTTCCGGGAAGCGACGCTTCCTCACCTCTCGACCGTTGACCCCTTTCCGCACCACGCACACGCTGTTGTTCCTTCACGATTCTCACTCAGCCGGAAGCCCCGCGCACTCAGATGCCGCGTTGCGCCTGCGCGCGCGCATGGGGTGATTTCTCCGGAGAGTTGAGGGAATTCCCCATTGTCGTTTTCCCGCATTCTTGGTTTCTTCATGCACACGATCATCATTCCTTTTTCACATGGAGAAACGAGGTGCATGATGCGGCCGAATCCTGCGTTGCTTTTGGTTGAGGACCATCCGATCGTCGCGGTGCTCGAACAGCGCCAGCTCGCCAGGCTCGGCTTTGAGGTCACGCACGTTTCGACGGGCGAAGCGGCCATCGAAGCCGTGGCGTCGATGGCCGAAGACCTCTCACTGATCCTGATGGATATCGATCTTGGTCCGTCGATGGACGGCATCGAGGCGGCGCGCATCATCGGCGCGCTGTACGATATCCCGATCATCTTCCTCTCGTCGCATGACGAGCCCGAACTCGTCGGCCGCGCCCGGCAGGTGCCTGCCGACGGCTATGTGCTCAAGAGTGCCGGCATCTTCACGCTCGAGGCGGCGATTACGGCTGCATTGAAACGGCATGAGGGATTTTCCCGGCCGATATGGGGGATTCCCCCATTGTGACAGCCGGCTTCATCGATTAATTTATTGCGGTCAAGGATACATCAGCGGCGTGCAGGGGAGACTGGAGCGGGGGAAAAAAGTCGAAGACAAGCGCACTACACCCGATCATCATTATCCAGAGGATACCTGCATGAAAAAATTGGTAACGGCTCTTCTGTCGATGCTGGCACTGCTTGCAGCGGCCGGCTCCGGCGCTTCGGCGCAGTCGATCACCTCCGGTTCGTACGCCTTCTCGCGTTCCGGTTTCGCTCCCACCGATATTTCCACCGGCAGCACGCAGCTGATCGGTCCCAATGCGGATGATGCGGCCTCTGCCGTGACCGATATCGGGTTCACCTTCTGGTTTGCCGGTACGCCCTATACGCAGTTTTCGGTGAACGAGAACGGACTGCTGAAGCTGGGAAGTACGGCCATTGCAGGCAACGATGCCTCGAACTCCATGGCATCAAGCGTCACCCTGCCGAAGATCGCGCCCTACTGGGACGATCTGGCCACCGGCACGAACGGCAAGGTCGTCTACAAGCTCACCGGTACGGCTCCCAACCGTGTGCTCATCATCAATTGGAACGTGACGGTGCCGAAGAACACGGCAGGCGCGGCCAATGCGCTCATACAGGTGCAGCTATCTGAAACGAGCGGAAATATCAGCTTCACATACGGCTCTCCGGCGCTGGCGGCCAATAGCGGCCAGTATTCGATCGGCATCGGCGTCTCGGCAACGGATTTTGCCAGCGTCACGCCCACTTCCGCCACGGCGGCCACATGCGCCTACGGAACGGCGAACAATGCCAACACGATGTCGCCGGGCGTGTACACGCGCTACAATTTCATGCCCGATGCCGCCGCGCCGACAATCACCTACACGCCGCTGGCCGGGACGGCTTCGTTCGCCAACCGGATGCTCACGGCGACGATCGCCGATGCCAGAACCGGCGTGCCCACATCGGGAAGCGGCGTGCCGCGCATTTATTACAAGAAGAATTTCGCGGGCTCGTATGTGTCTTCTCCCGGCACGCTCACGACGGGCAGCAGCGCAAGCGGCACCTGGTCATTCACGATCGATCATACGGCGATCGGGGGGGTGATCGAACGGGATTCGGTGTACTATTTCGTCATCGCGCAGGACCAGGCAGCCGCGCTCGGCGCGCCGAACAGAATCTCGAATCCGTCCGGCGCCGTGGCCTCGGATGTCAACACGGTCACGGCCTATCCGGCCTCGCCTGCGGTCTATAAGATCCTGGGCGCGAGCATTTCGGGAACGAAGACCGTCGGCACGTCGGGCGCCGATTACACGTCGCTCACGAATCCCGGCGGACTCTTCACAGACATCAATGACGGGAAGCTGACCGGGAACGTGAACGTGCAGATCATCACGGATCTCACGGCGGAAACCGGCGCCGTGGGCCTGAACGCCTGGACGAGCGCAGGCGGTCCGTTCACGGTGACGATCACGCCCGTGGGGGCACGCACCGTCTCCGGCTCCAGCATGCAGTCGGCCGGATTGATCGCGCTCAACGGCGCGAACGGCCTGACGATCGACGGCCTCAACGACGGGGTTAACTCGCTGACCCTTTCCAATACGAATGCTTCCACGTCGTCCACGCTCGTGTTCAAGAACGGCGCATCGAACAACACGATCACCAATACGACGCTCAAGGGCGTTGTGAACTCGAGCGGCGGCGTCATCTTTTTCGGCGACGGATCGGCCTCCTCAGGCAACAACAATAATACGATCAGCCGGTGCGTCATCACCGCGGGAGCCTCGGCGCCGTTTTGCGGCATCTACATGTATCCCTTCGGCACGCAGAATTGCGTGAACAACGTGATCGATCGCAACGTGATCAGCAATTTCGCGCAGCGCGGCATACACGTCTACGCGCGCAATCAGAATCTCACGATCTCGAACAACGAGATCTATCAGACCACGCCGGGCACGGCTTACTCGGCCGGCATCTACGTCGACGGCGCCACAGGCACGACGAACGTCTTCAACAACCGGATCTCGGGCATCAATACCACGTATGCCACGCTCGGCACCAGCCGTGCGGGCATCGCCTGGGCATCGGGAAGCGGCACGGTAAACATCTACAACAATACCATCTCGCTCGATGCCGGGTATACGGGCGCCAACGGTGCCTACGGCCTGTCGCTCGGAGGAACGGCGACATACAACGTCTATTACAATTCGATCTACATCGGCGGCACGAACGCCAACAGCTTCACTTCGGCCGGACTCTACCGGTCGAACGGCACGCTCACATTCAGGAACAACGTGATCTTCAACGCGCGCTCGCTCTCGGCGCCCAATGCCTACTATAAGAATTACGGCATACAGCTTTCCAACACATCGAACCTCGTCTCGAACAACAACGTCATCTACGCCAACGGCACAAGCGGCGTCTTCGGTGCGGTGGGATCCACAGACTATGCCTCGATCGGCGCCTGGAAGAGCGGCACATTGCAGGATTCCGTCTCGTTCTCGGGCGATCCGGGATTCACTTCCGCTTCCGATCTCATGCCCGATCCGGCAAATCCGAATTCGAACATCCTCAATAACCGCGGCATTCCCGTGGCAGCGATCGTCACGGACATTGCCGGACAGGCCCGCAGCACGACGGGCGCCGGCGGCCCGACGGATATCGGCGCGTTCGAGTTCACGCCTCTGCCGGTCTTCTACACGATCACGGGCAACGCGGGCATCGGCGGCGCCACATTGAGCTGGATGGATGGAACGCCGAAGACGACCGTTGCCGACGACAGCGGCAATTATTCGATCACCGTTCCGTACGGATGGACGGGATCGGTCGTGCCCTCGTCGGTCGGCTAC
Organism: Acidobacteriota bacterium; assembly: GCA_050258555.1. Taxonomy (GTDB): domain Bacteria; phylum Bacteroidota; class Ignavibacteria; order UBA10030; family UBA8401; genus CAISDA01. Next base: position 501 of record JBLMZA010000006.1, on the reverse strand, counting down.
ACGTTCACGCCGAACTCGATCTCGTACGATGTCGTCACGGCCGATGCCGCCAATCAGAACTACTCCGCCGCGCCGAGCACGAACACGATCTCGGGCAGCGCCGGCATGCCGGGCGTGACCATCAGCTGGATGGATGGAACGCTGAAGACCGCTGTCACGGACGGAAGCGGCAGCTATGCGATCGCCGTGCCGAACAACTGGTCGGGCACGGTGACGCCGAGCCGGACCGGCTACGCCTTCACGCCCGCCTCGATCGACTATGCGAACGTGCTGGCCGATGTGAGCGCTCAGAATTACGCGCCTGCCGCACTCGTCTACACGATCTCGGGCAATGCGGGCGTGCCGCTAGCCGCGCTGAGCTGGAGCGATACGACGGCCAAGTCCGTCACGGCCGATGTGAACGGCAATTATTCGATCACGGTCTCCTATAACTGGTCGGGCACGATCACGCCGGCTCTGGCAGGACATGTGTTCATGCCGGCTATCAGCACATACGCGAAC
>JBLMZA010000005.1:0-6144 GCA_050258555.1 Acidobacteriota bacterium | reverse complement strand
GCGCGCGTCGAGAGCGTGGCTTCGGGCGCGTAGCGCTCATCGCGCTCGTCTCCGGAAAGCACGCGAGAAAGATACTGCAGCGCGTTTTCGATCGCGCGCGGCTTCACGCGATAGGAGTGTTCCCGCGCTTCAATCAATGTCAGCGCGGCATAGGCCGAGAGAAACGGCGACACCTGTTCGTCATTTTTCCAATAGGAAAAGCCGCCGTTGAATTTCTGAAACGCCGCAATATCGTCGATCGTCTTCTGCGCCGTCTCCTTCGCATCCGTCATGCCTGGCAGCGAAAGATGGAAGGCGTCGATCATGTCCTTGGCAAGAATGACCGGCAGCACGGCTGAGGCGCGCTGCTCCAGACATCCATAGGGATAGGTGAAAAGATAGCGCACAGCGCCGGAGAGTCCGATGAGCGCGCTCGATGCCGCCGTGACATCGAGCGTTCCTTCATCGGGACTGATCGATTGAGGAAGAAGGATCTTTTCCCGGCTCACGGGCTCGAGGCTCGAGGCAAAGAGCGCGGTGGATTCCTTCGGCTTCGGCGCGATCACAGGAAAGGACCATCGCAGCCCGTCTTCTTCCGCGCCCGAGCGCGCCTTCACGCTCACGGAGGCCGTGCCGATTCGATCAGCGCTGAACTCATACGTGACTTCTCGCGCCTGTCCCGGTGCGAGCTCAATCGTGATCGTATCCTTCGCCGAGCATGTGATGCCGGAAGTGCTCGCACGCACAGAGACGCTGCGCGGGATAGAGGTATAGTTCATCACCACAATGCCGGCGTTGAAACGGTCGCCCAGGCGCGCCAGGCGCGGCATGGATGGCTGTATGAGCACCGGCTTTGCGACGGCAAAGGAGGCTTCCCCCGCGCCGAATTCCGCCGCGAGGGTCTGCGCCGCGGCCATCGCGGTAAATGCCGTGATATTATCGGGCAGCTTGAAGCGGATAATCACGCGTCCGCTGTCGTCGGTCACAAGCGAGGCGTTCCAATAGGCCGATGCGCGGAAATCCTTCCGCACGCCTTCGGCATCGAGTTCGGCCGCCATTTTGAGCGAAGCCCCGCCGCCTCCCGCATCCTCTCCTTTTTCGCCATACGAGCGCTGGCTCACCAGATGAATACGCGTCTCGGACGTCGTGACGGCGAGTCCGCGTTCCCTGTAGAACGTGTCGAACGGATCGGGCAATCGGTAGCCGATCAGGCTCAACACGCCCTGGTCGGCCACGCTCAGTGCGACTTCCGACTTTGCGCCGCGCCCGTCGGACGTGCGCACCTGTACGGTCACCGTGCAGGAATCTCCGGGATGATATTCCTTCTTCGAAGCTTCGACGGAGACATCGAGATGCTTTTCTTTCGGCGAAACGGAAAGCTTCACATAGCCGATCTTGAAGGAAGGCTTGCCGAGATCCTTCTCCTGTGAATCACTGGGAGACTCGATGCGGCCTTCCAGCAGAATGACCGAGACGAAGACATTCGGCAGATAGGCGCGTTCGATCGGGATGCGGAGCTTCGGCGCGCTTCCTTCGAGCATCACGGTGGAGTGCGAGAGAATGCCTTCGCGCTCGATCGTAATAAGCGCCCGCGCACGCTCGTACGGATTTTTCACGAGGATCTCCGCCGCATCCCCCGGCGCATAGTGCGCACGGTCTGCGACAAGCTCGATCTTATCGTCGTTGCCGCGCTCCCATGCCACATACCCGCCGCCCGAAACGTAGAATGTCGACTGCGTCTCGATCGCGTTGCCGCGTTCATCAAACGACGACGCGCTGATATAATAAAAGCCCGGATGCTTCGGCGTGAACCGGTGCGTCAGAGGATGCGCCGCGCTTTCGACCTTCAGCGAATCAACGAGAGAATCGGCCGCCTCGCTCTGCCACTCATAACGTCCTCCGGTCACCGCCTTGCGCACCGAATGCCACATGCGTCGGAAGATCTTCACGGTGAGCTCGCGCTTCGGCGTCCATTGTCCGTCCTTTGTCACCGCAACAAGATCGATCGAGAGCGTGCTGTCCGCGGAAAGAAACGAAGTCGACGGCTTCACGCCGATGTAAAACAGGCCGCCATGCACGATCACAGACTGACGCCCGGAAAGCGTCTGGCGCGAGGCCGAGACGGCGTCGCCCTCCAATGTGAGCAGCGACGTGCCTTTCACATCCGATGACGCAAGAGACGCCGAGAGCGTTCTGCTTCCTGCGTCATCGAGCACACCCTCGCCCGATTCGAGCAGACGGTTGAATGAGCGCGGCTCGACATTGAAGAGCCACTCTTCCCTTCCGAAGGAATAGGATTCGAATCCCTTCGGAATGAACGATGAAGGACTCAGAAGAAAGCGCCAGCGCACGGGCGCATTCTTCATCGGCGCGCCGAAGAGATAGCGCGCGCTCACCGTGCCGCGCGCCGTATCGCCCGCCGTCAGCGCTTCGCGCTCGAATGCGGCCCGCACTTCAAACTCCGCCGCACGGAAGGCTTCCACGCGGAATGTGCCGTAGGCCAATTGCCTCCAGCGTTCTTTTTTCTGAAGCTTCTGCGCCTTCGATGCCTTCTGCGCAGGCTCCCGCACTTCAAGCGTCATCTGATAGTAGCCCGTTGCGGCCGAGCGCGCAATCGGGATGCGAAACGGCAGCGAGCCGAAGGCGTTTGCCGACACATTCTTTTTCATCACTTCTTCGCCGCGCGGATCGGTGATCCGCACGCGCAAGGCCAGAGGCGGAGGCGTCTGCCACACGCCTTCCTTCTGTATGCGGATGATGCCTTTGGCTTCGACCGTCTCTCCAGCCTTATAGAGTCCGCGGTCGGTGAAGAGCATCGCCTCATAGCGCACGGGCTGCGGATTCCAATCCACATCGATGTTGAACGCGTAGGGTTCGATGCCTTCATTCCACTGCGAGGACGTGAGAGCGACGTCATCCTTCTTTTTCACGATCACCCAGAGCCTCGGCGCACGGAGCGATTCGTATTCCTCATCCTGTCCGTAGAACTCGCGCACGGGCTCGATGCCGAGTCGCGCCCATCCCGGAGCGCGCGCGATGCCGTCGCTGCCGGTTGTGCCGCGCCAGACGACGCGGTTGGAATCGGTGCGCACTTCGACATCGGCGCCTGTCACCGGCTCCGTATCTTTGAGGCGCGTCGCATAAATCAATATCGATTCAGGAGAAAATTTCGCCGTGAGTCCGATCTCCGTCACCTGCACAACCGTCCGCAGCACACGCTTCTGATCTCCTCCGAACGGCTTCAGTTGCACCAGCACGATGCCCTTGCCTTCCGCGCCCAGCGCGGCATCGATCGAGAGCGGCCTGAGCACCGACTGATTGCGCGCTGCATCGATCTTCCAGAGACGCCGGATGGATTTACCGCCTGCGGCATCACGAAGCGATGCGTGCGTCCACTCGTCATTCCCATAAAACGTCGTCGAGGAAAGAAAGGCCGCGACACGTTCGGGACGCACACGCCCCATCACCACTTCAACCGAATCGGTGTTGAGCAATGTCACGGGAATGCGGTGCGCTTCGGAGGCTTCCAGTACGCCCGGTCCGGTCGTCATCCTGAGAGAAGGCGGATAGGAAGAGGTGCGGAAGGAAAACGCGGCGTCGGCACCGAGCCTGTTGCCGTAGATATCCGTGAGTCCGGATGTGATCACGCCGCGATAGGAGGTTTCGGGCGCAAGCGCAAAGGAGAGATACTGCTGCGCCGCGGCATAGTCCTCGCCGTATCCCGGGGTGACCGCTGCGGAAGGAGTAAGTGTGACATGGCGCGCAAGTTCGTCGAGCTTCACGGGATTGGTGAAATCGAAGCGGATGGCCGATGATGGATGAAAGTTGTTCTCGCTTGTGATGCCGGAAAAGTGCAGATCGCCGTAAACGGAAAATTCCAGGAAGGAATCCTTCTTCATTCCCAGCGGACCTTCGGCCCCCTGGAGTCCCGCCTTGAGCACGACGCGCACATGGCTTCCCTTCTCGAATGCCGCCGAAGGCACGATGACAAGCGCGCACGAGCGCTCGCGGTCCCGTCGTTTCTTTTCCTGCAGAGAAAGCGTCCGCCGGGCATCCAGTGGATGAGCACCCTGCATCTGCAGTTCCTCATCACTCGGGCGGCGCACCGAATATTCCGTGTATGTCGTGCGGCCGCTCTTTGTTTCTTCCAACGAGATCCAGCGTCCGATCTGCGCAAGGTCGATCGGCTGATTGAAGACGATCAGGATCGTGTGATCGGGTTCGATCGAGCGGCTGCCGGAAGCGGGAACGGTGCGGAGCACGGCAGGGCGCGGCGTTTCAAAGGACCAGACAGAGGGTTGCCTAAGCGCGGCGCCGGAAATCGCGCGCGTCTCTTTGGGAATCGTCACCGTGAAGCGCGTCGAGAAAGGAAGCGTGTCCTTCGGCATGAAGGCCAGCGTGGTGGTGCCGAGCCAGCGGCAGCGGCCTTCGACCGCGGGCGTGAGGGAAATCGGGCACGAGCCCGCACCGGCGATCGAGAGCGCCGTCATCGGTTCGCTGAAGGCCGCGATGATGCGGAGGCTCTGGTCGATCGATTGCGTTTCGCCTTCGGGAGTGTGAAGAAGAATGCGGAGTCCGGCCCCGGGCTGCGTCTGCGCCATTGCAGAGCATAGCATGATCAGAAGAAGGAATCGGATGAGGCGGATCATTCGGGCGCTCCCCACACGTGGCTGCTACACTTTGCCGAAACACACGCTCGCATTCGTGCCGCCGAACCCGAAGCCGTTCGAAAGGGCATAGTGAATCTCTTTTTTCCTCGCCACATTGGGCACATAATCCAGGTCGCATTCGGGATCCGGCGTCTCAAGATTGATCGTCGGCGGAATGATGCCTTCCTTGAGCGCCAGCACCGTGAAGGCCGCTTCGATCGCGCCGGCGGCGCCGAGCAGATGACCGTGCATCGATTTTGTCGAGCTCAGCAGCAGTCCGTTCAAGGCGTGGCTTCCGAAGAGCCGCTTGACGGCTTTCGTTTCGGCGATATCGCCCAGGGGCGTCGATGTGCCGTGCGTGTTGATGTAGTCGATCGCCTCCGGCGCGAGTCCCGCATACTTCACCGCGAGCTTCATGGCGCGGTAGGCTCCGTCGCCGTCTTCGGGCGGCGCGGCCACATGGAACGCATCGGCCGTCATGCCGCAGGAGAGCATGCGGGCGTAGATCTTGGCGCCGCGCGCCTTGGCATGCTCCTCTTCCTCGAGAATGAAGATGCCCGCTCCCTCGCCGAGCACGAATCCGTCCCTGTCCTTGTCGAAGGGACGGCTTGCCTTCTCCGGCGCGTCGTTGCGCTTCGACATGGCGCGCATCGAGCAGAAGCCGGCGAATGCGACATCGATCACCGAGGCCTCGGTGCCGCCCGCGATCATGACGTCGGCCTCGCCGCGGCGGATCGTGTGGAAGGCATCGGCCAGCGCATGGTTCGATGTGGCGCAGGCCGAGACGACCGCATAGTTCGGCCCTTTTGCGCCCGTGCGGATGGCAAGATAGCCGGCGACAATGTTGATGATCGATCCGGGAATGAAAAAGGGCGTCACCACGCGCGGTCCGCTTTCCGAAAGCTGGCGCGTTGTGGCGGTGATATTGGTGAGTCCGCCGATGCCCGAGCCGATGATGATGCCCACTCGTTCGGCGTTGTCCGGCGTCACGGCAAAGCCGGAGTCCTGAAGCGCATCGAGCGCAGCGCCGACGCCGTACTGCACGGACAGATCGAAGCGGTTGGCTTCCTTCGCATCAAAATATTTTTTCGGGTCGAAGCCTTTGACTTCGGCCGCGATCTTCGTCGGATATTTTTCCGCATCGAAGCGCGTGACGCATCCGACGCCGGAACGGCCTTCGAGCGCGGCGTGCCATGATTCTTCGATCGTGAGTCCCAGCGGTGAAATCAGCCCGATTCCCGTCACCACGACATTATGCATCGGCATCATATGGAAGTTAAATGAATGGAAAAGAAAAATTTTCCGGAAAGATAGCGGATTTTTTTTTCTGAAACAAGGCGGGAACGCCTGACACCGGCGCTGAAACAGGCATGGAAGGCGGGCGCCGCCCCATGTTCACTTGGTGACGAATGTGGTATCGATCGCCGTCGAATCCGATTGCCAGAACCGGTAGCGGTAGAGACCGGGCGAGGGAAGCTCGATCGTCACGGGCGCAGTGAAGCTGGACATGACGGTG
>JBLMZA010000004.1:0-24927 GCA_050258555.1 Acidobacteriota bacterium | reverse complement strand
TGTGGAAATTTCGTCATGTCCATAAAAAATATTTCCCAGGTGTGACCATCAAAGTCTTCAATGGTTCTTTGCTGCATAAATCCATAATCTTTCATTTCGGTCGGCTCTGTTCCGCCTGCGGCACGTCCTTTGCTTACGATACTGTTTACTTCATCGACGCTCTCAACCAGCAAGGAAAACAGTCCTGCTAACTTTGATTTTGTGTCTGCAATGGGCTTCGTGGCAAAAGATGAAAATTTTTCATGTGTCATAATCATCACGAAAATGTTCTCACTCCAGACCATACATTTTCCAGAGTCGTCTGAAAATTGCGGATTGTGTGAAAATCCCAATGCAGTATAAAAGTCCATCGATTTTTGAAGGTCTTTTACTGCCAGATTGATAAAAATTTGTTTTGCCATAATATTCCCATTCAGGTGTCCACAACCGAGAATCGTTAGTTACATGACATAACAGTATTTCGCAAAAAAAGTTCGATAATCACGGAAAAAAAGCTTTCCAATCTTTCTCTCTTCATATGTGCTATGCTTAACAACGGATACATCTACACCGATCGGATACTGCGCCACCATGCCGGCATGACGGTGTTGGAGTATTACAGCATCCGCTATCCGCATTTCACGCGCGAGGAATGGCGTGGCAGGATCGAGTCGGGGCTTGTCACGCGCGCGGGCATTCCTCTTGCGCCCAAGGATACGCTCCGCGAGCGTGATGTGCTGCACTCCTTCCGTGCGCCATGGTCCGAGCCGGATGTGCCGACCGATATCCCGGTCCTGAAGTCCGATGCACATGTCATGGTGTTCGACAAGCCCGACGAGATGCCCGTCCTTCCCGGAGGTTTATACCTCGAGAACTCGATGGTGATGATCGTCCGGAGAACGCATGATGCGTCGCTCTCGCCTTTGCATCGCCTCGGACGCGGCACAACGGGAGCGATACTCTTTACCCGGTCGCATACGGCCGCAGCGGCTTTCAGCCGGATGATGAGGATGAGGGAAATCGGGAAAATCTATCTTGCCCTGGTCCATAACGCCGACATGCCGGACGAGTTCACCATCCGGACACCCATCGGTCGGGTTCCCGATGCAAGGCTCGGCGATATCCACGACGTCTCGCCGAACGGCAAAGAGGCGGTGAGCATGTGCTCGGTGCTCGCCAGGAACGCCGGCGACGACACCGCTCTGATTCGCGTGTCGATTCTCACCGGCCGCACGCACCAGATCCGAATTCATCTCGCTTCCGAAGGGCATCCGCTTGTGGGAGACAGGTTTTATCGGGGCCGCGCCATCGGGAGTGAAACTTCCGACGCACACGCCAACACCGTTCTTCCCAGCGATCCCGGATATATTCTGCATTCCTGGAGGCTCAGATACCGGGACCCGTTTACAGCAAGCGATGTTGACGTTGTTGCGCCGGTGAGAAGTGAAATTGTGGAGTGGTGTACTAGAGTAGGATATGCGATTGAGACCGTGGATACCTGAACATCAGATAAGGATCGATATAATGGATCATACGTTGAACCGCCTGTGTGCATGCGCATTCGCCATTCTTACTGCATGCGCCGTAGCCCAAGCGCAGACGACCGCCGGCATGCCGATGGATCCATGCGGATACGCCGACACGACCACGGAAGCCTTCCGCATCGCCGCATCGGGCAACTGGGGCTACGGCTTCGATACGCTGCTGTATGATATCGGGGAATGGAAGAACAGCCCCTATGTGTCTGTCGAGCAGATCGGGTCGACGGTCCAGAACCGGCCGATGCTCATGATGACCATACAGGATACGGCCGCGACGCCTCTTCCCCGGAAAAGGATCTGGATACACGCCCGTACGCACCCAGGAGAGGTCCAGGGGACATGGGTGACGAATGAGATCATCAAGATACTCCTGTCGTCGTCGCCGCTGGGACGGATGATGCGCGACAGCTGCGTCTTCAACATCGTGCCGATGTACAATCCAGACGGCGTCGAGCTGGGGAAGGCTCGCGAGAACGCGAACAACATCGATATCGAGAGCAATTGGGATACGACGCCGAGCCAGCCGGAGGTCGCGGCGCTGCGCGCGGTCTTCCAGCGCTTCATGGCTGCTCCGAATCCGATACGCATCGCGCTCAACATGCATTCGGCCTACGGCACGAAGCGCTACTTCGTCTATCATACGTCTGCCGGGACTTCGCCTCTGTATTCATCGATGGAGATCCGCTTCATCGATACGGTGCGATACAATTTTCCGAACGCGATACAGCCCTACACGTCTTTCGTCAGCTGGACCACGAGTGCGGCCAGGCAGTATCCCGAGAGCTGGTTCTGGTATAATCACCGCGACAAGGTCCTGGCGCTGACATATGAGGACATGAACGATGCGAGTGCCAACTCGTTCGACCGCACCGCAGGGGCCATCGTCCGCGGCATCGGCAATTATCTCGGCGTGCTTCCGGGACAGGTCGCCTCTGTCGCCGAAGATGGCATGGCGCCCGAAGGCTTCGCCCTTGCACAGAACTATCCCAATCCCTTCAATCCGTCGACGACGATCCGCTATGCGCTGCCTGTGGCATGCCGCGTGACGCTTCGCGTTTTTAACACGCTTGGAAGCCAGGTCGCCGTGATCGCCGACGGCATGCGCGAGGCGGGCGTGCACGATGTGGTGTGGAATGCACCTGGCGCCTCCGGTGTGTATTATTACCGGATCGAGGCTGTCGGCAGTGCAGGAAACGTGATGACATTCGCCAGTACAAAGCGAATGATCGTGCTCAAATAGTATCAAATGATACTAAGGGTCAATCCTTTGAAAGCAAAGATAGCATAGCCCATTTCAGGAGTCAAGCGGTATCAAATCGAGATACTGTTTGACGACCCTGGGAGTGAGTCTGATGATGCGGGAGATGAGATCCACATCGTCAAATTTTGTTGCAAGCATTTTCACTGATTCATAATCATGGATGTAGCGTTCGACAGCTTCTTTTGAGTGATTGGTTTTTGTGCAAATCACCGGGACAAGATAGCCTTTGATATGCAGCGTGATGATTTCTTTTTTGTGTGTCTGTCCCCCGCCGATCAACTGGATGTTGCCTCTGGTGGGCAATGAGCGTTGGTAGAGATCTTGGTATTCGCGGACATAGTTGCCTGCTGAAAAAATCGATGTCGTCAAGAGCGCAGCCAGATCGAGCTGGGAGAGGAGTCCACCCTGGTCATAGGCCTGATGAGTCCAGCGTTCGATCTTTTTGATGCACAGCACACGGTGGTTGATCGGCGTTTGCATATCTTCGATGTCGCTCTCGGAGATGATATCCAGGATGATGGGCTTCAGTTTGGTCTGCGCCATGGATTTGCCCTTGGCCGGATACTCATCGACGGGCACCGCAGGCCAGACCATCTGTCCTTGCTTCAAAAACGAGTTATCTGTATAGCGGTAATACTGCTCGACGAGTGACAAGAGATCATCGATGATAGCTGAGGCAGTGACTTCGCCTTTGTCATAACCATAATGGTTGATGAAGCGGTCCAGGAGGATATGCTTCAGGCTCTTGCCCCTCATGCGCTTATATGTTCTCTGAGCCACTGACGCAGGAGAGAAGTCGCTCGTGTTTCGGGGCAGGAAGCGTAAGTTCTTTGCGATCATGGCGTTCACGCTCCTCTTTTTTTTGATGTTTGAAGGATGCGTTTGAGCTGGGGGCTTTTTGTGTGCCGGGCATAGAGCTTAAGATACTCGCCAATCAAGCGGATGGAGAAGTTGGTCGAGATCCGGATCTGGTCATGGGAGAAGCCCTTGACATGCAAAAGCACCACTCGGCCGAAGTCCTGGATATAGCGTTGGATGGCTGTCTCACTATGCTTGATGCGGCGTTCGATCTCAGTGAACTGATAGCCCGATAAGTAGAGATCCAGGATCTGCGTTTTATGCGTCTGGCCTCGGCCCATCTCACTCGCGCCAGCCGCGCGAAGGGATAATGATCCCTGCTTTACGCATGTGGATCATATCACGCTTGATCGTGACGACACTGCAGGTCAGGATGAAGGCGATATCTTCATACGACAAGAGTCCGCCTTGATCGATTGTCTGGTTGGTGAGGCGGAGGATCTTATGCTGCCGAAGCCCATGCAGGCCTTTGGATTTGTAGACCGGCAGATCTTCTTCCGGCACGTGCAGGTCGAGTGTGACCGAAACCTTCTTGCAGAGTGCAAGGGGTTTGCCTGCCGGCTCATGCTCATCGATGGCCAGATAATGGATCTGGCCTGACTTGAGCTCGATATCGGCATGGTTGAGAAAATAGTTTTTGATCTGCGAGAAGTACGCTTCGGCCAGGATCGGTGTAAGGTTGAAGTCCCTGGCGATGCTTGCGATGATCGACTGCTTTACAGACTTCGTCTGGAGTCGATCGGAGAGCGGTTTATCGATCATGGGTAATACCTCCGTCACTGGGTTGGTGATGGAAAATACCTGTTTTTTACCTTGGTATCACCTGATACAAACTAAAAATGACCGAATGTATTTTTTTCTTTTACGGCATCTCAATAACTTCCATACAAAGACCAATATGAATACTCTCAAAGGAAAGAACGCCATTGTCACCGGCGGCGGCAGCGGGATCGGCTTCGCCATCGCCAAGGCGCTTGTCGCCGCCGAAGTGAACGTCATCATCGCGTCACGCCGGCTGGATACGCTCACGGCCGCGGCCAGAGAATTGAACTCAGCCGGAAAGGGAAAGGCCGTTCCCGTGGTGTGCGACATACGAAAGAAGGATGATGTGACCGGCCTGGTGAAGACGGCCAAAAAATATTTTCCGGCCATCGATATTCTCGTGAACAACTCGGGGCTCGGCGTGTCGTCGAAGATCGTCGATTGCACGGATGAAGAGTGGGACCTGGTGCTCGAGACGAACCTGAAGGGGGCATTCCGGCTGACGCGCGAAGTGCTTCCGTCGATGATCGCGCAGAAGTCGGGCTACATTGTCAACATTGCGTCGCAGGCGGCAAAACACGGCTATGCGAACGCCGGTCCGTATTGCGCATCGAAGTTCGGGCTCGTTGGGTTTGGCGAGGCGCTTCAGGAGGAAGTCCGCGAGTACGGTATCATCGTGCATTCGCTGTGCCCGGCGTTGGTCCAGGTGCCGCCGCCGAAGGATGATCAGCACATCGATCCCGGCGTGCTCCAGGCGGAAGATCTTGCCTCAACGCTCATGTTCCTGCTCACGCAGCCGAGGCGCATCAAGTACGAGAATATCGGACTGTATCGGCTTTAATCAAACCTTCAGCGTTACGGTCGAGCGGATGGAAAGACTGAATGAAATCGTTGTTGAAGGATTGAACGGGTTCGGGTAATCAGCCAGAAGAGCGTCGTTCTGCCCAAGCGAAAAGTTTCATCTTCTTTTCATGTTTGTCTTGTATGTTGGTGCCGAACGTGGGCCGTATTGTGTTGTACTGATATGCCGCCCAATCGTTTGTGAGGAACCCAATGAAAAAAATTGTTCGTCTGCTGCTGCCTATCGTCTTCCTGCAGCTTGCGGTGTGTATGGCATCATCCGTCGCTCAGACGTCGGGCTATCGGGTGCGAGGCCGTATCGACATCGGCGGCGAAAGCCGATGGGATTATTGCATTGTCGACACGCTCCATCACCGCCTGTTTGTTTCCCATGGAAATCTCGTGCATGCCGTCGACCTGTTCAAAGAGACGGTCATCGGCGACATCCCGGGCTTGAACGGAGTGCACGGGATCGCGCTTGCGTACGACCAGCATAAGGGGTATATCAGCAACGGCAGAAGCGACAGTGTGACGGTGTTCGATCTGACCACACTGAAGGTCGTCAGAACAATCCATGTGACCGGCCGCAATCCGGATGCGATTGTCTACGAGCCCGTCTCGCACAGCATCTTTACGTTTAATGGCAGATCGGCAAACGCGACGGCGATCGATGCGCAAACGGATGCGGTTGCCGGCACCGTGCCGCTCGACGGGAAACCCGAATTTGCCGCCGCCGACCTGAAGGGAAATCTCTTCGTGAACATCGAGGATAAAAGCCTCGTTGAAAAAATTGACGCACGGCGATTAACGGTGCTCAATCGGTGGTCGATCGCTCCATGTGAAGACCCGACGGGTCTCGCCCTCGATGTCAAGAACAACAGGGTGTTTTCAGTCGGCTCCAACAAGCACATGACCGTCCTCGACTATGTCAAGGGCACCGTGGCGGCTGTCGTGCCCATCGGCGGAGGCCCCGACGGCTGCGTGTATGACGCGGAACAACGGCTTCTCTTCAGCTCGAATGGCGAGGGCTCGCTGACGGTGATCAGGCAGGAATCGGCCGACCGGTACCGGGTGATCGAGACGATTGCTACCGCCCGGGGCCTCAGGACGCTTGCTCTAGACCCGGTGACGCACAAGCTCTATCTTATTGGCATGATCGAGGGTAAAGAACAGAGGAAACGATTCGGAGTGCTGATCGTCGCGCAATAAGAAATGGGTTCGAGTGTATTCGCCCCTGAGATGATCAATTTGTTTTACAGTGCAAGGATCGTGGAAAATGAGGATTCTGATTATTGAAGATGATGTGAATATTTCTTCTTCGCTCGTCAAGGGTTTGAAGCAGGATCGTTTCGCCGTCGATCAGGCATTCGACGGCCTGCAAGGAGAAAGGCTTGCCAAGATCAACAGCTATGATGCCATCATTCTCGACATTCGTCTGCCGCTGCAGGATGGATTCACCACCTGCATGAAGCTGAGAAAGGAAAAAATTCTGACGCCCATCCTGATGCTGACCGCGCTGGACGATGTTTCCGATAAGATCAGAGGCCTGGATAACGGAGCGGATGATTATCTGGCCAAACCGTTCCACTTTGGAGAACTCATAGCCCGGTTGCGCTCGCTCATCAGGCGCAACACTACAGAACGCAATGCAGTCATCAGCAAATTCGGCATCCAACTTAACCAGAACACGCATAAGGCGCTGAGAGAGAGCCGTGAAATACTGTTGACGGCGAAGGAATATGCGCTGCTGGAGCTCTTTATGCTCCATTCCAACAGGATCCTCTCGCGGGAAGAGATCTCCGAGCATCTATGGGATATGAACTTCGATCCCAAAAGCAACCTCATCGAATCCCATGTGAAGTTCTTGCGTCAGAAAATCGACCATGGATTTGCCCGCCAACTGATCCATACGATCAGGGGGGCCGGATATATGTTTGCGGAGAGTCTGGAATGAGACTATCCATCAAAGTGAAAATTATCACTGCCTATACACTCCTGTTCGGGACGGTCCTTGTCGGCTTTGCGTTCGTTATCTATCGGACGATCCATGATAATGAGTTGAATCGGATCGACAGCAGCTTGAAAAGTTACTCCGCGATCCTGCAATCGGAGCTTGAAGAGCAGATCTCGGATGAACGCGCCGTCAACATCGCTGAGGTGAATTCGATCAAGGCCGAAGGACTTCAGGATGTGCGGCTGTCTCTCGTGGACAGACATGGAAGCAAAATAATGTTTGACTCGCTGACCGGACAGGCAGGGGGATGGAATGAGATGGTCGGCGGGAAGAATGTCTTGGTCACCTCCCCCATATCAAGAGGAGAACATTACCGATCGTTGATCACCGGTGTTGAAGTCAATGGCGATACGCTCTACGTGCTGCAGGTAGCTACTTCACTGAAAGAGATGGACCAGGCGCTTGAACGACTTTGGCTCGTCTTCCTTCTCGTGATCCCACTTGCGCTTCTGCTTGCCGGCAGTGCCGCGTATCTGATCGCCAAAACGGCGTTCCGGCCCGTGCTGACGATGGCGCAAACGGCGCGCCGGATCTCCGCCAAGAGCCTGGAATCGAGGCTTGAGTTGCCGCGTGAAAAAGATGAAATCCATATCCTTGGCAGCACCTTGAACGAGATGCTCGACAGGATCGATCGCTACCTGAAAAGCCAAAAACAGTTCATTGCCGACGCTGCCCACGAGATCAGGACCCCGCTGACGGTGCTGCAGAGCGAACTGGAATTGATTGATCGGGAAATTACCGATCGTTCGCAAAAAGAGAGCGTCCGAACGGCCCTCACAGAAATCGAGAGCCTCACGAAGCTCACCTCTGCATTGCTGACCCTGGTCCGGCTGGATTCCTCGCAAAATGCGATGGTGATCGATCATGTGTGCGTCGACGATCTGGTCACCGAGTGCGTGCGGCTCATGCGGAGCGCCGCCGAGGAAAAGAAGATCACCTTTGATCTTCAGATCGACGAACCGGTGCAGATTCGGGCAGACAAGGATAAATTGCGGAGTGTGTTCCTCAACCTCATAGATAATGCCGTCAAGTACTCGTTCCCTCATTCGATCATCAGGATTGAAATGATCAAAACTGCGGCCGCGGTGCGTATCACAGTGCAGAATTTCGGGATCCAGATCGATCTGTCGGAGCTGCCGATGATCTTCAATCGATTTTACCGTTCTACGACTGTGCAATCAGTCGCAAAAGGCAATGGGCTGGGACTGCCGATCGCGAAAGAGTTTATTGAAATGCATCAGGGCTCGATCGCCGTCGAGAGCACCGAGGCAGATGGAACCCGGTTCATCGTCGATCTGCCGCTGTAAGTTCGCTCCTGCTCGCTTTCATTCTATTTTCATCTTCACAGTGTATATTCAGTTGTTGTCCACAGTTCATCGCGTATCATCAACTATCACTTAAAGGTGAAACAATGAGAACACTCCATCTGCTTTCGAAATCCGCCGTCGTCATAGTGGGCCTTACTGCTGCACTTTCTCTGTGTTCGCAGGCCCAGACGACACAATCCAGCGCACGCACCAACGTTCCCCAACCGGTCCTGGATGCATTTAAAAAGTCGTATCCTCACGCCGTCATTAAGGGCACGGGCAAAGAAACTGAGGAGGGAAAAACATACTATGAAATCGAAAGCATCGACGGCAAGGCAAAACGAGATGTGCTGTATCTGCCTGATGGAACAGTTGCGGAAGTTGAAGAGGAGATCGCCGTGAGCGCATTACCGGATGCGGTGAAGCAATCCGTGTCGAAAGAATCTGCGCACGGCAGGATCATGAAGGCCGAAAAACTGACGAAGAACGGGGAGATCAGCTACGAGGTCATTGCGAAAAAAGGCGCGAAATCCCTGGAGATCGTCCTGAAGACCGATGGCAGCGTCGTGAAGAAGGAACTTCGCGGTGCGAAGAACAAAGAGGAAAAAGAAGAAGAGGGAAAAGAAGAAGACGAACACTGATCGACTATGAAGATCACGGCCATGAATGATATGCGCATGCTTCTCCGGCAGTCGTTGCTGCTGATCGTCCTTTCGGGCGCCGCCATGGGACAGAGCGATCTGCCGTATTATGTGGCGGCAGCCCTCAGGAACAATCCGTCGATCAAGGAAAGCAGCAATACCATTCAGGCAAGAAATCTGGATAGAGCGCTGAACAATGCCCAATTGAGCGGGCCCCAGGTTTCGCTGACGGCCAATTATCTTTTCGCCCCCTTCTTCAACAATTCGCCCATGGTAACCTCCAATCCGGGGCCGAATGCCATCGGCTATGATGCGTCAATCACCAATGGCGGGTTGTATGCCGCACAGCTCAATGTGTCGAAGAATCTGTTTACGGGCGGCACGCTCGGCGCCTATGATGCCCAAACGAGCCTGCAGATCGGCAGCGCTGAAAATGCGATTGAAGTAACAAGGCATACGGTGGAGCACGATGTCACCGATCAGTATCTTGTCAGCCTTCAGGCGCAGCAGCTGTACGAGCTGGCCAAAGCGTCGGCAGATACATTGGCGCGGCAGGTATCGATTACACGCTCGCTGATGCTTCAAGGCATGGCCAAAGAGTCGGACTATCTGCTTCTGCGGATCGAACTGGCGAATGAGCGGATCGCCGTTGAAGAGGCGTCCGGTTCCTATCAATCGGCTCTCTCTGAATTAAACACGCTGTGCGGTTTGGTCGATTCTTCGACCATCGGTCTCAAGGACGTCGAGCTGAGTCCGTCTTCAGCCGTCACTGAATCCGGGTTCCTCAGGCAGTATGCATTGGACAGCATGCTTCTTGCGGGGCAGCGGGCTGTTCTTGAGACGAAATATCTGCCCCAGGTCTCCATTTTTGCCAACGCCGGACTCAATGCGATCGAGCTTCAGGGAATAGAACGGAAGTTCGGCATGAGCGCCGGCGTCAATTTTTCGCTCCGTCTCTTCGACGGCAATCAAAAAAGCATCGCGCGCCAGCAGTCCGAAATAGCCGCCAGGGGCATCGAAGAGCAAAAGGAAAATCAGAACGTACGGATTCGAAACAAGAAATCTGAAATTGCGGCGCGGCTGGAGGGGTATTCCCGCAGCCGAAAGGCGATTTCGGAGCAGTTGCAGGAGTATGGGCAGATCATCGCTCTTGCCCATTCCCAACTGGTGCACGGGCAACTGACGATGATCGAATTTCTCACAATCCAGAAGAATTACCTGGAGCTGAAAAAGAAGGAGATACAGACGCATATCGCCTATGAGCAGATGATCAATCACCTTAATTATTGGAACTGGTAACATGAATCGTCTGATTCGGTATATGAGTCTGGTCCTGATGACAGGAATCGGCCTGAATGCCTGCGCGAAGAACGATACTGAAAATACCGCTTCGCAGGACGCGAAAGGCGTTGAGGTCACTCTGACAAGCCCTGTCATCACCGGGATGGAAGAAGATGTCGATCTCAACGCCGTGACGGTCTATCAAAACCAGGAAATAGTGCGGGCAGGTTTTGCCGGCCTGATCGTGAAGCGGTACAAAAATCCCGGCGACCGCATACGCGCAGGCGAGGCGCTTTTCCTGATGAGGACAAAAGAATCCAGTGCGGCCGACACTGTATCGATCGATATTGGAGGCGGCCGGTTCTCGGGTTTCGTGAGGGTGTACGCCCACAGGCCGGGAATCGTGAAAGAGCTGGATTACCAGGAGGGCAATGCTGTTGCCGAAGGGGATAAGCTCGGCGTGATCGTCGATCCCCGCTCCCTCAGGATCATGATGAATGTTCCGTATCGATATGCCAAATTTGTCCATCGTGCCGCAACCCTTGTGATGCACTTGCCTGATGGCAGAAGGCTCCGGGCGCAGGTGCTGAACTCGATTCCGGCAATCGATCCCGCAAATCAGACGCAGACCTATGTCCTGTTTCCCTCTCCGTTTGCTGAACTGCCCGCGAATCTGAATATCATTGTGAAGCTGCCGGTGAGGAAAACAGACAAGGCCGTTGCGCTTCCCAAGGCTTCAATTCTCGCCAACGAAACACAGACGGAATTCTGGGCCATGCAGGCAATCAACGATACGCTTGCCGTCCGACGGAATGTGATCAAGGGGATTGAAACCGACAGCCTGGTTGAAATCATTCAGCCGGTCTTCCATGTGCACGATCGGTTCATTGCCGGCGGAGCCTATGGGCTGCCTGATACGGTCAAAATCATCATTCATCGGCAATCGGATTAGGCGCATATGAAACAGTTCTACCTTTCATATAAAAGCCCCATTGCGACACTGCTGCTCTTTCTGGTGATCGGAGGAGTGTATGCGCTCATCCATATCCAAACGAGCCTCTTTCCGGATATTACGTTTCCCAAGATCAAGATCATCGCCGAAACCGGTCGGCAGCCCGCGGATAAAATGATGGTGACCGTAACGATCCCTCTTGAAGCGGCGGTAAAGAGCGTGCAGAACCTGAAGCTGCTTCGAAGCACGACAAGCCGGGGCAGCTGCGAGATATCCGCCTTTCTGGACTGGAACTCTGATGTCGACCTGGGCAAGCAGAGAATCGAATCGCAGATCAACGCCATCAAACAAGACCTGCCCTCCGGCACGACGATCACGGTTGAAAAGATGAATCCGTCGATTTTGCCGGTCATGGGATATTCTCTCGAAGGCAACGGTGCGTCGCCAACCGAGCTTCGGCAGATTGCGGAGTATACCGTGAAGCCGCAGCTTTCAAGAATCGAAGGCGTCTCGGACGTAGCGGTGATTGGAGGGAAAACCAAGGAGTATCAGATCAGGCTTGATCCCGAGAAGATGAGTGCGCTGAACCTGACTCCTCAATCGGTGAGCGCGGCCCTTCGTCAAAGCAATTTCATCGCCTCCAATGGCTACGTATCCGACTACAACAGGCTCTACTTAAGCATCACGGATGCGGCCGTGAAGACCAGGGAGGATCTCGAAAATCTGATCATCAAGAATCCCTCGCAGAGAGCCATACAGATAAAAGAGATTGCAGATGTTGAGATCGCGGAGAAGAAGGAGTATGTCAAGATCAATGCAAACGGAAAGGATGTCCCGCTGCTTGCCGTGCTGAAACAACCGGAGGCCAATCTGATCAACGTCGCCTCCGAAGTCGAGAGCCGTGTCAACGCGATCAATCGGCTCCTGCCAAAGGGAGTGGAACTGAAGCCGTACTATAATCAGGCCGATTTTGTCACTACCGCCATCAGAAGTCTCCGGGACGTGCTGTGGATAGGACTGTTACTGGCCATCGTTGTGACGGTGCTTTTTTTGCGCTCCATCAAGGCGAGTTCGGTTGTCCTGCTGACGATTCCCCTCACGCTCTCGCTGACTGTTCTTGTGCTCTATGCGGCAGGATATACGTTGAATGTCATGACGATCGGCGCCATCGCCGCTGCCATCGGACTCATCATTGATGATGCGATCGTCGTTGTGGAGCAGATTCACCGCACGCATGAGGAACATCCCGGGGAAGGCAGCAGCAGGCTTGTGAGCGCCGCGATCGCGTATCTCTTTCCGGCGATGGTCGGCTCGTCTCTTTCGACGATTGTGATCTTTTTCCCGTTTGTGTTTATGAGCGGAGTCGCCGGCGCGTACTTCAAGGTCATGACGAACACCATGATCATCACGCTTGTGTGCTCCTTTGTCGTGACATGGATCGGGCTGCCTGTCGTCTACCTGGTGTTCTCAAGACGACGGCATGAGATCCGGTCCTCGCCGAAGGACGTCACCAGAAGGCGCTGGGTCGAATTCTTCATCAAGAGGCCGTTGATTGCCGGCGTGTTTTCTCTCGTGCTCGCGCTGAGCGCCCTTGTGATTCTTCCGCGGCTGCCGAGCGGTTTTCTGCCCGACATGGATGAAGGATCGCTGGTCCTCGATTTTGACAGCCCTCCGGGAACGTCCCTGGAGGAAAGCGACAGGATGCTTCAAAAAGTCGATGCCATTTTGAATAATGTGCCGGAAATCGAAAGTTATTCGCGGCGTCTGGGCACACAAATGGGATTTTTTATCACCGAGCCCAGCCGTGGTGATTACCTCATCCAGCTCAAGAAATCGCGTCAGAAGTCGACCATGGAAGTGGCAGATATCATCAGAGGACAGATTGAATCGGGCGTTCCTGCCTTAAAGATCGATTTCGGACAAGTCATCGGCGATATGCTCGGAGATCTGATGAGTTCCACGCAGCCGATCGAAGTCAAGATCTTCGGCGATCGGCAGGAAACATTGAAACCGATCGCCGCCGATGTCGCGCACACGGTCGAAGGCGTCGAGGGGACGGCCGATGTGTTCAACGGTATCACCATCGCGGGACCCGAGATGATCGTTGAGCCGGATATGACAAAGCTTGCACAGTACAATCTTTCGCCGACGGACTTGCAATATGAAGTCCAGAATAAAATAGAAGGAAATCTTGTCGGCACCGTGCTGGAAAATAACAGACTGATTGACATCCGGCTCATGGAATCGACTTCCGGACCGTCTTCGATCGATGGATTGAAGAACCAGCGGATCATCCTTCCGGATGGGAAATCGACGATGTTGAGCGAACTGGCCCGGATCACACTGCTCAAAGGCGTGGCTGAAATCGAACGGGAGAATCTGAAGCCGATGATCGCCGTGACGGGAAGACTGAATAACCGGGACCTTGGAAGCACATTGAAGGACATTCAACAGAACATTGCCTCCCGGATTGTGCTTCCTCCCGGAACGAGCATCGAGTATGGCGGAGCGTATTCGGAACAGCAGCAGGCGTTCAACGAATTACTGCTCATACTGCTCACATCGTGCTTTCTGGTATTCATCGTCATCCTTGTCCTGTTTAAGGAAGTACAAGTGTCGCTTCTGGTTATCGGCATTGCCATCCTCGGCACCGCGGGCAGCCTGCTGGCGCTGTATCTGACCGGCACTCCATTGAATGTTGGAAGCTATACCGGCATGATCATGATTGTCGGAATCATCGGGGAGAATTCAGTCTTCACATACCTTCAGTTTAAGGTCAAACGGGAGAAATCGGGCAGGGACGAATCGATCGTCTATGCAATTTCAACCAGGCTCAGACCGAAGCTCATGACAGCCCTGGGCGCGATCGTCGCCCTTTTTCCTCTTGCCCTCGGCATCGGCACGGGAGCGCAAATGCATCAGCCGCTTGCCATTGCCATCATTGGAGGGTTGATCGCGGCTCTTCCGCTGCTGCTCGTTGTGCTGCCGTCGTTTTTGCGGATGATGAAAAGCTGATTACAAGCGCCTGGCTCCGTGATGCAGGACCGCAGCGGCTTGCTTCTTTTGCCATTGGACGGTATATTGGCGTATCGTTCAGGAACGCAATACATCACTCACTGACTCATTCTCATCTTCCGATAGGCAAAATCATGTCCGTGCCCACTCTGGGAAGCACTCGAAGGGGCGGAAGGTTCTCACGTGCGATAGTCGTACTTCTCATTTCTTTCACCTGCGCTGCCTCGGCGCAGACATCCCGATTATCGGGAATCACCGGACGAGTAACCAGCAGCGATGGCGAGCCGATTCCCGGCGCGTACATTACGGTGATCCACATTCCCACGGCCGATACGCTCCGGACCGCAACGCGCGATGACGGGACGTATGCATTGATGAACTTGAAGATCGGCGGCCCATACCGCGTTTCGGTTACGCATATCGGTTTCGCGCCGCAGTCCCGCGAAGGACTCCAGCTTCGCGCATCCGAAACCGTACGGTTCATGTTCCAGCTCCGTGAGCGGGCCTTTGAAGGGGACGAGATCGTGATCTCCGGCAACCGGGCGGAGATCCTGAGCGAGACGACATCCGGAGCGTCGGTGCATGTCGACAGAGAGCAGATGGACCTTCTTCCCCTTCCGGTCGAATCGTTTGAAGCCGCATCCGGACTTTCCCCCTACATCGCCGGAGGGAGCGTGCTCGGACGGAACCCGCGCTACAATGACATCCAGATCGACGGCGTGAAATACACCGATCAGTTCGGAATGCTCCGGGCCCAGTCTCGTGTTGCCGGCATCTCCGTTTCACCCATCAGCTTCGAGGCGATCCAGGAAGTCCAGGGCAAGTTGTCTCCTTTCGATGTGACACGAAGCGGGTTTACAGGCGGTGCGTTCGACGCCGTGACCAAAAGCGGGACGAATGTTTTCCAGGGATCGGTCTTCATGGATGGCATGATGGGGTGGACCGTAGGGAACAATCCGGAAGATAGCCGAAAAGATATGTCCGATCTCGCCGATTCCCGGGCCGGTTTTCAGGCCGGCGGACCAGTGGAAGGGATTC
The DNA here is from genome assembly GCA_050258555.1 of Acidobacteriota bacterium. Taxonomy (GTDB): domain Bacteria; phylum Bacteroidota; class Ignavibacteria; order UBA10030; family UBA8401; genus CAISDA01. The sequence goes on along the minus strand of JBLMZA010000004.1, from coordinate 9,438 downwards.
CCGCATACTATTACGTTGCCGCAGAATTCAACCGGCTCGACTATCCGGTGGACAGGGTGTTCGATTCACAAACGGCGGGCGCCACGATGTTCACGATCCCTTCGACATCGCTGCGAAAGCTTAGGAGGCAGCTCGACTCGGCATACCACTATGACATGGGCGGGTCCGACCTCGTCGTGCTTCAACGGAATGCGATAAGCCTTTTCGCCAGGCTTGATGCACGTCTTTCGGATCATCATCGCGCAAGCGTGCGCTACAACTTCTTCCGCACTCAGGCTGACCGCGCTCCCGACATCCCCGGCGTCTATGCCGGGTACAGTGTCTCCAATGGTGTCTCAAGCACACACTGGCTTTCCGCAGAGCTATCCAGTATGTTCGGGAATGAGATTGCCAGCCAGACGCTTCTGACATTCACGGCGCGTGATTTTTCGTCGGCGATTCTCGGGAAGCCGTTCCCCTTCGTCGACATTTCGTACGGCGGCGTTTCCAAGCAGTGGACGCACTTCCTCTTCGGCAGCGACGGAGGCGCGGCAGGAGGGTGGTCCCGTGAACAGGTCTTCGGGCTGCAAAATACCACGAGCATCTCCATGGGCGAGCATACGGTGACATTCGGCCTGCAGGGCGAACTGCACCGGTTCGACGCCTTCCAGCTCGAGGACCAGTATGGGCGTTATCTCTATGGGTCAGCTGCATTCTCTCCGAGGCAGCGCCCGATGGAATATCAACTCCGGTATGTACGTCCGGGGGTGAATGATCCCGGCGTCGAGTGGCGCGCCCTTCAAGTGGGCGCGTATGTGCAGGATGAATGGATGGTGTCGCCGTTGGTTCGTTTTTCCATCGGACTGCGCGTCGACGTGCCGTTCTTCCTCGATCAGCCTGACGAAAACCCGATTGTGCACGATCTTTTCATGCCGCTCGGGTACGACCTCTACACATCCCGTCTGCCAAAGACACGGCCGCTGCTGTCGCCCAGAATGGCGTTCAATTTCAATCCGAAAGGCGACCGCACCGCGCAGATCCGCGGAGGCTTCGGGGTGCTCACCGGCCGGGTGCCGTTCATCTGGCTCTCCAATCAGTTCGCCAACACCGGACTCAAATACGTCCACATCAGTGAAAACAGGCTGGCTCCGTTGTTCGTGGGGGATCCATACAACCAGCCCAAGCCCGGACAGGGGAGTTCACTGCGTGAGAGAGCCGAAATCAATATGACGGATCGGAATTTTGTCTTCCCGCAGGTGCTTCGCGCGACGGTGGGAATGGATTTTGCCTTGCCCTGGAACTGGGTTGCGTCGTTCGAGGCGGTGTTTTCCTATTCGCTCAATGAAGTCGATTACAAGAACATCAACCTGAAGCAGGCGGGAACGCTCAATCCTCAAATGAGCGAAGACGAGCGGCCGACCTACGGGGTCTACGCATCACGGAATCCCGGAGATCCAACCGTGGGCGGATATTGGAACTACTCGCGCAACAGTGACAACTTTACGAACGTCATTCTTCTTTCCAATACCAAAGGCGGCAGCTCCAAGAACAATACCATTCAACTTCAGCGCAAGCCGGACAACGACGGGCTGTTCTTCGACATTGGATATACGTTCGGGTATGCGAAGGATGTGAACAGCGGCATATCCGACCAGGCGTATGCGCAGTGGAAGAATAATCCAGCCTACGATCCGAACGATCCGGCCATCGACTACAGCGCGTTCGACCGGGAACACAGGATTGTCGCCGCGGCCTCCTATCGGCATGAATGGAAGTCCGGCTGGGCGGCGACCATCGGCGCCGTCTATACGGGAATGTCGGGACAGGCATTCTCGTATGTGTACGACGGCGACATCAACGGCGACGGGGAAAACTACAACGATCTGTTCTATGTGCCTGCGAAGTCGACGGAGTATTTTTTTGTGGACCCGGACGGCTTCATGCTGCCCTTCACCGATCCAACGTACAGGGAGCTGATGAATTGGATCGCGAAGGATCCCTACCTTTCGACGCACCGGGGGAAAGTGGTCGAGCGGAACGGGGCACGCATGCCGTGGTCTCATCTTGTGGATCTGCGGATGGCCCTTCATTTCCCGGTATCAGGCGGGCACAACCTGGAATTGCATTGCGACATCTTCAACCTCATGAATCTTCTGAACCCGGCGAACGGGATCGTGTGGAGCACGCCGGCCAACATCCTTCCGGTACTGCAGGTGTTTGACATCGACAGGATCGGCAGGCCGATGTTCCGTTGGGCGGCCAATGGCTCAGCACCGCTGATGCCCGAATCTCTCGAGTCCCGATGGAGAGTGCGGCTGGGGATGCGCTACAGTTTCTGATTTCCAAAGCATTGCATCGTGCTCTTCTGGAACAATGAATTTCAGAAATGTCGTGCAAATGTCGGGCAGAATCCGCCCTTCTGTCATGGACAAGCGCTCCCGTAGTGTGTATATTGTCACACCACATCGAGGAGAACTGCACTATGACACAACCGGAATTGGGTCGAAAAATCTCTGAACTGCGAAAAGCAAAAGGCCTGACGCAAGAGGAACTCGTCGAAAAGTGCAATATCAGCGTCCGCACGCTTCAACGGATCGAAACCGGGGAAGTGACGCCTCGCAGCTATACCTTAAAAACCATCCTGGCGGCTCTCGATAACGATTTGCACACCATTGAGGTCGCCGATACGTCGTTCATTCAAGTCCTGCAGCATTGGTTCCGGACCTATTTCCTGCTGGAGATCGATCTCGATCAACCGCCGGACTGGCTGACCAAACGCCTCAACGCCTCCTGGATCTCCGGAATCTTCTACCTGCTCATTGGGTTCATCGGAAGCGCCGCGGAATATTTCAGATATAAGGACGATGTCCTCATCTATGGTGCGCCATTCTATGTGGCGATCAAGGCGGCCGAGTTGCTCGCCTTTATTGTCTTTCAAAGCGGGTTCGTCCTGATAGGAGGATTGTTCAAGAATTATCTGCTGCGGATTACTTCATTCCTATTGATCGCGGGGAATAGTCTGGTCATCGGCTACGATATCGTGTCGATCTTTTATGAATCCGTTGAACGGCAGTATGTTCTGGGATCGGAGGCGCTCGTCATCGGCTCTCTCCTCATTCTGTACGGGATCTCGCTGTGGCGGCTCCGAAAATACGTCGGTGCGGCAGCCACCGTCGCCTCCGTGTTTGAGATCATGGCGGGATGTTTCTTTCTCACGGTGATTCTGTCTTTCATGGGATTCGTTCTGCTTGTGCCCGCGGAGCTCTGTGAAATCATCGTCCTCTATAAGGCCATGGACCTCATGCACTCCTATGCTCAAAAATTGAATCACACACCGATTGAGGCAGCCTGATGAAAAATACTATATCGCGACCGACAGGATCACTCCTGAAGATCCTCATGCTGCTCTGCCTTTTTCTGGTCAATGCGACGGCATGCACGACGCTTGTCATTCAGCACGATGGCCGGCTCCTCTTCGCGCGAAATCTTGACTGGATCTCCGGAACCGGGCTTGTCATCATTAACCCGAGAAATCTGCAGAAGCAGGCGCTCGGCGATTCTTCGCGCCATCCGGCCAGATGGGTGGCGCGCTATGGCAGCGTCACATTCAATCAGGTCGGCCGGGAGCTGCCCTTTGGGGGAATCAATGAAGCCGGGCTCGTCGTGGAGCATATGACGCTTGATTGTACGATCTACCCTGCCAGGGATAGCCGACCATCGATCAGCGCATTTCAGTGGATCCAATTCCAATTGGATAATTATGCGACCGTGGAAGATGTGATCAACAGCGACAAATTCCTGCGCATCGAGGACGGCCGAAGCAAGATCCATTTTCTTGTCTGCGACCGGCGGGGCCATAGCGCGGTGATCGAGTTCCTTGATGGCAGGATGGTGTGCCGTACCGGCGCGGAGCTTCCCGTCAGGGCGCTTGCCAACAGCACGTATGATGAGTCCATCCGCAGTTTCGGCGGTAATGGCGGCAATCGATCGAACCCGTCGCTCGATCATTTTTGCACGGCGGCGAAACGGGCCGCCGATGCCGATACATCAACACATGCATCGGCAGTCGACTATGCGTTTCATTCCCTGCGCATGGTGAGCCAAGGCCTGTTTACCAAGTGGAGCATCGTCTATGATATCACCGCGATGCAGGTCTACTTCAAGATTTATGAAACTCCCGCGATTGTCGGCGTCAATAAAATCTTCCGGAAACAGCCGCCATACGATCCCCCGACCAAAGTGGTTGAGCTGTCGGAAATCGACTTCGGCCGCGGCATCGAAGCCCAGGTGCTCGATCTCGATGATCCGCACGACAATACTGTCAACCCGTACTTTGTGAAGTATTCGGCGGCCATCAATAAAGCATTCATTTCAAAGGCCTTTGAATTTTACAAAGGATGGGGAATCGATGTCACATTGAAGGACACCGAGATCGATGGGTTGTCAAAGTATCCCGAGTCGTTTCGATGCATCGAGACGGAATAGCTTCGCAATGCAGGAAGCCTCATGACTAGCGTAAATATTGTCCCCTCCTTCGCCTGCTCGGGATGTGATGCATGACACACCGATAGAAAAAGGCTTGATATCGGAAGGAAGATGTCGTATACTTGAAGGCGCCGATGTGTAGGAATCCGGCTCTTCAACGCATCGGCTAATCTTTTATCCACCAAGGGGATCTTCCGATGAAAAAATTGTTTTATGTGCTGTTGGCATCTGTCATATTCTGTCCGCGTATCTTCGGCAACGGCGTCGCCATCATCGATGCGGTGAAGGCAAAATATCTGCAACTCGATTCCACGACCGTGACCGTTTCGGTCATCGGACAAATTGCCAAAACGACGACGACGCAGTATTTTCGGAATACCGGCACCGCGCCGGCAGTGACGAAATTCGGTTTTCCGCTTTCTGAACAGGCGAGCGCCATCCAGCTGCGCTGGAAGGCCGGAACGGTATGGGCGACGGCGGCAATTGCCGGAGCCAAGCAGGATACAACCCTGCCGGGCGGGGGCGGCACGCCGGCGGCTTCTCTGGTCAGCTATCTGGGAAAGACACCGCTGTATTTTCCGATTCCCGATACCATCCGGACAGGTGCGGCTCTTGCCGTCGAACTGACATATGTCGAATTCCTGCCGTATGCCTCCGGGAATGTGTCCTATGTCTATCCAAGCGACTATCATCTGATCCAATCGGGCGCGATCATGCGCCAGCGTTTCGATTTCGCACTCTCGTCGCAGCGCGCCATCGACAGCATCCGCGTCGTAAGCACGCATCCGGTGGCGCTGCAGGCCAATGACCGTGAAAATGCCCGTGTGTTGATCGACCTGCAGCAACAGCCGGGATCACAAAATTACGCGATCAAGTATGTCCTGAATTCGAATCAACTCGGACTCTTCGCCTTCAGCACGAAATTTCCTGCCGGCGCCGTGCCCGATTCGCTCGGCAATGGCTTCCTGACGTTCATCGCCGAACCGGATGCAGACACGACCACCGGATCGATCCCCAAGGTCTTCACGCTCATCGTCGACCGCTCGGGAAGCATGTCGGGCACGAAAATGGACCAGGCGAAAAAAGCGGCGGCTTTCATCGTGCAGAATCTCAATCAGGGAGACCGATTCAACGTCATCGATTTTGATGATATCACCGCATCGTTCCGGCCCGGGCATGTGGCCTTCACGCCGCAGGCGCGCGACTCGGCGCTGCTTTACATCAATGCGTTGTATGCGCGCGGCGGCACGAGCATCTCTGGCGCCTTCTCCACGGCGATCCCGCAGTTCGGTGCCGCCGCCGACAACAGTGCCAATATCGTCATCTTCCTCACGGACGGCCAGGCGACCTCCGGCATCACCTTGACACCCACTCTCGTGAAGTCGATCGATGATCTGATCACGGCGAGCAAACGCAGTATCAGCGTCTTCAGTTTCGGCATCGGCGGCGACGTCAACCAACAGCTGCTGACGCTCATCGCCTCGCATAACAAGGGGCTGGCAACCTTCCTGGGCAATGACGAGCTGTATGCAAGCATCACGGATTTCTATCTCACCATCCGCTATCCGGTCCTGATCAACAGCCATATCACGTTCGTGCCGCCAGTGATCACGCAGGTCTATCCAGACTCGCTGCCCAATCTCTACAAGGGCAAGCAGATGATCGTCGCCGGGCGTTATCAGCAGGCGCAGCCGGTCCGCGTTGTGCTGACCGGCACGGCATTCGACCGACAGGTGAGTTATGAATACAATGTGGCGCTGAGCGACACGGCTGTCTCCACCTATCAGTTCCTGCCGAAGATCTGGGCCAAGCGCAAGATCGAATCTCTTATGGTGCGCTATTTCGCGCTCGCATCAACGTCAAACGAGGCGAAAGCGCTGAAAGCGGAGATCATACAGCTGTCTCAGGCATACGGCGTTATCACGGCGTTCACCAGCTACACGAGCGACGGTGCGACCGAAGTGCGAAGCGCGTCGAGTGAAGACGCGGGCGTGCTGAACGCAGGATCCTTCGAGCTTCTGGGCAATTATCCCAATCCGTTCAACCCGACGACGACGATCAAAGTGCGCGTCAGCACGGCCTTCCACGGCGTGCTCGAAATGCGGATCTATTCGATTCTCGGCAGACTGGTGCGCACATTGGGCCTTCGTGTCAGCGGCGAAGGCATCTATGAAGTCGTCTGGGACGGGCGCGATGATCAAGGGGTGAGCGTGCCGAGCGGAATCTATCTCTATGGCATGGAGCTGAACGATGCCGTTCGTGTGGGAAAGATGACATTGGTGAAATAGCAGCCGCTTCAACAGGAGGTGCAACGAGGTTGGCTCCTCGTGTGTATCGCGGACCACATTCACATGCCTCAAAGTGATTAACTTTGAGGCATGTGTGTTTTTAAATGCCTCTAAGGATGGAGGAGACTATTTCATGAGCATCATCCGGCGCGTTTCGATGTGTCCGCCTGCCGAGAGCCGATAGAGATAGATGCCGCTAGCGGCCAGGCCGCCGCGGCGGTCGCAGCCGTTCCAGACAACGCGGTGCGCTCCCGGTTCCATGACCCCGTTCACGAGCGTTGCCACCAATCGTCCCAGTGCGTCGTAGATTGCGAGCGAAACCTGGGCGCGCTCGGGCAGCTCGAAACCGATTTCCGTCGATGGATTGAAGGGGTTCGGACTGTTCTGCAGAAGCCGGAACTCTTCCGGCGCCCCCACGTGGACGGACGCCGCCTCATGATAGGTAAAGCTTCCGTCACGATCGATCTGCCGCAACCGGTAGCGGAGCGTTCCATAACCCGGTGAGGCATCGACGAATGAATAATCATGGGCCACGGCGCTTGAGCCGCAGCCCGGCACGAAGCCGATCTTGACAAATGCATCGTCCTTTGATGCCCGTTCAACGTCATAGCCGAAATTGTTTGTTTCCGTGGCCGTATTCCATGCAAGATGCACGCGGCGGTCACGGCAGAGCGCCGTAAACTGTGTGAGCTCGACTGGAAGCGCGGCTCCGACGGTGAAGACGTAGTCTTCGGATTCACCGTAATTCAATGTGCCGAAGCTGGGAGGCATCATGGAACCATCGGCGGAAACATCATCCCACCAGCAGATCACCCTGAAGCGCGTTGCACCGAGCAGCGCACCCGCCGGGACGGTAATCGTGTTCGAATTGGTCAGCGCGTAGATCGATTCGGTGATCGTATAGCCTTCGCCCTCGTCGTCGAAGCTGTAATTGTGATTCCAATCCGCGTAGAGCTTGATCTTCAGCGACGGCCCGAGCTCGTATGCCAGGACATCTGCGGGACTCACGGTGACGGACACAGTGTACGATCCGCCCTGTACAACCGGTGTTGTGACGGCAGTGAAATCCGTCCAACCGTTTGGCTCAAATGCCGATGTGTTGTCAATCGTATTGACCGTGACGTTGGAGATATAGAAGGGGCTCGGATCTCCGGTCATGATCGTTCTGTAGCCGACCGAGACCGTGAGCTGTGTGGAAAAATTGTCCGCGCCGTCGTTCACATTCACACGAATCGAATACGAACCTGCAGCGAGCACGCCGTTGGTGTACAGTGTGTTGCCGCTGATCGTGAAACTGCCGTTGTCCGTATCGCCCTCTCCCGCAGCAAGCGTGAATGTGTGCTCCGATGCCTCGTTGTCGGCGTCGGTTGCGCTCAATGTACCCGCCACGGTGTGGGAGGGAGAGCCGGGAGCCACCATGACGCTTGCAAGCGCGATGTCGCTCGGCGCCTGATTGAGGACCGTGATCGAAAATTGCTTCGCGTAATCGAACGTTCCGTCGTTGACGTTGATCCGAATGCTGTAAGTGCCCGCCGCAAGGACGGAATTGACCTTGAGCTTATTGCCGGTGATGGTAAAGAGACTGTTGTCGGTGCTGCCCGTCCCGGCCACGAGCGAATAGGTGAACGTGCTGGAAGTGTTGACGTCCGTCGCGCTCAGTGTGCCGACCTCCGTTCCGATCACCTGCTTCGAGTTGATACTGTTCTTGGTTAAGGCGATATCGGTCGGCGCAACAGGGATTTCCGTTCCGGAGATGCTGATGTTTCCCAGAATGGATGCGCCGACAGAGGTGATCGTCGAGTTCTGGACGCCGGCGTTGCTTGTCATGATCCAACGCAGGTAGACCGCGTTGGTGTTGTTGCATGCCGCCGGCAGCGCGAAATTCGTGCGCGTCAGGCAATTGTCGAAGCTTACCCCGCCGGTAAGCACTTCCGCACTGCCGGCAATGTCGGTGTACGTGATGTCGTCGAGACTGTACTGAAGTTTGAAATCGCGCGGACCGACATTGGTGCCGTTGAAGAAATCGGACGAGTGTGCATAGGAAAGCAACAAGTTGGTGAATGCCGTGGTCTTCACATTCAGCTTGAATCCCTTGGTGCCGCTGCCCCCTTGCCACGATGTGGCCGAGACGTAGAGGTATTGTGTCGATCCCCACGTTGTGGAGAACGCACTGAGCGCACTGACGCCTCCGAAGCCGGAAACGGAGCGGCCTGCATTCTGGCCCACACCGCTTGTGGTGTTGCCGATTTCGAGTTTCCAAATGACTGTTTGAGAGGATGCGCTGGTAAAAAAGAAAAGCAGGCAGAGTAATGCGGAGATGGAAGTTTTCATTCTAAAGCCACCGATAGTTTCTGAAAAGGATCAGTTGATTTCCGGGTGTGATGCATATTCCTTTCCCTGGCACCCATGAGTATGCATAGATCATGCCATCCTCCGATGGCGAATTTTTTACATATTCTGCGCGATTTCGCCATTTTCCTGTTCGGTGCAGCAGACGTGTTTGTCGATATACGGCCAACAGTTTATTTGACGAACACCATTTTCCTTGTTGCCGAGAACATCCCATGGCCCTCTGCGTGCGCCGTCAATCGATAGAGATAGACGCCGCTCGCAGAGCCGTGCTTGTATAACTGCGGATCGAATGTGACCGTGTGGCTTCCGGCTCCTTGATGTGCATTAACGGGTG
>JBLMZA010000003.1:0-20240 GCA_050258555.1 Acidobacteriota bacterium | reverse complement strand
GTGAATGCGCTCGAATTGTCCCTGAGGATCTTCGTCGTCCTGGCAAGATAGGCGAATTCCTCGTCGATCCAGTCGGGCCGGCCCGGACGCATGATATTCATTTCGGTGCCGTAGCCGTTGAAGAAGGCCACGGCCGTCTCGCGGTGGATCCTGCCTTCGGCCAATTGCGCAACACGGAAGATCGCGAACTCGGGCTTGATGAGCTTGTTCAGATTCAGGGGCGGTGGAAGATAGATCGCATCATGCACGCGTCCGGCCACGAGCGTCGGCATGTCTTTGGGCACGGCCATCCCTTCGCTGTAGAGCACGATGCCGGGCTTCACGCGGTCGGCCGCATCCTGAAACTGCTTGTTGGATTCCCCCCAGGTATCGAGCACGACGCCGTCCCCGTCGACCGCGCGCAACATCGCTTCCATCCCGCGAGCATGCTCTTCGGACCTGCTTGCGACATCCCACGGATTATAGGAGATGAAATATTTCGTGCCGGCGTTGTGCGCCACCTCCGCCTGGCGGCGCAGTTCCTTCACGCCTCCGGGAAGATCGCGATACATCGCCCACTGGTCGCGCTCATCGAGTCCGAGCCTGGGCCATGTGGGCCAGATCATGTACGCATCCCAGCGCCCGATCACGGAATCGTACTTCCTGAGGAATGTATCGAAGCCGTAGCGCCCTTCGCGCGCATCGTAATACTCATGATCCCAGGCAAACTGCAGGAGAAGCAGATAGCTGCGGCGGATCCATTCCAGATCCTTGCGTTCAAAGAGCGTATTGTCGAACCGCTCGAGGTCATAAATCCACCGGTCGCGGAACATCAGGCGCAGCCCTTCCTGATAGGGGCCTTCATGAAGATCCATGTAGATGGTATAGGCGACCGAGCCTCCGGGATGAAGCATGGTGCGGAATCTTCGGACATCGGCGCTGTCGGAGGCCGTGCGCCGCGCGATGGCGGCGATGGAAAGCGAGTCGGTCAAGCGCGCATCGCCGAAGCCGAGCTCCCAGGCGTTATCCGGAAGCACGACGCCGATGGCGCCGGCGCCGGGACGAAAGAGCTGCGAGCGCGAGAGCCGGTGTTGATAATCCGCCGGTCCGGCGGCCTTGATGTAGACACGCTCCGGAGATTCTCCGAGCGGCACAACGCCCGAGAGTGCGAGCTTCCCGGTCGATTCGTTGCGGAATGTGATGACGGCCTTCCATGCCCGCGCAAATCCCCGATCGATCCGGACAGACCCCGAGAGACCCCGGCCCGGAAGATTCCAGACGAGAGAATCCCCAACATCTTTTGCTGCAAGCGCAAGCGACGAGAAGACCGTGTCGTTGAGCTCCGCGGAAAAAAGCGGCAGCCGTTCTCGCAATCGCGCATCGCGGAGCGCGATCCCCTTCGTTGCATCAAGCGCGAGTGAAGTGATGCCCTGTGCGGCGGAGAGCGCCGCAACCAGACACGTTACCATGGAGAGATACAAGGCTCGTTTCATCATATCAGTGCTTCTTTCCGGTGTTGGAGGAATCGGATGATGCCGCATCGGAAAGCATGCGGCTGATCATGCCCGCCCAGATATACGTCCGGTGATAGCCCGCCCACTGCTCATCCGGACTGTAAAACTCCCAGAGGTTGTGATCCTTCTTGAGCTGCAGAATCATGTTCTGCGCCACGCGCTTCACAAGTTCGCCCGCTTCCTTCTTGTAGCCGTAATCGAGCAGCCCCTGCATGATGAGATAGTCCCATTCCACCCAGACCGGCCCGTTCCAGTATCCCTTGTCGTTGTAATAGGAATCGTCGGCCGCCAGCGAGGGAACGCCGTACCGGCGCCAGAACTTGTTCGGATCGGTAAGCTTCGCGACCAGGCGTGCCGCCTGCTCCTTCGTTGCCAGACCGGCCCAGAGCGGAAGAAATCCGATGATCTCCTGGCGCTTCAGGTCGTTTTCTTTTGTATGCGTGAAGGCGTGCGTTTTCTTGTCGACATTGTAATAGAATCCCGTCGCTTCATCCCACATGGTCTCGTTCGTCATCCGCGCGCGCGTGTCGGCTTTCTTTGTCCACTCCTCGGCTTCGCCGTTTTTCCCGAGTTCGCGCGCCATCAAGGCGAGCGAACGTTCCTCCTTCACGAGCATCGCATTCAAATCGAGCGCCTCGAAATTACTCGGATATCCGACCTCGTCCCAGACCGCCACTTTGCCGTCGCGCACCGATTCGAGCACCGCTTCCCCGCCCCACTCGCAGAGCCCGTCGCGGTCGCTGTCCCTATTGGAGACATAATACTCATAGAAGGCGCGGCTGGACCGATACATCTCTTCCAGGAATTTTTTGTCTTTCGTGATCCGGTAGACTTCCCAGTTCTGATAGGCATACCACGGCGCCGATGTGGTGAGCTGGCCGTGTTCCGGGATCTGCTCGTCGAGCCAGGAGCCCGTGCGGTAGTTGATGTAGCCGTCCTTCCACTGGCGCTCGCGGTAAACGCGCTGCGAATTCATGGCGCTTTCTCCGTCCAGGAGCGCATAGGCCAGCATCGAGAGGCTTTCATGGAAGACCTGTCCGCCGTGCCCCCAGCCCCATTGCGGCTCGCGCGAGAAGACGTAGTAATTGAACCCGCATTTGCCCTCGGGCGGCAGCATCACCTGGCGCATCATGGCAAACGACGTATAATAGAGCATGCGCTCATCGGGATCGGAAAAAGCGGGTTCGGGCACACGGCTGAAGAGCGTCTCATTGGCTTTGATATACGGCTCGAGATCCTCCTTCATGAGGCGCTGCATGCGCCCGGCAAGCTCGGGCTCCGGCTCTTCGGCACGGCGCACGCCGCGCATGATGCGAAGCGATGCCGAGGCTCCGGCATCGAGCGCAATGTGTTTCGATGCGGCGATCACGCGCACGAGATCCTTCGCATCGCCTTTGACCTGTCCCGGATATTTCACGTCGGTCAGGAAGTCCGAGCCCTCGATATTGTTGACTTCGTTCGAATGCGCGCTCATGCGTCCCTCGCGATCAATGGCCGCAACGACATATCCATAGAGCTGGTCATCGGCGATATTCTTGTCGGTATAAAAAAGTCGGTCCGTCTGTTCTTCCAGAAGCTCGTAGACGCCGCCTTTTCTGTAGTCGCGCCGGTAGACGTTGTAGCGCATGCCGGGCTCGCCCTTCCAGTAGAGCCGGAGCTCGGTGCCGTTTCCCCAGATATCGCGCCTGAGCGACGATACAGGCGAAGGAAGTTCCGCACGGTGCATTGGAGCGTCGATCCGCTGATTCGAGCCCTTGGACGTATCGATGGTTCCCGAGATGACCGCTTCCTCGTTCTTTTCATTGCAGCGGATGATGACGGTGAAGGGGTCTCCCTGCGCGACCGGCCCGAAATTTCCAAGCTCGATGCCGTAGAGCGCGTAGGCATTCACGTTCTCCTCCGCGCTGCCCCAGCGCGGCGCGCGTTCTGTGAGGATCCGCTTCCGGTCGTTTTTGAGCATCACGGTCATCGTCGCGCTGTCTCTGTGCGTGCAGCGCGCATGATCGGCATGCGTCATGCGGCCCCAGACGATGAAGACGGGCTTTTTTTCCAGGTCGATCGACTGCGGAATCTCGACCGCGCCCCAGCGGTAGGAGCGGAAGCTTGCCAGGCGATCGGGCTTTTCCGAGACCATGAAGAGATCATGCACGCGGTCGACATACGGCACCTTGTGCTCCATCACCCAGTCGTCGGGAAATTCCTCGTGCATGAAGGAGACGGCGTTCGACTCCGGATGGAGCGCGACGCCGCTGAATGCCCGGCTTCTATGCTGCAGGAACGGAAGCACATCGAACTCCGTCTTCCTGTCCGACTCGTTGGTGAGGCGGATATCCTGTATGGCAATGCGCGAGCTGTAGACGAAAAATGTCACATCGGCGCGCACCGCTTCAAACGGATAGAAGTGATAGCGCACGATATCCGGATACGAGATCGTGATCACGGGTTCCTTCGCCATCGAAGAAAGCGCCTGCACGTACCTCGCGCCCCTTCGGAAACCGAGTGACCAGTCTCCCGCATTGTCGGTGGTGAAGTCGGCGCCGCGCGTCGTGTCATAAAACAAAAAATGATAGCCTTCATCGAGCGTGAATTCCGCGCGCTCCATCGCCGATGCGTACGTCGTATAGAGCGGCGAGTGCCGCGTCGCTTCAAGATGGGACAGATACGGCTTCATCTGCGCCGAAAGCGCCATGCATAAAAATATGGGAAGAATGCGAATGAGTGAGTGCATAAGCAACCCGCGTTGTTCAGTGACCGAGTGAGTGATTCATGACGCAATGGACCGTCGCCACGGCATGATTGGAAATCTGAAACGTCAGCGATCGATCCGCATCCGACAATTGCTTTTCGGCGATCGGCGTGCCCTCGGCCGTCACGATCCGGATCGCAGCGGGAATTCCCGATCGGAACTGAAGGTCCACATTCAGCGTCTCCGGACTTTCGACACGACAGGCAAGATCGAACCGGGCGCCGCGGAACGCGAGCGACCGCACCGTATAGGTGCGATCCTTCACCATGAAGGCTGAAGGAAGCGACGGAGCAAGCGTGAATGAGGCATCGGGCGCATCCTCGCTCTCGCGGAATCCCACAATCGAACGCAGGATATTCATGGGCAGCGTCGCGCCCCACCCGTAATTTTCACCTCCTGCGGGCACATCGCGCTCGGGCCAGAATTCGTTGGCCACGCCCGGAATGCGATAGGCATATTCGCTTTCTTTGAACATGACCTCGCGGCGGTCGAGCCTGGTGTAGACTCTCTCGGCCGTGCGGTAGACGGCTTCGGAGGCAAGCGATCGCTCGCCGGCATTCCATGCGGCTTCCGAAAGCGTGAAGAGTCCGGGCGGCCATTCATGCCCGCTGCGGAACCCGCGCAGAAGAGACCGCATCGAATCGATCTGCTCCGGACGCGCCACACGGCAGGCCAGCGGCGTAAGAAAGGCGACATCACGATTATCCGGAAGGATGATCGGCGCGCCGCTTCTGGCATCGATGTCATGGAACCAGCCGTGAAAGAACATGCTCTGCGTCCTGAGCGCGCGCTCCTGTGACAGACGCCGCCAGCGTCGGGCATCGTCCTCTTTGCCGAGCATCGATGCGAATTCCTCCATCACGCCCATGGCTTCGGCCATGCTCGCTTCCACATCCACCGTGCGCACGAAGTCGGCCACGGCCGCTTCATTGTGCTCGGCAACGAGAAAGCGGCGCGAGCCGTCCTGTCCCGACTCCCAGGAATTGTTGCAGTGCAGCCAGCCCTCCCTATCGGTCCGGTGCGCAAGCCACCACTCGAGATAGGATTGAAGATGCGGATAGAGTTTCGAGACCCACACGGTATCCGCCGTATTGTGAGCGATCGCGCGGATCATATGGAAGGGATAGCCCCACATGGGCGCCGTGCCGCATTCGGAGCCGTCCGAGGAGATCATATTCATGCTGCCGTCCTCGCGCACGCAGGGGATATTGGGCGCAACCGCGTCGGCGAATGTGCCGTAGAGCACGTCCTCGGCCACGAGCGGATCGGCATAGGAGAGCGTCATCATATCGAGCGCCGTTTCTCCGAGCACCAGCCGCGGCGAGTGGACTTGCATCGCATCCCAGGCGTGGCGGAAGATGCCGAGCGGGCGGCGCACGTTCATGCGCAGCGTCTCGAAATCATAGACCCATCCATGCTTCCACGCATCGGGCCATGCGCCCTCGAGCATCGGACACTCTTGCCAGAACCGTTCATCGTCCGCAAGCTGCGCTTCGAGCATCCTTCGCGAGGAATCGATGGCGTGTGAAAGTTCGGCGCGCGCCCAGGCTTCATTTTTCCCGCGGCTCAGGCAGAGAAGCACGGTCTGCGATGCGTGCGGATGAAGCGTGAGATCGAAGCGCCGTACGGCGCAGACGGGACCGCTGCCTGCAGCCGACACCAGGGATAGAGCATGCGCGCTGCCGCTTCCGATCCACTCGCGCGCATCATCGAGCGCCGCGGCGCAGGCATTCCCGTCCGATCGTACATCGGATCCGAGCGCGAAGACGTCTCCGTATGCCCACATCTTCGAGACGGTGAGGTCCATCGTGCTGTCATAGCGCGCGACAAGCCCATTCGATCCCCACCATTTTCCGCCGCCGATCAGAAGCGAATGCACGGCCGAGACGGCCACATGCTTTTCCTTCCCCGTTTCATTCATGACTTCCACAAGCGCCGAGAGCGTATGTTCGCGCGGAAGAAAATACCGGATCGAATAGCGGCATCCCTCCATCACCCAATCGTAACTCACCGCATGCTTCGTATGATAGCGCGAGGAAAGCCGGATGCCCTGCCGCTTGAAATCCTCCGAGGTGACGAGCAGATGATTCCCGTCTTTCACCGCAATGTTGAGGAGCGAAAGATAATTCACAAAGCCGCGCGTGCCCGATCCATACGCGCCTTTGAACGTATCGAACCAGAAGCCGAAGCCGAGCGGCGGATAGGAACGGATCACGCCGCTGCGGTTGGCGACCATGCTGTGCCAGGGATTGTCGATGTAGCCGTGCGGCGTATAGTCGGAGACGGGGAAACCGCGGCCGGATGCGGCGCGCGCGTTTTCCTCTCCATGCACGGCGGCGGAAAACGCGCACACAGACAGAAGCGCACAAAGAAGGAAGCGGCCGATCATGACACCATGCGTTCTCAAATGGACAGTCCGAATCCGATGCGGTGCACCGCACCGAGAAGAAGGAAGTTGCTGTACGAGTAATCGACTCTCAATTCCGTTCCCATCACCGGCGCGGCGACGCCGCCGCCGAATGTGTAATCGGCCACGCTGTGATTGATCCGGTAGCCGCCGCGGGCGAAGAACATCCGTCGGAAGCGCCACTCCAATCCGACCTGCGCCTGCGGACGCCCCTCGTTCGGCTTCGATGCGGCGAAGCTTGCCAGAAGCGTGTGATCGTCGAACTCCAGGGCGTTCATGCTGAAACCGAAGACGAAGCTGGTGGGAAGCGGATACGATTCGTTGACATACTGGATGTTCGAGCCGAAATTGACGATCTGCATAGCGAAGCGGAATCCGCGGAAGTCCGACACGTACTGCGCCGCAATATCGATCGCTGCGGCATCGGCCGAGTATCCCTTATAGAGCGTCATGCGCAGCACGCTTCCGGTGATGCCGATCGAGACGCGATCGGTGAGAAACCGCGAATAGGTGAGCCCGAGCCGGTAATTGCCCGCATAGAACGTCTCTCCGGTGCCTTCGGGCTGCAGCGGCGTCGTGACGTTCATTTCATCGGTGTAGAGCGCGGTCACCGAGACGCCCACGGCGCCGAATGATCCGATATCCATCGATGCGGCGGCGAATTCATGATTGATGCCGGCAAACCAGCGCGTGTGATTGAAGACGAGATCCGTCCCCTTCTTCCAGGCAAGCGCAGCCGAATTGTAAAAGGTCGCCTCCGCCCCTTCGACCGAGGCGATGTAGGCGTCGCCCATACCCGTGCCGCGCGGACTCACGCCGATCTTCAAAAACTGCGCGTCGGTCGATCCCGGCCGGTCATACTGCGCACAGAGAACGGCCGGAAGCAAGGCCATCACGCAGAAAAGTATGCGTCTCATGATGTTCACCCTTACGAAACTATTTGATGATGACAAATTTTCCCTGCTGGACTTTGCCGTTCGTCTTGTCTTCGACCGTATAGAGATAGAGCCCGCTGGAGATCGCCTGCCCGACCATCGATGTGAGATTCCAGTTCTCGTAGCCGAGTCCCGTGCCGGCATGCTGCAATGTGTTGACCAGATCGCCGGCGAGCGTATAGATCTTGATCTCGCAGTGGTCCGGCAGATTCACGAACTGGATCTTGCGGTCCTGCTCCATCCACTGCCGGGCGCCGGTGGGCTTTTCCCATGCCGGCTCGTACGAATTATAGGGAATGTCGCCGCGGTATGGATTCGGCACCACGCTCACCTGCCCGACGGTCGACGGCGGCAGCGTTCCCGGTATCACCGTGAGCGCCGTGGAGGAGGTGCTCGTCTCCTGCGACGGGAAATTGATCACGGTGTCGGGCCTGGAATATGCCGTGACGGCGTAATAATATTCCACATTATTCAACAGTCCCGATTCGTCGTACTCGTATGTCGTCAGACCGGTATTGGGCGGGATGTCGTCGATGACGTCGTACTGCGCCATGAGCGTCCAGGGACCGTTCTTGCCCTTGGGACTCTTGTAGATGCGGTAGCCCTCGAACGGGCGCGTGGACTCGTCGCCCCGATTCGGATCGTAGTACAATTCCGGGTTCTGCGACGAATCCTTCGGAGGCTGCCATGACAGATGGATGCCCTTGGAGCGCGGAGAGATCTTCACCTGGGGCACGGGCGGCGGCGAGGGGACCTTGAAGCCTTTGGTGCGCATGAAATCCAGATACTTCGCATTGTTCTGCGCGGCCTTCGTGCCGTAGCCGAAGCACAATGCCATTTCCACATTGATCGTGTCGCCGACTTTCAATTCGTAAGGACCGAAGGCGAAGATGATGTGTCCGCGCGAAGGCTGATCGAGCCGGTCTTCCATGGCCACACCGGTGCTCATGGCGCGGTACTCCTCCACGTTGTCGTTCGGCATCGTCTCATGCTCGTAGTACCCGAATGTCCAGGAAAGTCCCGAGTTCGTCGGCGAGAGGATCCGGCACACCAGAGGGCTGATCGCCGTACCGTCTTCTCCTCCCTTGTTATCCTGCACGGTGACCATATGGAGCGTCTTGTCGTACATCAGGTTCTCGTCGATGAAGTTCGCCGTATTGATCACACCGACGGCCGAATGGATCCAGAAGCCGATGTAGGCCTTGTGGATGGGCTGCTTCTTCGGAATGACCTTGTAATGGAAAAGAATGAATTCGTCGACCGGCGTCGAACTCCAGGCATGGCTCGTCTGAATCACTTCGATATTGAGCGGCGTGTGATTCGTGATATTGATCAGATTATCGTCCGCATAGCGGCAGACGAAATCCTGATCGGAAAGCCCCACGTAGTTGGGCCAGTAGGGAATCTGCACGGTATCGCCCCGGCCCACCGTCCAGATCGTGTCGCCGCGGCTGGCCGTCGGAAAAAATTCGTTGATGTTATGGTCCTGCGCCACCGAGACGAGCGTGTCGCCGTGCTGGTTGATGCCTCCCACCCACATGCCGCCCTGGAAGAGATGCTCCTCGTTCGAATTGGGCGGAAACTCGCTGAAGACGAGTCCCGGATAATTGGTCGCCGCCTTGTTGAGCGTGCCCATATTGGTGACGAGCTGACGGACCTTGCCGACATTGTGAAGCTTCCAATCGAGACGCGCCTGCTGGGCGGATGCCGGAACAAGGAATGCGCCGAACACGATCAGGCAACAGATGATTCGTTTCTTCATAGCATGCACTCACACATGTGTGGAACAGATGTTTTAAAAATCGATTCTGAATCCGAGCTTCGTCGTGCGGCCGGTCGAAAACTGCCGCGGATCCATGATCGAGAGCATCGTGTAATAATCGTAAAAGTTCTTCTGCGGATTTTCGACGTCGCCGAATTTGAACGGCTTGCCCGTCCATGTGTTGAAGCCGTACTCGATCTGTATGTTCTTCTGATCGAAGACGTTGAAGATATCGGCGGTGAACGAAAGCTTGACGCCCGCGCCGAGGTTGAATCCCTTTTCGAACTTCAGATCGGTGGAGCTGGTCGAAGGGCCGACGGCGGTATTCTCGCGGCGCTGGAACTCTGCCGGATCGACCGTGGCATCTCCGGGCGTATAGGGCGTGCCGGTGGCGAAGCGGTAGAGCACCGTGAGGCTCCAGAGATTCGGAAGCGGAACGCCGAAGAGGCTGAGCTCATCGGTCTCCGTGGCCGAGAGCGTCGACTGCAGGATCACCTGCTGGCGCACATCCCATGAAAGCGCGCGCTCACGGATCGGGTTCGGGAAATCGGTCTGGGATCGTATGTAGTCGTCGAATGCGGACGAGGAGTACCCGCTCGTCCATTGCAGCGTGTATGTCACTTTGCCTGCGATGTAATCGGAATAGGACTTCGTGAGCTCGAACTCGAGCCCCCTGGCGCGCGAATAGCCGTTATTGTCGAAGAGATCGACCGGCGTGCCGAGCGCCGCAAGCAGGTGCGTCGTTCCGACCTGCTTTGAAATATCCTTCGCGTAGCTTTTCACGTCGATCGCCCAATAGTCCGAGATCTGGCTGGTGAGCCCGAACTCATACAGCACGGTCTGCTCGTAGTCGAGCTTCGGGTTGCCTGTGGTGCCGCCGCTGTAGGGATCGCGGTAGTAATACTGCATCTCGGGCAGCTGCGTGAAGTGGCCGTAGGAAAAGAACATGACCATGCGCTCGGAAATCGGGAATGAGATGCCGAGCCTGGGGCTGACCTTGTAGCGGAACTCGCTCCAGTCGGCATTGAGTCCCGTGGCTTCCTCCCAGCGCTGCTTCCAGTTCTGGTTCATCACGGTGCTTCCCAGTGTCATGAAGTCCACGCGCAGTCCCGCATTGATCACGATGTATTCCAGCTCGAACTTGTCCTGGATGTATGCGCTGCCGATCGTGGGCCGTGCGTTGAAGACCCAGCGCAATTGCCCGAACATCGGGAAGGGCCCCGGCGGCGGGATCGAATCGAGCCCCAGCGCATAGCGCGAGAGCTTCACGCCTCCGTCCTGTATGTCGATATACCCGAGTTCATGATACTGATATTCGATCCCCGTCTTGATCAGATGCGCAGATGTGACCTGACTGGTGAAGTCGCCCTTGAAGATGTACGAGCGCGTCTTGTCGTTCCTCCAGATATTCTGAGAGCCGCGCGTGTCGAAAAAGCCCGTGCGCGGGTCGATCTGCGGCTGCGTGATCGTCGTGATGTAGCGTCCCGTCGAGTCCTGGCGCCAGAAGCTCTCCGGCGTGCGGCCGTCGAGCGAGCCCTTGTAGGCGACGCCCAGATATCCCGCGTTGAGATTAAAATACGTCGAGTTCGAGATGACGTGATTATATTGGAGATTCACCGTCTCGTTGTCGCGCGAATAGGTCGCCACGCGGTCCGGACTGTATTTCCAGAGCCAGTCGAAGCTGCTCCACTGCTTGTTCGATCCGTGATAGCTCACGATCACTTTGTCGTTCGAGGTGAAGTCCCAGTTCACCTTCCCGTTCAGGTTCAGCGTGTTATCCTGCCGCTCATCGATCTTCCAGCCGAAAAAGAGCGGAAATTTATTGCGCGTGCGGCCGTTGTCATACGGCGTATTCGTGATCGAGAGATTGCCCGAGAGGAAGAAGGACAATTTTCCCGGCACCTGGATGCCGAGCAGGGGCAGGATCTGCTGTGTGATCGGCTCGGGTCCGCCCAGATACACGGAGGAGTAATCGGTGTCGTAGACTTCGCCCAGCCCCTTGATACGGTCGGTCTTGTATTCGATCCCGGCCTTGTACTGGTCGCCGCCGCTTCTGGTGCTGATATTGACGACGCCCGACTGGGCCTGCCCGTATTCCGCCGAGAAGCCGCCCGTCAACAGTTCGACGCTCTGCACATCGACCACGTTCAAATCCACGACGCTTCTTCCGCCGTAGAGCGGATGGGTCACGGGCATGCCGTCGATCATATAGAGGATCTCCCCGCCCCTGCCGCCGCGCACGTGCACATCCTTCAGGCTTTCGTCGCGCACCTGGAGCTGCGAGCCGTCCGAGAGCTTCACATACTGCGGAGCGGAGGAAAGAAACGCCCCGGACTGCACCTTGAAGAAATCCGTGCTCGATTCCAGTCCCGGCATCGCGCGGATCGACTCCTGAGAGATCGTCCGGCGTGTCGATGTCACATCCTTCTGCACGAGCTTCTGCTCGGCCGTGACGACGACATCGCTCATCTGAACGGTTGTCTGCTCGAGTTCCGCATTGACTTCGGTCGTCAGGTCCTCTCTCACTACGACGCTGTTGACGGTGACCGAACGGTAGCCCATCATCGTCACCTGCACCTGCACCGTGCCCGGCGGAATGCGCAGGATGAAATATTTGCCGTCGGGATCGGTAATCGCGCCGATCGTCGTTCCCTTCACGATGATGTTCGCTCCGATCAGGGGCTCGTGCGACTGCTTGTCGCGGATCGTGCCGGCGATCTTGCCCGTATTCCCCGCCACCGCCCATGCCGCGGCCAGCGCCGTCACAACGAGCATCGTGCACAGATTTCGAGAGAATGTTTTCATTGTCGTATCATCGAAAGTAAAAATATGTCGTTCACGTTCCTGTTCCCAACGCGCCCGGATGCTCAGCGCACACGCAGGCTCTGGAGGATCTCCTGGGCCATCCTCTTTGCATCCTCCTCGCGGATAAAATAGAGCGGGAAGCCGAGCACCGCCGCGTCATACGTCGTGCCGTAATAGCGCAGGCCGATATAGCGCCCGCGGTATTTCACATACGTGCTGGAAGGCAGATTCTCATAGAGATACAGCCCCTCGGTGAAGCCCGCCGGCACGGTGATGAGGTTGACCTGCCCGAGCATGCCGTTGAAGGGGAAGAACGCCGTCTTGGATGAATCGACTCTGAAGGCGCTGAACTTCGATGAGACGCCGCTTCCCCCGATGCAGTCGCCAAGAAGCGCCGTCTCGTCGACCGTGCGGATGTGCAGGTAGTCGAAGACGAACGTGCCCGGAAGGAACGTGAACGGGAAGTTCTGGTAATAGGCGAACGATTTGAGGATGCCCCACCCGCTCATGAGGAACTTGCCGCCGGCTTTCAGGTAGTCGGAGAAGATGGCGATATTCTTGGCCTCCGAAATCTTGTGCGGAAGGCTCACCGGCCGGTCATCGGCATGCCAGACGACGAGCTTGTAATGCGCGAGCGTATCGCGCGGAGGCATGCCGCCCTTGGCTTTATAGTCCCACTGCGCGGCGCCGGGAAAGACGCGCGCATAGAAATCATCCACATCGGCATCCGGCACATTGAGCGTGATGAAGGGCAGATTGAATTCGTCGGTCTCGTCGATGATGAGCACATCGCGCTCGAATGTGGGCACGAGGAACTTCACGACGACAGAGTCTCCGATCGGATCGGTGAGGTTCGTATTGTTGCGCGAGATGACCTTGATCGTGTGATCGCCCGCAAGCGGCGTCTTGAAATGATCGGGCGTGATGGTCACATTCGGGTCCTGCACCCAGTGGAAGGGTCCGCCGTCGGCCGACCAGGCATAGTCGACCACCTGGCCGCGGACGGTTCTGTCGACCGCCTTGAACTGCAGCGTCACGCCGGGCCACCAGTCGCTTGTTTGTTCGAGCGCAAAGACCGACGTCCCGGTAAGGGGATTCAAGACGGTTGTCTGGGGCGGACTCGCCTTGGTCGTATAGAGGATGCGCGCCACGGGCGCGGGATCCAGAGCGCCTTCGTTGTCGATGGCGCGCACGTAGAAGATCTGCTTGTTGAGCTCCTGGTTCGAGTTGAAGGCGATCGTGACCGATGTGGCGGTGGTGTCCTTCCATGCCGTGGAATCATACGGCAGCCAGAGCGTGCTCTGTCCCTTTGCCAGATGATATGTCACATACCGGTACTGGTAGCGCGAGACGAATCCGCCGTCGTCTCCGCCTGTCCAGTTCAATGTCGTCAGCGGAAAGACCGTATCCCCTTCGATCGGCACATTGGCCAGTTTCGTGTGCGGCGGCGTGTTCGGATTGGCCGGTTCGGTCGGCCGCTCGCAGGAGATCCAGATGCCGGCAGCCATGACGGCCGCCGTCCACAACAGGAATGCATGTTTCATCGCTTCGTTCCTCGATAGGTGATGCGTGCCACGCTGATTTTGCGCTCGAAGATGTACGTATCCCTGAAGCGGCGGATCGACTTGTAGGGATCGATGACAAGATCGAGCTGCGTCACCTGTCCTTCATTTATGGTGATCGTCTCGGGGAAATTCATGACGGCCGAGGTGCTGTCGGGCAGCTGCAGGGGATTGTTGAACTGCCGCGGAATCGCAACAAAGACCTCGATGCCGATCAGGCTGAACTGGAAGTTGTCGAATGTGCCGGGAGGCGTATGCCATTCGAAGATCGTGTATGTGACGGGTTTCGTCTGCGAGCGCTGGATCTCGAACGGATCGTTGGCGCCCACAAGCCGGCCGTCCGGCCACTGACGCTGCAGAAGATTGATGGTCGAGCCGGTGATGCGGTCGATCGTCGGCGTGAGAAACAGATCGACGTAGTTGTCCCCGCGATAGAGCCTGCCTCCGGCCGCGGTGACGGTATAGCGGTCGATGCGCGATGAGCGAGCGGTGTCTCCCAGGATGACGAGCGTGGAATCGGCATCGTTGACGGTGAGCGTCACGCGGAAGATACCCGGATCGGGCGACTCCTGGACCCCTGTTGTGCAGCCGGCCAACAATGCGGCGGCCAGCGCCAATAATATCAAAATCGTATGTTTCATCGTCTCTGCATATTGGTTGATCCGGCCCTTCAGCCGGCCGCAGCGTGTGTCTGTGCGCCGCGGCCGGCCGAGAAAGCAAAAATACCTGCAACATCATGATCCTTACTTCAGCAGCATCATCTTCATCGATTTGACCATGCCGCCGGATTCAAGCTTGTAGAAATAGACGCCGGATGCGGCCGGCTGACCGAAATTATTCCTGCCGTTCCATGTCACATGGTGCGTGCCCGCATGGCGCTGCTCGTTGACGAGCGTGCGCACTTCGCGTCCGAGCAGGTCGTAGACCTTGAGCGAGACGGGCTGGAACTTCGGGATCGAGAAGGTGATCTCGGTCGTCGGGTTGAACGGGTTCGGATAATTCTGCATGAGCTCGAACTGATGCACGAACTGTCCTTCCGTATCGCCCACGCCGGTGATGCCCGTGGCGGGATAGTTGTAGACCTTCACGTTGTCGATCAGTCCCCGGTACGGTCCGACATAATACTGGTCGTTCACGTCGAACCACGAGCGGCCGACTCTGAGCGCCGCGCCTGCCATGAGGGGGGACTTCATGTCGTTGGCCGTCTTTGTAAAGAGCAGCTTGTCGTTCTCGTCGCGGATGGCCATGGTGAAGTTGCCGTTGGTCTTGTTGCGCTCAAGAATCACATGACGCCACTTGCCCACATGCGTGGTCTGCGCCGTCATCGTATCCTGCAGCGTGACGGCTCCCGTGCCGTCGATTCTCCAGTAGCGCGCGGTGAAGACCGGCGGACCGGCCGCGCCGTTTCTGAACGAGAGCTCGAAATTGGCGTTGTTCCAATCCGTCTCCGCCGAGGGATTGATGATGATGCGCGCCGCATGACGGTCGGCCGAATCGGCCTTGAGCCAGCAGTCGAGCGTGAACTCTTCGGCCGCAAGGAAGGGCGACGAGGCTTCGACCCAGTTCGAATCGATCACGCCCGGCGTGCCGGAACCCTTCACATTGAGCGAATAGCTGCCGCCGCCCACAGGGTGGTCTGTCGAATACTTGAAGTCCTTCAGCGTCTTAATGACGCAGTTGTTCGTCGAATGATCGATCACCTTTCCATTCGGTCCTTCTTCGAATGTCAGATCGAGCACCTTCGAATTGGGCGTGAAGACGCCGAATGAATAATACGACTTGAGTCCTTCGGCATTGACCGGCGCCATCGTGGTCATGTTGTTATTGTCTGTGGCCTTGTAATAGTACTGGATCATCTTGCCGCCGGATTGCGCCGGAATGGCCGCCGTATACTTGTTGTTGCTTCCCGCGCTCATCGAGACCGAGCTGAAGGTGGAGGTGGTGTCGGTGCGGTAATAGAGCATCGCGCTCGTGATCGATCCGCCCGCATTGAGCGGGAAGACCGTAAGCTCGACCGGATAATTGGCCGCGGACGAAGGCTGATTGGCCAGGCGCAACGCCGACTGGATCACCGGCGGTCCGGCGAAGTTGCGGACCACCTTGCTCACGCGAAGCTCATCGATGAAGCCGTCGAGCCAGGAATCCGTGCTCGGATTCAGGATGCCCGCCGAACCGGCCCAGCCGATATGCAGCGGCTGCTTGTTCGTGTGGGGCGCATCGCCCTTGGTGAATCCCTGCGTCAGATAGCCGATCAGGTTCTTGTTCTGATCATGCACCATGCAGGCGATGAAGGACCGTGCCGTGTCGCGGATGAACGTGAGATGGACCCACTGGCCCGGGGTGAACATGTTGTTGGGGGAGGTGACGCTCACATAGACGTCGCCCATCGAATGGTAGCCGGCATGGAAGAGGCGGTTGTCGCCCCACATCTCCAGCCAGTAGTTGACATTCACATAGAATGTCTCGTCGCCCGGCTTCATCACGACGCGGGGCACCCAGCGGTAGTCGCTCGAGCCCGAGCCGAACGTGAAGATGTTGGCCCATGCTTCGATCGTCCAGCTGCCGGTCAGATCGAGCGCCGCGGTATCGGCAACCGTCAGGTACGTCGAATCGTTGATCGAGGAGTTGTCCAGGCGTATGGCCTGGCCGAGTCCCGACAGCGGCGCGCTCTGGCTGATATAGGAGATCTTGGAGGGAATATTTGTGGAATGCGGGATCGCCGCCGCCGCGGTTTTTCCCTGCGCCGCCGCCGCATTCGTCAGATTGCCGTCGAAATGCAGCAGCAGGACCGTATTGGTGTCGACGGTGTAGGGACCGCCGACTTGTTCTAGTTGTGCGAAAGCCCGACTGGCACATAAACCGATCACCATCACAACTACAACAGAACGAATCAATGCGCTCATTGAAATGCTCCTCTGTTTGTTTGTGGTGAAAGCAGTACTGATTCCAGATGATGCTTGCAACAGGTGTACAGAACAATCCACATCCTCTCTATGATCACAGACTGTCGTGTGTGCGCCTCACAAGGCGCTTGCCGTTCGAACACCTCCTTCCGTCATGAGTAATTATTGAATGAAAAATAATCAGTGGTTATCGATGCGATGTGTTCCTGATGTCAGCTTTGCGCGATGCACGACAAGCCCTTCCTGCATCCGCGCCCGGTAATAGCTTCTGATATACTCCGAAAATGCGTCGGTTGCCTCTTCATCGACGAGATTGATCGTGCAGCCTCCGAATCCCCCTCCCATCATGCGCGCGCCCAAGACGCCGTCGAATGCCCGGGCGCCTTCGACCAGCGCATCGAGTCCGGGGCTGCTCACTTCATACTCGCCGGAGAGGCCATCGTGCGACTCGTACATCAGCCGGCCGAATGAGGCGAAGTCCGCGGCCTCGAGCGCCCGGCAGGCTTCGAGCACGCGCCGATTTTCCTTCACCACATAGGCGCAGCGCCGGTAGACGAGATCCGACAGCCTCGAGCGAGACGCCGCGAGCATCTCTTCCGTCACATCGCGCAGACTTCCGATGGAAGGGTGATCCTGCCGCAGAAGCCTGACGCCTTCCTCACACTGCCTCCGGCGCTCGTTGTAGCCCGATGAGGCCAGATCACGCCGCGTGGGCGTTTCGCAGAGCACGATCGTCAGCGTCGGACGCTCGAACGGGATCTGCTCGTAGTCGAGCGAGCGGCAGTCGAGCTTCAACACTTTGCGCGATTCGCCGAAGATGTTGATGAACTGGTCCATGATGCCGCACTGCACGCCGACGAACTCGTGCTCGGCCTTCTGCGCCATGCGGACCAGCTCGAGCCTGGGAATGCCGATTTCGAAAAGCTCGTTCAGCCCGTAGGCCAGTCCGCATTCGATCGCGGCCGAAGAGGACATGCCGGCGCCGATGGGCACATCGCCCCCGAAGAGGCAGTCGAATCCGCCCACAGCATATCCGTGCTTCCTGAACTGGTCCACGACGCCCGCGAGGTAATTCGGCCATTGCAGGTCCAGGGAGCGCTGGGGAGCGCCTGTCGAATCTTCATAACGCTCATTCATATCGAGCGAATGAATGCGGAAGCGCTCTCCGCTTCGCGGGCTCAGGGCCAGATAAATCGCCTTATCGACCGCCGCCGGCAGCACGAACCCTTCGTTGTAATCGGTATGCTCCCCGATCAAATTGACGCGTCCCGGAGAGCGGACAACGATCGGATGCTCGTGCGAGACGAATGCTTCCTGAAAGTGCTTCCTGAAGCGCCCGGCTGTCACATCCGCTGTCTCATAGATGATCGTCTCCACTGGGAATACGCCGTCACTTTCTGTTCGCAAAAAAGTAGATGAGCCCGGCCGCGGTCATGATGCCTCCCCACCACAGGCTCGGGTGCAAACCGGCAAGCACCGTGTGCGCAGAGCCGGGATAGATGATATAATAGATGCCGGAAAGAAGCACCACCGCTCCCATCGCCGTCAACATGATGCCGACGAAGTACCAGATCGATCGCATGCGCTGTTCGGCCATACCAGACAGGCTCCTGTTGTGTGTAATGGATGAAGAACGCGAACTTACCAGAAATAGATATTCAGCACCGCAAAGATCACGGCTGCCGCGGCGGCATAGAATTCCGGCCTATGGTAGAAGGGCAGATGCGCCGTCGAGACGTCCGGCGTCAGCCCTTTGACCAGGCCCGTGAGTTCCGATTCCGGCTTGCGCTCGGTCACCAGGCTCACGAGGATCGTCACGACAAAACAGATGAGCCATGCCCACCAGGCGCGCCAGAGATTGGCCGCCATGTCGCT
This sequence comes from Acidobacteriota bacterium, assembly GCA_050258555.1. GTDB lineage: Bacteria > Bacteroidota > Ignavibacteria > UBA10030 > UBA8401 > CAISDA01. The sequence continues at coordinate 1,752 of JBLMZA010000003.1, read as the reverse complement.
TGCAACGGAAGAAAATGTGATCAGGCGCTGATCGAACCATTCGAACTTCACGGCCATGAACATGGTGAAGGACGAGCCCATCCCGGCCAACAATCCCCAGAAGGCCCCGGCAGGCGTGATCCATTTGACGAACATTCCCAGAAGCATCGTCGCAAAGAGCGGCGCATTCACCCAGGAGAAGATCGCCTGCATGTAATCCATGATCGATGGGAAGCTTTTGGCCCAGTAGGCCGTGCCCACGCTGATGATGATGCCGGCGATCGTCGCGGCGCGCCCCATCCACAAAAGATGCTCGTCCGACGCGTCCTTCTTGATCACCGAGCGGTAGATGTCGTATGTCCAGACCGTGTTGAATGCCGAGATGTTGCCGGCCTGCCCGGCCATGAATCCTGCAAGGAGCGCCGTCACGCCGAGCCCCACGAGTCCGTTCGGATAGTAGCGCGCGATCAAAAGCGGCAGCGCCGAATCGTAATTCACCTTGCCCGCATCTTCCAGCAGCGTGAAGCCGCTTTGGGGGTCGCGCGAGAGCACAAGCGCGATGAGTCCGGCCACGATGACGATGAAGGGAATGGCCATCTTGAAGAACGAGGCCACGATCGGCGTGAGGCGCGCCGAGGCGAGATCCTTGGCCGAGAATGCGCGCTGCACGACGAGGAAGTCCGTCGTCCAGTATCCGAACGAGAGCACGAAGCCCAGGCCGAGCACGATGCCGCCCCAGGTGACCATCATGCCGTTTTGCGACGGGTCGGCCGATGTGGACCAGAGCGTCGAATACGCTTCGGGCACGCGGCGGAAGATCTCCCCCAGGCTCCCGATTTCGACGATGCCGAGCACGGAAACGAGAAAGAGTCCGAACCAGATGAGGAAGAACTGCATCACTTCGGTAAAGATCGCGGACATCAGTCCGCTGAATGTCACATAGGCCGCCACGGTCACGGCCGACATCCACATGCTCACATCCCAGTTCCAGCCGAGAAACGTATGGAGCACGAGCGCCATCGCATAGAGATTGATGCCGGAGACCAGAAGCGTCATCACGGCGAAGGCGATGCCGTTCAGGACGCGTGTCTTCTCGTCGAAGCGCAGCTTCAGGTAGCCCGGCACGGAATTGATGCGGCTCGAGTAGTAGAAGGGCATCATGTAGATGCCGAGAAAGAGCATGGCGGGAATGGCGCCGATCCAATAGAAGTGCGCCACATACATGCCGTAGCGGAACGTGTTGCCGGTCATGCCCAGGAGTTCGAGCGCGCCGAGGTTGGCCGAGAGGAAGGCGATGCCGGCGACCCAGAAGCTGTTCTTGCGCCCGGCAAGGAAGAAATCCGCTTCATTTTTCGTGAAGCGCTTGAGGTAGTATCCGATTCCGAGAACGAATGCGAAATAGATCGCAATGATGAGCCAATCGGGGAATGTCAACTGGATCGACGGCATAGGCGTGTGCTCCGCATCATTTTATTGGGAAAATGTGTTAGCGGTAACATATCGTTCCCACAATTGTACCATATAATTGTTGTAAAGTCAAGGGCAATTTTACAGGACAAAAAACGGCGCGGGCCGCACACCCCTCTCGCCGCAGCTTTCACTGCGATCGATAAAGAGGCATGCGGCCCGCGCCGATTGAGAGGGGGCCGCCGTCACGGACGGCCATCACTGCGTGTGTTACGCCTGGGACTGGAACTTTTCGACTTCTTCGACGATGGTCTGGACGATCTCGTCTTCCTTCACGCGGCGGATCATCTCGCCCTTGCGGTAGAG
>JBLMZA010000002.1:0-5368 GCA_050258555.1 Acidobacteriota bacterium | reverse complement strand
TGTGCGAGGGGAACACGAGCAAGCCGAGCGTGAGAAACATCGCGATCTGGCTCAACCATGCCAGTCCGTCGAAAAACCGCAGCAGGCTTTTTTTCTGTATGAAGTCGCTGTTGCCCGCGATCAATCCCATGATGTAGACCGCAAGAAATCCGCTTCCTCCCGCCGACGCGGTGATCGCATAGGTGAAGACGACGAACGCGATCGAAAAGACCGGATAGAGTCCCTCATAGAAAAGGCGCAGCCGGTTATGCATGAAGATCATTCCCTTGCCGAGAATGAATCCCGACGCGCCGCCGATTCCCATCTGCACGAGAAAGAGTGTCGCCACCGAGAAAAATCCCGTCTGCGGCTGCATCATGAGCTGTATGATGCCGATCGTCAGAAAGACCGCCATCGGATCGTTGGAGCCCGATTCAAGCTCGAGCAGGTGGCGGATCTTCGCTTTGATGTGGACGTTCTTCGCGCGCAGCACGGCAAAGACCGCCGCCGCATCGGTCGACGAGACGACCGCTCCGAGCAGGAGCGACGAGAGCAGGGGAAGATGAAAGACGAACGAGACGAAAAGCCCGATGAACAGCGCGGTGAGCAGCACGCCCGGGATGGCCAGGAGCGAGGCCTCGCGGATGACGGGCTTCACCGCCTCCCAGCTCGTATCCAAGCCTCCGGCATAGAGGATGAAGATCAGCGCCACGACGCCGATCGACTGCGCCAGCTGCGCGTCGTCGAAATAGATGCCGCCCGGACCCTCGGAGCCGGCGAGCATGCCGATGCCCAGGAAGAGCAGCAGCGTCGGCACGCCGAGGTTGTCGGTCAGCTTCACGATCAGGACGCTGAAGAGGATCAGGAGCGCGCCGATCAGGAGAATGTATTCGATCGGAATGATCATCCGAGTGCGACATCGAGAAACATCATGACGGCAAAACCGATCATGGCGCCGACCGTCGAGAGATCGGTCTCATGACCGGACTGAGATTCGGGAATCAGTTCTTCGACCACGACAAAGATCATGGCGCCGGCTGCAAACGAGAGCGCATAGGGAAGCAGCGGCTTGATCAGGAGCACGAGATAGGCGCCGAGCACTCCGCTCAGCGGCTCGACGAAGCCGGAGAGCTGTCCCATGAAGAAGGCTTTGCTCCGCGACAATCCTTCGCGGCGGAGGGGAATGGAAACGGCCGCGCCTTCCGGAAAGTTCTGGAGTCCGATGCCGAGCGCCAGCGCGATCGCGCCGCCGAGCGCCCCTGCGCTCATCGAATCGGCCAGTGCGCCGAATGCGACACCGACGGCGAGTCCCTCGGGTATGTTGTGCAGCGTGATGGCCAAGACGAGCAGAATGCTTCTTCTCCATGACGTGTGTATGCCTTCGGCGCGCTCCTCTCCGAGGTGAAGATGGGGAAGGAGCTTGTCGGTCAGGAAGAGGAACGCTCCGCCGGCAAGGAAGCCGATGACAGCCGGCACCCATGCCGCGCCGCCGTCTTCTCCGGCCATTTCGATGGCCGGCTTGAGCAGAGACCAGAAGCTAGCCGCGATCATGATGCCCGCGGCGAAGCCGAGCATCGCATTGAGCACTTTCTGGTTGATCGACTTGAAGAAAAATACCATCGCCGCGCCGAGCGCGGTCACGCCCCATGTGAAGAGCGTGGCGATGAGCGCCATCTCCACCGGCGTGAACATCCTGAAAAAATCATTCATCGTCGCTTACTCCTCCACATTCGCCGCCGGCTTGTTGTATGAAACGCCCGTGATCTCGAGCCGATACCAGTTGAAATCGCCTTCCTTGAGTTTCCATGTGACGCTCGACTTTGCGCCGATCCGGATGCCGTCGAATTCGCGAAAACCGTCCGGATCGTTCCGCACCGACCACAGCTCGAGCGTCGTCGTGCCGCCTCTGTCATAGTAGCGCTGCGCCTCGAACGCGGCCATGTCTCCTTCGGGGGTGAATGTGAAGATGCCCGAGGCGGTCACGCCCTCGTACGTCATCGTGGCTCGGGCGCGGAGCGAATCGATCTGCTCCCAGCGGAGATAGCCGCTGAGCGCGATCGAGGGAAACCACGCCGCTTCGGCCATGAAGCGGTGCATCGTGCTTTGGTCGACTTCCTTTCCGGTCGCATCGGCCACCGTATAGAGCGACAGGGCCTTGATGAACATGTGTCCGCGGCCATGGAAATATTCATCGCGCCCGGCCAGGTGGACGCCGGGAGCGGCCTTCACGTCGGCCGTCCAGAAGAAGCCGGGGCGTTCGATCGTAAACCACTGCTCGGCCTGGACGGGCATCCACGATCCGTCCGGAGTGGTGCGCATCATGCCTTTCTGCGTCATGTAGACCGTATGGATCATCTCGCGTCCGACCATGTTCGAGCGTTCGAGCCAGCGCTGCACCACCGGCGGAACATGCGAGAGCATCTCTCGCGTCACTACCGTGCGTTGCGGAGTGCGTCCGGCAAGGAACTCCGCCAGTTGCCGCTTCGAGTCTTCTTGGAACTTCCATTCTCCGGCGCCCACGAGTGCAACAAACAGGATGAGGACGTTCAAACCGGTGCCGAATTTTGCATCCTGCCAGGCGCCGATAATCAGTATCTGTGAAATGATGACCGCGGCCAGTGCAGCGATCCACCACCAGTCCTTGTTGAAATACTGGGCCGTGGCCGATATCGAAAAGAGTGCCGCCGCAGTGAGCCAGGCCATGCCCGCGGGCCGTGAAATGGCGTGACCCAGCTGCGGGAGTTCAGCAAGGCCGTAGGCTTTGACGAATCCCATCAGGTGGATCAGTCCATGTATGAAAATGATGAGTGGGAGAATGAGTGTCATCTGATAACATCCGGTCTGTATCGGGCATGAACATTCAAGACGCCGTAATGTACGGATTATTTTGCGGCGGAAAAAACTGAAAAGCGCGCGGAACAGAGACGCGAAAAACCGTCACGGCGTCTTCACGATGAGCGAGCGCATCGATTCCACGCGCATGGCATGCGTCGACGGATCATCGCGCCCGTTCCAGAGGTAGACGATGACTTCGCATTGGGGTTTGTAGCCGGCGATTTTGTCGTATGGCACCGCGATCGCCTTGCCGTAGGGGGCGGAGTTGGCGGCATTGAAGCCCGGCAGCCAGTCGATCCGTGTCGCCGTCTCCCGTTCGACCGCCATGAAGTAGACGGTTTCCGGCGTGCTGTTGCGAAGGACGAGTCCTGTCGCCGAGGCGTTGACCTGCACGCCGTGCTCGTCGTCGTACCGGTTGCCGACGCTGTCGTCGCGGCATCCCGCGGCGAGAAGTCCGGCCATGAGAATTGCCGCGGAGAAGAAAAGCGGCATCATGCGTGTTGTGGTAAAGGTATGTTTCATGGCTGCAGTGTGATGAGTGAATGGTTCGTGTTCTTGTCAGCGTATGATCATGATTCCTTTTTTCTCGAGCACCGCGATCTGCCGCTCGGGAATGCGGTTGCCCACCACGTTGACGAACTCGAGATGATCGAGCTCGTAGAGGGCCGAGATGTCGTCGATGTCGTTGTTCGAAAGATCGGCGATGCGGAGATAGCGCATGTATCCGAGCGCGTCGATGAAGCTGATCTGATTGTCGGCCAGGTAGAGCTCATTCATCTGCGAAAGATAGGAGAGCTCCGAGATGTCGATGATCGCATTGTTGGAAATATCGAGCACGCGCAGCTGTTCGCAGTACCGGATGCCGTCCAGATCGGTAATGCCGTAGCCCGAGAGCTCCAGGATGTCGATATCCTGCAGATGGGACACCGGCAGCTCGATCGATTCTCTGCCGTAGATGATGCGCTTGAAGACGGCGATGAACGACATCTCGCGCAGGTCCTGGTCCTCCTCTTCGGCAAAGAGATCGTCATCGGACTCCTCGCCATCCGTATCCCTGAATCCGTATTCCGCCGCTTCCTCATCCCACATGTCCTGTTCGTACTCCTCGGGCGGGGCGCTGCGCCGGGTGGACTGATCGTGCAGCGGCAGCGTCCGCTCGAGATCGATCACGGGAAAGATATGCGAGTAGCGCTGCAATTGTGCGGAATCGTTTGCCGCGTAGTGCTTCTCGATCTCGCCGAGATAATGATTGATCCTGTCCGGATGGTACAGCATCATCAGCTTGTAAAACGCCTTCGTGTACTGCTCTTCCTTTTCCTGCGTGTATTCGGAGACCACGTTCATGATCTGCGTGATGGAGCCGTACTGCTTGTTCTTGTACAGATTGATGATCTTTGTCGTGATCCGGTGCAGATTATCCGTGGTGTACGACGCGCGCAGCCTGATATGCAGCTGTTTGATATTCATGGTGCCTGGAATTCCCGAATCCTTGAAAAAACGATTTTCCTTGCTATCAAAACGTTTATCGGGTGCGGATGGTTCTCCCTAATTCCTTCCTTCAAACTGCGGCCAGAGCGTTTGCACTGTCTGCTTTTCGAACTCGCATTGATAGAATTCCAGATGCTGCTCTTCGGGCACGGTCCATTCGTTCCTCAGTTCGGCCATGCGCGTGACGGTGCGCCAGTTGTCGCGGAGATCCTTCTCGTCGATGCCGATGGTGATCGCCACGCGTCCCGGCCTCTCGCCCGGACCGAAGAACCAGTACGAGCCGCTCACACAGATGGCGCGCGGCAGTCCGTATTTCGGACCGTAGAAATCGATTGCGCCGGCTTCGCCGTAATTGTCGGCGATGATGACGGCCTGGCTGCGCTGCGCGGGAGTGAGGCGCTTGTAGATCTTCGCGATTTCCGACACGCGGTCTTCCCAGCCGAGCATGTCGGCGTAATCCTGCGGCAGCCGGAGCAGCTCGCCCGTATTGGTGCGGACGGCGGCCGCAAGGCCGAGCGACGTGCCGTACTGCTCCATCTGCGGAGGCGGAAGAATGGGCAGTCCGAGCGGCGAAAAGACGATGCCGAGCACGAGGATGCCTCCCAGGGCGAAGCGCCGGATGATGACGGCCGTGCGTCCGGACTGGCCGCGATCGAGCACGGCGGCGCCCGCTCCGATCAGCGCGGGGTAGATGGGGCCGAGATAATAGGCCTTGCCGTGCGCAAACAGCAGTACGAGAAATGTTCCGATGAACGTCCAGCCCAGGATGCGATACGAGGAGAAGCGCTTCGATGCCAGGAGCGCCGCCGCTCCGATTACCGCCGGCACGATGGAGATGCCGAGTATGAAGAGCTGTCCCGTGAGGAATGCGAAATGGTCGATATGGACGAGCTGCACCGATTGCAGAACGTTCATTTGTCCGAACACGGGAAAGCCGAGGCGGACCTGTCCGACGATGCTCGGCGATCCGATCGCAAGCGTGAGCGCAAGCGCGATCCAGGGCCAGCGCGTGGCAAGCAGCTTCCGTTCCTTCGTGGCAAGCAGTCCGATGAGCACGCCGAAGCCG
>JBLMZA010000001.1:0-10440 GCA_050258555.1 Acidobacteriota bacterium | reverse complement strand
CATGGCAGTACACGGCGGCCGAAACGGGAACGATGGCGCTCGAGGCGCGCGTCGATCCGGAGAATGCGGTGGGCGAATGCGTCGAATCGAATAATGTCCTTACGGCAGAGATGACCGTGCTTCCGAAGCCTCCGGCGAATCTTGCGCTCAATAAGACCGTCACGGTTTCATCGGTCGAGGCCTCGGGACTGGAAGGATGGAAGGCCGTCGACGGAAGCCTCGGCACGCGCTGGAGCTCGGCGTTTTCCGATCCGCAGTCGATCATGATCGATCTCGGCGCATCCACGTATCTGACCGACATGCTCATCGTCTGGGAAGCGGCCTATGCGAAGGAATATCAGGTGCAGCTCTCGACGAATTCGCTTGTGTGGCAGACTGTCAAAACGGAAACCAACGGCACGGGCGGCTCGGTGAAGATCGCGCTCGGGCAGACGGCGCGCTATGTGCGCATCACGGGCACGAAGCGCGCGACCGTCTACGGCTATTCGATCTATGAGATCGAAGTGCATGGGGAATCGAATACGACGCCGGTGAAGAGTGAGGCGGAAACAGGAGCGGTGCGTGAGTTCCGGCTCGAGCAGAATCATCCCAATCCGTTCAATCCGTCGACGCATATCCGCTATGCGCTTGAGGAACGAAGCCGCGTGAAGCTCGAAGTGATGGATGTGCTGGGAAGGCGCGTGGCGGAACTGGTCGATGCCGATCTCGCCTCGGGCGCGTATGAAGCCGTGTGGCATGCCGAGGGCCTGGCCAGCGGCGTCTATTTCTGCCGCATCGAAGCCGCGTCGCGCGAGCATCCCGGAACGATGTTCGTCACCACGCGAAGGATGCTTCTGATGCGCTGAGACGAAGATGTGTGATCAGCCGAGCTCTTTGAGCGCGCGCACTGCGGCTTCGAAGGCGCGGGCTCTGTGGCTGAGCGTGTTTTTTTCGGCGAGGTCCATTTCCGCAAACGAGCGCGTATGGCCTGAAGGAAGAAAAAGCGGATCGTAGCCGAAGCCCGTCGTGCCGCGCGGGGCCTCGAGGATCGTGCCTTCGACCATGCCTTCGACCGTGCGCTCGATATTTGTTCCCACGATGGCCACGACCGTGCGGAATCTGGCATTGCGCCTTCGCGGCGGAACGCCGTTGAGCGCGGCAAGGAGCTTCCGGTTGTTCTCTGCGTATGTGGCATGCTCGCCCGAATAGCGCGCCGAATAGACGCCGGGGGCGAGATTGAGATAGAAGACTTCCAGCCCCGTGTCGTCGGCAAGCGTGAGCAAGCCTGTTGCCTCGTGCGCTTCGCGCGCCTTCTTGAGCGCGTTGCCTTCGAGCGTGGGCTGATCTTCAACGGTGGCCGGCGCATTCGACACATCGTCGAGATCGAGAATCTCGAACGGTTCATGCGCGAGCAGATGCGCGATCTCTTCTTTCTTATGCCTGTTGTGCGTCGCGATCAGAAGCTTCGTCATGCTTTTCTTTCCTGGGGAAGAGTCCGTAATACAGATTGAAGCCGCTTTGCGCGGCCGTATACGCATTGAGGAGAATCAGCGGACCGTTGTTGAGTCCGATGGCCTGCAGCATCAGCAGCAGAGAGCCGATCACATACAGAAAGAGAAACGATTTTTTGATATCCACCCTTCCCGCCTTAATCGTGGCAATCGACTGGGGTATCCAGCACGCCGCCAGAAAAAGAAATCCTCCGTATCCAAACAGATCCAAAGCCGTCATTCGATTATTCCGTGCAATCCTTTTTTCTGTGTGTATGAATATGAACGTGACGATATGCGCCGGTTCCTAGACCGGCAGCAGTTCGTAGATCGCCTGCGCGATCGTTTCGACGCCGATCACGCGGCGGTCGCGTTCGCCCTGATATTTTTTCACGTTGTTTTTCGGCACCACGATCTTCGTGAAGCCGAGCTTTTGCGCCTCCTGAATGCGCCGGTCGGCATGCGAGATGGCGCGGATCTCTCCGCCCAGGCCGATTTCACCGATCGCCACGGCGTGCGAATCGACCGTCTTGTCGCGCAGCGAGGAGACGATCGAAAGCGCAATGCCCATATCGGCCGCGGGATCGTCGATTCTGAGACCGCCGGCGATATTGACGAAGACGTCGTAGGAACCGATCGAAAGCCCCACGCGCTTATCCAGTACGGCAAGAAGCATCGAGAGCCTCCTATAGTCGAATCCCGTGGCGCTGCGCTGCGGCATGCCGTAACTCGTCGTGGTCACCAGCGCCTGCACTTCGATCAGCAAGGGCCGCGTGCCTTCCATCGTCGCCACGATCGATGAGCCCGATGTGCCGACCGAGCGTTCCGAGAGGAAGACTTCGGACGGATTCTTCACTTCCTCCAGTCCCGTATCGTGCATCTCGAAGATGCCGATCTCGTTCGTGGAGCCGAAGCGGTTCTTGATGCCGCGCAGGATGCGGTAGGCGTAGTGGCGTTCGCCCTCGAACTGCAGCACCGTATCGACCATGTGCTCGATCACGCGCGGTCCGGCGATCGTGCCTTCCTTCGTGACATGTCCGATCAGAATGATCGGCACGTTGATCGATTTGGCAAGCCGCGTCAGGACGGCCGAGCACTCGCGCACCTGTCCGACGCTTCCGGGCGCGCTTTCAAGATTCGGGTTGTAGAGCGTCTGTATCGAATCGACGATCACCAGATCGGGCTTGGCCGCTTCCATCACATCGGCGATGACGCCGAGATTGGTTTCGGCCAGAAGCTGCACCGATTCGCTTGCCGGCGCCAGGCGCTCCGCCCGGAGCTTCACCTGCTTCGGGGATTCCTCGCCCGTCACATAGAGTACGACCTTGTCCTTGAGATGCAGCGCCACCTGCAGCATCATCGTCGATTTGCCGATGCCGGGATCTCCGCCGAGCAAGATCACCGAGCCCGCCACGATGCCGCCGCCGAGCACGCGGTCGAATTCGCCGATGCCGGTCTTGAACCGCACATCATGCGTTGCGGCGATGGCATGCAGCGGCTGCGGAGTGATCTTGCCGGGAGAGCGCGAGGAGGAGCGTCCGGCGCCCGTGCCGCGCGTGAGCACGACCGGCGCCGGGGCCTCTTCCACAAACGTGTTCCATTCGTTGCAATTGGGACATTTTCCCGTCCAGCGCGGAGAAGAATATCCGCAGCTCTGGCAGACGTATTTGGTGAGGACTTTGGCCATGGTATGATAAATATATGAAAATCGCGGCGAACTTCCACAGAAAGCGCCTTGCAGAACCCTCGATTTTTTTCTATACTATGGTGTCAATTTTTTTTCTTTTTCACACGGCGCACGCACAAGTATGTCCACTCCCTTAATGCAGCAGTACCATCAGGTCAAGGCGAAATATCCCGATACGATCCTCCTCTTCCGGATGGGGGATTTCTTCGAGACATTCGAGGAGGACGCCAAGACCACCTCGCGCGTGCTCGGCATCACGCTCACCAGGCGCGGCGCCGGAGCCTCGGGAGAGGTGCCGCTGGCGGGATTTCCGCATCATGCGCTCGAGACGTATCTGCCGAAACTGTTGAAGGCCGGACTGCGCGTTGCCGTCTGCGAGCAGATCGAGGATCCGAAACTGGCGCAGGGCATCGTCAAGCGCGATGTGATCGAAGTGGTGACGCCGGGCGTCGCCTTCTCGGACAAGATTCTGGAGCAGAAGCAGAACAATTACCTGGCCGCGATTGCGCTGCCCTCGGCCATCGCATCGGCCGATGAGACGGTCGGACTTTCCTTCGTCGACTGCTCGACGGGCGAATTCGGCGTGAGCGAAGTGCCGATGCGCGACGTGAAAGAGCAGATCGCCGCACTTGCCCCTTCCGAGATCCTCGTGCAGAAGCGCGACAAGGATGCGCTCAAGGAATTGTTGAGTCCAGTAACGAACGCGATCTTCACCACCGTCGACGACTGGGTGCTGCACTACGACTACGCCTTTGAAACGCTCATCCGTCATTTCAGGACGCAGTCGCTCAAGGGCTTCGGACTCGAGGACCGGATGTCGATCGGCATCATGGCCGCCGGCGCCGTGATGCACTATCTGAACGAGACGCAGAAGTCGAACCTCGCGCATATCAGGAAGCTCGTGCCGTATTCGACCGATGACGCGATCGTGCTCGATGCCGCCACAAAAAGGAATCTTGAAATCACCTCCTCATTCGGCGGCACAAGCGAAGGAACGCTCTTTTCGGTGATCGACCGCACCAGCACGCCCATGGGGGCGAGGCTCCTGAAGAAATGGATCTCGCAGCCCTTGAAGGATGTCACCCGCATCAATTGGCGGCTCGACGGCGTGGCATCGCTTGTGGAATTCTCCTCGCTGCGGCATTCGCTTCTTGCCCAGCTTTCAGAAATCGGCGATATGGAACGCCTCATCGCGCGCATCGCCACCGGGCGCGCCAATCCGAGGGAGCTCCTGGCCCTGAAAGCGATCATCGAGCGTCTGCCCGTGCTCAAGCATCTGATCGCGCATGCCGCCGTCGAGCATGCATCGGCAGCGGCCACACTTGCGACGCTTGCCGAACTTGGCTCCGGCCTCATCGTGCTCGATGAACTGGCCTGCGAGATCGCCCGGGCGATTGCCGATGATCCGCCGGCGAAGCTCGATGACGGCGGCGTGATCCGCGACGGCTTTTCTTCCGAGCTCGATGAACTCCGCCGGCTCTCGCACTCCGGCAAGGAGTGGATCGCCAATCTGCAGCAGAAGGAGCGCGAGCGCACCGGCATCTCGTCGCTCAAGATCGGCTTCAACAACGTCTTCGGCTATTATATCGAGATCACGCATACGAACAAGGACAAGGTGCCCTCGGAATACATCCGCAAGCAGACGATGGCCAATGCCGAGCGCTTCATCACGCCCGAGCTCAAGGAATACGAGGACAAGGTGTTGAACGCCGAAGAGCGCATCCTCGCGCTCGAGTCGCGCCTGTTTCAGGAGCTCCGGCTCTCTGCCTCGCAGCATGCGGCAGAGATCCAGCACAACGCCAGACAGATCGCCGTGCTCGACTGTCTGGCCTCGCTTGCCGTTGCGGCCGATGAGCAGCATTACACGCGCCCCGATGTGAACGAGGGTCTGGCGCTCGAGATCGAGGAGGGCCGGCATCCGGTGATCGAGACGATGCTGCCGGTGGGCGAGGCCTATATTCCGAACTCCGTCCGGCTCGATGCGGACGCCGAACAGGTGCTGATCATCACCGGGCCGAATATGAGCGGAAAGAGTTCGTTCCTCCGTCAGGTGGGACTCATCGTGCTCCTGGCCCAGTCCGGCTCGTTCGTTCCGGCGCGGCGCGCCGCAATCGGCATGGTCGATCATATTTTTACGCGCGTCGGCGCCAGCGACAATATTGTTTCCGGCGAATCGACATTCCTGGTCGAGATGCACGAGGCGGCGACGATCGTCAACCGCGCCACTAAGCGCAGCCTCATTCTGCTCGATGAAGTGGGCCGGGGCACGAGCACGTTCGACGGCATCTCGATTGCCTGGGCGCTCACGGAATTTCTTCATGAAAAGATCGGCGCAAGAACCCTCTTTGCCACGCACTATCACGAGTTGAACGAGCTTGCCGCGCTTTTCCCGCGCATACGCAACTACAAGGTCGATGTGCGGGAGTACGGAGACAAGGTGATCTTCCTGCACACCGTCACGCCCGGCACGGCCGATCACTCCTACGGCATACAGGTGGCGATGATGGCGGGGCTGCCCCAGGAACTGACCGATCGGGCAAAGACGATCCTCGCGAATCTTGAAAGCACCGAGCTCACGGTGCAGGGCGGCTCGGGCGCGAAGTCCAAGAGCGCCGCGCGGCATCTGCATGCGCCCCCTTCGTCCTCGCCGCAGATCACGATGTTCGAACTGAAGGACGATGAAATCCGTTCTATCATTAAGAAGGCGGATATCGACCGGATGACGCCGCTCGAGGCATTGAAGCTTCTGGCGAAGCTGAAGGACCAACTCTAGACAATTCACGATGGCGAAATCTTCCGATATTCCGGTGACGCCCGCCGTGCGCTTCCTGCGCGAAAAGGCGATCGCATTTATTCCGCGCCTCTATCAGTATGTGGAACACGGGGGCACGCATGCAAGCGCCGTGGAGCTCGGCGTGGATGAGCACTGTGTGATCAAGACGCTCGTCATGGAAACCGATCCGCGCTCTCCGCTCATCGTGCTCATGCACGGGGACAGGGAAGTATCGACAAAGCAGCTGGCGCGCACGCTCGGCGTGAAGCAGGTCACGCCCGTGACCGAGCAGTCGGTGACGCGCCTCACCGGATATCAGGTCGGCGGATGCTCGCCCTTCGGCACGCGCACGAAAATGCCCGTCTATGCGGAGCGGACGATCTTTGACCTTGAAAAAATTTACATCAACGGCGGCAAGCGCGGATTCCTGGTCGAGATCGATCCCAGGGAGCTGAAGCGCGTGTTGGATGTGACGGAAGTCAGCGCGGCTGTCGAATAGCAAACGGATAAACGAGAGAGAGAAAGAAGGGGGGAGCACCGCGTGATGATACAGAACGAACTCTGGCTCAATGACATCGATGCGGAAATGGTCCGCGCCGATCTGGCGAAGAAAATGGGCCATGACGGACGGCTCCGCACGAGCGCGCGGCGCATTGCCGGCATCGCGCTCCACGAATACAGTCTCACCGGCAAATCGGGGCTTTCGCCTGCCGACGATGTGATCACGATGCTGCGGCGCTGCGCCGTCTCCTCGATCTTTCCTTCCGATGTGCGCTCGGCCGCCGAGCGCCTGCAGACGCGCGTGTCGCACGAGCACGCCTCTCCGTCTCTCGATCCGATCGGGGATGCGATGGTGATCGTCTCGTTCGTGAAGAAGCATTCCTGATCTTCCCGCAAAAAAAAGCGCCGAAAAACGATTGACCGAGAGTGAAAATTTATTATGTTATAAGAATACTTCTCTTAATAAATTTACGCGGCAGGACGGTCGATCCTCACTGAATAGGCCCTCCTTGGTTCTACTACACACACACGCAGCACAATGATCTCACTTCTCAAATGCATCGAATGCGGCACAGAATACGCCCTCGATGAAGTGCGCTTCACCTGTTCCGCCTGCAACGGACTCCTGGATGTGGTGCACGACCTTGCGCTCCTGAAGCAGCGGCATTCGCTTTCCACATCCTATTATTCGGCCAAGCGCGCGCGCATACAGGGCCAGCCCTCGGGCGGCGTGTGGCACTTCAAGGAACTCGTGCTTCCCTCGCTCGATGATGCCCAGGTGGTCTCGAAGCAGGAAGGCATGACGCGGCTCTATCGGAGCAGGAAGATCGCCGCATGGCTCGGACTTTCGCCCGAGAAATTTTTCCTGAAGCACGAGGGGGAAAATCCCACCGGCTCGTTCAAGGACCGCGGCATGACCGTTGCGATCACGCAGGCGCGCGCGCTCCGGCAGAAGGCCGTCACGTGCGCATCGACCGGCAACACCTCCGCCTCGCTTGCGGCCTATGCCAGCGAAGCGGACATGATCGGGCTTGTCCTGATTCCCAAAGGCTCGGTGGCCATCGGAAAAATTTCGCAGGCTCTGGCCTACGGCACGAAGACGCTCGTGGTCAACGGCGACTTCGACGACTGCATGCGCCTGATCCGCGAGGCGCAGGAAAAGCTTGCGGCCTATCCGCTCAATTCAATCAACCCGTTCCGTCTCGAGGGACAGAAGACCGTGATCTGGGAGACGCTGCAGCAGCTCGACTGGACAATGCCCGACTGGTTCGTCTTTCCCGGAGGCAATCTCGGCAACACGAGCGCCTTCGGCAAGGCGCTGCATGAAGCCTACGAGCTCGGCATGATCAGGAAGATGCCGCGCTTTGCCGTCATACAGGCCTCGGGCGCAAGTCCGTTTTACAAAGCCTACAAGAACAATTTCAAGGCGCTTGCGCCCCAGAAAGCCGAAACCGTGGCCACGGCCATCAAGATCGGAGACCCGGTCAATTACGCGAAGGCCGTGCGCTCGATCAAATGGACCGACGGCGTCGTCGAGTCGGTGAGCGATGAGGAAATTCTTGAAGCGAAGTCCTGCGTCGATGCGGCAGGCATCGGCGCCGAGCCCGCCTCGTGCGCCACGGTGGCCGGCATCCGCGTGCTCATGCAATCGGGCGTGATCAGGCCGCAGGAAACGGTGGTCGGCATTCTGACGGGCAATATTCTGAAAGACCCGCAGGTGATCGTCGATTATCACATCGCGCATCGGCGCGCGCATGCCAATCCGCCGGTGGATATCGAACCCTCGCTCGATGCGATGAAAACCTATTTGGCGTAATTATTTTTTTCCCGTGTTCCCATGATCACTGTCCGCATTCCCTGCTCCACATCCAATATCGGTCCCGGCTTCGACACGCTCGGTCTTGCCTTGAACCGTTACCTTACGCTGAAAGCCGAAACCGAGGGCGCTCGTTCGGGCGTGCCGCAGATTACGGTGGAAGGCAACGGACGCGATCACATCGCCACAGACGAGACCAATCTCGTCTACCGGAGCATGAAGATCTTCGCGGCCGATGCGGGCGCCGTGCTGCCGCCGTTTTCGCTCTTGATCGAAAACGGCATTCCCGCATCGGGCGGACTCGGCAGCTCGGGCGCGGCGATCGCGGGCGGCGTCTTCCTTGCCAATGAACTTTTGGGAACGGACTGTTCGCGCGATCAGATGCTCGAGTGCGCCGTGAAGATCGAGGGGCACCCGGACAATGTCTCTGCGGCGCTCAAGGGCGGATTCACGATCAACGCGTTCGACCGGGAGGGGCGCTTGCACTGCCGGTCGGTCCGGATCACGCAGCAGCTTTCTGTGATCGCGTGCTCTCCGCACTTCCAGCTTCTGACGAGCCAGGCGCGGAAGATCCTGCCCGATCAGGTGACGCTGAAGGATGCCGTGGCCAATCTCGAAAACGTCGCCTCGCTTGTGGCGGCGATGATCTGCGGCGACTTTTCGGCGCTGCGCTATGCGACATCGGACCGGCTGCACGAGCAGTACAGGGCGCAGCTCATTCCGGGCTATGACGACGTGAAGCGCTCCGCGCTGGCTTCGGGCGCGCTCTCCTGCAATATCAGCGGCGCCGGTCCCACGGTCTTCTCCTTTGCCCGGTCGAACGAAACGGAAATCGGCGAGGCCATGCGCGCCGCATTTGCCCGGCACGGACTTTCTTCAAGCGTGGAAGTGATGGCCGTCGAGAACGACGGCGCCGTGCGGCTCTGACAGCCGGATCCTCGCGAAACTAATTGCTGTTCTTTCCTGTTATTCTACTCATATTTTGTCATCACAATTCATGAGGAGGGGAAGAACGATGAAAAAAGCGTTACGTGTTGCAGGATTGGTTCTCGCCATTGTGCTTGTTGCCGTGATCGGCTTCGTGGCATATTACTTTCTGCATTATCCGGCGGTGGACGGTCCCGCCCAGCTCACCATCGACCGCACGCCGGCGCGCATCGAGCGCGGGCGCTACCTGGTCAATCACGTCTCGATCTGCATCGACTGTCATTCGGTGCGCAACCTGGAGCTCTTCGCCGCTCCGGTCATGAAGGGCACCGAGGGCAAGGGCGGCCAGCGCTTCGGGCAGGAGGAAGGACTCCCGGGCACGCTCTATGCGAGCAACATCACGCCGGCCGGCATCGGCCATTATTCGGACGGCGAACTCTTTCGCGCGATCACAAGCGGCGTGAAGAAGGACAACACCGTTCTCTTTCCCCTCATGCCCTACACGCATTTCACGAAGATGACCGATGAAGATCTCTATTCGATCATCGCCTATGTGCGCACGCTCAAACCCATCGAGAACACGGTGGAAAAATCGACGGTCGATTTTCCGGTGAGCATGTTCATCCGGGCCGTGCCGCAGAAGCATGTGCCGGTGTCCGAACCCGATCGGAAGAACAAGCTCGAGTACGGCCGCTATCTCGTCAATGCCGCGCTCTGCGCGGCCTGCCATACGCCGACCGAGAAGGGAGAGCCGAAGCCGGGCATGGAGTTCGCGGGCGGCAACGTCTTCGACACGCAGGTCGGCATCATCCGCACGGCCAATATCACGCCCGATGAAGAAACCGGCATCGGCCGCTGGACGGAGGATGACTTCGTGGGGCGCTTCAAGTATTATGCGAAGGAAGAAGCGCAGAGCCTCGATCCGAAAAAGGTCGGCTATTACACGGCGATGCCGTGGACGATGTATGCCGGCATGACCGAGGAAGACCTCCGCGCGATCTTCACCTATCTGCGCTCGATTCCGCCGGTCAAGAACGCCGTCGTGAAATTCGAGCCCGTCGCCGCAAAATAATCGTTGTCCGATGTGCCGTTCGCAGAGCGCATGCATTCTTTTCCGGAGGCATGCGCTTTTCTGTTCTTCGGGCATTATTGCTTCTCTCCCGAACATGCCGTACTTTTAACTACTGTCAGAAAAATTTCAGGAGACTTGCCGCATGTTCTGGCTCAAATTCATCACCAATTTCATCAAGATCCTCCGCGCCGGGCA